>ONIL01000012.1 GCA_900317835.1 uncultured Prevotellaceae bacterium | reverse complement strand
CACGCAGATGGTGACCAAGGGACTTGACTTTGACGCGGTGAGCATCGTGGGCATCCTCAATGCCGACACGATGATCAACTTCCCGGACTTCCGCAGCCACGAGCGCGCCTTTGACATGCTTGAGCAGGTGTCGGGACGCGCAGGACGCGCCCACAAGCAGGGCCAGGTCATCATCCAGACCAGCAACCCCGAGCACGATGTCATCAAGTTTGTAAAAGCCCACGATTATGAGGGGTTTTACCAGCACGAACTGGCCGATCGCCAGAAATTCAACTACCCGCCGTTTACCAAGGTCATCAACATCTACATCAAGCATCGCGACGATGCCACGGTGGGCGAGCTAGCGGTCAGGTACAGCAACCTGCTGCGGCAGGTGTTCGGCACACGTGTCCTGGGCCCCATGGCGCCATTTGTGGCAAGGATACAAAACATGTACATCCGCCAAATCATGCTCAAGATGGAGACCGCCGCGTCGATGAGCAAAGTGAAGGGCATTCTGAGGAACCTATACGAGCAGATGATTGCCGCCGACGCCCGCATGAAGGCCGTGCGTCTCTACTATGACGTCGATCCCGTGTGAGTCTTGAGGTAAGAAAAAATAGGGGTAATGATAGGGTAATTGGTTTTTTTGTGGTAATTTTGTGCCTTGATTCTGAGAAAGAACTAGAAAAACAGGAGATAACTAGGTAATTATGAAACTGATAGACGGAAAAGCAACTGCCGCGGCCATCAAGGAAGAGATCAAGGCTGAGGTAGAGCAAATGATAGCAGCGGGCATGAAGCGCCCGCATCTGGCTGCCGTGCTCGTCGGTCATGACGGAGGTTCGGAGGCATATGTGAAGAATAAGGTAATCGCATGCGAGAAGTGCGGTTTCAAGTCATCACTCATCCGCTTTGACGAGGATGCGACCGAGGAGCAACTGCTCGATTGCATCAAGAAACTCAACGAGGACGACGATGTGGACGGCTTCATCGTGCAACTGCCGTTGCCCAAGCACATCAACGAGCAGCATGTCATTAACACCATCGATTACCGCAAGGACGTGGACGGTATCCACCCGATGAATGCCGGCCGCATGGCGCTGGGTTTGCCCAGCTTCATCTCGGCTACTCCACTGGGTATCATCACCTTGCTGAAGCGATATAACATCCCCACCTCAGGCAAGAAGTGCGTGGTGCTGGGCCGTAGTAACATCGTGGGCAAACCCATGGCACAGCTCATGCTCCAGAAAGAGCATGGCGATGCCACCGTCACCGTTTGCCACAGTCACTCGGCAACGCTCAAGGAAGAGTGCCGTCAGGCCGACATCATCATCGCTGCCATCGGTCGCCCCAACTTTGTCACTGCCGACATGGTGAAGGACGGCGCTATCGTCATTGACGTGGGCACGACCCGCGTTGCCGACCCTGAGAGCAAGACGGGTTACCGCTTGAATGGTGACGTTAAGTTTGACGAGGTAGCTCCCAAGTGCGAATACATCACCCCCGTCCCCGGTGGTGTAGGTCCCATGACCATCTGCTCCCTGATGAACAACACTCTTGCAGCAGCAAAGGGACTGTTTAGATAATAGAAGTATCTAGTATCTAACACAAAAGAAGCCGAGCATTTTGCTCGGCTTCTTTTGTGCGTTAATCGAAGAGTCCTTCGACGGCTTCGTCTTGGCCTCCGCCGCCACCGCCGTCGTCATCTCCGCCACCGCCGCCGTGCCAACCGCCACCGCCGCCACCGTAGTAGCCGCTGAGCTCGTCACCGCAGGCATTGAAATTCTTGGGGAATTCAAACTTGGTACTCTGTTTGTAGGGCAACGACTTGTCGTCATAGATCCACTTCATGAAGTATCCCAAGATGGGCAGTGCAGCCTCGGCACCCTGTCCCATAGCCATACTGTTAAAGTGGATGTAGCGTTCCTCGCCACCGACCCAAACACCAGTCACCAACTCGGGAGTGAAGCCCATGAACCAACCATCGCTGTGGAAGTTGGTTGTACCCGTCTTACCGCCCATCTCGGCTGTAATACCGTAAGCGTAGCGCAGTCGCGCACCGGTACCACCATCAACCACCTCGGTAAGCATCGAGAGCATCTTCAGATATGTGTCTTCACTCATGATCTCGGTCTGGTTGCCCGTGAACTCGGCAAGTACATTACCACGGTTGTCGGTGATGCGTGACACATAAACTGGTTCGACACGCATGCCGCCGTTGGCAAATGCCGAATAGGCTGCCACCATCTCACGCAGTGTCACCTCGCAGGAGCCCAGGCTCAATGCCGGCACGGGGTCGAGGTAACTCGTGATGCCGAAGCTGTGCATCCACTTCGCCAATTCCTCAGGGGTCATGGTGTAGTAGCCATTGCGCTCAATCCAGTTCTCGCGGGTGCCGCGCATGAATCCGGCCGAAATCCAGTTCTTGGAGTACTTCAACGCATTGCGCAGGTCCATACCGCCACCGCTGCCCTCGTTTTGTGGGTTGTACACCTCATTATTCCATATAATGTTAGGTGCACCGCCAGGACGGGTCGAACAGGGCGTCAAGCCACCAAACTCAATGGCTTGGGAATAAACAAAGGGCTTAACGGTCGAACCAATCTGGCGACGACCGGTCGATACCATGTCATACTTGAAGAAACGGAAGTTGGGACCGCCAACATAGGCCTTCACAAAGCCTGTCACAGGATCCATCGACATCATGGAGCAACGCAGGAACGACTTGGTGTAAAGCAGTGAGTCGAGCGGCGTCATTTGGGCATCAAAGCCGCCCTCATAGTTGAACAGGTGCATCTGCACCGGCTTCTTGAAGTTCTCCATGATTTGAGCATCGCTCAGACCCTGGTTCTTGAGGACACGATAGCGCTCACTGTGACGAATGGCTGCATTAATAAGTGCCTGCTTTCCAGCGCTGGAAAGCTCTTGTTTGTTGTTGGTATAAGGATTCTTAGTACCACCGCGCTCACGCAGGAAAGCGGGCTGCAGGGTCTTGCTCATGTGCTTGACCACAGCCTTCTCGGCATATTCCTGCATGCGAGAGTCGATTGTGGTGTAGATCTTCAAGCCATCGGTATAAATATCATAATGTGAGCCATCGGGCTTGGTGTTCTTGTTGCACCAGCCGAACAAGGGATTAACGGCCCATGCCACCGAGTCATCGATAAAGGCCTGCTGGTTCCATGAGGGATAATCGCTGCGTTTGGGCTTCTTGGCGGTCATCACGCGTCGCAACTCTTCACGGAAGTAAGGAGCAGGGCCGTCATTGTGGTCCAGCTTCTGGAATTTGCAAACCAGAGGTAGGGTCTTAAGCTGTTCGCACTCGGCTTCACTCAAGTAACCCGCCTTGACCATCTGTTCAAAGACCACATTGCGGCGCTGGCGTGTACGCTCGGTATAGCGCACGGGATTATAATAGGACGGATTCTTGCACATGCCCACCAGCGTGGCAGCCTCCTGGATGTTGAGGTCCTTAGGCTCCTTGTCAAAATAGACCCTAGAGGCCATCTTGATGCCCACAGCGTTGTTCAAGAAGTCAAACTGGTTGAAGTACATCTTGATGATCTCGTCCTTGGTGTAATAGCGTTCAAGCTTGACTGCGATGACCCACTCGACAGGCTTCTTCAAGGCGCGCTCAAAGATGTTGTGCGACTCGGGCGAATACAACTGCTTGGCAAGCTGCTGGGTAATGGTACTACCACCACCAGCGCTTTTCTGACCCATGATGATGCGCTTGATGACAGCGCGGCCCAGAGCCTTCACATCAATGCCCGAGTGCTCATCAAATCGCGAATCCTCGGTAGCGATAAGAGCATCGGTCAAGTGAGGAGACATCTCGTCAAAGTCCACATAGATGCGATTACTGCGGCTGCGGTAATAGCGTCCCATCTCCACACCATCAGAACTGAAAATGGTGGATGCGAATTTGTCGGTGGGGTTTTTCAACTGGTCGATGGGCGGCATATAGCCAATCACACCGTTGTAGATCAATACAAACAGTAACGCCAGCAAGCCTACAAAGACAGCGAAGCATGTCCACATCTTGCGGACGATGCTGCGGCACCTGTTCTTTTTCTTTCCATTAGTCTTTTCGCTCATATCTTGGTATTGTTATTTCTCATTAATCTATTATCATTCAGCCCATTGATTAATCTCAATAGGCAAAAATGAACCTATTAACCTGCAAATATAGTTAAAAGTTTTCAGATGTGGATTTATTGGCCGCTAGTTTTTAGTTCTTTTCATTATTTCTTAAAGATTTTTCTTAGAGATAACAGCACCTGGACCAAGCGGCACAAAATATGATAAAAAGAGGCGGGAAATGTTGTGGAAACGATTTTTTGTGTAATTTTGTGGTATCATACATGACAAATATTGAATGATAGAACGACACATTATCATTGACAACGTGGACCCCGTGACTTTCTATGGGGTGAACAACAGTAACATACAACTTATACGCAACCTGTTCCCGAAACTGCGCATGGCAGCTCGGGGTAGCGTCATCACCGTTATCGGCGATGACAGCGAGACGGCCGAGTTTGAACAGAAGATCCATTCACTGGCCGACTATTGCGCCCAGTACAACACCATGCCCGAGGATGTCATCATCGACACCATTAAAGGCACGCCGCCCAAACAGTTGAAGATGGACGACGTGATTCTGTATGGCGTGAACGGCAAGCCAATCAGCGGTCGCACTCCCAATCAGCAACTGCTAGTCAAGACGTTCATGCACAATGACTTGACATTCGCGCTGGGCCCTGCCGGAACAGGTAAGACTTACCTTGCAGTAGCCTTGGCCGTGCGCGCGTTAAAAAACCGCGAGATACGCAAAATCATTCTTTCGCGACCTGCTGTCGAAGCCGGCGAGAAACTGGGTTTCCTGCCAGGCGACATGAAGGACAAAATCGATCCTTACCTGCAACCGCTCTATGACGCCCTCGAGGACATGATTCCGCAAGCCAAACTCAAGGAATACATGGAAAACAACGTCATCCAGATCGCGCCACTGGCCTTCATGCGTGGCCGCACGCTCAACGACGCAATCATCGTGCTTGACGAGGCTCAGAATACTACCACTCACCAGATCAAGATGTTCCTCACCCGACTGGGCATGGGTTCCAAGATGATCGTCACCGGCGACACCACCCAGATTGACCTGCCACGCAGCGTCACTTCGGGCCTGATTCATGCCCTGCATGTGCTCGACGGCGTGAAAGGCATCGGAAAGGTGGTATTTGAGAAAAAGGACATTGTGCGCCACCAACTGGTGCAGCGCATTGTTGAAGCCTATGAGCGATTCCAAGAGGAGAACAAACTCTACAACGCTGAACGCCGAGAGGGGCGTGACGACTACAAGCAACCCAACGAAGAGCACGCATGACTACCGACAACGGCAACAAAGTCGAACAGGTGACCCCTTATGGCACCCATGACATGGCCAAGACCGAACAGGTCAGGCAGATGTTTGACTCGATTGCGCCCGCCTATGACTTCATGAACCGTGCGATGACACTAGGCATCGACATTTGGTGGAGACGGCTGGCAGTCAAGCGGTTAAAGTGCATTCATCCTGCCCACATTCTTGATGTGGCGACAGGGACGGGCGACTTCGCTATCCAGTTGCACCAATCATTACGGCCCAGCCACATCACAGGCATCGACCTGTCACAGGGGATGCTTGACGAGGCGCGCCGCAAGGTCAAGCAGCGTGGACTGGACGAGGTGATATCCTTTGAGCAAGGCGACTGCCTGGCGTTACCGATGGCCGATGAGACCTTTGACGCCGTGACGGTGGCCTTCGGCGTACGGAACTTTGAGCACCTGCAACAGGGCTATTGCGAGATGGCCCGAGTGCTCAAGTCGGGTGGCATGTTGTGCGTGTTGGAATTATCGACACCCACAAACCGCATAATACGCTGGTTCTATGGCCTTTACACGATGCACATCATTCCATGGTTCGGTTCCCTCAAGAGTGGCGACAAGAGCGCTTATCGCTACCTGCCAACCAGTATCGCTGCTGTCCCCCAGGGCAATGACATGCTGCAACTGATGCAACATGCAGGTCTCCACGACGCCACCTTCAAGCGTCTCACTTTGGGCACCTGCACCATCTACACAGCCTTCAAATAACCCGCTTTAGTCGCAGATTTAAGGTTCATACTGGTATCCGAGATCCTCGATGCAGTCAATGACGAGTTGGTCGGGGACGTTACCCTCGACAAGGGCGGTACCTTTAGCCAAGTCAACAGTTACTTTTTCTACTCCGGGGAGAGCGGCGAGGCCTTTCTCGACGTTGGCCTTACAGTGGACACACATCATGCCTTTCACTTTAAATTCTTTCATCGCGGTTGTTTTATTTTGTTTGATTTGATAAGATTTCCAGTATTTTGCGCCCAATGCCACAATAATCATGCCAAGCAGGGCAATACTGCACACCGTGTTCAGCCACGAAGCACCCATCATGTGCTCATGATGCATCATGTGGCAGGGCAACGCATTGACAAACGCATCCCTCATACCCGGCAGATAGTCCACCAGCAGGCCGAAACCCATGGCACCTCCAATAATTGACATCAGATAGACTGCAGTTGCTTTGCGCCCGAAGGACTTGTTCACGACAAACATCGAAGCCAAATTAGCGGCAGGACCAGCCATGAGCAACACCAATGCACAGCCAGGCGACATACCCTTGAGCATGAGGGCTGCGGCAATGGGGATGGAACCCGTGGCACATACATACATGGGCACTGCCACCGCCACGATGATGAACATGTTCAACAGCGGCCAGCGGGCATAGGTCGAGAAGAAATCATCGGGCAGCAACACGGTGATGAGCGTGGCCACCACCAGGCCTATCAGCAACCAGCGGCCAATGCTCTGCATCATGTCGAAAAAGCCGTACTTGAAAGTCTCAACGACCTTTTTCCACAATCCTTGTGGCAACTGGCTGAATTCATAGTTAGCCTCATCATGCGCGTCGTCAAGGTCGCCCTTGCGCTCCCAATGACCGACGGCCAGACCTCCTATCAACGAGGTCACCAGTGCTGCCACGGGGCGCAGGATGGCAAAGGGCAGGCCCATCATCGAGTAAGTCGCGGCAATGCTGTCCACACCCGTCTGCGGCGTGGCGATGAGGAACGATGTTGATGCCGCACGCGAAGCGCCGCTGCGCCGCAGGGCAACCGCTGTGGGCAGCACGCCGCAGGAACACAAGGGCAACGGCACGCCGAACAAGGCTGCCGTCACTACCGAGCGGAACCCAGTTCCTGCCAGATAACGGCTATAGATTGTCGAGGGCACAAATGCATGAAGCAATCCCGCTATCAGGAAACCCAGTAAAAGGTAAGGCGACATGCCATTGAGCATCGACACAAAAGCGTTCACATAGTCCATCATAACGACGACAAAATTAGCAATAATAATGCATATCAAGTGTTACAACAATGTGAAAAAATGCCCAATCGGGCACTTTCAAGGGCAAATCTTTTGCACAATGAAAATTAATCGCTAATTTTACCCACTGGAAAACAAAGCATCATCTGGAATATGGACATCAGATTACCAAAAAGAATAGATGGCAAACAGCCCGAAGTGCTGCAAGAATCAAAGCAGATCACCATCATTGGTACTAACGGTGCGGGCAAGAGCCGCTTTTGCTCGGCACTGGTCGAGGAATTAGGAGACAAGGCTTACCGCATTTCAGCTCTGAAGGCGCTCTTCACCACCTCGGTCAAAGCCGAACCGCTGAAAGGCTCCATCGAGGACCTGTTCAACCGCATGAACGCGGCCAATCCGCAGGTGAAAAATCTGGCCGAGACCGAGTTTGACAAACTGTTCTACGTGATGTTCAACGACGAGGTGCGTGAGTTGATGAATTTCAAGGCGCACCGTCTCATGGGCGAGCAGATGGAGTTTCCCAAGACCAAACTCGACATCACCGTGAAGAAGTGGCAGGAAGTGTTCCCCAAGAACAAGGTGCTACGCGAGAACGGCAAGCTGATGTTTGCCACCGAGGGGTATGAAGACAAGTATCCGCTACTGCGACTGAGCGACGGTGAGAAATCGGTGCTCTACTACATCGGTGCGGTACTCTATGCGATGCCCGATGCCGCCATCCTGGTTGATGACCCCGAGACCTTTATCCACAGCAGCATCATGCGCACGCTGTGGAACGTGCTCGAGCAATTGCGCCCCGACTGCACCTTTATCTACAACACCCATGACGTGGGATTTGCCACGTCACGCATCGACAACCAGTGCGTTTGGGTCAGGGAGTTTGATCCCGAGTCGATGGCCTGGGACTATGAGGTGATGACATCGAGCCGCGACCTGGACACTGCCTTGCTCGACCTGCTGGGCAGCCGCAAGCCGGTCCTCTTCATCGAGGGTGATGACAAGCACAGCATCGACGCCAAGCTTTATCCGCTCATTTTCCCAGAATACACCATCAAGCCGCTGGGCAGCTGCAACAAGGTCATCGAAACGGTGCGTTCTTTCGGAGACCTGCAGAACTTCCATCAGCTTGACAGCCGCGGCATTGTGGACCGAGACCGCCGCAGCGACGAGGAGGTAGAGTATTTGCGCAAGAAAAACATCCTCGTTCCTGACGTTGCCGAGATCGAGAACCTATTCATGCTTGAGGGCGTCATCCGTGCGGTGGCCCGCAACAAGCGCCGCAACGAGAACATCGTGTTCCCCAAGGTGAAAAAGCGTGTGATAGATATGTTTACCCGCGAACTCAAGCAGCAGGCACTTCAGCACGTGCGACATCGCGTGAAGCACGATGTGGAACTGCGCATCGACATGAAGTTCCGCACCATCAGCGCCCTGGAGGAGCACATGATTGAACTGGTAAGCGAGATCAATCCGCGCGGCCTGTACGACCAGCTGTGCAGGGAGTTCCATGCCTATGAGGACAATGAGGACTACGCCAGCATCCTGCGCGTGTATAACCAGAAGCAGATGCTCAACGACAGCAATGTCGCCACACTGTGCGGTTTCAAGAGCAAGGATGACTACATTCGCGGCGTGCTGAATATCCTCAAGAACTCCAGCGAGAATGCCGAAGCCATACGCCGCTGCATCAAGGAATGCTTCGGCATCAACGAGGCATAGTCACAAGTATCACTTGATATAAGGACGTATCGCATCACGCCAGATGAGATACCCCTTGCCCATGAGGTGAAGGCCATCATTAGTGAGGTCGGCACGCAAGTGACCATTCTCATCGGCAAACAACGGGTACAAGTTGATCCACGTCACCCCTTGGCGTTTTGCGACTTGTTCAAGCAACACATTGGCCTCGACAACAACGTGGTCATGGCCCTTAAGCAGTTTCCACTCGCGCACCTCATTGTTGAACGGCAACAGGCTCTGGAGGTAAATTTTTGTTCTTGGAGAGCCTTTTTTGATCATCACAATCAGTTTCTCCATCGCACGGGCGATACTGTCGGCACCGACGTCGTGAGAGATGTCGTTGACTCCGCTCATGATGAACAGTTTGCGGGGTTGGCCCTCAATGATAGGGCCAATGCGGTCGATGAGTCCCTGCACGATATCGCCCACGATGCCACGGTTCTTGATGTGGCGGTTGCCCAGCAGTTCATTGAACTCACAGCCGTCGGTGAGGCTGTTACCCAGCATGACGATGTCCTTCTTGCCAATGGGCAACTCGTCAAAGAGGGTCGCCCGACGGGCATAATACGGGTCCTGGTTGGCCTGTGCGACCACCGTAAGGCACACGAGTGCCGTCACCATCAATAATACTATCCTTTTCATTATTCCTGGTCTACTGTATGGTTGCGTCATCATATCTCGGCATATTGACCATGCTGCAGCACGGAAAAATAAACAATACTATAATGCTTATACCGATTTTAAATTATCATTTGAGTAATTCCCCGTCCGCAGGGCGGTTATCGTCCCGCCGGAAAATAATAATGATACGCCACCATTGTTAACAATTACTGGCCGCGGTAGGCATCAATAGCCTTCTTGACCGATCCGTGGAGCAACAACAGGCGCTTAGCGTCGTCATAGGGGATCTTCAGCTCCTCGACGAGCCAACGGGTGCCACGATCCACGAGTTTCTGGTTAGTAAGCTGCATGTTGACCATTTTGTTGCCCTTAACGCGCCCCATTTGAATCATCACAGTGGTCGATATCATGTTGCAGATGAGTTTTTGGCCCGTTCCGCTCTTCATGCGGGAACTGCCAGTCACAAACTCGGGGCCTACAATCATCTCGATGGGTATCTCGGCCACCTCGCTCACGGGAGCGTCAGGGTTGCTCGTGATAGCGGCGGTGAGGCAGCCGTTGGCTCGCGCGTCGCGCAAGGCGCCGATGACATAAGGCGTTGTGCCCGATGCCGCGATGCCGATAACCGTGTCGAGCGGCGAGACGTTATACTCCTGCAGGTCTTTCCAGCCCTGCTCAGTATCATCCTCGGCATTCTCGACGGCGTTGCGCAAAGCTGTATCACCACCAGCGATGAGACCGATTATCCACCCTGGCGACATGCCGAAGGTGGGCGGTATCTCGCTGGCATCCAGCACTCCCAAGCGGCCGCTTGTGCCGGCACCCATATAGAAGATGCGCCCGCCTTTTTTCATTCGCTCGACGATGCCCGTGACCAGGCGCTCAATCTGCGGTATCGCAAGCTTCACCGCATCGGCCACCTTGTGGTCCTCCTGGTTGATCTCGGTGAGCAATTCATGCACCGATTTCTTCTCCAGGTTATCGTAGAGCGATGGTTGTTCGCTAATTTTCACAAAAGCCATAATTCTGTCTTTTTAATGTTACTCATCAGTCGAGTGATACTTCATGAGGCCCTCCATCGGATCCTTGATCACGGTGCCGATGGTAATGCCCAGTGCCTGGGCGGCTTCTTGAAGCACCGCCTTCTCACAGAATGCGATGGAGCCCACAAAATTGCATGGCAGTTCCTTGTAATTGGGGTAGCTTGCCACATTGCGGGTAAAGAAATCGGTAAACGAGCGCAGCACGATGCGGTGGATTGACGGTTCATCGATGTTGTGCTCTAAGAAGGGGGCAAACTGAGCCAGGAAGCGGTTGGCGGCAGGCTTGCGATAGACCGAAGTGATGATGGTCGTGTAATCCAAATTGTATTCCTTCATGAACTTCTCGCACAGGTGCTCTGGCAACTGTTTCTTGAGCACATCGCCCACGAGCAGTTTGCCCAGCACGGCGCCACTGCCCTCGTCGCCCAGGATATAGCCCAGCGGCGACACGTTAAGCACCACCTTCTCGCCATCATAGTAGCACGAGTTGCTGCCAGTGCCCATGATACAGGCGATACCGGGTTCACGACCGCACACGGCGCGGGCTGCTGCCAGCAGGTCACTGGCCACCTCAATCTTGCCGGCACTGGGCAGATTGGCGCGAAGGGCGTTGACCACCTGCTGCTTGATTTCGTCAGAAATAATGCCGGCGCCATAGTAATGAATCTCATCCACCTTGTAGTTGGTCAGATGAGGCATCAATTCACGCTTGATCTGCTCCTTCATCTCCTCCTCGGTGAGCAGCAAGGCATTCATACCAGTAGTGAAAATCTGCGCTACCTTCTCTTTTCCATTAAGCAGCGTCCAGTTGATCTTGGTGGAGCCGCAGTCAGCAATAAGAATCATCATAATATTTTGAGTTTTAAATTATTAGCTAGATTTTGATGTATATTTTCTTCTTGTAGAGAATATGGGCAACTATCCAGTTGAGCAGGACAAATGCAATGGCATACAGTGCCGATGCAGTGTACTCGTCACAGAAGCTCTGGAAGAAGTGGTAAACCGCGCTGTGGATAGAGATATTGCCACCGTCAATGTCATGACCGACGGGAATAGCGCCAAACAGGATTGACAGCACTGTTCCCAGCAAATAGATAGCCAAAGGATTGACACCGAACGACTCAAAGAAGCGTCCCCAACTTCCCTTGTGCCCCTTGATATCGACGAAATAGATGAGCATTGCCTGGATGCACATCGCCATGCCACAGGTAATCATCACAAACGTCGATGACCACATCTTTTTGCCGCAGGGGATTCCATACTGCAACAGCCAGCCGGCCAGCAGCAGCAAGGTGCCCCACAGCAGCATCTTGGTCACACGCTCGGTATTGTTATGTACCGACAAAATCATGCGGCCTACCAGATAACCGATTAGAACGTGGGCGATACACGGCAAGGTGCTCAATATACCCTCAGGGTCAAATGAGAGGCTCTCGCCGAAGGCATGCTCGTGGTACATGTGGTCAGTGCCCAGCACACTGTTATCGATTTGGGCGATGATGTTCTGGAGCGTGAAGTCATAACCGTGTCCCAGGCCTAAAATCAAGGCGTAGATGACCAGAATGATGCCTACAAGCCACGGGATGAACTTGCGGTTGAAAAATACCGCACACAGCGATCCGAAGAAATAGACCAGCGCCAACCGCTGAAACACACCCAAGTAACGCAACGTGTCGAGATTGTTGACTGCATCCTTGAAAGGATCACCATTAATCAGACCTCGTACAAGGTGACCGAACCACTGTACTGCCCAACCGATGAAGAACAGGATGAGCGTGCGGCGTACAATCTTCCACATCAACGGCCCAGAGAGCTTGTAATTGAACTTCTTGAGCGAGAAGGCCATCGATACACCCATACAGAAGATGAAGAACGGGAATACCAGATCGGTGGGCGACAGACCAATCCACTCGGCATGTGCCAATGGACGGTAAAGATAGCTCCACGTGCCCGGATTATTGACCAGCAGCATTCCCGCAATGGTGATACCGCGCAGGATGTCAAGCGACAACAATCGTTTATCGTTTTTTGCCATACACTTCTGATTATTAATGATATAGGTAATATTTTGCAGAACGGATGCGGAAGACATCAACATCCTTGTTCCAGTAGTCGGCGATATCCTCGACACGGTAGCGCTTGATGAAGCGCTCGCGGATTTCCTTGGTGCCACATACCTTGTCAAACATGGCATAACGCTTGGGATTCTGCTCGAACAGTTCCACATTGGGATACATCTCGTGGATGACCTGCAGGAAGTAGAACTGCGTCAGGCACAGGTTTGCAGCATCGAGGTCGGTGATGTAAATCTGCACACCGTGCACCTCTTGCAGAGACTTGTCAACCGCAACGCTCAAAGCATAGAACGGTTTGTAGTTGATGGGGCGGAAATGCATGCCCGGCAGATTCAAGGCATTCATGCGCATCGCCAGCGAGTCGGCGTTGATCCATGAGGCGGCAAACGTCTCGAAAGGCAACGTGTAGCCAATACCCGTGTTGAAGATGTAAAGTTCGCCCAAGATACCCGACACGGGATAAAAGAAGGCGTTCTCGGGCGCAGGAATCTGCGGTGAAGGCAGCACCCATGGCATGCCCGTGTCACGGAACTTCATGTCGCGCGTCCAGCCCTCCATCGGGATGACGGTCAATTTACACTTGAGGCCAGTTTTAGACTCCTGGGCGATTATGCCTTCCTCGTTGAGGAAAGTGGCCAACTCGCCAGGTGTGAGACCATAAAGGTAAGGGATAGCATACTTGCTCACGAACGAGAAATAGCCCGGCTCGACAAGATTGCCCTCGACCTTGTTGCCTCCCAATGGGTTAGGACGGTCGAGTACCATAAACTCAGTGCCATACTTAGCACATGCCTGCATGCACACGCCCATCGTTGCATAGAACGTGTAGCTGCGGCACCCGATGTCCTGAATGTCATACACGAGCACATCGATATCCCGAAGCATCTCGGCCGTCGGTTCGTGGGTCTTGCCAAAGAGTGAATACATCTTGATGCCCGTCAGCGGGTCCACAGCATCGCCCACGGCATCGCCCGCATGGGCATTGCCGCGCACGCCGTGCTCAGGGCCGAACAGCGCCACAAGCTTGACGCCAGGCGCCTCGTTGAGGATGTCAACGGTGCTCTTGAGGTTGTTGTCTATGCCGCTGGGGTTGGTCACCAGCCCCACACGCTTGCCCTGCAACTGTGCAAAACCGCCGTCACGCAGCACCTCCACACCAGGCTTGACGACCGCTCCGGCCGTCATCACCGCCAGCACACCCACTATCAATATCAAAACTATCTTTTTCATATTCCTATTCTTTTCTTTTAATACGAATTACGCTAATTCTACTTATTTCACTAATTTGTTTAATTCGTGGAATTCGCATTATAAATTATCGGGGTTGAACGTTTATTTATGGCCATAATCGGGATCAATCTTGCGGTCGGCAAAGAATGTCACAGCAATCGTGGCGATGCTGCAGGCGAATGACAGCCAGAAGAACGCGGCATATCCCATCGACTCCTGCAAGTAACCGGCAAACATGCCGGGAATCATCATGCTCAACGACATGAAGGCCGTGCAAATGGCATAGTGCGATGTCTTGAACTCGCCTTCAGAGAAGTACATCATGTACAGCATATAGGCCGTGAAACCAAATCCGTAACCAAACTGCTCAATGATGATGCATATCGCAATCACATAGAAATTGGCAGGCAACTGCATCGACAGATACACAAAAGTGAGGCACGGCAGAGTCATGCAGGCAGCCATCCACCACAAAGCTTTTTTCAGTCCCACTTTTGATGAAAAGATGCCGCCCAAGATGCCTCCGGCAAGCAAAGCCGCAACGCCCAGCGTACCATAAGCAAGGCCCACATCCTGAGTTGTCATGGCCAAGCCTCCCTTGTCCGTCGGGTCAAGCAGGAATGGTTTGCACATCTTCAACAAGAAGGCCTCGGGCAAACGGTAAAGCAGCATGAAGGCAATGGCGAGCCAGACACCAGGCTTGGTGAAATAGGTGGCGATGGTGCGGCCGAACTCAGCCATGATTGCCGAACTGTTAGACTTGAACGAGCCCTGGATTGACGGCTTATCGCTAGCAGGGCGAGGAATCATGAAGAGATGATACAACGAGAACAAACACAAGATGGCCGCAGCGATGCCCATCGTCACTTTCCATGCCTGCGGTATCGACGTCTTGGTCTCCAAGTAACCAGCAATCCACACGAGAACGCCGTTACCGAAGATGTTAGCAAGACGATAAAACGTCGAGCGGACACCAACAAAGGCAGACTGGTTCTTCTGCGACAGCGCCAACATATAGAAGCCATCGGCAGCGATATCATGGGTCGCACTTGCAAAGGCCGTGATGATAAAGAATATCAGCGTAATCGTGAACAGGCTGATGGGGGTCGTCCCGGCTTGTATCATCGCCTCGCCAGGTGACGGCAAGGTGACCGTGAGCAGAATCAGCGTCAGGGCCATGATAATCTGCATGGTTGTGATCCACCAACGTTTTTTCTTGATGATATCTACAAAGGGGCTCCACAGGGGCTTGATCACCCACGGCAAATAGATCAGACTCGTGAACAACGCCATCTGTCCATTAGGAACACCCATCTTCTTGAACAAGATCACTGAAATCTCGTTCACCAGAAAATAGGGGATTCCTTCAATAAAATACAGCGTGGTAATCCACAACCACGGGTTTCTTTTGTTGGATTCAACCTCAATTTCTTTCATATCAATAGATTATTTTATGATTATCTAACATGTGATGGCGAATACATCAATATCTTTTCTCGATGCTGGCACCCACAAAATAGTGCAGCAGGATCTGCTTGTAATCGTAGCCTCGGGCGCCCATGACGGCAGCCCCGATTTGGCACAGGCCGGCACCATGTCCCCAACCCGCACCACGCAAAACGAATTTAGCGGGATAACCGTCATCGTCCACGTCGTGTTTCTCGACAACGAAGGCTGAACTGTACAGGCATGATGGCGACAAGGCGTAGCGGATGGTCAGTTCCTTGCCGATGATGCGTTCACGTTTCTCACCCACAATGCGCAGGCGGTACAGCCTGCCACTCGTGCCGCGGGCCACTGGCTGCAAGTCACGGATGCGACCGTAATCAATGCCCGTGCGCTCATGGATGAGCTGAGCGATTTCGGCCTGGGTGTACTCCACCTTCCAGCGATAAAAGTCCTTGGTCTCCTGATCGTAGTCGTTAAGAACTTGGGACAGGATTTCGGGGTCGGTAGTGTTGCAGAAGGCACTGGGACTAGACAAAATCCACTCAGCGGCATTGTCTTCGCGGGTGAGGTCGGGATAGTCCTCCTCGTTTTCGCCGTCACGCCGTGCCTCTAGATAGTCGTGGTGATGCGGTTCCCAGCAGTTTTCAAATTCCTCCATCACGCCTCCGCACGACTTGCTGAAACGGGCATCACACAACTCACCGCCATGCATGAGCACCTCGCCCCAAGTAGCGCGAACGGCTTTATCCACCTTGTCGGTGGTAGCCCTGGTGATACCCTGATAGCGCTGACAG
Source organism: uncultured Prevotellaceae bacterium (assembly GCA_900317835.1). GTDB lineage: Bacteria > Bacteroidota > Bacteroidia > Bacteroidales > Muribaculaceae > Sodaliphilus. The sequence goes on along the minus strand of ONIL01000012.1, from coordinate 42,214 downwards.
TGGTCATCGGCACACACGTCGAAATTCACATGGTCGTCACGATCCCACCACTTGACAAGTTCTTCGGGGGTATCCATCATCTCGCCCGTGGCATCAGGACGGCTTTCAGACTTCATGGTAGCCTTGTCATTATGAATCTGTGCCAGCAGCCAGCTGCGCGAAATCACGGCATGGGCCTTGAGAAGTTCAAGAGACGCATTTGCACTCATCTCACTGGAAATCACGCTCAACAGATAGTCCTCGACGCTCAGCACGTTGATTGGCGTTAACTTGCCGTTCTCGACAATGATGTGAAGCGCACCTTTGAATGTCTGGTCCTCCTGACGTTTCCAGTGGAAGCTCACACCGATGGTCACGCCCTTGAGTGTAAACGAGGCAGCCTCGGGATCCTGCGGCTCAAACAGCAGCTCACTGTAGCGCTGGCCGTTCCATTCGATTTGCCCATCGGCATATCTGGCCTGATGGGCGCCGACGCATGCAGTCCCATTCACCCGGTACTCGCCATTGAGCACAAATTCCAATTCGGGCTCATTCATGATGCCCACCCTCACTAGAGGTATCAGTTTCTCGTCCATAATCTTTATCAGTTTTCCTCATTTCATAATAATGGTGCGTCATCCCATCGTTGACTGAAACGGCTGAGAATCGGCGCCAAGTCGTCACGCGACAAACACAACTCGTTATAGAGGGCCTGAATCTGCATGGGAGTCAGGCTGTCAAAGTCCTTTTGTTCAGGAACTGCCCAAAGGCCACCCATGTCCACGGATCCAGGGCTCAACAATAGCCTACCCTCTCCCTCGCCATAACATGCAGGCCGGTGCTTACGGCGCGGGAAGATGGCAATGCGCCACACGCGATCGGTCGTGTCCCACCAGCACAAAACGTTGACCATCGGCTCATCACCCCCAACAGAAGGCGGTAACAGATCAAGCAAACGAAGGGCATAACGCTCGGCCGCACGCACAGTCGTCGTCTCGATGGTGAACAGGCTGCGTCCCAGGGCATTGACATATCCGATAAATCCCTCGTCGCTATCGGCCAGCAACGTTGTTGTGGCATGGAGTATCTCATCACACAGCGACATCACGCCCTTTATACCCGCTTGGAAGTGGGCATGGTCAGGGGCTGACGCACCACATTGCGGCCCGTTGTAGAATACCACGAAATCAGGCAACGACTGGGCCAGGTACAACATTTCCCCCACCCTTCCAGCCAATCGCTGAGGCACATGCTGCAGGTCAACAATGGTCAAGTGACGGGAGAAGATGGGATATGGGTTAACCTGGATTTTGTAACGGTTGCCCCACAGGATCGCTTTCTGCCGTGCGGGTTGGTTCTCGGTGCAAAGGAAGCACTTGCGCCGAGCAAGTGATTTCTTGTCGATTGCAGCGGCCGATGAGCGTATCCGCTCGGGATTGAACTGCAGCACTACCGATGCCCCCCCCAGGTGCAACGTGCGTGTGGCAGCCGTTGCCAAAGCCGCATAGTTGCGCTTAGCAACGTCCCAATCGCGAAGTTGCTTTTTGAAAAGCCTGTCAATGGTAATGCTGTAGTTCATCATTGCTCTCAGTTGCCTCACACCTAGCCGCTATAAAAATTCAGCGGCTTTGAGTCTTAGCGTGATTTATTTCTTGTTAAGGGCGATGCGCGCCTGGAGTTCCCAGGTGCGAATACGGTCCTTGTAGAGGTTGTTACGGTTCATCTTCTCGACGTCGAGCGAGGCGTCACTGTTGTCATCCCAGCGGCGGCACAGATAGACGGGAGTATAGACACGGCCTATCTGGTAATGACGCGAGATGTTCAGACCCAGAGCATAGTCCTCACCATAGCTGGTGTTGGGAATCTTGACCTCACGCAACACTGGCGTATAGAAAGCGCGAGGAGCGCCCAAGCCATTGATGCGCAGGGCGTTGTTGCGGCCATTCTCGGGGGTCCACTCCTTGTGGTCGATGACACCAGGGGGAATGGGATTGAGGTGGATGTCGGTCATCTGGTAGGTACCCACCACCATTGCCACATTCTGTTCGTAGAAAGCGTTCACCATTGTCTGCAACGTGTGCTCATCCTTATACATGTCATCACTGTCGAGCTGCACGATGAATTTGCCGGCCCGCTTGCTGTGGGCAGCCAGATTCCAATAACCGCCGATGCCCATGTCATAGAAATCGGCAATGATGTGAATCAAGCGTGGATCGTTGTACTCGGCGATAGCCTCGCGGGTTCCATCAGTTGAGAAATTGTCAACCACCATCAGGTTGAACTTGAAATCGCACTCCTGCTTGAGGACCGAGTCGATGGCGTCGCGGATGGTGCGGATGCGGTTGCGCACGGGAATCATCACCGTTGCCTCGACCTCGAAATCGCCTTTATCAAACTCGATGTGGCGGAAGTTGGGCACTTCCTTGCCGTCCTCGATGCGTGTGGGAGCTAGATATCCACCCACTTCCTTCAGGTGCTCGGTGCAAGCCTGCTCCATCTCGATTTGGCGGCCACGGTTGCGTGGGTCAACATAGTCAAAAATCTTTTCGCCGCTCTTGCGGGTGTCAAGTTCGACATCGCTGTAGAGGTACTCGTTGATGTGGGTGATGGCGGCAAACTGTGACAGCTTGAGGCGCAAATCGTACATGCCGGCGAATTCATAGTCAGCCTGCATTGCGGCCGCAGCCTTCTTGAAGCACTGCGCACAGAAGAACAGCACTGAACCGAAGTCGAAGTCGTCCCTGAGGCTACCCATCTGGTAATCAATCACCGGGGCCTTATCTGCACCCTTGTCGGTCACATTGTAGTGGTCGGCATAGAGCATACCCGAACGGGTGTCATCGGCCAACTTGGCGAAGCGTTCCAGTGAGAACGGTCCCATCTTGAGGGTGTCATACTTGGTGTAGAACAACACAAAATCGGCATCGGCGCGAGCGGCGATCTCGCGCATTGTGGCGCTGGAGAACAGCGCGTTAACGGGCAGCATTTCACAACCCTCGACAGGCTGAGGATTGTCCACTGTGGCCAGCAGATAAATCTTGTTCACCAGTTCCTGACCTTTGAGGTGCTCAATGGTCTGCGCGGCCTGTTCGGCGCTGACAAACGGAATAAAGCAATTAATTCTTCCCATAATTTTCTTCTATTTATAGTTTGTTATTTAATCGTCATATCAATGCGAATTCCGCTAATTTTCGAAACAATCCATGCTGTTGTTTACTTCTATAAGACAACCGTTGATGTTATAGAAATCATGTGCTAAAATCGCATAATTAGTTTAATTCGTGAAATTCGCGTTAAAAAACACTGGTTAGCGAATGAGGTAGTCCATGATGCGGCCCAGCAGGTTGGTCAAGTCACTGGAATAGGTCATGGATTCCAGCGGGAAGCCCAACACGACTGTGCGATAGTTGCCACGGTCGCTGGCAACAGCGGCGGGCAGGCCGTTCTCGCCATAGCGCAGCCAAGTGAAGCCCTTGCTGTCGCTGGCGCGGATAGCGTCAGGTGACTCGACAGCGTACATATAGTCGTTCAACTTGTTGACAAATTCCCAGCATTTACCTTTCTCGCCCAGACGGCTGTCAGGACAATCGACCGTGATGACGGTGCCGTCAAGCGAGGCACGTCCATGCAGTCCCTCAAAACCGAACACCTGCTTGACAAAAGCCTGACCCTGCAGGTCATTGTTGCCGGCGGCATTGTCCCACAAGTCGCTACCCACATAGGAACCCGACATCACCACGCTGCCGCCACGGCCAGTGAACTCTCGCAAGGCATCCATCAGACCCGTGGTATAGATCTTGAAGCGTGTGGGCTTCAGGCCGCTTCCAGTCGAGATTTCCTTCTGCTTGCCCAGGATCAGGTCCATCAGGCGGTAGTCACTGGTGTTATAACCGTTCTCCAATGCCTGCTGGCTGCAAGAAACGAAGGAGTAACCGGCGTTCATCAGCGCATCGCCGTGCACGGCAGGATAATCGAAGGAGTTACCGGCCACGTTCATCGTCTCGTGGTCACTGCGGCTAGCGCCAAAACCGGGAGCGTCATCGTCTTTCCACTCAATGCTACGGCGGAACTCATACTGCGAGCCCAGGTAGTTGATCTGCTGGATGTAAGGCACACCATGGTCCTTGTCGTCGTCAAAACCAGCACGAATGCTGTCCTCAAACCAATCGGGACCGCTCACGCGGGTAAATCCGTTAACCACCAGCACTTCGCCCTTGCTCGAAGCGACCTCGCCCAGGCTCAAAATCTCACTGGGGAAACTGCGGCCGCCGTCGTTCATGGCGATGATGCGGTAACTGTGCATCTTGTGATCTTTGATGCTCACACTATACTGCGGACCCTTGACGGTGGCGATTTCCTTGAAGCCGCCATCCATTCCCACGCGCTCACACACGATGTAAGCCGTGGCATCGGCGTTGTCGCTCAAGTCGTCGTGGGTAGGATCCCATGTGAGCAGATATTGACCCTTACCGGTCTTGCTGATGGCAAAGTTGTTGACAGGCAAGGGTTGCACGACATAACTGCGGTGATCGCGCTGGGCGATGAACTTGAGCATGCCCTTGTAGATGGCACGGCACACGTCGAAGCGGAACATCGGATCCAGGCCATATTTCATATCCGCAAAGTTCTGGTGCGAGAGCAACTCCATGAGCACGGCGGGCACCTCGGGCACGCGCGCCTCGTAGTAACTCTTGTCCCACATGCCGCGACGCGTCCAGTTGGGTTCCCACTTGGCACGCACGTCCTTGACAATCTCGGTCGAGAGCAGGTTGGCAAAGCGGCGAGACAGTTCACGCGGGGTGCCGTTGGCATATTTGCCGAACTGCTTTCCGTTAGCACGGGTGCAATAGATCAACAGGGTTCCCACGATCTCATCGTCGGGGGTAGCGCCAGCATCGGTATGCAGACAGAACGACAGGTCAACAGGCACCCGCAAGCCTCCGCGGTCGGGCAGCACGTCACTGCCGCCAGCGAGATAGTTGACCCACTCGCCACGACTGCGGTAGTCATCGTTATAGTCGTTGATGCCATGGGAGGTGGAATAGACACTGTCGGGGAAACCCGCCCACTGCAGATAGTAACGTGATCCCAGGTGGAACCAGGGATGGTTGCCGCTGCCAATGTAACTATAGTCAATTCCCTCCTTGCCGAGGTATTTCTCGTTCTCCTGCTCGGCGGCGATGCGACGGTTTTCCTCGGTAGGTAGTGCCACACGTCGAGCAATATTGCCGTATCCGCCGCCCACATTGATAGCGTCGGCCGTGATGACGGCATCCTTGTCCTCGCTCAGGTTGGACACCTCAACCACGGCCTTATTCATACCTTTAGCGAGAGGGAAAGTGCCAATATAGACCCAAACTCCTCCTGCAATTGTCTGATCGACGCGGAACTGGCGTTTTCCAGCCTGGCTGTTGACGGTGTAGGTCACATCACGCGCGCTGTTGGGCAGCGATTTATAAGAGATATAGATGGCATAATCGCCACTATAGGGCATATCCACATCCCAAGTAGCGGTCGACACTTTCTTCTTGTCCTTCTCGGCCTTGACCATACGGTAAGTACCCTCGGTGAAGGGATTCTCAAAGTCCTTGTACTGGTCGCGCAAGAAGGCGAAGCCAGCTCCCTCACCATCCTGCCACTTCTGCTTGCCATTGTGCTCACTGTAGCCGTTCTGGGCCAATTCGCACGGGTCGTTATCGACCACGGCGCCATAGTTGTGGGTGTCACGCTCACGGGCGTTCCACACATAGGCACCGGCGTTCTCCAGCATCGGGATGAGGAACGGCAGCACATAGCTGTGCGTGTACATGTCCTCTACGGTCTGCATCAGTCGAGCGCGCTGCCACTCCCAGCGGTTGAGCAGTGGCTCAAAGTACCAGCCGTGACTGGGCCACATGGCGATGATGTTGCCGTCCAAGCCGCGCTTATAATGACGGTTGGCGTCCAGCTCACTGATAAAGGGCTTGTGAGAACGCTTATAAGCAGGCTCGTAGTCGGCAAAGTACTTGTTGATGTCGTTGCCCACGATGGTAATCAGCACCGGGCTGTCATTGTATTCCTCGCCCAATGCCTCGCGGATCTCGCCACGCATCTGCTCCACACCAGCCTCGGTGAACGGCACATCGCCAAAATTCTCACTCACATCGACCTTGACGGTGTCATTTTCTACCACGAGTGAGCGCACCTTCAGGTTGCCCACGCCCATGTGCTCGGGCAACTTACTCTCCACAATGCGTTGCACTGCGTCCTGCTTTTCCTGGTCAAAAGATTGACCCTGCATAGGAACTATCGTTGCCAGGCAAGCCACGGCACTCAACAATACTTTTCTAGATTTTTTCATATCTTTTATCGTTCGGTTTATCTCAAAAACTAATGCAACAAAAGTACTCAAACCAAACAATAAACCAAAACAAAACCCTAAAAAAGCCCCGTTCTACAACATTTTTTATGATTTAACTACACTTTTTATGGAATTATTTAGATCTTCTTTAACCTCTTGTACGGTTCCTCCACGGGGGAGAAGGAACGTCCTCACTACTGTTTACCGCTTGGTAACGGATTGTGTGCCGTGGATGAGTCCGCCGCCAGCGGTGACTCCCTCGACAAGGATGGTATAGGTAGTATTACGGGCATCATTGCTATAGAAGTCAAAGCGGGCTTTACCGTCCTTGCCCACCTTGACGCAAGGATTCCAATAGAGCACACGGCGCAGGTCGGCGCCAGGCTCGATGCCACAATCGCCCTGGTCATAGCGCGGAGTGTAAAACTCCACAGGGCGCTGTGCACCCACCGGGTGGGCTATCTTGACATACGGGCTTGGCTCCGTCCAATCTTTTCCATAACCCGGTTTCCTGCTGATGTTTATCGTCGTCATACCTCGACGGGAGCGAGAAAAACTGATATAGCTGACATCGGTCATACTGATTAAGCCATCGGCAATCGAAACACTGCTCAAGTCATAATCAGTCCCCGTGTCGAACAGTGAGAATTTGACGCGCTTGAGCCTATCGTTTTTCCTATCACTGGAGACAAGCGTCAACGCTTCACGGAAAGTTTGGGTGTCGGTGAAATAGTATTCACTCAGCGGCTCACCGTCAATCAGGATATTGACCTTATCAAAGTTGCTCACTCCTATCGACCGCAAGGCTCCATCGACCGAAGTGATGCCCAATTTGGAAATATCGTCAGCGGTCAAATAATTGTTTGTCTCAATCGTGGATTTGCGCAGACGACCAGCCGCCGTCACCACCAGTTCATCAAGCCTGATGTGACGCCAGTCATCCTCGCTAATGAGGCGCCATGCCTGTTCTTCCTGCACATCGGCAGTCAGTTCATTGGAGGATCCTGCATCAATCATATAATAGGTGTCGGGGAACTGTTCCATGTTCAGTTCCAGATTAGTCTGCTTCTTTCCCTTTTCATCCATGGCCATCACGATGCAATCCTCACGACCGTTAAGCAAGGGAACCGGGATGGAGAAACGGCCTAACGAGTCGGTCTTTGCCACATTGGCATATTCCAGTTTGGGAATAATCAGGCTCACCTCGGCATTGGCAATAGGCTTCTTGCGAAATTCGCTCAAGACGCGTCCTGTCACCACTTGCGACACCTCAATGGGGTATTGCGGCTCGGCAACCAGGCCCTTGAGCACACGGGGAATGTCATAGCGGCGCCAGCCCTGGGTGAGCATGAGCATGTCAAGATGACGGCCTCGCACACTGATGTCAACGCCGTCGCCCTGTTCAAAGTAATATCCCGGCTCGTGGATGTTGCCGCGCAGGTCGCTCTGCAGCAGCAAGTTGGAATAGATGTCATTGTCGCCGGTTACGGCAGCACGGTCATCAACGACCACCACTGCGCAGTCGTTACCTCCTGCTCCCGCCGTCAGTTGGCTTACGTCCACCGTGACCTGGACAGCCTCGCGGTTGCCATAGTCGGGACGAGCCGTCTCGACACGAGCCGCAGTCAAGGTTCGCTGGCCGGCAAAGAACAGGCGCTCGCTCAGGCAATGCCCATTTTCATCAAGCAGCAGAGCCTGTAGCACGCCAGGAGAGAGTTCGTTATCATTCAGGGTGATTGCTTCCTGCGACGCTGCAACCAGGCAGCCTCGCTGATGCACCACCAGCACAGTTCCTGCAGCATGGGCTCCGGCAGCCTGCATCGTCACCTGCCCATCAGCACCACGCCGCACCTGCAGCACAGTGGCATCAGGTCGCACCTGGGGCAGGTCAAAAGTCGTGTATTCATCAAAGTTGTCACGCCAGCGAGCCGTGTAGCGTCCATCGGCACGCGGAGTGAACCTCACCACGCCCATGCCATCGTGCTCAACCAGCAGCGGTGCGACGACAACGCCCTGTTCATCCACCAGTTCGCCCGATGCCTTGACCGTCAGGTTGGCAGGGTCATGCATTTTGAAAGCCACCGCATTCTCCACCCCGGGCACCAGATAACCGCCCTCGGGGAAGAAGTCCACCTGCACCTTGCGGCTTGGGGGCAACTGGATATACTTGGCATAACCGTCAATCTCTACAAGCACCACAGGCTCGAGGGCTTCTTTCCCCTTGAGCGTGAATTGCGCCTCGCCATTGCCGCCGCCCTTAGATTTCATATACCCATACTGGTTCATATAATAGAAGTCAGTGAACTGGCAAGGGTTGCCCGACAAATCCATATATTGCAATTTCACATCCACCTCATTGTCAAAACGCACACATTGAGCGGTGATGCGCCGTTTGAGCGACATCAGACCTGTGATTTCAATCGGCTGGCGAGAGAAATAGTCGATGCCGGCACTCTGCATGAAAAGGGTGTAGGCCGTCAACTGATAACGTCCCTCGGGCAAATCATCGGGTATCGGCAAATATCCCTGGAACACCCCGTCATCGTCCTGATGGATTTTCACACATGCGCACAGCGAGTCGGTCGGAGACAGCAATTCGACATAGACAAACTTGCTTGCCGACACGGGATGATGAGTCGCAGCATCAACCACCCAAGCCCTCAGCCATAGGGTATCGCCTGCTAGGTAAGCCCCGCGATCGGTCATCACATGGATTTTCTCCTGCGGGAAGTTATAGCGTTGAAGGTCAAGACGGTCGGCAATGACCCGCACATCCTGGGCTCTAGCATTCACCACAATGGCCAGCGCCATGATTATCAAGTGTAATATCCGATTCTTCATCATTTGGGTATTATTTCATTTTAATATCTGACCACATAAGCGTCCACTAAATAATTGACGATTTTTGTTTTAGCGTATCGAAAACCAATAGTTTATAGTCTCATTAAGGCCGAACGGATTTCAATCAAAAACCGATTGATACTGAGGAGGTTGATTAAAAATATGATAGATTTTGAGCCTTATAAAAAACTAATTATCGCCAAAATATCTAATTCAGATTTTTAGTGGAAAGCAATGATTTGACCAGAATTTGTTAAAAAGGTTTAATGGGGTACAACAAAATATTCTATTTCACCCAAAAACTGGTCTTTCTTTTTTCCCGCATGGTTGGCGCGCGATACAGCCAATTCACTCCTGCCCGCTGTGATAGGCAACCAGGCCGGGCATGGAGCTGAGGACAATCTTGCGAACGGTTGCGCCAAAGTCGTTGGCTACTTCGAGCAAGATTTCGCTATAGGCTGTAGCAATGGGACCAACAAAATTCACAGGATAACTCTTGTAGTCATATTGCGCCACGTTACGCTCAAAGAAACGCCTGAATTCATGCGCTATCAGGTCATGAACGTAGTCGCTATCCAGGTGTTCGCTCAGGAAGAACGAATAGGCACGCAGGTTGCGCGTAGCAGCGGGGTTGTTGAGCACAGCATCAAGCACCTCGGCTCGTGTCACCTTATATTTATTAAAGAAAGCATCCGTCAAATCTTTAGGCGCCAAGCCTTTCAGAGCATCACCCAAGAAGACACGGCCCAAGGCTGCACCACTGCCCTCATCACCCAGGATGAAACCCAGCGCAGGCACATTCTTAACTATCTCCTTGCCATCGTACAGGCACGAGTTGCTGCCCGTGCCCAAAATACATGCCAAACCAGGTTCCCGCACCAGCAAGCCGCGCGCTGCACCCAGCAGGTCGCTCATCACCGTCACGGGTGTCTTGAACTGAGCTACCAACGATGACTCAATGATCTTATTCTTCTCAGGACCTGAGCAACCCGCACCATAAAAATAGACATGATTCCACCGACGCTTGAAAAATTCAGGCGGCAACTCCAGACGGATGCTGTGACTGATCTCACGGCGTGTCATGAAGAACGGGTTCAAGCCCGACGTGAAAGCATGTTCCAGCACATCACCGCCATCAATCAGCGACCACTCGGTGCGCGTTGTGCTACTCTCGGCAATGAGTGTGATATTTTGTCCTTTGACCATCATTTACCCAGTTAACGAACGTATCCTTATGTTAATTTATAGTTAATTTCAATCCTGCGGTGAATAATATGGCCACAAAATTATGCAAAAGACCGATAAGAACCGACAAAACATCATTTTTATTACCATATTTACACTGAATTTAACACATATTATCATCAGTTAACAGTTTTGATTTTCCCATTCATTCAATGAAACGTCTGCTACAATGCCTCAAGCAAAGACGCTAAACTATAATAATCATGTATTCACATTCAAATGAACTAAAACCACAACACAGCTACTCGGCGTGTTGCTTTTTCTATTATACCTTACCAAACAAAACCGCCAGGCTCACGCCGACGGCAAACATGCGTCGTTGTGAGCCTGGCGGCTCGGTGTGTGTGCCCCGCTTATCGAGACATGCTCAGTTTAACCGATCTCGATGACGCGGTCCATCTTCTTTTCGGGCTCGGGAGCCAGTTTGGGAAGCTCGATGGACAGGATGCCGTCCTCGACCTTGGCGCTGATGGCCTCCTTGTCAATCTCGTCGGGCAGGATGTACGTCTGCTCGTAGTTGGCGTAGGAGAACTCACGGCGCACATAGTGGCACTTCTCGCCCTCCTTGCAGGAGTTGTCCTCGTGCTCGCTCTTGTTTTCAATCTTCACAACCAGGTTACCCTCGTTGTTGATGTTGACCTTGCAGAATTCCTTCTTAAGACCAGGGGCAGCCACCTCCATGGTGAAGGCCTTGTCGCTCTCTTTCACGTTAACGGCGGGAGCAGTGGCCACATGGCGCGGAGTCCAATCCATGTCAAACAGGTCGTTGAATGCGGTGTCTAACCAGTTGTTGCGGTTGTTTCGAATTACAGGAAAATACATAATCTTTACCTCCTAATTATTTGTTGTTTTTTATTGATTTGATATTTATGAGTCTTTTATTGTTCTTGTTAGTTCCCGCGGAGCTTGCGCCCTGCGTTCACTCCCCTATCCAGCAAACCGGGTGCCAAGAGCCCAAAGTATAACTACTGTTAAAATTCAAAGACACCGTGTCATGTTTTTAGCAAAAATTAAACAAGAAACTGACAAAATGTCAGTTTCTTGTTGCCAAAGTGCTTTTTTACCCGTATGATACTATAGATTCTTTTAGCAGCAGATGGTTAGTTAATAGCGACCTTCTGGGTAGCGCTGCGGCCGTTGATGTAAACGCGGACGAGATAGATGCCGTGGGCAACATTGGCGACGTTCAAGCAGTTACCACCAGCAGATTTGATGACACGTCCGTTGAGGTCGAGCAACTCTATGCCCTGCACCCAGGTGTCGGCACTGGCCACGATGTAGTCGCCGTCGCATTTCACCTTCAGGCCAGCGACGGGCACCTCATTGATGCCGCTTGACTTGCCCCGGATCATATTATCCAGTTTGAGCGTTCCTGTCATACCCATCAGTTCACTACCTGGCTTCAACGAAATCTCTTTCAAAAAATAATCCACACCCGGTTCAAAGTTACTCAAGTCCATTTCAACATACCTCCAACCATGGAAGTCAATCTTGCAAACGGGCACAGCAACAGCATCAGTATATGGCATATGGTCCATGAACATTAGCACAAGATCATTATAAGACATATCACCCCACACATGCATGCCGAGCTTGTCCCCAAGAACAAACGGCTTTTCCCAATCAGCATCCTCCAAGCCCCAATCAGGACCATAATGCAGTCCAGTCTCGCTGTCCATTCTCGAGAAATGGTAATCGATGACTATAGCGCCTCCAAGCAGACCTGTCTCAAAACGGCTGTCAGCACTTGCATAACCGACGTAAAGGCCCAAGTAGTAATTCTCGTGATCAAAGTCCTCAAACATCGTCATGCCAGGCTTGGCGGCGCCAGCGTTAACGCCAGTGAACGAAATATCGCGGGCAGCGGGCAGATGAATGCCAGCGGTGTCGGCAATGTCGCGATCAAGAATGAGGTGATAGGTCTTGCCGGGCTCGATATCATTAGTGAGCGGAACACGGATGAAACCGTAATTGTCACCTTTCTTATTATACTTGATGCTGCGTTTGTTCCAAGCCAGCTCATTACCCTCGCTGTCAAGGACGCGCAGTTTCTGGAACAGGTTGTAAGTATCGAGCATCGAGTCTACACGCAACTCTACGGTTGGCGTCTTGTAATGGACTTGTGCCCCCTCATAAGGGAACACCGCCAACTCGGTCAAGTGGTTTCGAGGCTGGGTGTAGAACTGCATCACAAAATCTTCGTCCATTGCCATACCTCCGCCATGCTCAGCGCTCTTGTCGAGGGTGAGTGTGTAATGCGTGTTCACGTCAAAGGCATCGTCGGGCGTGAAAATGAGGCGGTAATAGGAATCCTCCCAACGGAACGAGCCTTTAACCTGAGGTTCCAACCTGAAAGCGTTGCACGTGGTCACGCTATCCATGTCCCAATTGAAACTGAGCACAATCTGCTCGCTGCACTTCACAGCGGGGTCACCCTCGTTCCACACGGGGCTGTAGTCCACCACCTCGGGCGGCGTGTCGCGCACGCGCTTGAGGTAGAAGTTCTGGTAGGTCGCAGCGTTGGCGCTCACAATGACCTCGGCTGTCTGCGAGAAATGCGACGGCTCGCTCACCTCGACGGTATAGGTTCCTGGCACGACATACTTAAAGGTGTAGATGCCGTTGCGCAGGGTGTCGGTCATAGTGCGCTGCACCTCGTTGCCATTCTGGTCGAGCAGTCGCACAGTGGCACTGTGAATGGGCATCAGGTTGTCTTCGCCATAGACGATGAACGGCTGGGGATTCTCCTGCAGACGCTTGATGCGGTCATCACGCACGTTGCCCGAAATCACGCCCAGGTCATACTGGTCCAGACGGTCAAAGTACTTGTCGGCGCCCAGCGAGATGTTCCATCCTTCCATCCAGCAGTACTGCAGTCCCAGCAGGCGGTAGGCCTCGGGGATGTAATCGTGGAACGAGCCCTCACTCAGGTTGGCTACGGCACGGTTACCACGCAACACGCCATAGCCCTGAGTGCCCCACTCAGGACGGAAAGACCAATCGCCCCAGATCTGGTAGTTATTGGTCCACACGGTCGTCTGGCTGGCATACAGGTAAGGTTCCAGGTCGGCAGCCAGCACATCAGCATTGGCTACTTGGGGAGAACCCGTGTAGCCGCGATAGAAGACCATCGGGAAATTGGTCACCGCACTGGTGCCCGTGGCGTTGCTGTGGATGGAATAGAACACGTCGGCACCGCTCTGGTTACACAGGGCGACGATGGTCGAAAGGGCCAGGTCGTCGGCGGTGGTGTTGGTCACGCGCGAGATGCTGGTCTTGTAGCCTTTCTTTTGCAGGATTTCCTGCAAGGCGAGGCCCTTGCGCAAGTTGGACTTGGATTCCCACGAACCAGCGCTATCACCCTGAGAGAAGGGATAGATAACCATGTTGCGGTCATCGCTGTCATAGCCGCCGTGACCCGGATTAATATACACATGGGGCTGCTGAGCCATCATGACATTCGCAGTCAAAGCCATCACCATTGCAGCCATTATCAAGTTGAAAATATTCTGTTTCATGATGCTGTAACGGTTTTAATCATAAATGTTGATTCTCATCTCATGCAACAGGCCGTCGATAGTCGTAAAGACGATTTTGCCGCCACCACAGGTGGGCATCATCGTCATCGACTCGGGTTTGGTCAGCTCTGTCTTGAACGTGCCGTCGGCCTTGAGCAACACAATCTGTGACGACGTGAACTGGTGGCCATCATCCTTGGCATTCTGCGCCACCAGGTAGTCGTTATTGTACCAGCACGGCATCTCATAATTGCCCAGCATGGCCAGCATCTGGCCCCGCAGGTCAATCACGACAATGCCCTTGCCCGCGGCAAAGAACGCCACGCGCTTTCCGTCGGGCGAGAGCGATGCCCACAAGTAGCCAGCCCACGAGTCCACAGGCGAGAAGACGCGCTCCTCGCCACCGACCAGGACATGCACGCGGCTGCCCTCAGTCCAAGCGGCACCGCCGATGTTGCTCGATGACTTAAAGTTCTGTGCATCACTTCTCATCGCCGCGCCACGGGTTGCAGGCACAGCACGCACTGCGCCATGTTGCGGCTCAGTAACATTGACCGTCTGGCCCGTCACGAGGTCGAAACACCTGCCCGTACGATAGATCAAGTGATTCTCATCGGCTTCTGAACTCACGAAATAAACCTTTCCGTCACCACCCCAGCACACGTCATTGCCTGCCACCTTGTCCGTGGTGATAGTTGCGATCTGGTCATTGGTCAAGTCATACATCTTCATCCCGCTGTCGTCGGTCTGGTACACCAAGCGCTCTCCAGTCTGGTTGAGCACAGGGAAATAGGCAGGTTCCCATGGCTCATCGAACAACCGTGAGAGCGAGATGACCTCGACCTGCTGTGCCATAACCGGCAGCATGAGTGCTACCAGCATCAACATAATGGATAATCTTTTTCTCATCATCACTTTTTACTCTTTTTGGGTTTTTGATTTGTTTTCATCTTCAAATTCTTGTATGAAGTCTGGTTTTTCTTCACCTTGACATTCACAGAATTGTACATTAAATCATCATTGCCGTAGTGAAGCTCGATTTTGTACTTGTCTTTGGGCAGATTGGTGAACACAAACACGCCATTGTCACGGTTGTCAAGCTTATAAACACGGTTCAGCAAGCCACGTCCGTTGTACAGTCGCAACACTGCTCCATTCACGGGAAGTTTATTGTCTTCTCCAAACAAACGTCTATCCTCATCATGGCGCAACTGGTCTTCCCAACGAACGGTTCCCGCAATCACGCCGTTCTTGAATTTGCCTTTTCGTCCAAAGTACTCGTCAATGCCCAACGACTGGTTCCAGGCCTCAAGCCAGCAATAATTGTCATTGATCAAGCGCTCTCGTTCGGGCAGATAGTCATGGAACGAGCCTTCGCTCAACATGCCTGGCAACTTATTGAAACGCAAGACACCCAGTCCGACCATGTAACCCCAGTCATAGAATGACCAATCGCCGCGGCTGCGTTCATCGTGAGTCCAGACAGTCAACTCATTTTTAAAGGCATATTTCATCACGGCATCACTTAACTTCAAGCTGCCCTCCACAGCTGGCTTGCCGTCCCATCCGCGATACAGCCCCAAGGGGAAATTGACACATTTATCAGTTCCTGTGGCATTGCTGTGGATGGCAAAGAAAATGTCGGCTCCGCTGTTCGCCGCAAGCGACACGATTTCAAACAGGTCAAGGTCATCCTCGGTGAGATTGGTCTTACGCGAGATGGCCGTTTCATACCCCTTGTTCTCCAAAATTTCCTGCAAAGCAAGCCCCTTGGTCAAATTGGAGTTAGACTCATAGTAGTGGAGCGTGTCCTGCTCGCCGACGACCCATGTGGGCATGTGGCGGTCGTCACTATCATGGCCACCGTGGCCAGGATTGATGAACACTCGGGGCACATCCTTCTTGTTGACTGCATTCTTCACTTTCTGGGTACGGCCTTTGCCGGCTGCCTGAGCGTTTAATGTGACTGGAGTCAAATCCAGTTCGACTTGCTTGACCTGGCCACTGTAGATAACGCTATATACCACCTTATTGCCTGAGACCATAGGTTGAACAGCGCGCTCATCCTTGGCTGAAATCGGTTTGAACACTTCACCATCAACCGACAGGAGCCAGATGCGGGAACCGCTCAGCCGCACATTTCCCGCATTGCTCATGGCGATGATGTAGTCATTATTGTACCAGCAAGGCATGAGGAACTCGCCTAACTCGGACAGCACCTCACCATTAAGGTCACAAACCACCAGCCCATGTGAAGCGGCCTCGAACAGCACCCGCGTTCCATCGGGCGACAACGACGCCCACAAGTAACCGTTACTGTCCTTGATGGGCTGCAAGGCACGAGTCGTGCCCGCCTCATCCACCAGATAAAGTTTGTCGCCACGCGTATAGACCCAAGATCCCACCTGCTTGCCACTGTAATACACTTGGCGCTCACCATTAATGACCACACCGCTTGTCGATCGCAGAGCCTGCACGCGGCCATGCTGAGGCTTGAGCACCACCTCATCCTTGCCTGTCGCAGGATCATAGCAATGCCCTGTGCGGTAAACCAGACCATTTTTCTTGCGTTGCTGAGTGATATAATACACCTTACCATCGGGGCCAAAGATAGCATCAAAGCCGGGGTATCCCACTCGGGAAACAGGCGTTACGGCACCCGTTGACAGGTTTTTCAACATCAGCGAGGTGGCCTCGGTGGGTGAGTAGATTAACCATTGGCCATCAGGGCTCAACTGCGGGAAAAAGCCGCAACTGTCCACCAACGTCTTTTCACTACCGTGCTTCACGCCGGCAGCCGACGCTGTCAAAGCACACACGCACAGGATTACCAGGTAAATTTTTCGCATAACAAAACAGTTCTTTTGATTAGATATCGCAAAGATAATCAAATCAGCCGCATAAATAAATCAACTAACCGATTTTTTCTCGATATTTTTTATTTACAAGCCATAATGATTCACGCATCTTGCATTAATCCAAAAATTCTCACTATATTTGCAACTATAAAACAAGAACGAATAAGAACAAGTATTATGAAATTAGCCGAAGCATTAAGCATCCGTAAGGATTTACAGACGCGCGTCGAGCAACTCAAGGCGCGCATCCTGAACAACGTGCGCATCCAGGAAGGCGAGCAGGCAGCCGAGGAGCCTGCAGAACTGCTTAAGGAACTTGACAGTTGCCTCAAGCAGTTGCAGGACCTCATCTACCGCATCAACCTCACTAACATGCAGACGATGAGCGGCAAGAAACCGCTCACCCAACTCATGGCCGAGCGCGACGTTCTCACCAAGCGCGTCCAGGTGCTGCGCGAGGTGTTCAACCAAGCATCAGCCACCAGCGAGCGCTATTCACGCAGCGAAATCAAGTATGTCACCACCATCGACGTTAAGGCGATGGCCAAGCAGATTGACAAACTGTCGGCTCAATTGCGTGAACTTGACGTACTGATCCAGTCAATCAACTTCTCAACCGAGTTGATGTAAGGAATAACAGAGTATAAAAAGGAATTGTAGGTAGAGGACCGGCGGGGCGAACTGAAAACCCTTATTGCAGCAGCACGGGACGCTGCTTTTGCCCGACATGGGCGTCACGGCGCAAGTCCAGCACATCGGCACGGCGCACAGGGCATATCGCATTTCGCATGACCACCAGTTGACCACTGGTCTTCACCGAGGGAGGGACGCGGGAACATGAATTCATGACAACACTGTGCTCGTCATGCCTTTTTTGCGCCAAACAACCAATGGGCAAGAAAAGGACTCAAGCGCAGGATTTCGCTGACCAACAGGCTCACCGCGATAATCAGAACAGCGATGACAGCCGCAACAAATGCCTCGATTACAGGCATCGAATGGTCCATAAAGACGGTGATGATCTTGAAATCCAGCGGTATCATGAAGAAATGAATCAGATAAATGTCGAGGGTGCGACGTCCCATGTATTGCAACACCCGTCCCAAGCGATGCTGATTGGAAAAAAGTTCCTGTTTCTTCTCAAAAAAGCCAAAGAACACCACTAGCCCCGACAACACCAACGGCAACTCCTTGTACATGTCACCGACGGGAATATCCTTATAAAACACATTGATAAAGATATATGAGAGTATGCACAAAGGCAGCAACCATTTTCCGTGCAGACAAGCCAACGCTTGATCAAAATGCCGCTTGAGCAGAACGCCTAGAACAAAATAGATGAAAGATCCCCAAAAGAACACACTCAACAGCCCCAAGATGTGCTCAGGGACAGGGATGCGCAGATAGTATTCGACCCAACTGGTCGGGAAAAGCACGATGCCTAGTACAATGGCAACCACTCCTGCCCATTTATCACTGCGCGTGCACAGGCGAATAATGACATACAGCAGATAATAGCCAAACAGAATGAACGTAAACCAGTAGCCTTGTTTCAAAGGATTCAACAGCGCATTATTGAGCCCGATGCCCTTGACATAACACAGAACCACAAGAAACAGGAACGGCGCTATCAATAGCCGAGGAACGCGCTTCTTGAGCCTATTGAAAACTGAGCCCACATTCCACATCTCACCGGCCTTGTAAGAGAAGAAACCGCTAAGAAGAAAGAACATCGGCATCTGCAGCTGTATGAAATAATAGTGAAACGAGATAGCATCTACAGGCACCTGCAAGTAGAATATCGAGACATGATTAAATACCACCAGAAAAATGGTAAATCCTTTCAAGGCATCGATATACCCGATTCGGCCGTTGACGCTATTATCTTGTTTCACTTGTGGCATCATGATACTTACATCTTACACAGAATCCAAGGAAGGGGTTCAAGTATCTTTATCGGTACCTTCTTGTCCAAGTCACGAAGCATGGCCGCAGCCGACTCCTTATCGTCAAATCCCTGAAGGACAACGAAATATTGCCTTTCAGAGCCACCATACAGGACATAACTCGGGAAATTGCATTCCTCGCGCAGGCGGTCACGATAACTCTTGGCATTGATGCGTTGAGCGAAGGTTGCCACTATCACATTGAAGGGATAAGCCACATCGGTGGAGTCGATGGCTACATTGGTATTCATATAGACCATCCTGACACTATCGCCGTTAATGATATGGGTATAGCGTTGGCGCTCGGCCTCGATTTTAGAATAAGTCTCGGCCCCGATACCCGTCTTGCGACGCTCGATGGCCTTCTCATAGGCCTCGCGGTAATTCTGCTCATTACTGTGGCAGGCCGTCATCAAAACTGCCGCCAGCAGAAACATGATTAAATATAATGTCTTTTTCATTTCGCTAATTCTATGACTTGGGCATGGGTGATGTTTCCCTGATCCAGCGTGAGTGTCACCAGTGTTCTCACCACCTGCCACCCCTGCACGCCTGCAGCGCCGGGATTGACAACAAGGCATCCCAGCGAGCGGTCGGGCATCACCTTGAGGATATGGCTGTGGCCACACACAAACAGCTTGGGCTGTGACAATTCGAGCCGTTGTCTGATGCCTGGAGCATACTTGCCAGGATAACCGCCGATGTGGGTCATGACCACCTTGACGCCCTCGACCTCAAAGATTTCCATCTCCTTGAAGCGGCGACGAAGGGTGGCCCCATCCACATTGCCGCACACAGCACGGAAGACCGGCGCTATCGCCTCCAGCCTGTCGGCCAACTCATCGCTGCCTATATCACCTGCATGCCAAATCTCATCACAGTCGGCAAAGTGCTCGGCATAACGGTCATCCCACCATGCGTGCGTATCACTGATGACGCCTATTTTCTTCATGATTGTTTAGAGGGCAAATTCCATCAAACGGGCCAGATACTTGCCGATGATGTCAAATTCCAAATTCACCACCGTGCCCACCTCGATGCAATGGAAATTGGTGATCTCGCGGGTATAGGGAATGATGGCGACCTGGAAGCTGTCGCGCTCGCTGTTGCACACTGTGAGCGACACGCCGTTGACGGTCACACTACCTTTCTCAACGGTAACATATCCCTTGCGGGCCATCTCGGGTGCCACCTCATATTTGAAGGTGAAATAGTGACTGCCATCCACCTCCTTGACATCGGTGCAGACTGCCGTCTGGTCCACATGGCCCTGAACGATGTGGCCATCGAGGCGGCCCTCGATGAGCATCGAGCGTTCCACATTGACCTCGTCGCCCACCTTGAGCAGGCCCAGGTTGCTGCGGTCGAGCGTCTCTTGGATGGCTGTGACCGTGTAGGTTCCGTCGCCAGGCAGTTCAACGACGGTGAGGCACACGCCATTGTGCGAAACACTCTGATCTATCTTCAATTCACTGGTGAAGCTGCACTTGAGCGTAATGTGCAGATTTCCACCATCCCTGCGCAATGCAACCACACGCGCAGCTTCTTCAACTATTCCTGAAAACATAATTTCTTTCTATTGTAGATGCTAATAAATAATATTATTAAACGTGATTGACTCCTCCTTTATTGCACAATGAAGGCAAAATGCGGACTGATAGAACGGCCCCGCAAAACAAAAAATCCCCGCCTCCTGAACAACCAGGGACGGGGAGCAAGCTGTTTAGAAGTTAAACTATATACTTACAGTCTAGCGGGAACGCCCTATAGACGATAAGCCAAAAGGGATGGGTTGGATCATTTGCCGAACTGCTCAAAGAAGAGCGTGTAGGACGTCTTGTCGACCAACTCCTCGGGACCGAAGAACTGGATGGGGCCAGGATAGATGTAGCACGTTTCGAGGGCCCACTGGTCACGATTCTCGACAAAGTGCTTGAACGGTGCACCCTCGAGGTCAACCAGAGCCTTGCGAATCACGGGCTTGTCCTTACCTGAGCGGCGCTCCATGTTCATCATCATCGTGATGGGCACACCACAGGCAACCCAGTCCTGAGCCTTGCGTCCCAGATGGGTGATGGCCGACATGTAGCCGGTAGCACCGACAAAGATGAGGTGTGAAGCGTTGTAACCCAGTGAGTAGCAGTAGTCGGCATCAAAATTCGACGGGAAGGAGCAACGGCCCTCATAGCCGAAGAAGTGGTGCTGGGTCTTGAACTTGATGGGCTTAATCTCTCCAGACTCAACACGCATGTCAAGCACGTGTCCCACCATGCGGCTGAGCAGGCGTTCACTCTCGATTTGCGATACCATGACGTTGCCGTGCTCGTCGCGGTCCAGGGCGAGCTGGCGAGCCACGTCGTCGGGGAGCGAGTCATAGACGACACGGTTCTCCTCGCTCAAGTGCTCACGCACAAATTCGTTCTGTTCCATCTCGCGAAGTTCCGAAATCTCGGGGAACTTGGTCAGCATCTCGTTGAGCTCGCTAATGAGTTTCTTCATTGTGGGAACAAATTCCACGATACCCTCAGGAACGAGGACCGTACCATAGTCCATGCCCATGTCGTGACGCTTAACCACGATGTCGGCAATTTCCTCGGCGATGTCGTGCAGGGTCATTTCGCGGGCCTCAACCTCCTCACTGATGATGCAGTAGTTGGGACGGGTCTGCAAGGCGCACTCCAGGGCGATGTGTGATGCCGAACGGCCCATCAGCTTCATGAAGTGCCAGTATTTCTTGGCAGAGTTACAGTCACGGGCAACGTTACCGATAAGCTCACTATACACCTTGGTCGCCGTGTCGAAGCCGAAGGAAATCTCCACATGCTCGTTCTTGAGGTCACCGTCGATGGTCTTGGGCACACCGATTACCTGTACACCTGCATCATGGGCCTTGTAGTACTCGGCCAGGATTGCTGCGTTGGTGTTGCTGTCATCGCCACCGATGATTACAATGGCGGTGATATTGAGGGCACGCAGGATCTCCAGGCTGGCCTCAAACTGCTCGGGCTTCTCCAGCTTGGTGCGGCCCGAACCGATAAGGTCAAAGCCACCAGTATTGCGGTACTGCTCGATCATGTCTCCAGTGATTTCAATGTAGCGGTGCTTTACTAGACCGTTAGGTCCTCCCAGGAAACCGTACAGGCGGCAATACTTGTTCAAAGCCTTAATGCCATCATACAGGCCACAAATCACGTTGTGGCCACCAGGGGCTTGACCTCCACTGAGGATTACACCCACGTTAAAAGGTTTCTCGGGTGGCATCGCCGAATCATCGCGTTCAAAGGTAAGCTGCGGCATGCCATAGGTGCAGGGGAAAAGCGACTTGATAGCTTCTTGATCGCCCACCGACTGGGTGGGTTCACCCTCGACGGCGCGCACGGGGCACCTGAGCGTAACGGGCAACTTGGGCCTGTAAGTAAGCCTCATTTGCTCCAGATAACTCTTGTTGTCAGTCATTGTATGAATATTTTATAACGATTAAACAATCTCTTTTACGGCGACAAAAGTACTGCAAATTTGTCACGCCTGCACCATAAAAACCTAACATTTTTTTGATTTATCAAGCCCAATTTAGAATTTTTGACACTTTTAGCCTGATTTCTGACGATTTTTTGCTCGTTCCACGCCACAAGTTACAATTAATAACTGCTCTTTCAACACATTGAACGCGTGATGCAATCATTGCCTTTCCATTTTTTTAATGCCGATTGCTTGGTGTGTTCTGAAAATCTTTGTAACTTCGCCATTCCAAACCAAAAGATAGACAATAACAAATAAATACATCAATCGCGACATGAAAGGAATCGTACTGGCAGGAGGCTCTGGGACAAGACTTTACCCAGTGACCAAGGGTATTTCCAAACAATTGATACCCATCTATGACAAGCCCATGGTATATTATCCCATCTCGGTGTTGATGCTTGCAGGCATCCGTGAGATCCTCATCATTTCGACACCTCAGGACCTCCCTATGTTCCGCAGGCTTCTGGGCACAGGTGAGGAGTTGGGTGTGCACTTCACGTTTGCCGAGCAGCCCCGCCCCGAGGGATTGGCCCAAGCCTTCATTATCGGTGAGGAGTTTGTCGGCAGCGACAGTGTGTGCCTTGTCCTGGGCGATAACATCTTCTATGGCCAAAGCTTCACCAAGATGCTGATGGAGACCGTCGAACGCACCGAAACCAAGAATATCGCCACGCTGTGGGCCTATGCCGTCAAGGATCCCAACCGATTTGGCGTGGTAGCATTCGACGAGCATGGCAAGGCCACAAGTCTTGAAGAGAAGCCCGAACATCCAAAGAGCAACTATGCCGTGACCGGCCTGTACTTCTATCCAAACGATGTGGTCGAAATCGCCAAGCACATCAAGCCCAGCGCACGCGGTGAACTTGAAATCACCACCGTCAACCAGGAATTCCTGGCTCAAGACCGTGTACACGTTCAGACGTTGGGTCGCGGTTTTGCTTGGCTTGACACGGGCACAAGCGAGTCGATGGCCGACGCGTCCAACTTCATTGGCACCATCGTCAACATGCAAGGAGTGCAAGTGGCTGCCCTTGAGGAAATCGCCTTCCGCAAGGGGTGGATTGACGCTAAGCAGCTCCTGGCACTTGCCGAACCGATGAAAAAGAACAATTACGGACAATACCTCATCAAGTTGGCCCAGAATGGCAAATGACACCACACATGAGGTCCACTTGATTGAGTTGCCCAAGATTAATGACCCTCGCGGCAACCTGACGTTTATCGAGAGCGGCAGCCATGTCCCGTTCGAGGTCAAGCGCAACTACTGGATTTATGACGTGCCCAGCGGCATGTGGCGCGACGGTCACGCATTTAAGGTTCAGGAGGAATTTATTGTGGCGCTGAGTGGAAGCTTTGATGTGGTGGTCAATGATGGCCAACGGGAACAGACTTTCCACCTGGCAAGGCCGCAAATAGGACTTTATGTGCCTCCCATGACGTGGCGTCACATTGATAATTTCTCGACCAACTCGGTTGCACTTGTGCTTTCAAGCACCACCTATGACCCGAACGACTATATCGAAGACTTTGAACTGTTCAAGACACTGAAGCATGGAAACGAACGATAAGATGGATAGACTGGCGAACCATCGCCATGCGCGCCTCGATGACTGCCGCATCATCAGCCTGAACAGGCACCATCATGCCAACGGAAACCTCACGGCAGTGAACAATGGCGAGGAACTGCCGTTTGATGTTCAGCGCACGTTCTATATCTACGATGTGCCAGGAGGAGCCGAACGAGGAGGGCACAGCCATTATATCAGCCAGCAGTTCATCATCGCCATCAGCGGTAGTTTTGACGTCACCGTCGATGATGGCGACATGCAGTTCACCTACACACTCAACCGGCCCTATCAAGGACTGCTGGTAGTGCCAGGCATCTGGAACAGGCTGCACAATTTCTCATCGGGGTCGGTCTGCCTGGTGCTCAATTCGCATCATTTCGACGAGGCCGACTATGTCAGGGACTATGGCCGTTTCCTCGAGTTAAAACGCAATGTTATTGACTAATCCAACTAATGACAATGAAGCAATACCCATTCCTGGACTTGGCCTTGGCCAATGCGCCCTATATGGACGAGCTCAAGGCAGCGGCCTGTGAGGTCATTGAACGCGGTCGTTATCTCCACAGCACTCAAACCGAACTGCTGGAACAGGAAATCGCCGCGCTGTGCCACGTTAAGCACTGCATCGGCGTGAGCAACGGACTGGATGCGCTGCGGCTTATCCTGCGCGCCTATAAAGAACTGGGAATGCTTAACGACGGGGACGAGGTCATCGTTCCCGCCAACACCTATGTAGCAACAGTCCTGGCTGTCAGCGACAATGGCTTGACACCCGTGCTGTGTGAGCCCCGCGAGGACACCATGAACATGGATAGCCGACTGCTGGAGGGACTGATCACATCCCGCACACGCGCCGTCATGCCCGTGCACCTGTACGGCACTCCATGCTGGGACCCCACGTTGATGCAAGTGGCCCGTGAACATGGTTTGCTCATCATCGAGGACAACGCCCAAGCCATCGGCGCCGCAAGCGACACAGCCGGCTTGAACGGCACCTTTGTCACAGGAGGACTGGGTAACGCTGCCGGCAACAGTTTCTACCCCACTAAAAACCTGGGAGCGCTAGGTGACAGCGGAGCCGTCACCACCAATGATGACGATCTGGCCAATTGCGTCAGGGCACTCGCCAATTATGGCTCTGACCGTCGATACCACAATCTATACTTGGGTTACAACTGCCGTCTGGACGAGATCCAAGCCGCGATGCTGTGCGTGAAACTGCGTCATTTGCAAGAAGAGAATGATACCCGTTCAGCCATCGCGCGCACTTATGATGAGAGTATTTCCAACCCTAGAGTTAAGACTCCCGTCATTCTTGAGGGCATGAAGCAGATTTGGCACCAGTATGTGGTGCGCGTTGATGATCGTGAGGCTTTCCGTGCCCATCTTGCCGACAACGGTGTGGGCAGTGACATCCACTATGCCACCCCACCCCATCGTCAACCTTGCTACAGGGAGTTATCACAGCTCGACCTGCCCTTGACCGAGCAGCTAGCCGCCGAGGTGGTCTCCTTGCCTATCGCTGCACCAACAACAATTGATGATGCCCGCTCCATCGCCGACATCATCAACCGTTTCTAACTGATTTTTCAATTATTTGCCTTTCAGTATCTCCCACGACAGCCGCTGGGCCTTCTTGAGGCTTTCAGGGTCGGAGGCATCGATGCCATACTTGTCGGCGGGAGGAATGACGACTATTGTGCCCGGACGCACATTGTTCGGGTCTGAAATGATGTTCTTATTCTCCTCATAGATATACACCCAGAACCAAGGGCTGTCATAGTACCTATCGGACAGCGTGCTCAATACAATCTTGGCGGTGACAGTATCGGTAATCACGGCTGGCGTTGATTCCAAAGCCGTTTCAATACTGTCGCTCATAGCCACCTCAGGTGAAGAAGCACCAGTTTTATCCCCGCTGTTGTGCAGGAATAGCCATGATAGCAAGGCAACAGCCGCCACTGCAAGCACGGGCCACAACCAGCGTCTTCTCACCCTTCGGTCACGTCGGGCTAATTGCTCCTCGGTCGGCGTATATAAATTACGGGGTTCGGGACGGCGAAAACCGTCATCAGGCTCCTCGGCCTCCTCAACAGTTGGCGTGGATGGAGCACTTGACTCAGTATTATCGTTAGCAACAACCGGCTCGGGTTCCGGTTCCGGTTTTGGCTCGGGGTTCGGCTCGGGCTCGGGTTCTTTAACAGGCTCGGGTTCCTCGGGCTGTTGCGGTAAAACATGACCTAGGGGTTCTGGCACAAAGAACTCATCAGGTTCCGAGTCAGGGAAGAGTTCCTCTGGTTCAAAAAAGCTTTCCTGGTGGTGATCCTCTCGCAGAATCATTTCCTCCTCGATAGGTTTCTCCTCCTTTTCTTTTTCTTTTTTCTCGGGGGAAGTCTCTTGTTTGGCGGCAGTAGCGTCCTCGGGAGCATCCTGCGGCTGATACATCGTTGACGGGAACTGCTTGTCGATAGCCGCCAGCTTCTCATCAGTCACGGCATCATCCAGCACCACGGCCTCGAATTGGGCGAATGGCTGGTTGATGGACTCGGCAAGGTTTTTGTCAGGGGTGAATGTCACTTTATTGTACCCTCGAAGTTGAACAGGTAGGCCAGTTGACACATCAACACTCTTGCGTGACTTAACTGCCGTCACCTTAAAAGTGCCGATGCCCTTGACCTTGACACTTTCACCATCGATAAGGGCTTGGGATACGGTAGCAAACAATTCACGGACAAAGAGGTCACACAGACGCTTGGACGTCGAGGTTGACGCGGCCATCAAATCCACAAGTTCAACTAATGTGATTTTAGCATTCATGATACAATCCTTTCCTTATTATTTGAGCTTGGCCTTGAGTACATTGCTCACCTTGAAGCCCAATACCACCTTTGGAGGCACAAGCATGCGCTTGCCAGTAGTGGGATTCACCATGACACGCTCGTTGCGCTTTTTAGGCTCAAAGGTACCAAATCCAGGGATATACACGCTGTCCATCTCACCACATCTAGTTCTCAATATACCTGCAAGAGCGTCCACAAGTTTGTCCACATCCTTGGTCGTCCGACCCAGATTAGCAGCAATAGTCTCCACCAGTTTTTTGTTATCCATAGTGTACTCCTTTCGTTATCAGTGTGCAAATTTAGCTATATTTTTTGTCATTTGACGATTTTCACTTAATTTTGTCAATTCATTAACCTTCACTTGATAAACAATACATTATTATAATACATTCATTATGAGAAAAATTGTCATTCTTGACGGATATGCAGGTAATCCCGGCGACCTCTCGTGGGAACCGATGAGGGCATTAGCCCCCTGTGACATCCATGATTTCGGCACTGCCGACACTGTAGTTGAACGTTGCCAAGGTGCCGAAATGGTGTTGACCAACAAAGTGCCCATCGATGCTGCCACAATCGCCCAATTGCCCGATTTGAAATACATCGGCGTGATGGCTACAGGTTTCAATGTCGCTGACGTCGCTGAGGCCACTCGCCGAGGAATTGTCGTTACCAACGTTCCCGCCTACAGCACCGACAGCGTGGCCCAACTGACTATTGCCCACTTGTTGAACATCTGCTGGCAGCCCCAGCACTACACCGACGAGGCTAAAGACCTGAAGTGGACCAACTGTGGCAGCTATGCCTATTTCAACACTCCTCTCATCGAGTTGGCTGGCAAGCAGATGGGCGTAGTGGGAATGGGAAACATCGGCAGTGCTGTGGCCCGCATCGCACAGGCAATGAACATGCGTGTGATGGCCCTCACCAGCAAGAGTCCCGACCAGTTGCCCGAAGGCATCATCAAGGCCGACAACCTTGGGCACCTGATGCGCACCAGTGATGTGCTCACCATGCATTGCCCGCTTAATGCCGAAACCACCGGCATGATCAATGCCGAGCGTCTGGCGATGATGAAGAAGGGATCCATCGTACTCAACATGGCACGTGGAGCTCTCATTGTCGAGCAAGACCTTGCCGACGCGCTGAACAGCGGACACCTGTATGCCGCCGCAGTGGACTGCACCAGTGTCGAGCCGCCTGCTGCCGACCACCCGTTGCTCACGGCCCGCAACTGCTACCTCACGCCTCACATCGGCTGGACCAGTTTTGAAGCACGCACGCGCTTGATGGACGTCATCACCAGCAATGTCGCAGCTTATCTCGACGGTCATCCTGTCAACGTTGTTAACCACAAATAATTCTGTCCGCCATGAACGAGCAAGAAATTATCAGCGAGGCCCTTGCTTGGGCCGAGGGCACGCATTGCGCCATCACCGTGTGTGACCTGGAGGGGAAAGTGATCTTCATGAATGAGCGGTCAAGGGCCACCTTTGACAAGGAGGGGCACACGATGTTGGGCAAGAATCTCATGCCCTGCCACAGCCCGAAGTCACAGGAGAAAATCCGCCACATGATCGAGACCGACACCGTCAACTGTTACACCATCGACAAGCAAGGCGTCAAGAAAATGATCTACCAGACACCCTGGCGGCGTGACGGAAAGGTGTGTGGCATGGTGGAAATCTCAATGGTCATTCCACAAGAGATGCCTCATTACATCCGTTAATTCATTCCACAACGATAATAATCTCAGTTTTTTTGATTATCTTTGTCGGCAGTTAATCAACATTAATGGGAAAATGACACAGAAGAAGATTACCATTGCCATTGATGGTCACTCATCAACGGGTAAAAGCACTATGGCCAAAGCATTGGCACGTCGCATCGGCTATGCCTACGTTGACACAGGCGCGATGTATCGTGCCGTGACGTTGTTCGCCTTGCGCAACAAGCTCATCAGTCGCGGCAAGGTTGACGAGCCCACGCTCAAGGAGCACTTGAGACGCGGCGACATCACCATCACCTTCCGTCCAACGCGCGACGGCAAGAGCGTGACCGTGCTCAACGGCAAAAATGTAGAACGCTACATCCGCTCGATGCGGGTGAGCAACGTGGTGAGCATCATTGCCGCCATCGGCTTTGTGCGCAAAGCTATGGTCAAGCAGCAACAAGCCATGGGCAAGAACAAGGGTGTGGTAATGGATGGACGCGATATTGGCACAGTAGTGTTCCCTGATGCCGAGATGAAGGTGTTTGCCACAGCAAGTGCCCAAGTGCGCGCCCAGCGACGCTATGATGAACTGCGAGCCAAGGGCGACACCACGACAACCCTTGAGGAGGTGCTTGCTAATGTCACTGAGCGTGACCGCATCGACAGCACCCGCAAGGAGAGCCCTTTGCGCCAAGCCGACGACGCAGTTGTTCTCGACAACTCACACATGACGCTTGAGGAGCAAGACGAATGGCTCTACAACCTCTACTTGGAGCGTAGTAAGAATTAGAATTCACAGTAACTGACAAATGGCTATTATTGAGATAGATAAGGGATCCGGGTTCTGTTTCGGGGTGACCACAGCCATCCGCAAGGCCGAGGAGGTGCTCAATGAGAGCGGGCATCTCTATTGCCTGGGCGACATTGTGCACAACACCGCCGAAGTGGACCGGCTGGCCAGCCGCGGCCTTGAGACCATCACCCATGATCAGCTGGAACAGCTTCATGACGTGAAGGTATTGCTGCGTGCCCACGGCGAACCTCCCGAGACCTATCAAACAGCCCAGCGCAACCACATCGAGATCATTGACGCTACTTGTCCTGTGGTACTCAAACTGCAACAACGCATCAACACTACCTATCATGGCGAGAACGCCAGCAAGGGCTCTCCACAAATCGTTATCTACGGCAAGCGGGGACATGCCGAGGTACTGGGCCTTGTGGGACAGACCCAAGGACATGCCACCGTCATTGAGAACATCGACGAGATTGATAAGATCGATTTTTCCCGCGACATCTACCTCTACTCCCAGACGACTAAGAGCGTACTGGAATTCCAGCGCATCGTCGAGGCCATCAAGCAGCGCGTTGCTCCTGGGGTTACTTTCCGAAGTTTTGACACCATCTGCCGATCGGTAGCCAACCGCATCCCGCAAATCCGCGAGTTTGCGTCCCGTCACGAACTGATTTTGTTCGTCAGCGGCGCCAAGAGCAGTAACGGGCGCATCCTGTTCGCTGAATGCAAGGACGCCAATGCTGAGTCCCACCTCATCAGTGGTGAAGATGACATCGACCCTGCATGGCTCGTCGGCAAGGAGCGAATCGGCATTTGTGGCGCTACATCAACGCCACGCTGGCTCATGCAACGCGTGAGCGATGCCGTGCAACAGCTCATCGACAACCCAATCAATCTCAAGAATAATAGCATATAAACGACCTTCAATAGATATGACCAAAAAAAACCTCATTATCATTATCTGCCTGCTCACAGTCATCGACCTGGTAGCGGCAGGATGGTATGCCACAAGGCGCATCGAAGCCAGCGGTAAGAGCCAAAGCCTATTTGGGCAGCGTGACTCGACCGAATATATTGCCATGGCCGACACTATCACCAGCACTACTCAAGCTGATGTGTTTGATAAATTACACCACAATACGTACTATTTCACAGCAAACACGCCCGCCAAAGCCGGAGATAACACCTCCTACTATACCAGCACCAAGCACGTCAAGGTGTGCTGGCCTCAGAAGGTGAACGGCAACGATGATCTCACCGAGCTCAATAAGGAACTCATCAAGGTGGCTTTCGGCACCAGCCACTCCCAGCTGAAAGAGGCCCGTTACGCCTATCTCAATTCTCCGGTGTTCAATAACCCCGCGGCGGTGGGCGATGACTACCGCACACTGGTCAAGGCGCCACGGGTTTATCCGCTGTACGGCAACGTGAGCCAGGTGCTCGTCTATCCCTACATGACATCACTGCGCCTGCTCGTGATAGAGGTTGACAAGGTGGAGTATGACGGCAACTCGACCGACGAGAACAATTACTACATCCATTATGACCGTCAGAACCAGCGAATACTCTCGCGTCCCGACATTCTGATTACCGATGCCAGCAAGGAGAACCAACTGCTCAAGGTCATCAACAACAAGATTGACGAACTCAACAAGAAGCGTGGCGAGGATCACCGTTTCCAGCATGCGCTGAATGTGCCTGCCGACATCTGTTGCAGCAAGAAAGGGGTCTTATTCCTGTTCAAGCAAGGCTCTATCTCTAACGAGCCCATCGAAATCATGATCGACTATGACAAACTGTCCCCATTCTTCACCAATGATTTCAAGCAACTGCAGGATAATAACGAGGGCTACTGGCTCTACAAGAACAAGATTAAACCTGAGCCCATCAACCCTCAGCCCGAGGTGAAAAAACAGCCCGTGGTCACAACACCCAAGAACACCTACAAGAGGTCCTACACCAAGAAAAAGAAATCGTCCTACTATAAGCGTCCCGCCTACAAGCCCACTTTCAAGCCAAAACGTACCAATCGGAAGCGGTATAACGGGGCAAGGCACAGATCTGGATATTACGGTTACGCTGGGAAGCGGCATTCGAGCCATCGCCGACGGTGAACCCGCGTGCCTCCAGGGCATTGCGCATGACCGAGAGCGCAAGTTCAGGAGTGTTGTTCTTTTCGCTCAAGTGACACAGGAAGACATAGTGCAGCCCCTCATGGTAATTCTGGGCAACAAACTCGGCTGCCACGGCATTGTCCAGATGCCCGTTTTCCTTCTTTACCCTAGCTTTGAGAAACTCTGAGTATCCGCCCTCCTCAAGTGTCTTGAGATCATAGTCGCACTCTATCATCAGGTAGTTGGCACGGCTCATGTAGTGGGCGGCGCGCGGGGTAATCGAGCCCATGTCAGATCCCACGACAAACGTCTCGCCCTCATACTCGATGCTGAATCCCACACTTTTCACATCATGTAGCGTTTCGAAGGGCGTTATCTCCATATCAAGGATGCGGAATGGGATTTCCTTGAAAATGGGCACATGATAGTCGCTGATGCGCCCCGAGATGCGGGTGCGCTGCAGCAGTTGTGCCATCACACCCATCGTGCAATAGACACTGCAGCGGCATCGTTTCACTGCATCATACAGGCAGCGCATGTGGTCCTGATGGGCATGGGTGAGCAAGACGCCCTTGACCATATCGGGTGACACGCCGTTGCGTTCAAGCTCGGCAAACGCCTGGTCAAGAGTGAGGACATCCTGTTTTTCGGGATTCTTTTTCTTCCTATGATACTTCACCGGTTCCCTAATGCCCGCATCAATGAGGATGCCGCCTCGCGGTGTACCCAGGTAGGCACAGTTACCGCTACTGCCGCTGCCGAAGCTCATGAAACACAAGCCCTTGCCCACGCCCGTGTAGCGGGGTGTGGATGGCTTCACGTCGTGCTTATCAGGCAAGTGAGGTGTGTCATCGCCGTTCACGTCAAATGCAATCTTCAACGGGCGGCCATCATTAGTGTATCCTTTATATTTGTGTCCTGACATAGTGTGGTGTGTTATTGGAACAAGAGGAAAATCGTGGGAATCTTGTGATAATCATACCGTGATTGCTTCCACTGGCCTAACGAGCGAGTGACAATGCTCTGCTGCTCGCCAGTGATGTCACTGGCTACACACAGGCGCAGATCAGGCGGCAAGTGACCCACGAGATCGGCAATCAACTGGTTGTTGCGGTAGGGTGCCTCAATGAAGATTTGAGTCTGATGCTCACGCTCGATGCGCCGTGTCAATTCCTTGAGGCGAGCTTGACGGGCACTGGAATCGACTGGCAGATAGCCTTCAAAGGCAAAACTCTGTCCATTGAAGCCCGATGCCATCAGACTCATCAGGATGCTTGACGGGCCAACCAGCGGGAACACCTTGTAGCCCTTGCGCTGGGCGATGGCAACGAGATCGGCACCCGGATCGGCTACTGCGGGACAACCCGCATCACTGATCACTCCAACCGGCTCACCTTGCGCAATCGGGTCGAGCAAAGCCTCGAGAGCAGTAATATCCTGAAGGTCAGAGTGCTCATTAAGCTCGTTGAATGAGAGCGAATCGATGTCGATATTGCGGTTACATTTTTTGAGGAAGCGGCGGGCAGAACGCAGACTCTCGACCACAAAATGCCGTATACCACACACAACCTCAATGTTATGCGCGGGCAAAACCCTTTCCAGCGGCACGTCGCTCAACTGACAGGGAATCAAATACAAACCTGCCTCTAGAGCCATCAATACAATAGTTCTCTATAATATATAATTTGCAAAATTAATTAAAAATCCTCTACCTTGTTACATTTTATGGCACTTCTTGATTAAATTCTTTAAATAATCGTACCTTTGTGGCATGCAATACATTGGTGAACTGATTTCAATAGGAGTAGCCTTCTCGTGGACAGCGACAGCGTTACTGAGCGAGTTTGGCAGTAAGCGCATGGGCAATCTGACGCTAAACGTGACGCGCATGGCAATCACACTCATCTTCTCGGTCATCATGTTCTGGATAATAACAGGCTCACCCCTGCCCGCTGGAGCAAGCACCGAGGCCTACCTGTGGATGATGCTGTCGGGCCTGGTGGGGTATGTCATCGGTGACTTCTGCCTGTTCCAGTGCTATATCATCATCGGTTCCAAATTCGGTCAGTTGTTCATGACCCTTGCGCCAATCGCTGCCGCCATCACAGCCTGGTTCACGTTGGGACAGCAGATCCGCCCCCAAGCCATGCTGGCCATGGCCGTCACACTGGCGGGTATCGCCATCAGCGTGTTGGGCCGCGGCGACCATCACAACTTGTCCCTCAAGTTGCCTCTTGCTGGTGTATTGTTTGCCACTGGCGCCGCGGTGTGTCAAGGCGTTGGACTGGTTCTCAGCAAGATAGGCATGAATCACTACGAAGCATCCCTCTCTACAAACATAGAGGCGTGGATGTTGCCATTCCACGCCAATTTCTTCCGCTGCGTTGCGGGAATTATCGGTTTTTCACTGCTGATGGCGTTTACCGAGGGGTTTGCGCCACTGCGCAAGGGATTGCATGACCGCAAGGGCATGGCCGCTGCTGTCCTGACCACCATCTTTGGCCCATTCGTCGGTGTGGGTTGCTCGTTACTTGCCGTACAATACACCGCAGCCGGAATTGCCAGCACCCTCATGGCACTGACGCCCATCATCATCATTTTACCCGCCTACTGGATGTTCAAGCAACCCATCACTGCCAAGAGCCTGATAGGAGCCTTCATCTCGGTCATCGGCGTTTCCCTGTTCTTCCTCCTGTAACAGCTGTCGTCACATGATGCCGCGCTCACGCAGTTTCTTCTGCCAGTTCCAGGCACTGAGCATCGTGTCGTCGAGTGAAATTTCGGCATGCCAGCCCAGGACTTCGTTGGCACGCTTGGGGTCGGCCCAAATCTGGACGATATCGCCAGGACGACGCGGAGCGATCTTGTGAGGCACTTTCACGCCAGTGGCGCGCTCAAACGAATGCAGCAGTTCCAGTACCGAAGCGCCGTTGCCAGTGCCGATATTGAAGATTTCAAGCGCCTCATCACTCTTGTCCTCAAGCATACGCTCTAGGGCCTTGACGTGGGCCTTGGCTAGGTCCACGACATTGATGAAGTCACGGATGCAGGAGCCGTCGCGTGTGGGATAGTCGTCGCCAAAGATGCTCAACTCCTTGCGCACGCCAATGGCAGTCTGAGTGAGGAAGGGTACCAAATTCTGGGGCACACCATTGGGCAACTCGCCGATTTCGGCACTGGGATGCGCACCGATGGGATTGAAGTAGCGCAGCAAGATCGCCTTGATGGGGCTGCCGCTGCGGATAACATCGGCGATGATATCCTCACAAATCTGCTTGGTAGCGCCATAGGGCGAAGTGGCCTTCTTGGTAGGCGCATCCTCGGTGATGGGGTTCTTGTCGGGCTCGCCATAGACGGTGCACGACGACGAGAACACAAAGCCCTTCACGCCAAACTCGGGCATGAGTTCCAGCAGGTTGAGCAGGATATTGAGGTTGTTGCGGTAGTACATGATGGGCTTCTGCATACTCTCGCCCACTGCTTTGCTGGCAGCAAAATTGATGATGCCGCTGATGCCGGGATTCTCCTCAAACAGCTTGCGCAGCACTGCCCTATCGGTACAATTGCCTTTAACAAAAATGGGACGAATTCCAGTGATGCGCTCGATACCGTCAAGCACCTCGATATTACTATTGCTCAGGTCGTCAATGATGACCACGTCATATCCAGCCTGCTGCAACTCTACTGTAGTGTGAGAACCGATAAACCCGGTTCCGCCTGTAACTAAGATTTTGCCTTTCATATATTTATATAACAATCTATTTATAATATTCTTTTCTAAATAAGACCATGACGACTCAGCTCAAACGATAATCGCCCTGTGTGGGTGCAAATTTACCAAAAGAATTTAAAAATACCATCAGAATTCACTGCAAAAAAAAATCCTGCAAACCGGCACAAAATATCTTGAATATTATTTACCTTTGCACAGTGGTTATGCATGACAATGAGATGACAGAAAATACTAACACAGCCAAGGTGTCGGTAGTGGTTTGCACATATAATGGGGAGAAGTACCTGCCTGAACAACTGGAAAGTGTAGTCAATCAGACCTTTCCACTATTCGAGATAATTATTCAAGATGATGGTTCAACCGATAGAACCATGCAAATCGCACAGGAGTATGCTGACCAATATGACAATATCATCGTCAAGACCAATTCCCACGAAAAAGGGATCAACGGCAATTTCTTCTCGGCCATACGCAGCTGCACGGGAGACTTCATTGCCATCTGCGATCAGGATGACATTTGGGTACCAGACAAGATTGCTCACCAAGTGGCGGCGATCGGCGACGCTCTGATGTGCACCAGCCACTCTAAGGAGTTTTCTGAAGACGGTTCATTTGCACACTACGACCAACGTACGCCCAACTACGGATTGTTGCGCTTGTTGTTTTGCAACGAAATTCCCGGTCACACCATGTTAATCAGCCGCCGTCTATTAGACCTATTGCCTACCCAGGGATGTGAGGCAATGTACCAGTTAAGGATGTACGACTTTATCCTGGCCGTCACCGCCGCTGCCAACGAGAGCATTGTATTTGTTGATGAAGTGCTCGTACACCACAGGCGTTATATCGCAGCAGCCACTTACACGTCCTACTCAGGGAGCCTTCCAACAGTCAACAACGCATTGAAAATTGCAGCATGGTCAATGTCGCATTACAGAATCATGAAAGAAGCTACAGCTGAGCGGCACTCCGCATTAAGGGAGTTTCTGCAACGGCTCACCCTTAATACAAAAGCATGTACCGAGGGCATCAAATTCATGGAATTAATGATGTCACACCGTTTCATTGATTTCATACGTCTCGAAGGCATGTGTCTGTCACACCGTGCTGAGATTTTCCACACCAGGGGGAAAGACCCGATTAATATCTTGCGGGCGTTGTTATTCCCCTACACATCTTTATATTACAGTCACTTCCTCTTGAACAAGTCGGAAAAGTAGCCTACAGATTCAGCATAAATCTTTGCTCCTGACAGCCTCATGGCCAAGACATAGAACAATGCGGCAATTACCACCCGAGCGCACATCAATAGATAGATATTACTGATGGGCTTGGTGATGAACCATGTCACCATCATCACAGCCAGTGAAATAAACATGAAGGGCAAGAGGTCACGCAACATCTGCAAATAACTGTAGCCGATAAGTTTTGATGCAAAAAATTGCCAAGCCAGCAGCCACAGGATGTTGATGCAGGCAAACGCAATAACCATCGCTGTAATACCCAGCTTGTGGCAAGCCAGTACCGCAATGAGCATGACGGCAATCTGTGAGATGGTGAGCCACATGTAGGTATCGGATTTTCCTTGACTAAGGAACAAATTCTGATAAACCGTGTACAGGGGGATGAACGCGCCACTGATACACAGGATCTGTAACAGCGGGATACTGTCAATCCATTTCTCGCCGATGGCCAGCAGGATCACCTGTGGTGCAACAATTGCCAAGCCAAACATGGTAGGGAATGCCAAAAATGCAGTGAAGCGCAGCATCTTGCCGAAGACCCGACGTTGGCGCTCTTGGTCATCGGTAATGCGCGTGAGCACGGGCTGTGCCACCTGGGCCACAGTATTGGTTACCAACTGATTGGCCATTGTGTTCCACTTGTTGGCTTGGGTGAAATTGCCCACGGCCTGGGCGGGGAACAAGCGGCCAAAGATCACCGTCAACATGTTATTATTGATTGTAGTCAAAACGGCGGTAACAAGCACCTTGTAACTGAATGAGAACATCTGTTTCACGGGAGTGAAGTCCACCTTGAGTGTCGGGCACCAGCGGGTATAATAGAATCGCCCGATGACAATGACCACATTATATAAAATCTGTTGCGTTGCAAGGCTCCAGTAAGAGAACCCCTTCATTGCCATAATCACAGCCACCGTGCCCGAAACCACTAGGGCCGATAGCGAGGTGATGGCCTTTTCCTTCATTTTCAACGCTCGTACAAGCTTGGCATTGGGAGAAATACCCAAAGCCGCAAAGATAAAGGCGATAAATATGAAGCGGGACAAGTTGGTAAGGCACGGTTGATGGAAAAAACTTGCGATGAGGGGCGCGCAAAAGAACAAAACCGTGTAAAGCACAAGGCTAACAATAATGTTGAACCAGAACACCGAGTTATAGTCCTCGTGCTTTATGTCCTTAATATTTATCAAGGCCACACCGAACCCGCTCTCTTGAAGGTTGCCGGCGATGAGAGTGAAGATGGCAAGCATCCCAACAATGCCATACTCGCCAGGAGAAAGAAGTCGAGCCAAGAAAATACCGATAATCAGGTTGAGCAGCTGCATACCGCCACTGCTCAAGATGCCCCAAAAGAGTCCTTGGGCTGTCTTCTCTTTCAAGTTCTGATTATCAATACCTTCACTGCTCATTGCCTAGCCAAAATCAAATCGATCCATTCACGCACACAGGCATCACCGCCCCGGCGCTGCAGGATGTGTATTCCTGGAATTCCCTTTACCTTGTCACAGGCATCGGCAGGGCATGCCGCCCATCCCACTGCAGACAGCAGGTCATAACAGTTCACGTCATCGCCCACGTAAGCCACCTCTTGCAGCGTGATGCCCATCTCGTCGCAGATTTCTTGGGTAGCGGCCAACTTGCCGCCGTCGCGGGCACTCTGCTTGAGGAAATCCACTCCCAGCTTGCGGGCACGGTTCACGTTAATGGGCGTGTTCTCACTGGTGACAATGCCCACCTTAACGCCCGTGCGCTGCAGCATCTGCAGGCCCATGCCGTCGCGGGTATTGAATTTCTTGAACTCGGTGCCGTCGCTGCCGTAGTACATGCCGCCGTCGGTCAACGTGCCGTCAACATCAGTCAAGAGCAGGCGTATGTCTCCAGGGCGTGGAACAGCAGCCGAAGGATTATTGGAGGTATCGGATTTTGCCATTGTCTTTTATTTCAGATATTTCTCAATGTGGTAACGGGGGCGGTGCTTGCCCTCGGTATAGATGCGGCCGACATAAGCAGCCAGGACACTCAAGCACATCAGCATACAGCCACCGACAAACCAGATGGAGAGCATCAGCGATGCCCATCCCGGCACACCGTTGCCTTTGCACAGTGCTACAATCACATACACCAGGATCGCCAGGCTAATCAGCAGGAAAACCGCTCCCAAATAGAAAATGAGTCTCAACGGCTTGACGCTGAACGAAGTGACGCCATCAACGGCTAGGGACAACATCTTGCCGAAGGTGTATTTGCTCTTGCCCGATTGACGCTCGCTGCGGTCATAATAGACTGTATCGGTCTGATAGCCAAGCAAGGGCACCAGACCACGCAGGTAGAGGTTGCGCTCATCATACTGGCACAGGGCGTCAACCGCACGGCGGCTCATCAGCCTGAAGTCGGCATGGTTATAGACCGACTTGGCTCCCATATTGGTCATGAAGCGGTAGAACGCCTGAGCGGTCGTCCGCTTGAAAAACGAGTCGGCCTGACGCGAACGGCGCACACCATAAACAATGTCGCAGCCCGCATCAAACTTCCTAATCATCTCGGGGATTGCATTGATGTCGTCTTGCAGATCAGCGTCAATCGAGACAGTGACGTCAGCATCCAGGCGGGCCGTTTCGAGTCCTGCCATGAGCGCATTCTGATGGCCCACGTTGCCCGCAAGCTTCAAGCCGCGCACATGAGAGCCACCGCACCGCTCAATCAATGACCAGGTGTTGTCACGAGAGCCGTCGTCAACATAGAGGATATAACTTCCCTCGCCCACTTGACGGTCATTGATCATCGCATTGAGCAATGATGCCAACCTTTCGTTGGTTTGCGGCAGCACTGCTTCCTCGTTGAAACAAGGCACAACTATTGCTAAAGTCGAGTTCTCCATATTTCACTTCCCTGCCCATTTAAGGGTCCAATTTGCAAAGATACACTTTTAAAACGGATTCCACAAAACAATTGTTGCCCCAACAAACATTTTTGAACAACAACCACTTCATAAAGACACACTTTTGGCATTTTGTGAAAGAAAAGCAAAAAAAGTTTTTGTGGGTCCGAAAAAAGTTTGTACCTTTGCGCGCCATTACAAAAATTGGGCGTTTACCACCGCCACAAAATTGTATTGTTTAACATTTTAAAGATATATCGAAAAAATGAAGAAGGATATCCATCCCAGCAACTATCGCGAGGTTGCTTTCAAGGACATGTCTAACGAGGAGGTTTTCATCACTCGCAGCACTGTGAACACCAAGGAGACCATCGACATCGACGGTACCACCTATCCCCTGGTGAAGCTCGAGATCACCAACACCTCTCACCCGTTCTTCACCGGTAAGCAGAAGCTCGTCGACACCGCAGGTCGCGTGGACAAGTTCATGCAGCGCTACGGCAACCGCAAGAAGAAATAAGACAAGATGGCATCAATGTTGCCGTGAGCGCTCGCGGCAGACATCAACAAGACACAGCGACGCGCCCTTTCCATCAAGTGGAGGGCGCGTCGCTTGTTTATTCTGCAATCCCACGAGCGGCAGCGAGTGGTGTCACGGCAGAAACATCATCTGCAATGACTTGATCAAGTTGGTCACCGAATTTTCGACACCAAGCTGTCCACATGCGGCCGTCGTCAACAAAAACGCCGCTGCAGCGATCAGGGGGCGTCGCAGTATCCTGATCCAAGCAATGCCATTGCGCCAGGGTTTAGCGTTAATCAGTAAGACGACCTCCAGCGCTATCCACATCAACGCCAAGTGGTCAAGAGCACCCAGGAGATATTTGAGGCCCAAGGACCAATCTTCCACAAAAAGATAATAGCACAAACCACCGGCGCGAACCAACACCTTGGACACGATAATGGCCAGAGAGACAGCGACCACGACACGCCACAGTGTCCCCCACCAGCTGTATCCGAACAACTGCCTGTAGTCACACAACAGCATGAGCGGCAGCACCAGCACGAACATGAAACCAGCCGCATCATCACCACTGCCCGACACCGGGGGAATCAGGTATAAGACCAGCGTTATCATCAGCAGATACAGCAAGAACTGCACCCAGATAAACACTTGTATGAAGAAGCCTTGGGGCAAAGTGTGGCGAGGCAAGCGAGGAGCCAATCGGAAGATGAACCACACTGGCACGATAAACAACGAGAAACTCATGAGCACAGCCCAATGGATGTGGTTGCTCATCCAGTTATAGAAGTCGCCCTGCAGAAAGTCCTGCACCGCATTCTTGCCCGTCTCATCATCTACCGAATCCTCAAAACCGAGCCCCAGCAGGCCATAGACCAGCGCCAAAAGCACGGCCATGACCACCAGCATCTTGACCGGCGGGAAACTCACCTGTCGCTTGCCGCTGATGTAATCACGTATCAGATAACCCGGACGCCACATCAGTTGCCACAGCGTGAAGGGCAACGAGCGCGTGCCGACGCCCCACACATCCATCACTCCCTGCCACACGCTGTGCCACGTGATGGGTCCATAGGCAGCCTTCTGGCCGCAGCGGGGGCAGTAATTGTTCTCGCTCTCGGCCCCGCAGTTGCAGCACCCATGGTGATCATGACTGTCATGATACTCAAACGGCTGTTGTTGCCACTGTCGGAATCGGCGATATTTGTCTTGTATCAAACCCATAGTTACTCATCCCAAAAAGAAAACAGTCCAACCCAAAATCCCCGGTCAATAGTCTCGATATAGATGCCGAGGATTACAACTATACAAACCAACACCAATGGCGCCATCAACGGTCGCAGCCAGCCCTTCACACTCCACAGTCGACGGTTGATCGCATCAGTGACCAGCAGCAACACTATGGCGAATAAGACGAGAATAGAGGCAA
This sequence comes from uncultured Prevotellaceae bacterium, assembly GCA_900317835.1. Lineage (GTDB taxonomy): Bacteria > Bacteroidota > Bacteroidia > Bacteroidales > Muribaculaceae > Sodaliphilus. The sequence goes on along the minus strand of ONIL01000012.1, from coordinate 1,126 downwards.
AAAGGACAAGCTTCAACATCCTAAGGCTATTGACATCTATCTTGTTGATCATAACCAGTGTTGCCAATAAGTCGGCGGCAACGACAATCGAGACAACAACCACCATCAAGCGCCACACCGTTCCCCACCAACCGTAACCGAACAATTGCCTGTAATCGACAACAACGATGACCGGAATGAGACACAACGAACCCACCACCGCCAAGTCCTCATACTGTGAACTGCCGGCAGAACAGACCGAATCCACCCCCATGAGCTTAGCACAAGATGAAAGCAAGAACAGCCAGAGGATAAACTGTGTTGTCGCGAACACTTGGATAAAGAATCCCTGAGGCAACGTGTGCCGCGGATTGCGCGGCGAGTGCCTGAACACCAGCCATGTGGGCAATATCATCAACGAGAAGACAAACAAGAATGCCCACTCGAGATGATAATTCATCCACAGGGAGACATAGTCAATGTAATACTGCCAACCAGTTGAAGTGATAGGCATTGATTCCTCATCAACCATCACATTCCAGTAGTCGGGATAGATGATCCTGCCGATGAGCACAACAAACACGGTCACAAGCACGAGCATCTTGATGGGCGGGAAACTGGATTGCCACTTGCCATTGATGTAGTCACTGATGAAATAGCCTGGACGCCACATCAGTTGCCACAACGAGGAGGGCAACGAACGGCTACCCAGGCCGAAGATGTCCAGCATACCTTTGCGAACAGTGTCCCAAGTGATGCGCCCGGCACTCGTTTTCTGGCCACAGCGCGGGCAGAAACGACCTGTATATTCCTGGTCACAGTTTAGACAGCGATGAGACTCGCTATCCAGAGGCGAAAATCGCTGCGGACTGTTCTGCCAAGCCTTGAATCGCTTATGTAATTCCCTAATCGATGACATCAGTTGGGTATTTCTTCAGATAAAACTTCAGTCTTGGAAATCTCGTCATCCTCGCGGACAGGAAGCATGTTCTCATCTGGCTTGGTGAGGGCACGGCGCAGGCGGCGCTCGGCCAGATATTCCTGCAAACTGGTGAAGTTGAACAACAACAGGCAGATGCCCGTGATGAGAACAACTGTTGAGACATTGTCACGCAGGAACGGCACCAAAAGCGACAGGAGTCCACAC
>ONIL01000031.1 GCA_900317835.1 uncultured Prevotellaceae bacterium | reverse complement strand
TGGCTGCGGAAGTCCGGGAAGTTGATCATCGTGTCGGCATTGAGGATGCCCACGATGCTCACCGCGTCAAAGTCAAGTCCCTTGGTCACCATCTGCGTGCCCACTAGGATGTTGGTGCGGTGCTGTGAGAACTCGTCAATGATGCGGTCATAGCTGTTCTTGCTGCGTGTGGTATCCAGGTCCATACGCGATATCTTCTCGCCGGGGAAGACGGCGTCAATGTCGTCCTCGATGCGCTCGGTACCGTAGCCAACGATCTCGATGCCAGGCAGCTGGCAAGCGGGGCACAGGTCGGGCAGAGGAATGGTATAGCCGCAGTAGTGGCACACAAGGCTGTGATTGTGCTTGTGATAGGTGAGAGAGACATCGCAGTTCTCGCACTTGGGCACCCAGCCACATTCCTTGCAACGCACCATCGGCGAATAGCCACGGCGGTTCTGGAACAGGATGACCTGTTCATTGTCTTTCAAGGCTTTGCGGCATTCGGTAATAAGCTCTTGGCTAAACAACCCGCTCATTTCGCGACGCTTGCGGGCATCAATCGTATCGATGACCTTTACCTTAGGCATCTGGATGTCTCCATAACGTGTGAGTAGCTTCACAAGACCGTATCTCCCTTCGAGGGCGAGGTGATAGACCTCGATGGCCGGTGTAGCCGAGCCCAGTACCGTTTTCGCCCCGTGCATTTGAGCGAGCACTAGGGCGGCGTTGCGCCCGTTGTAGCGTGGTGCGGGGTCCTGTTGCTTGTAGCTGCTGTCATGCTCCTCGTCGACGATGACGAGCCCGAGGTTGGAGTAGGGGAGGAAGACCGACGAGCGCACGCCGATGACCACACACGGTTCGCTCGTGTCGAGCAACCGCTTCCAGATGTCCACGCGCTCATTGTCACTGAAGCGTGAGTGGTATATCAGCAGCTTGTCGCCGAAAACCCGCCTCAACCGCCTCGTCAACTGAGTCGTTAAAGCAATTTCGGGCACGAGATAAAGAACTTGCTTGCCCAGCTTCATAGCATCAGCAATCAGGTGCATATAGACCGATGTCTTGCCGCTGCTTGTCACGCCATGCAGCAGCGTGATGCTGTGCAGGCGCATCGACTGGTGGATCTCTTGATAGGCCCGCTGTTGCTCTTCGCTCAACGTCGGTGGCTCTTCCAGAACGTTGCCCATTTCGGCAAAACGGTTGATTTCCTTCTTGTAAATCTCGAACATGCCCCGCTTGACAGCCTCGTGCAGCACAGCGTTACTCACACCGGAACGCTTGAGCAGGTTTTCCTTGCTCACCTCACGCAGTTCGCCGCCTTGCAGCCAGCGTGACATGTCCAGATAGGCCAGCAGAAGCGATTCCTGCTTGGGCGCACGTTTGAGCTGGTCAAAGTATTGATGCAGCGTCTGCTCGTCGTCACGGGCGATGGTGAGGCGCACACATGCCTCAGTCTTAGGGCGATAGTTGTCGATAACACGCTCGCTCACATGAAGCGCATCAATGTCCAACAAGTGGCTGACATTTCGTTCTACGGTTTTGAATCCTGTAGCCTTGGCAATTTCGGCAATCTGAACGCGTCCACGCTGAGCTGTGAAGTCCAAAATCACCCGTTCGCGGTCCGATAATTGTCCCGGTTCACTTTCCTCAAAGTCGGGATTAACGCTTATGGTCGTCTCGCTCTCCACCTTGAGTCCCGACGGCACAGCAGCCTTATAGACCTCGCCCACCGAGCACAGGTAATAGTCGGCAATCCATTGCCAAAAGTCCAACTGAGGATGGCGCAAGATGGGTTTGTCGTCTAGGGTGCCCAGGATTTCTTTCACGTCATACCCTTTGGGCTCCTTGTCGTGAAGCATCACCACGATGGCCGTGAATATCTTTTTGCGGCCAAAAGGCACAAGCACCCTCATCCCGATGGAAAGCTTCATGTCCTCGGGAATTCGGTAGGTATATGTGCCAGGTATGGCTAGCGGCAATAGCGTCTCGGCAAATCTGGGCATGTCTTGAATGTCACACGTTAATTAAGGTATCGTTGATATATCTGGTTCTCCTTCTCGGCCGTTGCCGTCCAGCTTAATGATGAGGAGATCTGTTGCGGTGCGTCGTTGCGCAGCAGTTCTACAGCCCGATGAATGAAGTTTTCCACAAAATGGTCATTCATGCGGATGGCGTTTTCAGTCCCGATAACCTCGGCAGTGCCGCCAACATCCGATGCCACCACGCGAGCTCCACATGAGATAGCCTCGATAGGCACCAGCGGCAGCCCCTCGTGAATGCTTGGCAACACAAGCAGGTCAACGCAGTTGAGCATGTCAGGAATCTCTTTAAAGTCCACATTGCCAAAGAAATGACAATCCACACCCTTGAGCTTCATTAATTGGCGTGTCTCATCAAGCAAACTACCGTTGCCGATGGCCCAGAAAGCGACATTCTGCCCAAATTCAACTTCAATTCCCTTGAAAATGTCAGGGAGCATTTTGACATTTTTCACGGGCTCAAAGCGCCCAACAAAAGCAATGACTTTAGTTCCATCGGCGACATGATACTTTTTCATGAGCTGGACTCGTTCCTCATTGTTGTAACGATAAAACTGTTCCCCTGCAGCATTATGGAGTATTTCGGCGGGGAAATCATCAGTGAGTTCACGTCGGGCTCGGTTAAGCAGCTCCTGACTGACGAAAAAATTGCAGGTGACTGAATGCAACAATCTGATGGTAAAATCTTTAGCAATCTGGTCTTGAGCTGGTTGAGTGTGGATGCTTGAGCCATGCCAGGTGATGAAACAAGGAATGTGAAGCTGCTCGCCGGCAAAAGCGGCGGCATGGCCTGCGATGCGGTCATGGGCCGTCACAAGATCGTGGCCGCGCATCTCCCAACCCAGTCGGTGGAGCCGTCGCAACATTGCGCGTGGAGGCTTCTTGAACAGGCGATGCATGATCACATCACCCCAGCGCCTGCGGAACCAGGTGACATGGATCCTAACACCGTCAACTTCAATTTCATCGGGGCGTGAATCCACTTTCTCGCTGTGTCGCACTCGACGCATCAGCCAGCCGTCATAGACCTGGAACAAATACACATCAATCTTGTAATCAGCAATTTGCTGCAAATGCTTCACACGGTTGACTACCGAAATGAAAACACCCATCTGATGGTTGATGTTTCCTTCAAATAATACTGCAATCTGTTTCATAGCTGCCTTGAGGTTTTATCTAGCAAATGTACACATTATTTTCTATGTACACAACGGCAGTCGAGAAATATCGCTCAAAAACAAAAAAATAAGGTCAGGTCAATCGACCTAACCTTGTCTTTAGTAGCGGGAGCCAGACTCGAACTGACGACCTTTGGGTTATGAGCCCAACGAGCTGCCACTGCTCCATCCCGCAATTTGCGAGTGCAAAGGTAATGCTTTTTCTTGACTTGTCAAGTGATTTGATGTAAAAAAGATGTTTTTTAACATATTTTTTACTATATTTGGTAGTCTAGCCAAGAATGACTACGAAACAGTTATTTACTTAAAGTAATACTTTAATAAGATTATTGAATTAAAACGAATATCGTATCAATTTATACGCTTGTAATCAATGTGATAGATTTAATTTCTTAAAGAAATAGTTGATGTGTGAAATTTGCTGCAATGCACCATTATTGAGAGTGCGCATTGCGGCAAAATGTTCTACAATTCGGCTGATGCTTTAAAGTCCGATTTTCTTGAAGAAATCGTTGCCTTTATTATCCACAAGGATGAAGGCGGGGAAGTCTACGACACGGATTTTCCACACGGCTTCCATGCCCAGTTCAGGGTACTCAATGCACTCAATGCTCTTGATGCTCTCCTGTGACAGGATGGCTGCAGGACCACCAATGCTGCCCAGGTAGAAACCGCCGTGTTTCTTGCAGGCGTCGGTCACTTCCTGGCTGCGGTTACCCTTGGCGATCATGACCATGCTGCCGCCCAAGCTCTGGAAAAGATCAACGTATGGATCCATGCGGTTGGCGGTAGTCGGGCCCATAGAGCCGCAGGGCATTCCTTGCGGGGTCTTGGCAGGACCGGCATAAAGCACGGGATGATCCTTGATGTACTGGGGAATACCCTCGCCGCGGTCATAGCGCTCTTTCCACTTGGCGTGGGCGATGTCGCGGCCCACAATGATGGTTCCGCTGAGTGATACGCGGGTCGAAACGGGGTACTTGTCGAGGATGGCAAGCGTCTCGCTCATGGGGCGGTCCAGGTCAATCTTGATGCCGTCGCCCTCACCAGCTTGGCGCAACTCTTCGGGAATCAACTCAGTAGGCTTGTCGTCGAGTTTCTCGATCCACACACCATCGCGGTTGATTTTAGCCTTGATATTGCGGTCGGCACTGCAGCTCACGCCCAGTCCGATGGGGCATGATGCGCCGTGGCGGGGAAGGCGCACGATGCGCACGTCATGTGCCATGTACTTGCCGCCAAATTGGGCGCCCAGACCAATCTTGTAGGCCTCTTCGAGCACCTGTCTCTCCAGTTCAATGTCGCGGAAGGCGCGTCCTGTCTCGTCGCCTGTAGTGGGCAGATTGTCATAGTAATGGGTCGAAGCCAGCTTGACGGTGAGCAGGTTTTTCTCAGCGCTGGTGCCACCAATGACGAAAGCGATGTGATAGGGCGGGCATGCTGCCGTGCCCAGGGTGCGCATCTTGTCCACCAGGAAGGGAACCAGTGTGCCAGGGTTGAGGACGGCCTTGGTCATCTGGTACAGGTAGGTCTTGTTGGCGCTACCGCCGCCCTTGGTAACGCACAGGAAGTGGTACTCCATACCCTCAGCGCACTCCAAGTCAATCTGGGCGGGCAAATTACAGCGGGTATTGACTTCCTCATACATACTCAGCGGGGCATTCTGTGAGTAGCGCAAGTTCTCTTGGGTGTAGGTGTTGTACACACCGCGGGCAAGAGCTTCCTCGTCGCAGAATCCGGTCCACACCTGCTGGCCCTTTTCGCCATGAATGATGGCCGTGCCGGTGTCCTGACACAGGGGCAGCTGGCCCTTCGCGGCCACCTCGGCATTGCGCAGGAAGGTGAGCGCAACATACTTGTCGTTGTCACTGGCCTCGGGGTCGCGCAAAATCTTGGCTACCTGCTCGTTGTGGGAACGGCGCAACAGGAAGTTTACGTCGCGGAAGGCTTGCTGGGCTAGCATGGTCAGTGCTTCGGGCTCGATTTTGAGGATGGGTTTGCCCTCAAACTCGCCCACCGACACATAGTCGCTGGTCAGCTTGTAGTATTCGGTGTCATCTTTGCCCAGTTGAAACATGGGCGCGTAGCGGAATTCGGGATTGTTTGCCATAATCTGAGTTTAAAAGTTACTTGATATGTTAATAGTTGATTTCAGTGCTGCAAAAATAGCGATTTTTCTTCACATGTCAAAGCCCAGGCGCTTGAAGTCGTCAGGCAGTGGGGCAGTGACGTCGATTTCCTTGCCGCTGACGGGATGCACGAAACGAATGCGGTGGGCTTGCAGCGAGATGCCCCCGTCGGGATTGCTGCGTGGTGCGCCATACTTGAGGTCGCCCTTGATGGGACAGCCGATAGCCGATAATTGGGCTCTGATCTGGTGCTTGCGTCCCGTGATGAGGTCCACCTCAAGTAGCCAGTAGCGCTGGCTGGCAGCGATGATGCGGTAGTTGAGCACAGCCTTCTGGTGCCCCTCGCGCGGGACGATACTGACACGCGTCTTGTTGCCTTGCTCAATGCTCTTGAGGTAGTGGGTGAGGGTGTCCTCGGACTTGGGCGGCTGGTTGCCGACGACGGCCCAATAGGTCTTGTGAACCTCACCCTTGCGGAAGAGTTCGTTCATCCTCGACAACCCCTTGCTGGTTTTGGCCATCACAACTAGGCCGCAGGTGGGACGGTCGATGCGGTGGGTCACGCCCAGGAACACGTTGCCGGGTTTGTCATATTTTTCTTTGATCCACGCCTTGACTGTATCGATGAGCGTCGGGTCGCCAGTGCGGTCACCCTGCACGAGCTCCCCTGAGCTCTTGTTGACGATGATGATGTGGTTGTCGTCGTAAACTACTTCCATTTGTTTCCTGTTCTAAGCCTCGGTTGTTGCTGATCAATGTGCAAAGTTATATTAAATATCTCAAATCTCTTGCTGAGGAAAGAAAAATCTGTCCAAAAGGTGGAATCCTGCCCGTTAACATCGGCATCCGCTCCTTGATTGCAAGTGAGGGGGCCATGCTACCGTTTATTATAAAAATTGTTATGTGAATCGAGAGGATGATTTCAGCGAATTGATTTTTTGCTTCAATATATCGTTTGTATTATTTCCATTATTGCCATATTGTTGAAAATTAATACAATACGTATAATCATGTATCAAATGAAGTAAAAAAAATTAAAATAACAAGAAACTTTTTTTAGAAAAAGTTACATTATATTAAAAAAAACATTTAAATTTGCAGGCCTGTCATTTATTGATGTGTGGTAAAGAAACAAATCAGCCGTGATGTTCAATCTGTTGTAGGGATTGATATTCAAGCCTAAATATAGAATCTTACCTGAAGAAGAATGTTTGGCATTTATGCTAGTTTGCAGTTCTGACGCGGCATGTTATTTTGATGGGTAAAGACTATTGAGTAAACTTGTAAAACATTAATAATTAATTACTTAATCAAAAATTTATGAGTCTTAAACATTTTCTAATGTTCCTTGTCATGGCTCTTGCCTCGCTTGGTGTTACGGCCCAGGTGACAGGTACAGTCCTTGACGAGAACAACGAGCCGGTAATCGGTGCATCGGTCGTTCAGCAGAGCAATCCCAAGAACGGCGTCGCTACCGATTTTGATGGCAATTTCACATTGAATGTGCCAGCAGGCACGAAGATTAAAGTTACCTACGTAGGTTACGAAGACGTTATTGTAGCTGCCAAGTCCGGCATGAAGATCACCCTGACGCCTAAGGGCAATGTCATCGGTGAGGTCGTCGTTACCGGTTACCAGAAGGTCGATAAGCGACTCTTTACTGGTGCAACACAGAGCGTCGATGCTGAGAAGACCAAACTCTCGGGTGTGGCCGATATCAGCCGTGGTCTTGAAGGCCGTGTTTCGGGTGTTCAGGTGCAGAACGTGTCTGGTACCTTCGGTACGGCTCCCAAGATCCGTGTGCGTGGTGCAACTTCAATCTATGGTAGCTCCAAGCCCCTCTGGGTTGTGGATGGTGTTATTCTGGAAGACAACGTGGACATCAGCGCTGATGACCTCTCATCGGGTGACGCTACCACGCTGATCGCCTCGGCTGTCGCTGGCCTTAACGCTGACGATATCGAGAGCTTCCAGATTCTGAAGGATGGTTCGGCTACCTCTATCTATGGTGCCAAGGCCAACGCCGGTGTGATCGTTATCACGACCAAGACCGGTCGCAAGGGTTCCACCTCTATTAACTATACTGGTGAGTTTACCTATCGTTTGAAACCCAACTACCGCGACTTCAACATCTGTAACTCACAGGAGCAGATGAGTATCTTGCGTGAGATGGAGCAGAAGGGTTGGCTCGAGTATGCTAACCTGGTTAACAGCACGACTTCGGGTATCTATGGTCAGATGTACACCTTGATGGACACCTACGATGCCACCAATGGCACCTATGGTCTGCCCAACACTCAGAATGCCCGCAACCAGTACCTGCGCGAAGCCGAGATGCGCAACACCGATTGGTTTGACCTGTTGTTCAACAACAACATCATGCAGAACCACGCTGTGAGCGTTTCGGGTGGTACCGACAAGGGTTCATTCTACACTTCGGCATCGGTAATGACCGACCCGGGATGGTACAAGAGCAGCCGCGTTGAGCGCTATACCTTCAACGCTAACGCTATCTATAACCTGACCGACAAGATCCGTATCAAAATTTTGAACAGCAACAGCTTCCGTGATCAGAAGGCTCCCGGTACTTTGAGCCAGAACGTGGACGTTGTTTATGGTGAGGTAAGGCGTGACTTTGATATCAACCCCTACAGCTTTGCGTTGAACACAGCCCGCACCCTCGACCCCAACAGGCGTTATGTGCGCAACTACACCAACTTCAACATCTTTGATGAGTTGGAGTCCAACTACATCGACGTTGAGGTGACCGACCTTAAGTTCCAGGGCGAGTTGAACATCAAGCCCATTCTCAAGCAGGACCAGTCACTGGAATTCAACCTGCTGGGTTCGATGCGTTCAGTGAACTCTGAGCAGAACCACTACGTTCTCGAGAACAGTAACCAGGCCAATGCTTACCGCGCCGGTATCATCCCCGAGAATGCAAGTATCCGAGCATCTAACTCCTACCTCTATACTGACATCGACGTGCCCAACGCGTTGCCCGAGAGTGTGATGAAGGAAGGTGGTATGTTGTTCTTCTCCAAGAACAGCCTGAAGACCTTCGACATCCGCTTGACCGGTCAGTATTATAAGGAATTCAACAGTGGCCAGCACGTTGTTAACGTCTTTGCTGGTATGGAGGCTAGCCGCGTTGACCGCTTCTCTGAGAGCTTCGATGCATGGGGCGTTGTTTATGACAATGGTAACTTGCCCGCCTTGAACTACAAGCTCTTCAAGCAGATGCAGGAAGAGAATGGTGCCTACTACAGCATCAGCAAGACCCATCGCCGCAACATGGCTTACTTTGCTAATGCCAACTACGCGCTTCTGGGCCGCTACGTCTTGAACGGCACCGTGCGCTATGAGGGTTCTAACCTCATGGGTAAGACCGACCAGAGCCGTTGGCTCCCCACCTGGAACGTGTCGGCTGCATGGAACCTCTATGACGAGCCCTTCTTCCAGAACATGGGCTTGTACCAGAAGGGTACCCTTTCCTATGCCAAGCTGCGTTTGAGCTACTCGCTGACTGGTGAGAGCGGCCCCTCGGGCTATGCAAATGCCGAGGCCCTCTATTATCCCACTCGCCCCTGGCGCCAGGAGATTTCGGCCTATGAGACCGGTCTGTATCTGGCAGGTCTGGGCAACAGCGAGTTGACCTATGAGAAAAAGCACGAGTTTGACCTTGGTGTTGACCTCGGTTTCCTGTGGAACCGTATCAACCTGGTATTTGACTGGTACTTCCGTAACAACTATGACCTGATTGGTCTTATCCGCACCGAGGGTGTCGGTGGTATCACTTCCAAGTATGGTAACGTGGCCGAGATGAAGTCTCATGGTGTTGAGTTCACCATTTCGTCACACAACATTCAGCCCAATCGTCCCGGCGATTTCGGTTGGAGCACCGACTTGACCTTCTCCTATGCTGTGACCGAGATCAGCAAGCTGCAGTCACGTTCACGCGTCATCGACCTCGTGACCGGTAACGGTTTCCCCTTGCAGGGATATCCCCACCGTGCCATCTTCTCGATTCCCTTTGCAGGTCTTGACAGCCACGGTCTGCCCTTGGTTTATGATGAGAGTGGTGAAATCTCCAACGTGGGTGTAAACTTCCAGGAGTATGAGTTGCTCGACTTCCTCAAGTATGAGGGTCCGGTTGATCCTCCCTACACTGGCGGTTTCGGTAACATGTTTGACTTCAAGGGATTCCACCTGAACGTCTTCATGACCTACTCGTTTGGTAACAAACTGCGTCTGGATCCCGTCTTCTCGGCAGGATACAGTGACTTGACCTCCTTCACCAAGGACTTCAAGAACCGCTGGGCACTTCCCGGTGATGAAGCTCTCACCGAGATTCCCGCTATCGCTTCTCGCCGCCAGGTTTACTCAAATGACTACCTGAGCATGGCCTATAATGCTTATAACTACAGCACTGCCCGCATTGCCAAGGGTGACTTCATCCGTCTCAAGGAGGTTTCTCTCACTTATGACCTGCCCAAGTCACTGATTTCGCATCTGCGCTTGAACACTGCTTCGGTTAAGTTCGCTGCCACCAACATCTGTCTGCTTTATGCCGACAAGAAGCTCAATGGTCAGGATCCTGAGTTCTTCAACAGTGGTGGTGTGGCTTCGCCCAACCCCAAGCAGTTCACCCTCACCCTGCGTCTGGGTATGTAATTGATAGTTGTTACACATTATTTATATTATATAAAGATTATGAAATTACGATATAAAATCTTATTCATCGCAGTGGCGCTGATCGGTTTGAGCTCTTGCAAGGACTTCCTTGAAAAAGTGCCCGATACCCGCGTCTATCTTGTGAACCTGGACCAGTTAGAGCAACTGCTTGTCTCGGGTTACACAGATTCTAACTATGCTCTTGTGGGTGAGTTGTCCAGCGACAACGTGATTGATAATAACTCGCCCAGTAACATGAAGGGCTCAGAGGGTGTGCGCTACCACTTGAGTTACTATAACCAGGCCGACGTGCAGGTTTATGCTTGGGAGGATGTGGATCTTGATATCTCAGATTCTGACACTCCTTCTGGTGTGTGGGGCGGTTGCTATGGCGCTATCGCAGTTGCCAATGCCGTTCTTGAGAAGATTGATGAGTTTGAGTCCACTGGTATGATTGAGGGTGAGGCCATCAGTTCTGCCGACCAGGCTCGCATCAATGCCATTAAGGGTGAGGCTTACATGATTCGCGCCTATCACCACTTTATCCTGGCACAAATCTTCTGTATGCCCTATCGTGGCGAGAGCATCAGCGCTACTTTGCCCGGTATTCCTTATGCTACTTCTCCTGAGAAAGAGCTCGACCCGAAGTATGACCGTGGTACTCTTTTAGAGACCTATCAGAAGATCGAGGCCGACCTCTTGCAGGGTCTTAAGTATATCACCGATGAGTTCTATGAGGTGCCCAAGTACCACTTCAATGTTGCTTCTTCCAACTCGTTTGCAGCACGCTTCTATCTGATCAAGCGTGAATATGACAAGGTGGTAGAGTATGCAACCGCTGCTTTCAAGGGCAATGACCCCAGCACCATGCTCAACGATGGCTGGTGGCAGGATGAGTTCTACTACATCAGCGATATCGGTCGCTACTTCACCAGTGTTGATCGTCCCTGCAACCTGCAGCTGTTCACTAGCTACAGCACTTGGTGGCGTCGTTTCCTGGGCTACCGCTTCACCTGCAACCGTGATGCAAAGCGCGGCACGATTCAGGGTCCTGGCCCGTCATGGAAGCGTTGCCAGTACCAGAACACCAAGACCAAGGAGAAATTTGCGATGATGCCTTGCTTTAACGGCGTCTGCGGTAGTGCAGGTGGTCAGGAGTACGGTGCCTACTTCGCTGGTAACTGCTTCGAGCAGTTCGAGTACACCGACAAGATCGCTGGCATTGGCTACTGCCACGAGATCCGTCCCGAGTTCACTACTGAGGAGACCCTGCTCATGCGTGCTGAGGCTAACTTGTTCCTGGGCAACATTGATGCAGCCTTTGATGACCTCTACATCTGGAATCATGAGCACATCTCGGACGACGAGTCACGCAACTACAACATGGTTGAGTTGACCAAGGAGGATATCATCGACTTCTATGGTTGCTATGATGATCCCAACCGCAACGATCCTGGCTATGGCATCGTGATGAAGTTCAACCTCGATGAGGTTTGCCCCAGCGACAGGTACCACATGACCGACGAGATCGAGCCCTACATGCAGTGCGTTCAGCACTTCCGCCGCATCCAGTTGGTTCACATGGGTAACCGTTGGTTCGACATCAAGCGCTTCGGCTTCACCATTGAGCACAAGATGGGCATTAGCGATGTCTTTACCCTCCAGGTACTTGACCCGCGTTATGCTATCCAGATTCCTAATGAGGTAATCGGTGCCGGTCTCGAGCCCAACCCGCGTTCGACTACTACTAACAAGGCTGAGGGCGCCTATGTCGCAAGCAGCCGCAATGATAATGTACGTGTTTCAGATTAACTCTCATCACATTAAATGATTATGAAAAAGATTCAATATTATATTTCTGCATTACTACTCGTGGCAGTAGCGGCAATGTCGCTCTCCTCGTGCAGTGAGGATAAGTTGGGACCAACCATCTTCCCTGATGTTGATGAGACTCTCGATCCCTCATCCTATACTTATCAGCTTGATAAGTTCCTCAAACAGAACTATCTTGACAAGTACAACTTGACGTTCTTGTATAAGATGCCGGACATCAGCACCAACATGAATTATAACCTGGTGCCTGCAACCTATGAGAACTCGATCGACCTGGCAGTACTGTGCAAGTACTTGTGGTTCGATGTGTATGACAAGGTAGCTGGTGAGGACTTCCTCAAGCTTTATGGTCCCCGCATCATTCTCTTGGTTGGTTCTCCCGCCTACAACCCCACCTCGGGTACCGAGATCGTCGGTCTTGCTGAGGGTGGTATCAAGGTGTCGCTCTTCAAGGTGAATGAGCTCAGCCGATTCATCAACAATCCCTACATGATGAATGAGTACTACTTCAAGACGATGCACCATGAGTTCGCTCACATTCTGCACCAGACCAAGACCTATCCCAATGAGTTCAACACCATTTCGATTGGTCACTACGACAGCAACAACTGGCAGGATCGCAGCGTCGGTCAGGTGGCTTCTCTTGGCTTCGTGACGACTTATGCGTCGAGTGAGTTCCGTGAGGACTTTGCCGAGACTATCGCCAACTACATCGTTCTCAACGATGATGAGTGGAATTACATTCTTGATCTGGCCAGCCGTGGCTGGACCAGTGGTGACGAGGACGACGTGACTAGCGAGTTCTTCTGCTACTACTACTATCCCAATAACGATGTGACCAAGGATCCCGTCTATATCTATGACTTCGAGGTTTACACCGTGACCGATGAGGATGGTACCGTGCACAAGTACTGGCGCTACAACACCGATCCCGCAACTGGCGAACGCATCATTGTCTATGATGTTGAGGATAAGGACGGCATCGATGGCGTCGAGGCTATTCTCCAAAAGGTTCAGATTGCACGTGAGTGGCTCAAGACCGCTTGGAATGTCGATTTGGACGAGCTGCGTCAGGAAGTCCAGAGACGTCAGTTTACTGAAGACGGTAGGGTGGCTTATGACATCAATGACTTGCGCAAGCAGGTTACCGAGATTCAATAATGAGGAGTTTCACCTTTAATTACGATGAAAAGAAAATGAAGAAGTTTTTAAATATTTCTCTTTTGTCGCTCGTTGCCTTGAGCACGCTTTCACTGAGCTCGTGCAAGAACGAGATTGACGAGATCTTTGATGAGGATGCAGTGGCACGTCTGGATAAGGCCAAAAATGAGTACATTGACATTCTCACCAGCAATGGCGGCAAGTGGCAGATGGAGTATTATGCCAACGGTGACGAGCCTGGTTACGTCTATCTGATGACGTTCCGCAAGGATGGTTCGGTGACCATCTCGGGTAAGAACGAGTGGATCGGCTATGTCGAGGGTGAGTCCTTGAAGGTCCCCACCTACGGAAGCCTGACCTCCCTGTGGGATGTGATTACCGACAATGGCCCCGTGCTCTCATTAAACAGCTACAACAAGTATTTCCACGTCTTCGCTTCGCCTGAGGATATCCCCAGCATGAGTGAGGAGGATATTGATGAGACTGGTTACGGTCATGAGGGCGACTATGAGTTCGATCTGATGAAGTACTCTAATGATACCCTTTATATCACGGGTAAGAAGTACGGTATCGACATGATCATGACTCGCGTTGACGCCGGTGTTGATGACGAGGTGTATATGAACGAGGTTGTTGCTATGGCCGACTCCTTCTTCAATGCCAAGATTCCTCAGGTGTACATCAACCTGCCCAACGGCATCCGCTGGATCGTCAAGGATGGTGCAACCAGCATCTTGAAGATGTTCCGTGAGGGTGATGACGAGATCTCGACCTCCGAGACCCACAATGTGATTATCACTCATGACGGTCTGTCATTCATGAACCCGTTGACCATCGATGGTTACACGATCCAGAGCTTCATCCGTCAGGCTGACGGTTCTCTCCTGTGCCGCGATGATAACGAGACGACGATTACTGCCGGCGACCTTAGCGATGTCATCCTCATTCCCTCCTTCATTTGGAAATGTGACACGACTCAGTTTGGTGGCGTCTTCAAGGAGCAAGTGCAGTCGTTGAGGACTGAATTGAATAACTACAGCAAGCGCAAGCTCTCGTCAATTCAGGTAACCTTTAACAGCAACCTCAATGTCTATACGGTGGACTTTGCCTGCGTGAGCGGTAAGAACACCTTCCACCCGACGTTCTACATGACTGCCGAGGCTGTCAACGACAACCAGGTGAAGTTCAGCTACACGGGTGAGGGTGATGCCGCCAGTGCGATTTATGCTGATCGTTGCCCGTCAATGTTGAGCATCATGGAGACGATTTCCCGAACAACGTTCACCTTGTCGGCAGGTTCATTGCTTGCTCCTGTTGACATGAAGTTGACCGACAGCTCTAATGCTTCCAACTACATGTTGTGGAGACTCTAACTGATAATCATCATGTGATTTAATGACAATCGGGGCTTTGCCTCGGCAAGCCCCGATTGTTGGTTTTTAAAACACTGAATTCACAAATTTTTTATTAACATATTTTATTAATCCATTTTATGAAAAAGATTTTACTTATTGCTGCAGCCGCACTGATGGTGACGTCTGCTAATGCGCAAATGAAGCGCTCAGAAACTGCTAAAGTGCCTGCAAAGCCTCAGATGCAATTGATGAAGCCCCAGGCTAAGATGGAGGTTAAGGAGATGCGCACTCCTGGTACTCCCGTTGTCCAGGCCCCCAAGAAGGCGCCTAACATTGACGTTTGGTATCGTCGTCCTGCTGGTGCTTTTGCCGCTGCTGTTGTTGTTGAAGAGGGTGCTTACGCAGGTATGTACTATGCTCCCTACATCGCTGTAAAGCCCTACGGTGACTACACCTTTAACGGTTATGCCGTTGGCCAGAGTGATGGTGCTATCTTCGAGTGGGATGTTCAGTACTGGGCTCCTACTGAGGACGGTTCAGACCAGGTGCAGATTTGGGAGACCTTCCCCGGACAGGATCTCACCATGCAGTATGGTTATGAGACCGACTCGGTGCCCTTCCTTTATGTAGTTGAGCCCGATGGTACTTACAATTTCTTCAATATCCATGGTTATGAGATGGGTGGTACTTCAGCTAATCCCAAGCCCACTGCCGAGCATTGCGCAAATATCCTTGCTGTGCCCAGCACCATGGAGATTTGGGATATTGACATCTTGAAGTCCAGTAAGACCTTCTGCTACGGTGGCCGCAATGGTACCGAGTACTATCCCATGACCTATTATAGCGGTGCTAAGCCCTACGGCAGGAATGAGAACGGCTGGTGGTTCGGTAAGAATGCTGGTACCAACAATGGCGCTCTCATCGACGGTATCGCTCAAGCCTTTGAGAAGCCTGATCATCCCTATCTGCTGAACCAGATTGTTGTTGACTGCGGTGTTCTTGAAGTAGCTGCTGATGTTGACATGTACTGCAAGGTTTACAAGCTGGATGAGATTCCCGCCTACATGGACGAAGACGAGGCTGTTCTTCCCGAGGAGCCCGGTGAATTGATCGCTATGGGTCGTGCAAGCCTGACCCCGCGCACCGCTGACGAGACAGGTGACCTGATTTTCTTCACCCTCTTTGGTGAGGAGGATGGTCTGGAGTATGACGTGACTCCGACTATTGACTGCCCGATCCTCGTGGTTATCGATGGTTACAACGCTCCTGAGATGGAGAATCTGACCGACTTCTCTGCTCTGATCTGCAGTGATGACATGGTTGATGAGGGCTTCGGTGAGCTGGCTTACCTCAAGTATGGTATTACTGATGAGGATGGTAACCTTGACCACTATGTATGGGCTGGTTTGAATAACTTCTTCACAAGTGGCGCCATGAAGACTGGTTTCACCATCTTCCTGAGCACTGAGCTGCCCTACCTGACCTTCAACTACAATGCTGAGGATGGTTACTACAAGTTCCCCGATCAGGGTGGTTTGATGGAGAAGATCTTCGGTTCACACACTTGCCGCAGCATCGAGTTCTGGTCATATACTCCCAGTGCTGATGACGCTTGGTACATTTCCTGTGACGATGAGGAGGTTCCCGATTGGTTGAGCATTGAGCTGACCGACGAAATGGAGAATGGTGAGTTCTCAGGTCTGGTAAACGCTCGAGTTGTAGCTGAGCCTCTGCCCACTGGTGTTAAGGGCCGCAGGGCTGTTGTTCGCTTTGAGTTCCCCGGTGCTTACCTCGATTATACCTTCGATCAGGGTGAGGTTGATGCTGTGACCGAGCAGCTCGCTGACAAGGATGCCGTTCCCGTTGGCTACTATGACATCATGGGTCGTCAGCAGCAGGGCATGCAGCAGGGTCTCAACATCGTTAAGATGAGTGACGGTTCTGCAAGAAAGGTTCTCAAGAAGTAATTTAGAGGCCTTTTTGGAACAAATTTAGCTTTTGATGTGCTGACTGAGCACATTACAAGGCGATAAAACATCGGGTCGAGATTTCCAGTCATGGAATTTCGACCCGATAGTTTTTTTTTGTAACTTTGCGCTCATGAATGAAAATATGAAAGATGGGACAACGTTGATTCCTGTGCGCATCACCGCCATGCGGCAGACGGTTTATCGTGACCTCATGGCGCGCTACGAGAATCCTATTGAACACGCTTGTGACGTGAAGATGGGACAGACGTTCATCTCATATAACGCATGTCGCCCCGAGGGGCTTTGCGAGAGCGCATGGGAATCGATGAGATCTTTTGTCGAGGCGCTAGCGCGTGGCGAGGGCAATTTCTATGACGGCTGGATGCAAAACCCCCAGTCGGCGATGATATCGTGCAATGACGGCTTCAGGCCTGTCTCCTTTTATTTAGAAACCATATAGTTCAACAACTATGAATATCAAATCAGCCGAATTCCAGATCAGTAACAGCGATTACCGCAAGTGTCCCGACTCACGTCTGCCTGAGTATGCCTTCATCGGGCGCAGCAATGTGGGCAAGTCATCGCTCATCAATATGCTCACAGGCCGCAAGACCCTGGCCAAGACCAGCGCTACACCAGGCAAAACGATGCTCATCAATCATTTCCTCATCAACGGCGAGTGGTACATCGTCGACCTGCCTGGCTATGGCTATGCCAAGCGCAGCAAGGAAGACCGTGATAAGCTCTGGCGCATGATACAAGGTTATGTCCTGGGCCGCGAGCAGATGACCAACCTCTTTGTCCTCGTCGATAGCCGCATCAAGCCTCAGAAGATTGACCTCGAGTTCATGCAATGGCTGGGCGAGAACGGTGTGCCTTTTTCGATCGTGTTTACCAAGATGGACAAATTGGGCAAGGTTGCTGGCCCTGCCGCCGTTGGGGAGTACAAGAAGGAGTTGCTCAAGACCTGGGAGGAACTCCCTCCCGTGTTCATGACCTCGAGCGAGGATGCCCGTGGCCGTGACGAGTTGCTCGGCTATATCGAGTCAATTAACAATGAACTGAAAAACATGCAATAATTCAAGATAATGAACAGGATAATAATGACCTTAATGGTATGGGCCGTAGCCATGGCATCCATGGCTCAGAGCCATGTGGAAGTGACCCTGGCCGACGGCTGGCAATTCTCTCGTGACCAAATCAATTGGGAAGAGGTGACTGTGCCCCACGATTGGGCCATCAGCGGCCCGTTTGACAAGAAGTGGGACCTGCAGGTCGTTGCCATCAAGGAAAATGGCGAGGACGTCGCCACTGAGAAGTCGGGCCGCTCCGGCGCGCTGCCCTGGATAGGCAAGGGCTACTACAAGACCACCTTCACCGTGCCTAAGGAGTACAAGCATGCCGAACTCGTGTTTGACGGAGCGATGGCAGATGCCCATGTCTATGTCAATGGTCGTGAGGTGGGCCATTGGGCCTATGGCTACAACGCCTTTATTGTTGATATTTCCAATCTTGAGAACGATGGAACGCCCAACACCTTGGAAGTGTCGCTCGAAAATAAAGAGGAGAGCAACCGCTGGTATCCCGGTGGCGGCATTTACCGCCCCGTCAAGCTGGTGATGTCGCGCGAGAAGGATGCGGCACTCGACACGTGGGGCTTGTATGTGCGCACGCTCAACATTGAGGGCGAAAAAGCTGCATTGCGGGTAGAGCATCAACTGGATGCTGCTACCGTTAACGACAATACACTCGAATTGGAAATCACGCTCGCTGATGCCCATGGCGACTTGGTAGCTAGCACCAAGACACGTCCCGACGGCATGGGGCACTTCGCGACCCGTTTAGTGGTCTATGTTCCCTCGCTGTGGTCGCCCGAGAGCCCATACCTCTACACCGTGACCGCCACGCTGCTGCACAAGGGCATCGAGGTGGATCGTCAAGCCCAAAAGGTGGGCATCCGCACCGTCTCGTTCAGTAAGGAGGGCGGTTTCCAACTCAATGGTGTGCGCCGCAGCATCAAGGGCGTGTGCCTGCACCATGACTTGGGCCCGCTGGGAGCAGCTGTCAATAAGACGGCCCTCATCCGCCAAATCAAGATGATGAAAGAGATGGGAGCCGATGCCATCCGCACGAGCCACAACATGCCCTCAACGATGCAGATGGAGGTTTGCGACAGCCTGGGCATGATGGTCATGGCCGAGAGCTTTGACGGCTGGAAGGAGCCCAAGGTGCGCAATGGCTACGGTAGTTATTGGGACGAGTGGTGGCAGCAGGACATCCGCAACCTGGTGCTCAACCACCGCAACCACCCCAGCATCATCATGTGGAGCGTGGGCAACGAGATCCCCGAGCAGTGGAAACCCGAGGGCGTGAAGCGCTACAAGGACCTGATTGCCTTGTGTCACCAGTATGATCCCTCGCGCATGGTGACCTGCGGCATGGACCAGGCCGATGGCGCCATCTGGTGCGGCTTCGCTCAGGTGGCCGATGTGCCGGGCTACAACTATCGCCTCCACAAGTATGAAGAGATGATTGAGCGCCTGCCTCAGGGCTATATTCTGGGCAGCGAAACGGCATCGACCGTGAGCACGCGCGGCCATTACCGCTTCCCTGATACTATCGCCACCAATAAGGCTTGGCCCGACGGCCAGTGCTCGGGTTATGACGTTGAACACTGCTGGTGGAGCAACCTGCCCGACGATGACTGGAAAATGCAGGACGACTTCGATTGGACCGTGGGTGAGTTTGTGTGGACAGGCTACGACTATCTGGGCGAACCGACGCCCTACGATGAGTATTGGCCCTCGCGCAGCAGCTATTTCGGCATCTGCGACCTCGCTGGCCTGCCCAAGGACCGTTACTACCTCTATCGCAGCCACTGGAACAAAAATGAGCACACCATCCACCTGTTGCCGCACTGGACATGGCCCGACCGCAAGGGTAAAGTGACTCCCGTTTATTGCTATACCGATTATCCCAGTGCCGAACTCTTTGTCAACGGCAAGAGCCAGGGCCGTATCACGAAGAACGATACTACCCGCTTGGACCGCTACCGCCTGCGTTGGCGTGATGTTATCTATCAGCCCGGTGAGTTAAAAGTGGTTGTCTATGACGAAAACGGCAACAAGGCCGGGCAGAAGATTGTCCGCACTGCTGGCAAACCCAAGCGCCTGTTGCTCGAACCCGAGCGCAAGACCATCGCTGCCGATGGTAACGACCTGGCCTATATCACCGTGAGCCTCGTCGATAAGAACGGCACCCTGTGTCCCGATGCCGCCAACAGACTTGAATTCAGTGTGA
The DNA here is from genome assembly GCA_900317835.1 of uncultured Prevotellaceae bacterium. GTDB lineage: Bacteria > Bacteroidota > Bacteroidia > Bacteroidales > Muribaculaceae > Sodaliphilus. The sequence goes on along the minus strand of ONIL01000031.1, from coordinate 9,476 downwards.
CAGGCGCGGGTACCTACAAGGCTGCCTGCAATGGCGATGCCACCTCGCTGGAGCCTTTCACCCAGCCGCAGATGAGCCTTTTCCACGGCCAACTGGTAGTCGTTTGCCAAGCCGGTAAAAAGCCAGGCGTAATGACTCTCTCCGTCAAGGACCCCGCCACCGGCCTGAAATCCACCGTCAACATCAACGTCAAATAAAGACACCCAACAACAAATCAAGGAGGCAACCAGAATAAGTATGGTTGCCTCCTTATTTGTGTAGTGTAGTCGTTTTACTCTTGGTTCTTGATATAGTCGAGTAAGAACAGGAGTTCGGTGTTCATGTCAAAGTTGTAATGCTTGTAGTCTTCGTAGGTTGGCATCAGATCGGGTGTGAACTGATGGGCGCGAGGGTCATCATTTGGCATGAACAGCTGCAGTGAATTAGAAATATTGCCTTTCAAATTGGTGCGCGGTAGCTCAAACGGAGTCGCTTCCATGTAGGTGTTTGGCGCTTGCTTGCTGGGCAGGCCTACAATCGTTGCTCCCATTTTCCACAGGAAAAACGCGTAGTGGAATGCAGCACTGTATGTGGTTGGATTGATTAATACATACACGTGCTCGGGCGTATAGACGGGTTTGCCATGTTGTGCCATGAGTTTATCCTTGACACTGCTTGTCATTTCCTCAATCATCCTGTCGCGGTACTCATCAGTGATTTCTTCGGGACTATAGTCACCTTCGCTAGTAGCGATATAATCGCCCAAGATGAACCCATAGTCTTGCATCTCGGCATTTAATTGTTCCATAGTGATGTTCATCTTTTTCATGTACAAGGGGGAGAATAACTGAATGAACTTGATGCCAAATCGTGGAGCCTCTTCGAGGTATTTGTCGCCCCACAACTGGTATAGTGTGGGAAGGGTAATGGGCGTGAAGCCACCGCTGTTGCCTCGTAGGTCGATAATCAGGTTTTTGCTCTTGCTCTTCTTCATTACCTGTAGCATTTTTCCAAATTCATCACTGAATGACGGAATCTTGGCCAAGGCCTTATTCACATCGTTAGGCATGTCATCTTCGTTAAATTGCATGTATGTCCTCTTGAGATACTGACCGACGTCCATGCCGCGATTGATCATTATTTCCAGCGCATCACGGGATATGATCTGACTTGAGCGGAAGTACATCGTGTTCTTCTTGTCATCAACAAACAGGTAGGACAGATTCCCTTGGCTGGGGAATGGTTTAGTTAGTTCAACACTGGATAACTCGATATTAGAACCAGAACCATATTTATCAATCAGAGGAAGAGTCAGATTCATTTGTTTGCCCTCGGGGGTCTGGAGCTGGAACGTGATGGAATCCTGGCGCATGTCGGGGATCGCTTTTCTCAATTCGTTTGGTGAGAGACCGTTTATAAAACAGAAGAGGTTAATGCGACCAATTTCGTTCTCGGCAGTACGATATTCTGCTAAATTTGTGCAAATTTCTTTAAGGGGAATGCCCTCGATGGCGATTAACCGACTGCCTAAAAGGTCCTTATATTCAGACGTGATGGAGTTGATGACAACACCGTCACTTATGGGCCGGAAATCGATGGGAGCCCCCATCTCGGGTTCCCTTTCTTCAAAAAATGAAGAGAATCCCATGTCAATATTGGTGTGGCCGTCCTCTAGAGGTGCCAGGAATTTTGTGATGCGGCGTGCTAGTTCATCAGAGCTGGTTACCGAATCCTCGATTAGACCGAATCGCGTATCCATGGCTTCCAAACGGAAGAAGGGTTTACCGCCATAGTTGGTGTACGGGTCGGGGTGTGTCTCTTCCAGCAGTCTGACAAACTCGTTGAAGTCGGCGACGATGGAATCAGTGGGAATCTGTGCATTGGCACTGTTAAAAGCCAGCATTGTTGTTAACACGCTGAGCAGGGCTGCTCGTTGGGAAATGTTGTAAAGTTTCATGATTAGTATCGTATTAGTGGTTAGTGGTTTTGATTGGCCCAAAGTTAATGCATTTTATTGCTTCACACAATTTGTTTTTCCATAATAATCACTGATTGACTGTTTTTTATATAAAAGAGTCTAATCTTTTTACATTTGTCAGCCGAAAGATTGCTACCTTTGCATTTAGATGAAAGACGTTTATCTTTTCAATCCGGAGCATGATCTGGCACTGGCGCATGGGGCGCACAACTACACCGCACCGCCATTTGCACGCCAGTTCCGTCATGACCTGCGGTTGCTGCCTGCCTGGGTGGCACCCGCTGCCTCCTACATAGCCATTCCTGACGATTGCCCGATTGACGAGGACCACCGCTGGCTCCATGACCATCATCTTGACATGACACCCGTCCCCATCAGCAAAATCGCTGAATTGGGCCCCTGCCGTATCGATCCGTGGGGATGGGATGCCACATTGCGACACCAGTTGTTGCAAGCGGGCGTTTCGCCCGACTATCTTCCCTCCGATGACCAGCTGGATTGGATCCGTCGCTTGTCCCATCGCCGCACCAGTATTGCTATTCATCAGGCCTTGGATGAGGCTTTCTCGCCTTGCCCCGTGGAATTGGGCACTGTTGACGATGTGACTGCTTTCATGCACAGCCACCCTGGTTGTTATCTCAAGATGCCGTGGTCAGGCAGCGGAAAAGGTATCTATCGCGTTATCGACCCGACTGGCGACAACCATGTGCCACGCTGGATAGAAGGTGCCTTGAACCGTCAAGGCTCACTTTTGTGCGAGGTGGGATTGGATAGGGTGCAGGACTTTGCCATCGAATGCAAGTTCCGTGACGGCCATACGATGTTCATGGGCTATTCGGTCTTTGACAGCGACTTCCATAGCCAGTTCGGAACGGGTAGGGTAGCCCCAATGGAGGAACTGCACGAGTTGCTACTTGGCATGTATCCCGATCTTGACTCAGTAATTGGTCAAGTGCTTATGGCGATAGATGACCTTATCGCGCCGCATTACAATGGGCCGTTGGGTGTTGACATGATGCTTTATCGCGATGATATGGGCAATATCGCTTTGAATCCCTGTGTTGAGGTCAACCTGCGCATGACCATGGGCATGGTTACCGCTGCCATGGGTAGTCGTCACGGTCTGCGAGGCACATTCTCTGTTACCGCTGGTAAATCGGGCTATGACGTGAAGTTAAATAATATTCCTTGAAAAATCTTAGCGCTTTAGCGTCTTAGCTTGAGGATTTTCGATGTAGTAAGCGTAGTATTCGTCGAAGGTGATGTCTTCGTCGTGGATGCGTTGAGCTACATCCTTGCCCACATAGCGCAGGTGCCACGGCTCGTAGGCGAAACCAAAGATCTGTGACTGTTTCTTGGGGTAACGCAGGATGAAACCGTACTTGTGGCAGTTTTCCCTCATCCACACGCCCTCCTTGGATGTGTCGAACGACCATCTCATGGGGTGCTGCAGCGACGTGACGTCGATGGCAAGGCCTGTCTGGTGCTCGCTGCTTCCTGGCCGGGCGGCATATCCCTTCTCGTTGCGCTTGTAGGTTCCTATTTGTTGCTGGTAGGAGCGATAGGCCGAGTTGACCATCAACTGGGCATCGGTCTGTTTCTTGCATTCTTGCTGCATGATCACGAATTCCTGAACCACAGCACTGAGCGCTCTTTGGTCCTCATAGCAGCACGTTCTTTGGAACGCCATCAAGCTGTCGGGCTTGTATTGCTCGTCAAGGTAATGGCGCCCATTGACCAGCATCAGTTTTCCCTTGCTGATGTCGCAGGGTGCCGCGCTTGAATCCCAGTCAAGGTCGCCCCCCACATTGACGATGGCAACGATATTGTTGAGTGCTGTTCCTGTCGTGGCCACCTTGTGGTAGGCGAGATACCGATCGAAATTCTCGGCGATGAAGTAGCGCTCGCTCAGCAGTGGGTATGCGATGGTGTCGTGCTCGCTGCGGGCAATGAGCGAGTCGGCCTGCACGTCGCTCAACACAGCGGCAAGGGCACGGGCCTGGTCGATGGGATAGCCCAGTCGGTGGATGCGGTATTCGGCAGTGCTGTGGTAGCAGATGCCCTGGCACCCTTTAACCATCAGGGTCAAGGCCAGTAGCCCCATGATGACAAAGGGCACCGTCTCCCAGAATTGGGGTCGGTCACTCCATTGCCTCCATTGCCTCATGAAGCGTTGCCAAAAGTTATTCACAGTTACCCCCAAGGTTATCGGTTAGCACGTTTGGCCATCTCAAACAGTTCCAATGGCAAGTGACAATAGCCGTCGGGGTTCTTGTCGAGATAGTCTTGATGATAATCCTCAGCAGTGTAGAAGTTCTTGAGCGGCAGCAGTTCCACAGCCAGACGGCGCTTTACCTCGGCCTGCACACGGTCATACACGGCCTTTAGCGTTGGCACATCCTCCTCGTCGGTATAGTAGATGCCCGTGCGGTACTGTGTGCCCTTGTCATGCCCCTGTTGGTTGACGCTGGTGGGGTCAATGGCCTTGAAATACATCTCGGTCAGGAACTCGAGCGAGATGACTTCGGGGTCATACACGATGTGAACAGTCTCGGCAAAGCCGGTCTTGTCGGTGCACACGTCCTGATAGGTCGGGTTCTCGGTATGCCCGTTGGCATAGCCCACTTGGGTCTCAATAACCCCATTCACAAGTTTGAAATAATGCTCTGTTCCCCAAAAGCATCCTCCAGCAAAATATATCTCTTTCATTACTTTAAGCCTTAATTATTCTATCCATGTAAATCGAATGATTGTTCTGTGCAAAATTAGTGTTTTTTCCCTTATCACAGATGCTTTCACTAAAAATAATAACAGGTGTGCGAATTAAACGATTTTTTTCGTACTTTTGCATCACTAATTATCTGAGATTTGATCTAGGTATGCAACCCGGGACACACTTTAATGCAACTGAGCTCAAGGCCCGATTCAACCCTGAGGGTTCACCCCTGCGTCGCCAGCAACTGGTCATGTTGGACATGCTCAAGGAACTTGATCGCATTTGCAGGAAATACGGAATTCCGTATTTCCTGTATTGGGGTACGTTGCTGGGCGCCATTCGTCATGATGGGTTTATTCCATGGGATGACGATTTGGATGTCGGCCTGATGCGCAAGGATTATTTTCGCTTATTGAATGTCCTTCCTCAAGAATTGCCTGAACACATTGCATTACAAACTAACGATACCGATAAGAATTATTTTTATCTCTTTGCCAAGTTGAGGGATAAGCGTTCATTCCTGGATGAAGGCTCTTATGACAGAGTTTTCAAGGAAAGAGGCATCTTTATTGATATCTTCCCGTTTGATACCATTTGCCCTAACACTCAACGATGGCGCCTTCAGAGTTATGCCTATACGATATTTCGTAAGAGCAATGGCAGTGATTCTGCAATGCGCAAGATCAGAGTGTTAACATGGTTCAATAGGCACATCTCGTTTCCATTCCTGAGATTGGTGAGTAAGGTCTTGAACTGCAGGAAAATAACTTTTGATTATGGTATTCCTTTTCATAAAGTGCATGACAGGAGTGACATTTTCCCGTTATCGACTCATGTGTTTGAAGGTATTGAGGTAATGGTTCCAGGTAACAGTCATTCCGTTCTTCAAAGTCTTTATGGGGATTACATGAAGTTGCCTCCGGACTTGGACCATGTGTATCATCACGTTGAAAGATTAGAATTTTATGACTAATGTCATTGAATGTGGATTTGAATAATCTATTTTGTTTTTGGGCTATAATAAAGCGAGATGAAACATCAACTGATAGAGTTTTGTAAAGATAAAGAAGATTTCAGGAATGTATTCTCATCTGTAATGAAGAATGCAAGCCGATTGCTTCTGCTTCATGGTCACAGATCATATCAGTCTTGTGGGGCAAAGTATTTGGTCAACGAATTCACTGATGTTATTGAAACGGTTGAGTTTGAAGATTTTACTGAGAACCCAAAGAAAGAGGATGTTGATCGCGGTGTCGCTTTATGTGGTCGTTTTAAACCAGATATGTTTGTTGCTGTTGGTGGTGGTAGCGTAATGGATATGGCAAAGCTTGTCCGCTATTATTCTTCAATTGAAGCCCCTTTACTTGCCATTCCTACAACTGCAGGCACAGGAGCAGAATCCACTCAATTTGCTGTATGTTATATTGACGGGGTAAAGCATTCCATCAGTGCCCCCTCAATGCTACCCGAGTTGGTCATATTGTATCCGCCTTTTACTTACAATAATAGCAGGTACTTGACTTCTTGTACCGGGTTTGACGCTTTGGCTCAAGCTATAGAAGCATTTTGGAACATCAATGCGACGGCCGAGTCTGATGAATTTGCTGTATCGGCTATTAAAACGATATATCCGCTCCTTGGTAAAGAGGACCTCTTGCCTGAAGAACGGGCCATGATGTTGGCCGCTGCCAATGAGGCAGGAAAGGCGATTAACATTACGCGTACAACCGTGCCACACGCATTGTCCTACACCTTGACTTCCAAATATGGATATCCGCATGGTCATGCTGTAGCATTGACATTTCCATTTTTTCTAAAGTATTATCTTGAGGGGAGTATTGAATTATTCAGAGGCCGCGATTTTGATCAGTACGTAGAAAAAATGTATATGTTGCGTCAATTGCTCAACATTGGCACAAATCCCTTTTTAGCGATGAAATCCTATATCAATACAATTGGATTAGGGTTTGACGATGACAGAGATTTTGATGATATCGTTGTGATCAACGGAATTAATCTTGAGCGAGCCAAAAATTCACCGATGGTGATTGACATGGATGTGATCACTAACGCAGTACAATCAATAAGAGAATAATAAAAAACAAGAATAATGGCTACTGTTGATAAAGAGAAGAAAATCGTTTACGTCGGCATGAGTGCTGACATTATCCATCCGGGACACCTCAACATCCTGCATGAGGCATCTAAGTATGGCCGAGTGATTGTCGGTGTGTTGACTGATGAAGCCATTGCCAGTTACAAGCGCCTGCCTTATCTCAATTATGAGCAGCGTTCACTGGTCGTGAGCAATTTGAAAGGAGTCGAAGAAGTTATTCCTCAAACAACCCTTGATTATCGTCCTAATCTGGAAAAAGTGCGCCCCGACTATGTGGTACATGGTGATGACTGGAAAGATGGCGTACAAGCTAAAACACGTCAACAGGTGATCGAGAAGTTGGCGGAGTGGGGCGGAAAGGTGATTGACGTGCCTTATACCAAAGGCATTTCTTCCACCATGCTCAATGAGCGTCTCAAGGAGATTGGAACAACGCCTGATGTGCGTCTAAAACGATTGCGTCGTCTCATTAATGCAAAGAAGATTGTCCGCATCTGTGAGTCACATAATGGTCTGACTGGCTTGATCATTGAGAATACATCGGTGACAGTCAACAACATGAAACGTGAGTTTGACGGTATGTGGGCCAGTTCTCTTACCGATTCAACAAGCAAGGGGAAACCGGATATCGAAGCGGTTGACTTGACGACGAGGCTGCATGATTTGAACGATGCGCTGGAAGTGACGACCAAACCGGTGATTTACGATGGTGATACGGGTGGCAAACCCGAGCATTTTGTGTTCACTGTGAGGACACTGGAGCGCCTTGGCGTGTCTGCTATTATCATTGAGGATAAGGTGGGATTAAAGAAGAATTCCCTGTTTGGAACCGATGCCATCCAGACCCAAGACAGTATCGAGGGCTTTTCGGCTAAAATCAGAGCAGGCAAACAAGCTCAAATCACGTCGGACTTTATGATTATTGCCCGTTGTGAAAGCCTGATTGCCGGCAAATCGGTAGATGACGCGCTTGAGCGTTGCCTCGCTTATGTTGAAGCGGGTGCCGATGGAATCATGATTCACAGCAAGCAACGTTCGGGTGAAGATATTAAGGAGTTCTGTCTGCGTTTCCGTGAGAAAGAACCCAATATCCCTCTCGTTGTTGTTCCTACAACCTATAATCATATTACTGAGAATGAATTGGCCGAATGGGGCGTAAACGTTGTGATTTATGCTAATCATCTGTTGCGAGCGGCTTATCCTGCTATGGTCCGGTGTGCCGAGAGCATTTTGACCAATGGCCGTTCATTTGAGGCAAACGACTTGTGCATGCCTATCAAGCAGATACTTGAGTTGATTCCAGGGACTAAATAATTGCAAGACTGATATGATTTCTCCTAAGCGGTTTTTTGATGAATTGAAGAATCGTCACATCGACTTCTATACTGGAGTCCCCGATTCTTTGCTGAAGAATCTATGCGCTTATATCACTGATAACTTGCCTGATAAACAGCACATCATTGCTGCCAATGAAGGTGGGGCTGTGGGACTGGCTGCCGGTTATCATTTAGCGACTGGGAAAATACCTGTTGTCTATATGCAGAATTCAGGTCTTGGCAACACCGTTAACCCGTTGATGTCTTTGACTGATAAACTTGTGTATAATATCCCCGTGCTCTTGGTCATCGGATGGCGTGGAGAACCTGGTGTGAAGGACGAGCCGCAACACCGCAAGCAAGGGCTTGTAACATTGCCGCTACTCGAAACGATGGGAATTAAGCATGAGATACTTACTGATGACGAGTCACAATTGGCTGGACAGATTGAGCGAGCTGTCGCTCACATGCATGAGTCTAAAGAGGCCTATGCCCTTGTTGTAAGGAAAGGAACGTTTGATGCCTATAAGCTTAAGTCTTCAACAGATTCATCTTTATCCTTGTCGCGCGAGAGGGCCATAGATTTAGTGGCAGAAAGAGTCTCTAGCCGGGATGTGATCGTTTCAACCACTGGTATGATAAGCCGGGAACTGTTTGAATACCGCACCGCGATGAATCATGGTCATCATCAGGATTTCCTCACGGTTGGTTCAATGGGGCACGCCTCACAGATTGCTCTGGGCATTGCCTTAAATAAACCGGAAAGGAACGTGTATTGCTTTGATGGTGATGGCGCTACAATCATGCATGCGGGAAATATGGCCATCGTTGGTTCGATGTGCCCGTCTAATTTCTATCACATAGTATTTAACAATGGCGCCCATGATTCAGTGGGCGGGCAGCCAACTGTGGGGCATCAGGTGGATATCCCGTCAGTAGCAAGAGCATTTGGCTACAAGACCGTGAAGACTGTGGATAATGAACCTGATTTAATCTGCCAATTGGACTATCTTACTCAAAAAGAAGCACCGCTTCTTCTGGAGATTAAGGTGAAAAAAGGAGCAAGAGCAGACCTGGGACGTCCCACAACAACACCGATAGAGAATAAAGAGGCTCTCATGGGCTTCTTAGCGTCATCAAGCTGGGAATAGAGTTTTGATACTTTGGGTATTATGAAAAAATTACTGGTTCTCAACCCTGTGACGGGTGGGAACCAGTAACTTGTTGGTTTTAAAAAGAACGGGTTCTTTTTATGCCTCGGGAGCAGCCTCTTCGGCGGGTGCTTCAGCGGCAGGTGCCTCCTCAGCGGGAGCCTCGGCAGCAGCGGCCTCCTGAGCAGCCTTGGCAGCCTCAGCCTCGGCAGCGGCCTTA
>ONIL01000001.1 GCA_900317835.1 uncultured Prevotellaceae bacterium | reverse complement strand
AGGGGTATCGGTGCTGTGAGCCTTGGGCACACTCCAGCCTCTGTCGCCATTCTGCGCTCCCTTGCCTGCGCTTCACCGCCCGTCGCCATCGCCAGAGCACAACATCAAGCCTGGAACAAGTTCAAGGCACGATGTTGTCGCACAGAAAGCATCGGTATTGACGAGCATAAGCGCAACCGATACTGCGTGTCGGATGCGCTCACGCACGTCATCATCATCACCGCACAATGCCAAAATCGCCCTGCATATAGCGCTTTTTTGAAAGTGAGTTTCCAACACGTTTCGCAGGGCAGTCGGGGGCTCCCAAGAGGGAAAGAATGGAAAATTTTCCCTTTTTCAACCCTTTAATTGGCTGATTATCAGCCAAAGTCACCTCTCGAGGTGCGGAAAATTTTCACTTTTAAGAAATGCTCGTCCGAAATTCTATATACTAACTTACTGATATAGGTGTTTTTACGACACTCAAAAAATCATGAGTCAAATGTTAAAATTTCGGCTCATTTTTCTCACACGCTATCAGAGAAGCACGAAAGGTCACCTGTTTTGCCTTTGCATCAGAAACCAGCCAGAAGAACAGACCACCATTTGATATCACCAATCGTTAGTTCAATCTCACAGCATATCAAAATGGCGGTTTTCCATAGCAGCAGGGGCATATGTGCCATCGAAACCGATACTTCGTGTCGGTTCATCGTCACACATGAGCGATTTTACCGCTCAATGGCTGGAACATCGCTCTGCATATAGCGCTTTTGTGGCTGATGGATTTTGGGCACGCTCCGCAGGGCGGTAGGGGGATCCCGAGAGGGAAATAAAGGGAAAATTTCCCTTTAAAACCTTTTAGATGACTGGATATCAGCTATTAGCAGATTTCAAAATAGGAATTTTGGTGATTTTTCTAAAAAATCGCCTATAATTCCATCTGCTAACTTGCTGATATAGGAGTTTTTGAGGGCTCCAAATTTCTGCACCTTTCTACAACATCTTGCCCAACAAATAAAGGCATCTCAGAGTCATAGCGGAGCCTCTATGGATGAGTCGAAACCGATACTTCGTGTCGAATTCGCTCACGCACGACAGCCTATGTACCGCCCATCGCCACGCATATAGTGCTTTGATGAAGACACGATTTCGGAAGCGCTCCGTAGGGCGGATGGGGGGTACCAAGAGAGAGACCGGGACTACCGTCCCGTAACCCTGTAAATAGCTGATTATCAGTCAAAATTTTCTTTGAATGCTTGACAACTCGAAAAATATCGTAAAAATCGTCTGAAATCGCACAAGATAACTCGTTGATATATATGTTTTTACGTCACACATGAAAATGGCGTTTTTTGGCACTTTTCGGCCTTTGTTGGGTCTCTCTGACATTCCAAAGAGTTTGCATTTATGATGTTGAATCAACCGCCTACAAAATATAACGCTACAACCGCCGCCACAACGAAGCGGCAGTGGTCGCATTGATAACATCGTTCGTTTGTACTACTTTAACACATATCATAATTCCAGGGATGGTGTGGACGAAACCAGACAGTCGTTCGGATTCGTCCACGCATGTGAGCTTAATTACCGTACATTCGCCCTGCATATAGCGTTTTATCATCAAGCGATTTTCAGAAGCGCTCCGCAGGGCGGTAGGGGGATCCTGAGAGGGAAACAAAGGGAAAAAATCCCTTTTCAACCCTTTAATACTTGATAATCAAGCATTTGATTTTTTCAATCCTTTACAAATCGTAATTTCGCGTAATTTTGTAAATGTTTTCGTTTGAACGGCCCGAGAATTACACCTTAATTATACGGTAAAGAGAGAGAAGGGGAGGGTTGAATTCTTGTCCGTCAGAGCGTGTTATGCCTTTCTAGTATCTCGGTGGCATCTGTCGGGGAGCAGCTCTCTGAAGACTTTGTCATTCCATTATCATGACATTGTTGTCATTGCTTTTCATCATTATGTTTTTATGACAACAGTATGACAACGGATTGGATTTTGACAAAAATAAAAAATGCTTAATTCGCTGTTTTATAGCTAATTAAGCAGTTGTAGGTTGTGGAGCATAGCGGACTCGAACCGCTTACCTCAACACTGCCAGTGTTGCGCTCTACCAGATGAGCTAATGCCCCGAATAGCGGTGCAAAGGTAATACCATTTTTTGAAATGGCAAATTTTTGGAAGGAATTTTTGACATTTTGACTTTTTTCTTTCTATCATGCGTTAATCCACGAGATTTGCCTGTTTCTTGTGGACATTTGCCAGTTTTTTAGGTGAATTTCAAAATTATTCGGTCCGAAAAGGTCGGTTTTAGAAAAATTATACTAATTTTGCGCAAAATTGGTTACCATGCCTTCAATGGAGTTGAAAGATAGACTGCAACACTTGATGCTCAAGGTTGAGACCTTGGGCAAGCGATATCTTGTTCTACAGGACAAAAATAAAGAGATGGCCCGAACTATCGAACGCCAGGAACTGGAAATTGCGAAGTTGGAAAAGGAATTGAGCCAGCTGCGCATCGACAATGAGTTCTTGCGGGTCGCTCATTCGGTTCCAAGCAACCCTGAGTCGGTTGCCCAATACAAGAAGCAGGTAGCCAAAATGGTGCGGGACATTGACCGGTGCATCAAACAATTGAACGCTTGACACGACAATTGACGTTATGGCCGACAATAATAAAGAAAAAATATGGATTGAACTTGCCGATACTAACCCTATCGCTTTGAGCATCAGCCCTGGCGAAGAGGAGAATTATCGCAAAGCGGAAGAACTTGTCAACACCCTGTGGCGCAAGTGGATGAACCGCTTTAACAGCACTTCAGACGATGTGCTGGCGCGAGTCGCTTTCCAGTTTGCCCGTCTCTATCTGGAGGCATACGGCGAGAACCGCAAGGTCAATGACTTCCTGACTGATTTGGAGAAACGTCTCGAAACCTTTTTGGGTAACGAGGACTGATAATTGTCTCCCTGCAAGGGAGATGGTACTTTTGTTGAAGAATTAGGTTCCTGCACCACTTTAGGCAATTGCGATTTGTGCCCGATACCAGCGCAATGAGCATTGTCACAAGTGGCGCGTTTTTATTTAATAATTTTATAATATTGTAATGAACATAATAGTTACTGTGATTGTAGCCATCCTGGCGATGGCAATTGGATGTGGATTGGCATTTTACTTGTCTAAAAAGAATGCCAAGTCACAAGCCAACGAGATTATCGAGAAAGCCCGTCTTGAGGCCGAAGTGCTCAAGAACAATGAGGTATTGAAAGGCAAGGAAATCGGTATGTCTATCAAGAGTGATGCTGAAAAGGAGGCTAACGCTCGTCTGACTAAAGTCCAGACTAATGAGGCTAAGCTCAAGCAGCGTGAGATGACACTCAATCAGCAGCAGGGCGAACTCAAGCGCCGCAGCAACGAACTTGACACCCTCAAGGTGAACGTGGACAACCAGATGGCTCTCCTGGATCAGCGCAAGAACGAGGTTGACAAGCTCGAGAAGAGCGTTCGCGACACTCTTGAGCACGTCAGTGGCCTGTCGGCTGAGGAAGCCAAGGAAAAACTCATCGAGTCACTCAAAGATGAGGCCAAGACCAATGCCGCAAGCTATATCAATGACATCATGGATGATGCCAAGATGACCGCCAACAAGGAGGCCAAACGCATCATCATCGAGACCATCCAGCGTGTAGCAACCGAGACGGCTGTCGAGAACGCTGTGACAGTTTTCCATATCGATAACGATGAAATCAAGGGTCGCATCATCGGTCGTGAGGGCCGCAACATTCGTGCCCTCGAGGCCGCTACAGGCGTTGAGATTGTTGTTGACGATACCCCCGAGGCCATAGTGCTCTCGGGCTTTGATCCTGTGCGTCGCGAGATTGCCCGTCTTGCTCTCCACCAACTGGTGAGTGATGGCCGCATCCACCCGGCCCGCATCGAGGAGGTTGTGGCCAAGGTTCGCCGCCAAGTCGAGGAGGAAGTTATCGAGACCGGTAAGCGCACAGCTATCGATATGGGTATCCATGGCCTGCATCCTGAACTCATCCGCCTGATCGGTAAGATGAAATATCGTTCCAGCTATGGTCAAAACCTGCTTCAGCACTCACGTGAGACGGCTAACTTGTGCGCTATCATGGCAAGCGAGTTGGGACTGAATCCCAAGAAGGCCCGCCGCGCTGGTCTGTTGCATGATATTGGCAAGGTGCCCGATGACGAGCCCGAACTGCCGCATGCACAGCTCGGTATGAAGTTGGCCGAGAAGTATAAGGAGAAAGCCGACATCTGCAATGCCATTGGTGCCCACCACGACGAGGAGGAAGCCACGAGCCTGTATGCTCCCATTGTGCAGGTGTGCGACGCCATTAGCGGTGCCCGTCCTGGTGCCCGCCGTGAGATCGTTGAAGCCTATATCAAGCGACTGAACGACCTTGAGCGACTTGCTCTGTCCTATCCTGGTGTAATCAAGACCTATGCCATCCAGGCAGGTCGTGAACTGCGCGTGATTGTCGGTGCCGATAAGATTTCGGATGAAGAAACCGAGAAACTCTCCAACGAGATCGCTCAGAAGATTCAGGACGAGATGACCTATCCTGGACAGGTGCGCATCACTGTTATCCGCGAGACCCGTGCCGTGAGCTACGCTAAATAATGTGAGTGTTCACGATGGACGAGAATAAGACCATTCAAGTGAATCTGCCCGAAGCTGAAGACTCCTGCGTCAAGTGCGATGCGGGGGCCTGCAGTGGTGGCTGTTGCAGTGCCGACGTGGGAAGGTGCAACCTCACCAGCACCAACTGGCTTGAAGATGTGCCGGACAACGATTACGAAATTGTTGAGGTTCTCTTCAAGAACACCCGTCGAGGCTTCTACCGCAACAGCACCCACATCCCCCTCAAGCGGGGCGACTGGGTGGCCGTTGAGGCAAACCCGGGGCATGATATCGGCAGGGTAGGGCTCATGGGGCGTCTGGTCAAGAACCAGATAAAGCGTGTGAACCTGCGCAAGGACACTGAGTTCCTGAGAATTTTCCGCAAGGCAAAACCGGCTGATTTGGAACGCTATGAGCTGGCTAAGGCACGCGAGGAAGACACGATGATCCGTTCCCGCAAAATTGCTGTGGATCTTGGCTTGAAGATGAAGATTGGCGATGTTGAGTATCAAGGCGACGGCAATAAAGCGATTTTCTATTATATTGCTGATGAACGAGTTGACTTCCGTCAACTCATCAAGGTGCTGGCCGACGTCTTCAAGATCCGTGTCGAGATGAAGCAGATTGGTGCCCGTCAGGAAGCAGGGCGCATCGGCGGCATCGGTCCTTGTGGCCGCCCGTTGTGTTGCGCAACGTGGATGTCGGGATTTGTTTCGGTCGCAACCAGCGCAGCCCGTTTTCAGGACATCTCACTCAATCCGCAGAATCTTGCCGGACAATGTGCCAAACTCAAGTGCTGTATCAACTTTGAGGTGAATGCCTATGTTGAAGCAATACGCCAGTTGCCTGCCAAGGATGTGCACCTCGAAACAAAGGATGCCACCTATTACTACTTCAAAGCCGATGCCCTGAAGCGCGAAATCACCTATTCGACCGAGCGCAATTCTCCGGTTAATACTGTGACGCTGACTGCTGCACAGGCTTTTGAAATCATCGCTTTGAACAAGAATGGCGTCAAGCCCGACAGTCTCAAGCCCGACGAAGACGGCAAGCAGGGTTCTCCATTCGGCGATCTGCTGACTCAGGACAGCATCAGTCGCTTCGATAAAAAGAAGAAGAAAAAGAAGAAAAAATCCGGTGGTGACAAGTCAGTCGCTAAGGGTGAGAAACGTCACCCTGAATCGGCTGGAGAGCAGAATACAAGTAAACCCGAACGCAAGCAGCGCCAAGGCAAGCCCAAGAAATCCCAACAGGACAATGGTCAGCCCAATCCCGACAAACCTCAACGTCAGGACCGCCAGCCCAGGCCTGTGAAGACATTCCGCCCGCGTCAAAACAAGGACGATAACGCACCGCAGAATGGTAATGCTCAAAACCAGCAAAATAACGGCGCTAAAGAGTAGTCCGCGAGTTGGAAATGATAAGCGCATAGCGGTGGCATTGACATGGGTCATTGCCGCCGCAATGCTCATCATGCCTGGGTGTCAGCGCAAGCCTGTGATGTCACATGCCTCGTTCGTAAGCATGCCAGCCACTGGCTGGCAACAGGCAATGCCATTGACGTTTGCCCCCGAGTATGATGACTCGTCGAGGGTCTATCGGCTCACGTTAGCCGTGCGGCACGATAACTCCTATCCCTACCGGAATCTTTCACTCGTCGTTGATGCAATTGCTGCCGACTCGACAGTGAACCGCCAAACGGTGGACATGACACTTGCAGATGAGTATGGTAATTGGACGGGTGGGGGATTCGGCACTTTGTATCAGAAGGCCGTAACCATTGCCCACGGCATCCGTCCTGACGATGTGCACTCGGTTGTGATCTGGCAATCGGCACAGGGCTGTGACACGCTGCACGGATTGGTCAATGTTGGCATTATAACATCTCCTGATGACTAAAATTGACCACTAATTTTGCTAATTGGTTAAAATTACCTAATTTTGCACAGTAAAAACCATTAACATGAAGATCGATAAAGCCGAAGCCCGTCAGACGGGCATACAACTGCTCAAATATGGCGTGATAGGCGTGTTGAACACGCTCATCACTCTTGTGGTCTTCTATGTGATGAATACCCGGATGGGGCTTTCCTACGGTATATCCAATGTCGTGGGTTACATCTTTGGTGTGATTAACAGTTTTTTGTGGAACCGCAATTGGGTATTCAAGACCAAGAACAATTTCCGTCGCGAGTTATTGCTCTTCGTCTGCGGTTTCCTTATTTGCCTCGCCCTGCAACTCTGCGTCAGCTGGATTCTCCTTGAGGGCTTTGGCTGGAAGAACCTCCCTGACGACATTATCCCCTTCTTCCCGATGCAGAAGGCTGGCCAGAATATCGTTATGGTTGTTGCCATGGTCGCTTACACTTTGGCCAACTACATCTACAATCGCTGCGTCACTTTCCGCGTCCATCCCGCAAAGCAACAATGATAGGCTCTTGGCTTGAAAGCGTGCGCAACAAGTAATTAAGCACTAAAATAATGGACTCTGATTGTTCCCTTTCTCGAGGTCGAGGAGGTATTGCTTGATGTGGGTACCTGATGCGTAACCGCCCAGCGTGCCATCGGCATTGATCACGCGGTGGCAAGGCACGACAATCGAGACGGGATTGTTGTGGTTAGCCCCAGCAACAGCGCGCGATGCCTTGGCGTTGCCCATGCGGCCAGCCTGCTGGCCGTAGCTGATGGTCTCGCCGTAAGGAATCTTCTTCAGTTCCTCCCATGCCTTAATCTGGTAGTCGGTGCCTGAAAGATGCAGGGGCAATGAGAATTCATGGCGCGTTCCGTCGAAGTATTCGCCTAATTGCTTGATGCATTGCGCGAGCAGGGGAGTGCTCGCCTCAACAGGTTTCAATTTCAGTTTCTTGGCGAAAATTTCAATTTCATCCTTGTTCCAGCCGATAAAGGCAATACCCCGACAAGTGCAGGCAAGGAACAATGTCCCGACAGGCGTGTCCATTGAAGTGTAACACAGTTCTTCCTTGTGCACGGGTTCGACACCTAGCTCGGCGGCTTTATTGAGCATGAGTTGATAGGCTGAGGCATAGTCGTTGGTGATCATGCCGTCGAGAATAGCATCCTTGATGGCATCCTTGATATAGCCCACAGGCCGTGAAGGTGCCAAGCCAAACGTCGTCATGATTTCCTCGCCATCGACGGGTGGCTGGAAATTGCGCACGCGGTCTTTTTCCTCAATGTCCACCAGTTTCTGCTTCACCAGGTCAAAGTTCTCTCGGAACCGTTGCACCTTGTTCTGGTTTTTGCTGGTGATGTCCGCCTTGCACAATGTCATCAAGTCATCGATGTCGTCACCCGCGTCAAACAACAGTCGGCGCACAGCGCTGTCGGTCACCTCATCCTCAACCAGGGCGATGGGGCGCATGTGCAGCCCGACGAGTTTCTTCACATACTTCATGTGCTCGTTGAGCGGCAGACGCATCTTGGCAAAAATTTTGGGCACCATTTTCTCGCCGATGAAGTTGTGGTTGTGGAATGTCCAGCCCAACTGTGGATCCCAGCGCTTGGTGCGTGCTTTGCCCACGTCGTGAAGCAGCGCCGACCAGCGCAGCCACACGTTGTCACTGGCCTGTGCCACATTGTCGAGCACCTGCAAGGTGTGCATGAAGTTGTCCTTGTGTCCGCGGCCATTGACCGTCACCACGCCCTTTAATGCCGCTAACTCAGGGAAGATGAGCGGGAGCAGTCCGCACTGGTCAAGCATCAGCCATCCACGTGACGGGTGGGGACTGCGCATGATTTTCATCAATTCGTCAGCGATGCGCTCACGGGTGATGATGTTAATGCGCTTTGCATTGCGGGTGATGGCATTGAAAGTATCGGGATAGATGTCAAATTCCAGTTGTGTGGCAAACCTCACTGCCCGCATCATCCTCAACGGGTCATCGCTGAAGGTGATGTCAGGGTCCAAAGGGGTGCGGATAATCCTGCGCTCCATGTCTCCGATGCCGTCAAACGGGTCAAGCAGTTCGCCATAACGTCCCTTGTTTAGGCAAATCGCCATTGCGTTGATGGTGAAATCGCGGCGGCGCTGGTCATCATCTAGTGTACCGTCTTCCACAATGGGATTGCGGCTCTCACGATGGTAGGACTCGCGACGAGCCCCGACAAATTCCAGTTCCCATTGGCGCGTCTTGACCTGGGCTGTCCCGTAGGTGCGGAATACCGCCAAGTGGGCACGCTTACCGAGGCGTTGGGCTACCGCCCTAGCCACCTCTATGCCGCTGCCGACAGTCACAAAGTCAATGTCGTTGCTGGGGCGCTCAAGAAAAATATCCCTCACATATCCCCCCACGACATAGCACTCGCGACCCAAGCCATCAGCTACCTCGCCCACCAGCTTCATGACGGGCAAATTAACATGTTCGGCTATTTTTTGACGGTCAATATTCATTTTTGGTTTTTTTAGGCTGCAAAATTACGGCTTTTTTTGGTCAAGTGGAAATTAATTAATAACTTTGCAGCGCAAATGAGGACCCAAAAGGCATATTTTGCATTTGCTAAATCATTAAATTCTATTTCTTCCACATCTCCTATATTCTTTGTTGATTTCATCATGTCATTTGAGTACTGCATGATGCTACATGGATAAAAGATTAAAGATACAACTAGATTTAATGAGAATTCTTTATAAAATGATTAACAATGAATGAGCGCGCCACATGGTGCGCGTCCATGATGCGGATAACGATAAGACGATTAGCGTCTGACGCATCCGGTATGAAATAAATATTGATTTCTTATGTATAACATCAATCAACTGAATGAAATGAGCGATGAGCAACTCCGCGAATTAGCCAAATCGATGGGCATTAAGCATGTGGATTCTGCTGGTCACGATGACCTTGTCTATCAAGTATTGGATCATCAGGCCGAGGCCGAAGCTGCCAATGCTCCTGAGCCGGCGAAGCGCCGTCGTGAGCGCATACGCCAGCCTGCTGCCAAGGCTAACGGTAACGAGGTGACGAAGGATGATGCTGTCGCTACCAAGAAAACTAAGAAAAATAAAGAACAAGATAAAGCTGAGGAAAAACCGAATGCTGAACCCGTGCCTGTTGAGGCTACCGAACAGACGGTAATTGAGCAAGAGCCAGTCGCCGAGCCACCTAAGCGCAAGCGTGGCCGTCCATCGGCTGCCGAGAAGGCCATGAAAGAGGAAGCTGCCAATAATGAACAGCCAGTCACTGCACAGGCTCCCGAGGATAAACCGGTTGAGGATGAAGCCACACCTGCAACCGAGCAGCCAGCCCGGCGTCGTGGCCGCAAGCCAAAACAGGCGATACAGGAACCTGTATTGCCCTTCGACAATATCGATGATGCTGATGAGGCTCAGCCTGTAAACGAGGCATCTCCCGAAATGGTCGATCCTGCTCCTGAGATGGACATGGATGCTGTTGAGCCAGCCGAAGAAGCCGCGCCTGCTACTTTCTCCGAGATGCGTGAACGCGAGGGAATGTCACTCAACTCATTCTTCAACACAGGTGGTGCCATTACCTTTAAACCACGCACACAGCAGGAACGTGAAGAGGCTCAACGACGTGCCGAAGAAGAACGTCGCCGCCAAGCCGAGGAGGCCGCTGCTGCCCCGATTGTTATCCAAGAACCCAAGGTGGTAAAGGAGAGCAAGAAGAACAAGCGCAAAATGAAACAGCAGCAACAGCAGCAGATTGCCGAGAGTAATCCTTATCTGGATCAACCCTATAATTTTGATGGCATTCTCGAGGCACAAGGCGTGCTTGACATCGCTCCTGAGGGATATGGTTTCCTGCGTTCTAGCGATTATAACTACCTGACATCGCCCGACGACATCTACGTGCAGCAATCACAGATCAAGGCCTACGGTCTCAAGACCGGCGACGTTATCGAGGGAACCATACGTCCGCCCATGGAAGGGGAAAAGTACTTTCCCCTGAGCGATATACATCTCATCAATGGCCGCACACCCGCCTACGTGCGTGACCGTGTGCCCTTTGAGCATCTGGTACCCTTGTTCCCCGATGAGAAATTTGATCTGGTGAGCAAGCGTCATCCCACCGTCTCGCAACGTGTTGTGGACATGTTTTCGCCCATCGGCAAGGGCCAGCGTGGCCTTATTGTGGCGCAGCCCAAGACGGGTAAAACCATGTTGCTTAAGGAGATTGCTAATGCCATCTCGGAGAATCACCCCGAGACCTACATGATCATCCTGCTCATCGACGAGCGTCCTGAGGAGGTGACTGATATGGCCCGCAGTGTCAATGCCGAGGTCATTGCATCCACCTTTGACGAGCCCGCTGACCGCCATGTCAAGATTGCTGACCTGGTGCTGAGCAAGGCCAAGAGGCTTGTCGAGTGTGGTCATGACGTGGTCATCCTGCTTGACTCAATTACCAGACTGGCGCGCGCCTACAACACGATTGCCCCTGCATCGGGCAAGATCCTGACTGGTGGTGTGGATGCTAATGCGTTGCAGCGTCCCAAGCGCTTCTTTGGTGCAGCGCGCAACATCGAGGGCGGAGGAAGCTTGACCATCATAGCCACTGCCTTGACCGAGACCGGTTCCAAGATGGACGAAGTCATCTTTGAGGAATTCAAGGGCACGGGTAACATGGAGTTGCAGCTCGACCGCAAGCTGTCCAACAAACGCATCTTCCCCGCTGTGGATGTGATGGCTTCGAGCACACGTCGCGACGACTTGCTCTTGCCGCAGGATACACTTAACAAGATGTGGATTATCCGCCGCTTCCTGAGCGACCGCACTTCGGTCGAGGCCATGGAGTTCGTTAAGGAGCGTATGGAGCGAACCCGCGATAACGAGGAGTTCTTGTTAACCATGCAACAAGGCTAATTCAATATCGGTTGAGGACGATGGGACGCATCATGGGCATTGACTACGGACGCAAGCGAACCGGGATTGCGGTTACCGACCCGTTGCAGATTGTTGCCGGAAACCTGGCAACGGTCCCGACCCACACGCTGATGCAGTTCATCAAGGATTACATTGCTCGCGAACAGGTTGAGCGCATCGTCATTGGTCAACCCTCACAGCTCAATGGTCAGCCAAGCGAGAGCATGCGCTATATCATGCCCTTTGTCCAACGCTTGAGTAAGGAACTGCCCGGCATGCCCATTGTGCTGTATGACGAGCGTTTCACAAGCGCCATCGCCCACCAGGCGATGATCGACGGGGGCATGAAGAAGAGCGACCGACGCGACAAGTCACGTGTCGATGCCATAGCCGCCACCATCATCCTCAACGATTACCTGCAAAGTAAATACAATCAACCTGATAATACTGAATCATGATTTTACCGATTTACATTTACGGCCATCCCGTGCTGCGTGCCGAGAATGCTACTGTAACTCCCGATTACCCGAACCTTAAGGAGTTAATCGAGAATATGAAGGAAACGATGTATCACTCTCAAGGCATCGGCATCGCCGCGCCACAGGTGGGCGTTAATGCCCGCATCGTTTATATTGATGTGAATGTCCTTGCTGAAGATTTCCCCGAGCTCAAGGGCGTGAACATGGTGCTTATCAATCCTGTGATCACTGTTGATGAGAATTATCCCGCCAATACGAGAGAAGAAGGCTGCTTGAGCGTGCCCGGCATTCATGAGAATGTACAGCGCCACGAGAAGATTCACTTGCGCTGGCAAGACGAGCAATTTCAGGAACATGAGCGCGACATCGAGGGTTATCTGGCCCGCGTGGTGCAGCATGAGTGCGACCACCTGGATAAGACGCTGTTTATCGACCGCATTTCTCCTATTCGCAAGCAGCTCATTCGCAGTAAGTTGAACAATATGGTGAAGGGAAAAGTTTCGTGTGATTACCGTTGTAAGGTGGCTCCACACAACCGTAAGAGATAAAAAAGTGGAAGATGTCTCACGACAGCCTCCACAAACCTTAAATCTAATACCATGAAAAACACACATGCAAAAGTACAACCCTTTTTTTGAATTGTACAAATTTTTTAAGAAATTTTTATATTTTTATATAAAAATTTAGATTTCTGGTGAAAAATTCAAAAGAATCCCATATCATAACTGAGTTAGATCGCAAGTCATGAAAATGGCCTGTGATTTGGCTCATGAAAAATGATGATAGAGGAGGGGATCCTTCCGTTTCGATAATTATAAAAGGTGGCTGACCCTCAATACTGTGGGACAGCCACCTTTCTCAGATTGAAATTGTTTACTCTCTCTTGTTTATTCCGATTGTTAGAATTTCATGCCGAAGGCAATCTGGATGTTGCCGTTCTTCTCATTGCTTTCAGGTACGTCAAATACTTTGGTCATGCCCAGAGTGTAGCGAGCCTGAACAAAGGCGTTCTCGGTCAGGTTGTAAGTGCCGCCCAGACCCAGAGCGAAATCTACAGCGTTAGTGCTATCCTTGAGGTCCCAAGAAGTGTCCTCGTCCTTGACTGATACTTTGCTATACACGTTGAAACCCACTTGAGGACCGAAATCGATGCTGAAATCGGGTGTAGCGTAGAACTTGAACATCACGGGCACGTTGATGTAGTTGGTGTTAAAGGTGGCAGTCTTAGAAACGTCATAACCTAACAAGTTCATTTCGATTGCCTTGAACTTACCACCTTGAGAAGCAAACACGACTTCAGGAGCGATACCGAACTTGTCAGTAAACTTGTACTCCATCATCAGACCGGCCTGATAGCTCGGCTTCAAGCCATGCTCGACATCTTCACCCCAGAAATTGGTCATGTCAAAACCCACCTTAGCTCCAAATTGAATTTGAGCCATTGCGCTCATGCTAACGATTGCAGCAGCAATCAACACAAAAAATTTCTTCATAAAATACTGTTTAATAAAACGTTTAGTTGTACTCTAATGAATTTTGTTTTTTGTCAAAACGCACATTTGGCACAAATAAAACCTCCAGGTTGCCTTTTCTTGATCCAAACAATCAGAATTTCATACCGAAGGCGATCTGGGCGTTGCCGTTCTTCTCGTGGCTTTCAGGTACGTCGAACACGTTGGTCAGGCCCAAGGTGTAACGAGCCTGTACGAAGGCGTTGTCGGTCAAGTTATAGGTAGCACCCAGTCCTACTCCAAAGTCAACGGTTTTGGTGTTGTCCTTGAGATCCATGGTCTCTTTTGCCTCTACGCTTCCGACTTTGCCCGAAACTGTCATTTTGCTATACACGTTGAAACCCACCTGCGGGCCAAAGTCGATGCTGAAATTGGGAGTTGCATAGAACTTTAACATCAAGGGGACATTGATGTAGTTAGTGTGGAAAGTTCCTTTGGCCTCAATAATGCCAGGGACATCTTCATAATCAACATTTTCAGTTGCTTTGCCACCCTGAGCAGCAAAAACGACTTCAGGAGCGATAGCAAACTTGGGATTGAACTTGTATTCCATCATCAAGCCTACTTGGTAGTTAGGCTGCAAGCCACTGGGAGCATCTTCACCCCAAAAATGAGTCATGTCAAAACCGACCTTTCCACCAAATTGAACTTGAGCCATTGCACTCATGCTAACGATTGCAGCAGCAATCAACACAAAAAATTTCTTCATAATTTCTTTTCTTTAATAAAACGTTTAATTGTACTCTAATGAATTTCGTTTTTTGTCAAAACGAACTTAAGATAAAAATATTACCACTTGGTTTAATGAGCAGGGCGATATTGGATAGTTTTAGTGAAATTTAAGACACTAATCAGCCTATAGGCCACAATTATCTGTTATATTGCTTGCAGTACTGCTGTATGCCGCAGTTCAAGCAATCAGGGCGCTGAGCCTTGCACACATATCGCCCATGCAGCAAGATCCAGTGATGAGCCTTGAAACGCTGTTCAGCAGGAATATGTCGCATGAGGTCTCGTTCCACATCGTCGGGCGTCTTGCCTTGGGAGAGCCCTAGGCGATGCGATACACGATAAACATGGGTGTCAACGGGGATAGTCGCTTGCCCAAAAGCGGCTCCAAGCACAACGTTGGCGGTCTTGCGGCCCACTCCAGGCAGCGACGTCAATTCCTTCATGCTGTCGGGCACTTGGCCATTAAACTCATCGACGAGTTGCTTGGCCATTGCTTGCAGGTGAGCCGCCTTGCTGTTGGGATAGGATACGCTCTTGACATATTGCAGGATATCATCAACACTGGCCTGGGCCATGGCTTGAGCAGTAGGGTAGGCGGCAAACAGGGCTGGTGTGACCATGTTCACCCGCTTGTCGGTGCACTGGGCGCTCAGCATTACAGCCACCAGTAACTCAAACGGGTCGCGGTGCTGCAATTCGGTCTCGGGATTAGGCTGTACCTCCTTGAAATACTCAAGGATTCCCTCGTATCTTTCTTTGATTGTCATATTCCTTATAAATGTAGAGACGCAAAAAATTGCGTCTCTATTTCTCTATACTTGTTGCCGCTCAAGCAGCAAAAATCAATGTGCACTCTTGAACTCGTCAAGGAAGCGTACGTCGTTCTCACTGAACATGCGCAGGTCCTTCACCATATACTTCAGATTGGTGATGCGCTCCACGCCAAGGCCGAAAGCATAGCCACTATAGACGGTGCTGTCGATGCCGCTGGCCTCGAGCACAGCAGGATCCACCATGCCACAGCCCAAGATCTCGACCCAGCCCGTGTGCTTGCAGAAACCGCAACCCTTGCCGCCGCACAGCATACAGGTCACGTCCATCTCGGCACTGGGCTCGGTGAACGGGAAATAACTGGGGCGCAGACGGATTTCGGTCTCGGTGCCGAACAACTCCTTAGCGAAGTGCAGCAGCACTTGCTTCAGGTCGGCAAAGGTAACGTTCTTATCGATGTAAAGACCCTCAATCTGGTGGAAGAAGCAGTGAGCGCGAGCGGTGATGGCCTCGTTACGATATACGCGGCCGGGGCAGATGATGCGGATGGGCGGCTGCTGGCGTTCCATGGTGCGCACCTGCACCGAGCTAGTGTGGCTCCTCAACACGATATTGCGGGTCACGTCCTGCTCGTTCTTCTCAATAAAGAAGGTATCCTGCATGTCGCGTGCGGGATGGTCAGCAGCGAAGTTCAGTGCACTGAACACGTGCCAATCGTCCTCAACCTCAGGTCCATCGGCGATGGTAAAGCCCAGGCGTGAGAAGATATCGATGATCTGCTTGCGCACCACCGAGATGGGATGACGGGTACCCAATTCGGCCGGGAAGGCGGGTCGGGTAATGTCGATTTTATTCTGCTCCTTGGCCTGCTGTTTGGTAGCCTCGCGCAAGGCATTGATTTTCTCCGTAGCCAGGTTTTTAAGTTCATTGAGTCTTTGCCCCAGTTCGCGTTTCTCCTCAGGGGCAACCTCGCGGAACTCGTTGAACAAAGCGGTTACTTCACCTTTCTTGCTCAGGTACTTAATACGCAAAGCCTCAAGTGCCTCTTCGTTATCGGCCTTGAGTTCTGCTATTTGCGCCTTCAGCGCTTCTATCTTGTCTTTTAACATAATCTGTGTCGTTGAATTAACGTGCAAAGGTAGTAAATAGTTTTCAGTTAACACTTAATGGAGAATAGTTTTTTATCCACATTCTAAATTGAGAAGATTTTTGATATTATTTTGCGTACATCAAGAATTATAACGTAATTTGCATATCAATAGCGCATGCGGTGATATCCAGTCTTTAACATCCTCTGATAAATTACTGAGAATCAACAACGTGTGCTTTTAATCCTTGTTTAATTACTTTTAACCCCATTAATGGGAAAATTTACTGAAATGTTTATGATGAAAAAGATTCAACTTCTCCTCATTGGACTGATGTTTATCATGCCTTGTAGCTCATTTGCACAGAACTTTATTTATGGCGACGTGAATGGTGACAACGAGGTCACCATCTCCGATGTCAATGCCGTTATTGGTGTCATTTTGGGAAACCAGTCTTATAAAAGCATTGTTGGAAGCTGGTTATCAGAGTATGCCCTGGATGAAAATGGCGAGAGATTTGATATTCCTGAGCAAATAAAGGTTAGTTTTGACTTCTATGAGGACCAAACTGGTCTATGGGGTTATTCTACCTATTACAATCAAAACATAATAATAGATTACATTGACTTGAAATGGGAGCAGCAATTAAACCGTTTGTATCTCTGGTTCGATGATGGTGAACATGAAGAATTGTACTATAAAATTAACGAGGACGGCTATTTGCTGTTATCGCAAAATGCACAGTTAACCCAATACACGGCCTACTGCCCAGTCGACCATGACCATCCTCTCGGGGTCGGGAAGGATTCCCACCACAGCGACAAAGCCTCAGCAATCAAGTCGATTTCGCGTGCCGTTGGTCTAGGTAAATAGAACGCTACTACTGATAACACCCAATTAACAAACCCTGTACTTGACCATGACAGTGCAAGTACAGGGTTTGTAATGGTTATTGCTCAGCGTGAGTTTCGCTGCAGAACGTGTTTACGGCTCACGGCCCTCGACAATAGCCTCGGTGTCATGGGCAATCATGTACTCCTCATCGGTGAGAACGACTACAACCTTGACCTTGCTGTCGGGAGTGCTGATTTCGCCTTCCTTGCCGCGCCACAATGTGTCATTCAGTTCCTCGTCAATCTTGACGCCCAGATAAGACAGGTTGCGGCAGACACGTTTACGGGTCTGGTACTGGTTCTCGCCAACGCCACCCGTAAAGGCGATGATATCCACACCATTCAACTCAGCGGCATAAGCGCCAATGGTCTTGAGAATGCGCAACTCATACATGTCGAGTGCCAACTGTGCACGCTCGTTGCCCTCCTTCTCGGCAGCGTCAACCACGTCACGCATGTCGCTGCTCACGCCGGTAATACCCAGCACACCGCTCTTCTTGTTGATGATGTTGAGCATCTCCTTGGGACTGAGGTTGTATTTCTCCATGAGGAACAATAACGCACCGGGATCGACGTCACCCGAACGGGTTCCCATCATCAGGCCCTCGGTGGGCGTCAGGCCCATCGTGGTGTCGATGCTCTTGCCGTCCTTGATTGCGCTGATGCTGGCGCCGTTACCGATGTGGCAGCAAATGATGCGCTTGCCCTCAGGGGTAGTGCCGAGCATTTCACACACGCGCTGGGCGATAAAGCGATGGCTCGTGCCGTGGAAGCCGTAGCGACGCACGTGGTCATTGATGTAATACTCCATGGGCAGCGGATACATGAACGCTGACTTGGGCATCGTCTGGTGGAATGCGGTGTCGAACACGGCTACCTGAGGAACATCGGGCAACACAGCCTCGATGGCCTCAATACCGGCCATGTTCACGGGATTGTGTAGCGGGGCAATGCCGTAGCACTCGCGGATCATGTCCTTTACTTCGTCGGTGATGAGGACGCTGCGTGAGAATTTCTCGCCACCATGCACCACGCGGTGACCCACGGCGTCGATTTCCTTCAGGTCCTTAATGCAACCGTACTCAGGATTGATCAGAGCATCGAGGATAGCCTTGATGGCACCCTTGTGGTCGATAAGACCCAGGTCGATGTTCTTCTTGCTGCCGTCGTCAAATTTCAGTTTGATGAAACCGTCGGGCAAACCGATTTTTTCCACACCACCCTCGGCGAGGGTCTTGTTCTCCTTAATCTCGATAAGTTTGTACTTGGCAGAGCTGCTGCCGCAATTGAGCACTAAGATATTCATTATTCTATAGGTTATTTTTAGTTGTTGTCGTTGTATTGCGAGCCTTTGGCTCGTATTTGATAATTTATTTGTTGATAGCCTGGTTGCACGTCAGGATGACCGTGCGGTAGATGTCGTCCTCGTTGCAGCCGCGCGACAAGTCATTGACGGGGGCGGCAAGACCTTGCAGAACAGGGCCTACAGCCTTAGCGCCAGCGATGCGCTGAACCAGTTTGTAAGCGATGTTGCCCACGCCCAGGTCGGGGAACACGAGTACGTTGGCGTGACCAGCGATGTCGCTGCCGGGGGCTTTGCTGGCGCCCACGCTGGGCACGATAGCTGCGTCGGCCTGCAATTCACCATCAATCTTCAGGTTGGGATTCATTTCTTTTGCCAGGCGGGTTGCCTGTATCACCTTATCGACACGCTCATGCTTGGCGCTGCCCTTGGTCGAGAAGCTCAGCATAGCAATCTTGGGATCGTCAATTTCGGCAAGTGCACGGGCAGTCCGGTCAGCGCTCACAGCAATCTGGGCCAATTGCTGGGCATCAGGATCAGGAACCACGGCGCAGTCGGCAAACACCATCACGCCGTTGTGGCCGTAAGGCGAACCCTCGGGCAACAGCATCAGGAAAGCGCCACTAACGGTGCTGATGCCGGGAGCGGTCTTCAATACCTGGAAGGCGGCACGCAGCACGTTACCCGTGGTGTTCATCGCACCGGCAACCTGTCCGTCGGCATCACCGGCCTTGATGAGCAGGCAACCCAGATAGAGCGGGTCAAGCACCTTCTTGCGGGCGTCCTCGATGGTCACACCCTTAGCCTTGCGCAGTTCAAAATACAGTTGCGCATATTTCTCGACAGCCTCAGCATCGTTGGGATTGATGACCGCAGCCTTGTCGATGTTGTTAAGCGCCAATTCAGCGGCTTTGGCAAGGATTTCGGCCTTGTCGCCAATGAGCACGATGTCAGCGATGCCGTCAGCGATGATGCGCTCAGCTGCCGTCAGTGTGCGGGGTTCAGTACTCTCAGGAAGGACGATGCGCTGCCTCTTGGCAATCGCGTTGCTTTTGAGTTTCTCAAATAATGGTTCCATTGTTCTCTTGTTAGATAGTATTTTAGGAAAACTGATTTGTTTTTGGTTTCATTGCCCCAAAGGTACTGCTTTTTTTGCAATTATCATGCAACTGTCAACAAAATCCTCGGTTCAAAATATAAACAAACAACTTGGACAGCTCAAGTGCATTGTCCAAGTTGCCTGTTAAATAGATATCTTAGCGCCTTATCGGCTTAGCGTGAGGCACATTGTCGGGCCGTGTTACTCGCCCAGGATGGCTGCTACGCCGGGCAGGGTCTTACCCTCGATGGCCTCGAGCATAGCACCACCGCCAGTCGAGACATAGGATACCTGGTCGGCAAGGCCGAACTTATTGACGGCTGCTACCGAGTCGCCACCGCCCACAAGAGAGTAGGCACCATTCTGGGTTGCTTCAGCAACATACTTGGCGATTTCGCCAGTGCCGTGAGCAAAGTTCTCAAACTCAAATACGCCCACGGGACCGTTCCACAGGATGGTCTTGCTGTCGAGGATGATCTTCTTCCAGTTCTCAAGCGATGCCTCGCTGGCATCCATGCCCTCCCAACCATCGGGGATGTTGAAGATGTCAACCGTCTGGCGGTTGGCGTCGTTGGAGAAACTGTCGCCAGCAACGGTAGCCACCGAGAGGCTCAGGTTCACGCCTTTCTCCTTGGCAGCGGCAATAACGTTCAGGGCCTCGGGCATGAGGTCATCCTCGTGCAATGAGTCACCGATGTGGCCACCCTGTGCCTTAACGAAGGTGAAGCCCATGCCGCCGCCGATGATGAGGTTATCCACCTTGTCGAGCAGGTTCTTGATAACCGACAGTTTGGACGATACCTTGCTGCCGCCGATGATGGCGGTGAAGGGATGCTGAGCGTTCTTCATCACGTTATCAATAGCAGTAACTTCTTTCTCCATGAGGTAGCCCAGCATCTTGTGGTCGTCATCAAAGAAGTCGGCAATCACAGCGGTTGAGGCATGACGGCGGTGAGCGGTGCCGAATGCGTCGTTCACATACACGTCGGCATAACTGGCCAGAGTCTTGGCAAATTCGGTCTGACGGGCCTTCATGTCTTTCTTGGCAGCATCGTAGTTGGGATCATCCTTCTCGATGCCTACGGGTTTGCCTTCCTCCTCGGGGTGGAAGCGCAGGTTCTCAAGCAGCAGCACCTCGCCAGGCTTGAGCTCGTCGGCCTGTTTCTTGGCCTCGGCGCTGTCCTGGGCAAAGTTAACGGGCCTGCCCAATGCAGCGGCAACAGCGCTGGTGATCTGACTCAGTGACAGCTTGTGGTTGATCTTGCCCTTAGGCTTGCCCATGTGTGACATGATGATCAAGGCACCGCCGTCGGCGAGGATCTTCTTCAAGGTAGGTACCGCTCCGCGGATGCGTGTATCGTCGGTGATTTCTCCTTTTTCGTTCAGGGGCACGTTGAAGTCAACGCGCACAATTGCCTTATGTCCGGCAAAATTAAAGTCATTGATTTTAGCCATTTCTAATTAAGAATTATTGTTGATTATGGTTATTCCATTCTAAGTAGGCGGCAAAGATAATAAAATATTTAAAACAAAACGATGATTTGCTGCGAAAAAAGACTATCGTTTAACAACGTCACGGTCAAAGCACTTCTTCCTCATAGGGAATCAGCGTTAATAACCTCTCTTTTCATGACTTTTTGTTAGAATTATACCTATAAAACTATCTTTTTTGGAATTTTAAGAAAAGATAATGTGCAACATCTCACATTTTTTCTTACTTTTGTCATCAGATTATAAGTTTAATGTTATAAACGAAACCTCTATGAACAAAACAATGAGAACAGTGGCCATGCTGCTACTGTCACTGATAGTGATGTCCTGCAGCATGCTGACGCGCAATGCCGATGATATCATCGACGATTTGCGAGACGCCAGGCATGCACAGTATGTTAATGTGGGCAGTGGCCTTCTGGGACTTGGCCGCCTGATTTCGCCCACTTTGGCCGAAGCCGGTCTCGGCATTACTTCAGTACAACTGCTTGATTTGAGTAAGTGTAGTCCCAACGTTCGCGAGAAATTCCGCAAGCGTCTTATGAACCTTTGCAAGCAGCGTAACTATGAGGAAATCGTGACAACCCAGCAGGGCTATGGTGAGCAGCAGACGGTGCTCGTTCGCCGTGATGGCCAGTATGTCAACGAACTCGTCATTGCCAATGCCAGTAATATGACCGATGCGATGCTTGTCATCAATGGTCATATCAATATCGAGAACTTGGAGAGAATCATCAATGATCCCAACATCTTCAAGAGGTAGATTATAATTGGGGGAGTGTAATGATGTCAGGAATTACCCATTCAGGTAGATTCCTAATGTTGTTGCGGTTATTCTTTTCCCACAAAACCATTTATTTAGAAATCATTTTTAACATCATCATTTAATTATCATGAAAGAGATTATTCAAGAACAATTCAAGAAACGTTTTGGCACCGACAGCGTGGTTTATGCCTCGGCTGGCCGCATTAACCTGATTGGAGAGCACACCGACTATAACGGTGGTTTTGTGTTCCCTGGTGCAATCGACAAGTACATCATGGCTGCCATTAACATCAATGGCACCGACAAGGTGCGCGTTTACAGTATTGACATGGATGCTTACTGTGAGTTCGGCCTTAAAGAGGAGGATGCTCCTGCCGACCAGTGGGCACGATATATCTTTGGCGTTTGCCGCGAGACCATCAAGCGTGGTGGCACAGTCAAGGGCTTTGACACGGTCTTTGCCGGCAATGTTCCCCTGGGTGCCGGCCTTTCATCATCGGCAGCCCTCGAGTCCTGCTTCGCCTTTGCGATGAACGACATGTTCAACGACAACAAGATCGACAAATTCGAGTTGGCCAAGATTGGCCAGAGCACCGAGCACAACTACTGTGGTGTGAATTGCGGCATCATGGACCAGTTTGCTAGCGTCTTTGGCAAGAAGGACTGCCTCATGCGCCTCGATTGCCGTTCGCTGGAACATGAGTATTTCCCGTTCCATCCCGATGGGTACAAACTGGTGCTGCTCAACAGCAAGGTAAAGCATGA
Organism: uncultured Prevotellaceae bacterium; assembly: GCA_900317835.1. Taxonomy (GTDB): domain Bacteria; phylum Bacteroidota; class Bacteroidia; order Bacteroidales; family Muribaculaceae; genus Sodaliphilus. The sequence goes on along the minus strand of ONIL01000001.1, from coordinate 183,593 downwards.
ACTGGTGGATTCGCCCTATAACAAGCGTCGCGAGTCCTGCGAGCGCGTTGCTGCCATCCTGGGCATCGACACTTTGCGCGACGCTACCTATACCATGCTAGCCGACGTGCGTGACAAGGTGAGCGACGAGGACTATCGCCGTGCCCGCTTCGTCATCGGCGAGAAGCAGCGTGTACTGGACGTCTGCGACGCCCTGGAACGCGGTGACTACGAGACTGTTGGCCGTTGCATGTTCGAGACTCACGATGGCCTCTCACGCGACTACGAGGTGAGCTGCGAGGAACTTGATTACCTTAACGACGTGGCCCGCGAGTGTGGTGTGACTGGTTCGCGCATCATGGGCGGTGGTTTTGGCGGATGCACCATCAACCTGGTCAAGGATGACCGATACGACAACTTTATTGATACAGCCAAGAAGAAATTCAACGCTAAATATGGACACGAGCCCGAGGTGATCAACGTCATCATCAGCGACGGCGCTCACAAGGTAGTTGATTGAAATGAAAAGCATCCGTATCGACACCCATGAGACCGAGCGTGGTGAAATCACCACCTATGAACTCATCAATGCCAGCGGAGCAAGCGTTAAGCTCTCTTCGCTGGGCGCTGGCATCCTGGAAATCAAGGTGCCTGACCGCGACGGCAACCTGGCCGACGTGGTGCTGGGCTATAAGGACGTGGCCGACTACTTCTATGACGGTCCTTGCGCCGGCAAGGTGCCAGGCCGCTATGCCAACCGCATCTGCAAGGGACACCTCGACATCGATGGCAAGGTCTATCAGTTGAACATCAACAATGGCCCAAACCACCTGCATGGCGGCCCTGAGAATTTCTCTAATAAGATCTGGGATTGCGAGATGGACGGTGATACTGTCGTTTTCTCGCTCGAGAGCCCCGATGGCGACGAGAAGTACCCTGGGAACCTCACGGCACGCATTGCCTACACATGGAGCGACGACAACGTGCTCAAGATTGTCCTTGGCGCCGTGACCGATGCCCCGACTGTTATCAACCTGACGAATCACACCTATTTTAATATGGCTGGTGAGGACAAGGAAGGCACCGCACTCAACCAGGTGCTGCTACTCAACTGCTCGCACTATCTGCCCACTGATGACTCACTCATTCCCAGTGGTGAGATGGCACCCGTTGAGGGAACTCCAATGGACTTCACTCAGCCCAAGGTAGTAGGCAAGGACATCGAGCAGGATTTCCCTGCACTCAAATACGGCAAGGGATATGACAACTGCTGGGTCATTGACGGCTATGAGGACGGTGACGTTCATCTAGCTGCTGTGCTGTGCGACGAGAAATCGGGTAGGGTGGTCGAAGTAAGCACCGATCAGCCCGCGGTACAGGTCTATACCGGCAACTGGCTTGGGGGTTGCCCCGTGAGCAAGAGCAGAAAACAGTATCATGACTATGACGGTGTGGCCATTGAGTGCCAGGGCATGCCCGACGCTCCTAACCACCCCAATTTCCCGTCACAATTGCTGCTGCCTGATGAGGAATACCGCCGCATCATCCTTTTCGATTTCAAGGTAAACTAACATCTAAGGACTAAAGACTAAGAACTAAGAATATGAAACCGACATTATTTGTACTTGCTGCTGGCATGGGTAGCCGTTATGGTGGCCTCAAGCAGCTCGATGGTCTGGGACCTCATGGCGAGACCATCATGGATTATTCTATTTATGACGCAATTCACAGCGGGTTTGGCAAAGTCGTCTTTGTGATTCGCAAGGACTTTGAGGCCGATTTCCGCGAGAAGATTCTATCCAAATATGAGGGTCACATTCCCGTCGAGGTGGTCTTCCAGGGCCTGAACGACTTGCCTGAGGGATTTACCTGTCCACCCGAGCGCGTTAAACCGTGGGGCACCAACCACGCCCTGTTGATGGGCAAGGACACCATCCATGAGCCCTTTGCTATCATCAATGCCGATGACTACTATGGCCGCAACAGTTTTGAAGTCATGGCTGCCGAGTTGTCCTCTCTTCCCGAGGGCAGCAAGAGCCATTACAGCATGGTGGGCTTCAAGGTAGGCAACACCATGAGCGAGAGTGGCACGGTGGCACGTGGCGTGTGTGAGACTTGTGACGGCTTGCTCACTGGCGTCGTCGAGCGCACTGACATCGGTTATGACGCAGACCACAATATCACCTTCACCGACGAGAATGGTACGGTGCAGCATCTGGCATTCGATACCCCTGTGTCGATGAATTTCTGGGGTTTCACCCCCGACTATTTTGAGCACAGCGAGAAATGCTTTGTTGAGTTCCTCAAGGAGAATATCGACAAGCCCAAGGCCGAGTTTTTCATTCCCACGCTGGTTAATAATCTCGTGAACGACGGCATTGCCCAAGTCAAGGTCCTTTCCACCGAGAGCAAGTGGTTTGGCGTGACCTATGCCGCCGATCGTCAAGGTGTCGTCGACAAGTTTGCTGAACTGCATGCAACCGGCATCTACCCCGACAAGATGTTCTGAGATGCCGTGTTATTGAGCGCTTCGGCATGATTGCCGTCGCTAATCATTAAAAATCCCGATAATGGCAATAGCCACAATCGGGATTTTTTGTACCTTTGCATTATGGTAGCAAACGATGAAGAGGACAGCAAACCAATTACCACACCCCTGTGGAAAAAGAAGAACACGTGGTGGCGCAAGGCCAAGGCGTGGCTCTTGCGCTTCGACCGCTGTCAACAGTATGACAGGTTGATTCCACAAGTCGATGAGACACAACACACCTGTCGTCATTGTGGTGCCGCATACCAGGGACGTTATTGCCCTCAGTGCAGTATGCCCGCTCGGTGGCAACAATTCGACTGGAAACTGCTCTCCTTGAATTTCCTTGACATCTGGGGATTTGGCAACCGCCCGATGTTCCGCTCGTTGCGTGACCTATTTTGGCGGCCAGGATACATGATGCGCGACTACATCAAGGGGCACCATCTCTCTTTTTTCCCGCCATTCAAGATGCTGGCTGTGCTCACTATTATCCTGCTTTTTGTCGCTATGCTGATGAATGCACAATTAGAGGAGCATTACGCCCTTGGCGAGTTCCTCAATGACAAAGTCCCTAATCCTTCAGCCCGTGGCGCAGCATTAATCGAACTGATCGACAGGCTAGAGGGTTTCTTGCAAGATAATGTGCTCTATCGCGTCATCCTCATGAACGTTTTGCTCGTTTTCGCTGTCAAAGTAGCGTTTTACGGGGCATCCAGGCTCAATATTATTGAAACATTCTTTACTCAGATTTATATCAACTGCCAGTTCCAGATCATTGCAATCATCATCCTGCTGTTCACGGGTGTGATCTATCATTCTGAGTATTTTCCCTATGCGGTTGACGGATCAATAATTTTTCCTCTGTTGGTTTATGATTTCAAGCAGCTGTATGAGATTCCTTGGTGGTCTGCCATTGTCCGTACCGCCTTTGTTGGATTGTTGATGTCATTGATGCTAGGTTCCATTCTTTTTATCAGTTTGGGATTTGTGCTTCTCGTTGATGGATTATAAGCTGATATTCTATACCTTTGCGACATGAAACTGACTAAGAAGACCATACTCGAGAAGCTGAAGAAGATCAAAAAGATCAAATGGCACAAAAAGCCTAAAGTGGTGAAAAAAAACACCTTAAAACGCAAACTGCGTGCCTTTGACCTGAAGATGGATAGGCGTCAGCGTGAGCCCAGCGCGAAACCTAAAACCATTGATGAGACAATGCGCATCTGCTCCAATTGCGGCAACAAATACGTGGGACGCCATTGTCCACAATGCGGCCAGGCTGGTACGTGGCAACGCTACACCTTCAAGCAGGCGATTCTCAATTTCCTCGACATCTGGGGACTGGGCAACCGACCGATGTTTCGCACATTGAAGGAACTCTTCTGGCGTCCCGGTTACATGGTGCGGGACTATCTGGAGGGTCGTCGTCAGTTCTATTTCCCGCCTTTCAAACTGCTGGCTCTCGTCATCATGCTCCTTCTCTTGATCAGCTTGATACCTGGCGTTCAAATGGAATCTAACTTCTATTGGTGTAAAGATACCACCATACCTGAAGGCATGCTTTCGGGCGTGTGGCTGATGCTGGCCAACTGGGCTCTCAGTTTCGGAGAGTTCTTGTCGAGGAACATGCTATATGAGTATCTCTTTATTAGTGTGGTGTTTGTCATATGTGTCTGGATAGCGTTTAAGCCAAAGAGTCGTTACAATTTGGTCGAGACCTATATCTTCATGATTTTTATCGTGTCTCAATCTCTGCTTTTAGATGTTCCAGATATGCTGATTAAAGGTGTTGATCATGCCTGTGAAACTCACCTCATGTCGACGGCATCGTTGGTAGCACCCACAATGGGCTTGATGACAGTATTAAGCGTTCTTCAGGTGGCTATTGCTGTTTTCAGTGTTTGGTTGCTTGTGCTGAGTTTTAAGCAGTTCTATGAGTTATCATGGAAATCCACCATCATGTGGTTGTTCCTGGCGTTTATTGTTGCTTTATGGGTTGTTGTGGTATTGGGGTATACCGTGGGGTATCTGCATGGTGATTTGGATTCAGTGGCCTTTATTTATGCGGTACTCTTGCTTGTACTTATTCCTGCCGCATTCGTTATAGCAAGAAAATACTTTAATCGTAACGAAACACTAGTGCCACCCAAGTTCATCACTCTCGGCAAAATCAAAATGCTGTTCTTGCTCTTTCTGCCGTTCATCGGCTTTACCCTATATCAACAACAAGTCCCAGCGGCATTGTCCATCATGTTGTTTATAGCCTATACGGCTCTGGTTATGGGCTTTAGTTTTCTGCCTATATGGCTTTATAAGAAATATCACCGCGACTTGATTGCTTATTCACCATCTCTTATTGTACTCATTTTATGTTTCCTTTACCTAATTATTTGGTAATCTCAATGGGACTGTGTCATCATTGTCTTGCTCATAAAAAAACCGCTCTAGTGAGCGGTTAAATCATGAGACGATGAATTCTCTAATGATAAGATCAGATTGTAAAAAACGTCATTTGCGCAGCAGGTAGTTGATAACTGCCCAGCCACCGATGGCTTGAAGTGCCATGCCAGGCCAGCCCAGTTTCCAGTCCTGCAACGCACTGGCAAGACTGCCGGTGATTGACCACTCGATAAGGCCGCCAACCAGTTGATAGGCCAAAACAACGCCTATGATCGCTAGCAATGAGGCGCCCTTACTGCGATTGGCCATCCAGGCTGCAGCAAGAGCCAGCAACACGCCCTTGGTAATGATGATGGGCAATGCCACAACAGGAGGCATCCCGAACAGCGCCGTATTAATCAGCGGTGACAGAATGGCGGTCATCAGGCCAACACGAAGACCGTATTTGTAAGCAGCAATCAGCGTGAAAAAATAAATGGGCAACAGCATCAAGCCACCCTGAGGAATCAGGTGACAAAGCTGCGGCAGAACGATGTTGCCGACAATAAACAACAAAGCGAACAGATAGGTGCGCATCTCGCTCCAGCCCAATGAATACAGTCTAACTGCGGTAGTATTATTTTCCATTTTGATGATTTTTTAGTAGTTTGTCTGCAAAATTAGGCTAAAATGCGCATTTTCACAACTAGACGCTTAAAAAAAATCAATTTCTCCTCGGCATTCGTCAAAATCATCTACTTTTGCACGGCAATTAAATTGACTGCATTAAGGCTGACCCATGATGCCATTCCACACGGCGTTGCGCAGCGTGCCCGCCTCGTCGTCGCAGCGGTATTCCCAATACATGGCTCCTCGCATCCCCTTTTCCTTGATGAACTTGCACTTCCAGGATAGCGACTCAGCATCCTCATAGGTGCAGACAAACTCACCGTCCTTGACCAGATAGGGCACCTTGGCGATATCGTCCCACATGCGTGTGACATCGTTGCGCTTAACGAGGGCCCCGTATGCCGTGTCGCCAAAACCCTTAACTGAGCGGCCGTAGAAAGGCACGCCCAGGACCAGTTTGTTCACAGGCATTTCAGCGTCAAGATGCGCTTGCAGCGCTTCCTCGGCCGTCACGCGGCCCGACATCTCGCTGCGGTAGAGCGCCGCGTGATGATAGGGTGGGTTGCCCACGTCATACATCATGATGTTCACCAGGTCCACATAGGGCTCAATCGCCTTGAAGTCCACGAATTTAGCGTCGGCGACTGTGGCGCATGACAGCAGGTAATCCTTGCCCAATGCCTTGCGCAGCTCCTTCATCAGCAACGTGAAATTGTCAATGTCGGCTGGTGATGAAATGATACCGGCTTCGCTGCAGCTGGGGTATTCCCAGTCGATGTCAATGCCGTCCAGCCCGAAATCTTTTACTATTCGCTTGCAATCTTTTGCAAACGCCTTGCGACGCCTCTCGGTTGACGCCATTTCACTGAATCCGCCAGCGGTCCAACCTCCGATACTCAGCACGATATAAACTTCGTGCTCTTTCTTCAATTCAACCAATTGACGCAGGCGGTCCGGGCGTTGGATTGTCACCCCATCATAGGTCTTGCTCACTTTCCCGAAGGCATAGTTGATGTGCGTCAACACTGAGCAGTCAGGCAATGGCATATCAGCGTTCCACCCGGTTACATATGCGGCTACAACAGGCCCGTCATCCTTATGCTTTCCCGCCTGCATGGGCAACATCAGCATCATCATGCAAGCCATGATAGCTATCCGTTTTATTGTCATTTTTCCAACAGTTTTGATTCTATCCTTCAAAGGTACATCTTTTTTCCTGACTCTCGAGTTGTTTTGAATTTTCTTCTCATGGAATTTGCCTTTTCTCGCTAAATCGGGACTATTTTGGCTTCAAAAATCGCTTTAAAAATTAATAATGTGTTTTTTTCGGTATTATTTCGGGAAATAGTAGTACCTTTGCCGATTGGAATTAAGATTCCATTAATCAACAGTGACTATATAAATTTTAAGGTTACTATATAATTTTCATTTTTATGGCAGAAACAAAGAAATTGTTCGACCAATTCGCGCCTGTCACTCCTGAGGAGTGGCGTGCCAAGGCCGAGGTTGACCTCAAAGGGGCCGACTTTGAGAAGAAAATGGTTTGGCGGACAAACGAGGGTTTCAATGCCCAGCCGCTCTATCGCAGCGTGGACATTGCTGACCTGAAGCAGACCAAATCACTCCCCGGTGAGTTCCCCTATGTCCGTGGAACCCGCTACAACAACGACTGGAAGGTTCGCCAGAACATCAATGTTGACGATGTTCAGGCCGCCAATGCCAAAGCGCTTGAGGTGCTTGACAAGGGCATCAATTCGATTGGCTTCCACATGCACAATGGCGATGTTGACCTGAGGGCACTCTTAAAGGGCATCTCCCTTCCCGCCTGTGAAATCAACATCATGTGCTGCCCCAAGTGCGCGCTCAAGTATGCTAAGGAGCTTGTTGACCTCTGTAAGGAGACAGGCTGCGAGGATACCTTCGTCGGCAGCATCTCTTTCAATCCGTTCAAGCGCACATTCAAGCATGGTGAGCCGTTCCCTGGCGACATCGTTGCCATGGCCACCGAGCTGATGAATGCCGTGAAGCCTGTTGCTCACCTGCGCATCTTCAGCGTGGACTCGCTGGCACTGAACAACGCTGGCGCCTATATCTACCAGGAGCTGGGTTATGCCCTGGCATGGGGTGCCGAGTGGATGACCATGATGACCGAAGCCGGTTTCAGCGCCGATGAGGTGGCTAACCGCATCAAGTTCAACATGGGCGTTTCGACCGTTTACTTCATGGAGATTGCCAAGTTCCGTGCTGCACGCGAGCTGTGGGCCCTCATCGTTAAGCAGTTCAATCCCGCTAACGACTACTCATGCATGATGAATGTCAATGCCGAGACCAGCTGCTTCAACATGACAATCTATGACAGCTATGTGAACCTGCTGCGCAGCCAGACCGAGGCCATGAGTGCTGCACTCGCATGTGTTGACTCCATCGTTGTGACTCCGTTTGACGCTCCCTACAAGAAGAGCGACGACTTCAGTGAGCGCATCGCCCGCAACCAGCAGATCCTGCTCAAGGAAGAGAGCCACCTCGACAAGGTCGTTGACCCCGCTGGCGGTTCCTACTATGTAGAAATGCTGACCAAGAACCTCGCCGAGCAGGGCTGGAAGCTCTTCCTCGACGTGGAGGACAAGGGTGGTTTCAAGGCCGCACTCGAGAGCGGTGACATCATCAACGCCGTCAACGCTAGCGCCAAGGAGCGCTTCGACAAGGTGGCTAAGCGCCGTGAGCAACTGCTGGGTACCAACCAGTTCCCCAACTTCACCGAGAAGGCTGCTGATAAGGCCGACGCTCGTGAGGCTTGCTGCTGCCACTGTGGCTGCAACCATGAGGAGAAAGAGGGTGCTGTTACGCTCAACACCAAGCGTCTGGCCGAGCAGTTCGAGGAGGTTCGTCTCCAGACCGAACACGCTGCCAACACTCCCAAGGTGTTTATGCTCACTATTGGCAACCTGGCTATGCGCCTGGCACGTGCTCAGTTCAGCGACAACTTCTTCGCTTGCGCTGGCTATGAGCTGATCGACAACAACGGTTTCAAGACCGTCAAGGAGGGTATGGATGCCGCTATGGAGAAGAAAGCCGACGTTGTCGTGCTCTGCTCCAGTGATGACGAGTATGCTGCTCTCATCCCCGAGGCTGTGAAGGAACTCGACGGCCGTGCCGAGCTCGTGCTCGCAGGTCCCGAGACCGACGAATTCAAGGCTATGGGCATTACCAATTTCATCAATTAAAAGCCTTCAACGCTAAACTTTTAAAATGACGAGACGACTATGAGACCGAATTTTAAGAATATAGATATTGCCAATGATGCTTTTAATGTAAAGCACAATCCGCTTCCCAAGGGCGAGGTGTGGAAGAATGCCGAGCTCATCGACATTAAGCCCATTTACACTCACGAGGACATCGAGGGTCTGGAGCACCTGGAGTTCGTTGCCGGTATTCCTCCCTTCCTGGGTGGCCCTTATTCGCTGATGTACCCGTTCCGCCCGTGGACCGTCCGTCAGTATGCCGGTTTCTCGACTGCTGCCGAGTCTAATGCTTTCTACCGCCGCAACCTGGCTTCTGGTCAGAAGGGTCTGTCCGTAGCATTTGACCTTCCCACTCACCGTGGCTACAACGCCGACAACCAGCGCGTGGTCGGTGACGTCGGCAAGGCAGGTGTGTCCATCTGCTCGGTAGAGGACATGAAGGTGCTGTTTGACGGTATCCCCTTGAACAAGATGTCTGTATCCATGACCATGAATGGTGCCGTGCTGCCCATTATGGCGTTCTACATCGTTTCAGGTCTGGAGCAGGGTGCCAAGCTCGAAGAGATGGCCGGTACCATCCAAAACGATATCTTGAAGGAGTTCATGGTGCGCAACACCTACATCTATCCTCCCAAGTTCTCGATGCAGATTATCGCCAGCATCTTTGAGTACACCTCTAAGTATATGCCCAAGTTCAACTCGATCTCTATCTCGGGTTACCACATGCAGGAGGCTGGTGCCACCGCCGACATCGAGTTGGCTTACACGCTGGCCGATGGTATGGACTATATCCGCACTGGTGTGAATGCAGGCCTGTCGGTTGACGCCTTCGCTCCCCGTCTGTCGTTCTTCTGGGGTATCTCGATGAACTTCTTCACCGAGATTGCCAAGATGCGTGCAGGCCGTCTGTTGTGGGCCAAGATCGTGAAGAGCTTCGGTGCTGAGAATCCCAAGTCGATGTCGCTGCGTACCCACAGCCAGACCTCTGGCTGGTCGCTGACGGCTCAGGATCCCTTCAACAACGTGGGCCGCACCTGTATCGAGGCTATGGCTGCAGCACAAGGTCACACCCAGTCGCTGCACACCAACGCCCTCGACGAGGCCATCGCACTGCCCACCGACTTCTCGGCTCGTATTGCCCGCAATACCCAGATCTACATCCAGCAGGAGACCTATATCACCAAGGTTATCGATCCTTGGGCAGGTTCCTATTATGTAGAGGCTCTGACCAACGAACTCGTGCAGAAGGCATGGGCTCACATCGAGGAGATTGAGAAGCTAGGCGGTATGGCCAAGGCTATCGAGACCGGCGTGCCCAAGATGCGTATTGAGGAAGCCGCCGCACGTACTCAGGCCCGCATCGACAGTGGCCGCCAAACCATCGTCGGCATCAACAAGTATGCCCTCGAGAAGGAGGCTCCCATCGACATTCTGGAGATTGACAACACCGAGGTTCGCAAGGAACAGGTTGAAGGTCTCGAGAAGCTGCGCGCCAACCGTGACGAGGCTAAGGTAAAGGCCGACCTCGCCGCTATCACCGAGTGTGTCAAGACCGGTAAGGGCAACTTGCTCGAACTCGCTGTCGAGGCAGCCAAGGACCGTGCTTCGCTGGGTGAGATCAGTGATGCATGTGAGGAAATCGTTGGACGTTACAAAGCAGTTGTTAAAACCATTTCAGGCGTGTATTCATCAGAAACCAAAAACGATCCCGACCTGGAAGAGGCTCGTCGCTTGACCGCCCTCTTTGCCAAGAAGGAAGGCCGTCAGCCCCGCATCATGATTGCCAAGATGGGTCAGGACGGTCACGACCGTGGCGCCAAGGTCGTTGCCACCGGCTATGCCGACTGTGGCTTTGACGTGGACATGGGTCCCTTGTTCCAGACTCCCGAGGAGAGCGCCCGCGAGGCTGTCGAGAACGACGTGAACGTGCTCGGCGTTTCTTCGCTTGCCGCTGGTCACAAGACCCTCGTGCCCGCCGTTATCGAGGAACTCAAGAAGCTTGGTCGTGAGGACATCATCGTCACCGCTGGCGGTGTGATCCCCATGCAGGACTACGACTACCTCTACAAGGCTGGTGTGGCTGCCATCTTCGGCCCCGGCACCAACGTCATGAAGAGTGCCATCGAGGTGATGCACATCCTCCTCGACGATGAGGCTTGATCCCCGCTTGTTTGAGAACAACACTTGATCTAAATAATTGTTGAGCGCTGAGACTTTGGGTCCCAGCGCTCGCGATTTTTATATGTGACTGATTCTTATCCGCAATCCCAGCAGTAGTAAGGGTGGCTGAAGTTGCGGGCGGCCAAATCATCATGGTTGATAAAGATGTAACCGCTGCCCATGTCACCCCACATGACCAAGTCTTTACGGTCAATAGCTGAATACTGCGAATCAAGCTGGAACAGCAATGTGTCGTAGTGCTCCATATCACGACGTGCCTCGTCTTGGGAATAAAAGGGATAGCCCAGCATCTGGTGACGAGGACGCTTCATGCCCAGGTTTTGTTCAAAATACAGGCAATCATCATTATCTAGATACTGGTACCACATCTTGTCGGTGTGTTCAACGCCGGTAATCTCCTTGACGATGTCAAAGAACAAACCGTTGAAGCGCCCGTCGCTTACACCCATAGCTGTCTGCTCGGCCAAAACATCAATTGCGACCTCTCGCTTGACGGGTGTGAACATCTCGTCAACGCGATCATGGGTAGGAATATCAAGGAGTGGAACTGAATCAACAATGGTTTCATGATAAACGATGGCGATGCCGTTACCATTGTCGTCAAAATTGCCACGGCAACCATACATCAGTTCGGGATCAACGCTAACGAACCACTGCAAGATGCCCTCCTCGGGCAGCGGAGCCTTCAGACCAGCCTCTGCACAATTCACTTGCATCAACATCAGCATCTTTTTGCCTCTAGCGTCAATGGGGTAATCCTTATCGGCAGGCCAATAGGGTCGGCCACCGATTTTACTGCCTGTAATCTTGGGCTCACACGCCTCGTTGAGAACCAGCCTGTAATGTTCACAAGCCGTGCGCTTCTCAATCTCCTCTGCAATTCGTTTCGCTCTTTCACTTACTGTACCCATAGCTAGAACCGTTACTATTAACCCGATAATATCCTTCAACATTATTAATACATGGGCATGCACGTGAATCGTGGATGCGTATGCGCCACTCGTCGGCAGTCTTCTCGGCAAACCGCACGATGCGTTTATAGCCGATGGTCGTTGTCTCCTCATCTACAATCACCGGCACCCAATGGCCGCAGCAGGTCTTATACTCGATAACAAACTCCTTAACACGCTGTCCCAAGGGAATATACTCCTGCAGCACGATGCAATTGAGCGTCACATCCTTTTTGGTCTTGATGATGATATCGGCTGCGGTCACACCATCGCTGGCAGCCCAGTAGGAGTCCCAATCGCCGTCGCCAATCTTGGCCGCATCATAACGCTTATTCCTTGTGTCGCTAGCGCTGAACTTGGCACCTGACAGCAGATTGTTGCCTAATTCGTCAGCAATGCGTTCGCGCCAGGCGATCAGCGTTGCCGAGTCGGTCGGATGAATCAGACCCTCGCGGTTAACTGGAATGTTGAGTAACATGGTACCGTTATGGCCCACGCTGCGGTAGTACAGGTCGGTCAGTTGCTCGACGCTTTTCACCTTGTCGTCTTCGTTCTCGTGATAGAACCATCCGGGGCGGATGCTGGTGTCGCACTCGCTGGCACACCATGCGTCGCCATCGGCATGTCCCGATTGCAGTTCCTCATAGGCGGGGTATCCAGGATAAACGTCCTTGCTGCGTACAAAGGCCCAATTCGTTGCATTAGCATGGCCTTTCTCGTTGCCCACCCAGCGGCAACCGGGTCCACCGTCCGAGAAGATAATCGCATCAGGTTGCAGGCGGTTGACGATACTCCAAGCATGAGGATAGTTATAGTAGGTGCTGCGGTCAATCTCACGTTTCTCGCTTGCTCCGCCATACCAACCGTCACCTCCATTAGCACCGTCAAACCACACCTCAAAAATGTCGCCATACTGTGTCATCAGCTCCTCCAGCTGATGATAGTAATAGGTGACATATTCGGGTGTGCCGTATGTGGATTGGTGCCTGTCCCACGGCGAGAGGTAAACACCGAACTTGATGCCATACTTCTTGCAGGCTTCTGACAACTCTTTCACCACATCACGCTTGAAAGGCGAATTCGCAACATTGTAATCAGTATACTTCGTGTGCCACAGGCAGAAGCCGTCATGGTGCTTGCAGGTGAGTATGACGCCTTTCATACCGCCCCCAACGAGCGTGCGCACCCACTGTTCGCAGTCGAGTCGGGTAGGGTTGAACGATGAGACTGGCGCGTCACCATATCCCCATTCCTTATCATTAAATGTATTGGGACCGAAGTGGATAAAGGCATAAGTCTCCATCTTCTGCCACTCAACCTGCTGTGGCGTCGGCAGTGGCCCACAGGGCTCTGGCGCCATGTTATTGTCGGCCATCACGGTCAATGCGATGAGCCACAAGATGAAAAAGGAAATTTGCCGTCTCATTGCAATCATGTCAATTTGGTGGTGTCGCCCAGGGTGACTTTTTGTTGTTTGTAGAGGAGGCCGATGGCTTTCTTGAAATCCTTCTTGCTGCACCCGAAGGCTTTGTTGATGGCTTCAGGGTTACTCTTGTCGGTCAATGCCATCTCGCCACCGTGGTCGCGCAGGTACTGCTCAATGCGCACAGCGAGGTCATCAACTCGCATTTTTTCGATTTTAGCGAGAGTGACATCCACCTTGCCGTCAGGACGCACCTGCTTGACGAAGGCTGTCAACCGGTCGCCAATGTTCACGTCCTGATAGATCTCATTCTGGTAAATTTGTCCCCAATGGGCGTTGTTGATGATAACACGGTAGCCCAGGTCGCTGCGCTGAACCACAAGAACCTCCACCTTCTCGCGGTGATAATAATCAGGCTCAGAGTGGTTGAGGAACTTGGCGAGCTTGGCACTGGCGACGATGCGCTGGCTAGCTTCGTCAAGATAGACCCGCACGATGTAGCTGCGTCCCGCCTGCATGTCCACACGCTGCTCGCTGAAGGGCACCAGCAGATCCTTGGCGGTGAGTCCCCAGTCAAGGAAGGCTCCCACCTTGTTAACTGCCTTGACGCGCATCAGGGCGAAGTCGCCCACAACGGCATGGGGCACCTCGGTAGTTGCAACGGGGCGGTTCTCGCTGTCGTTATATACAAAGACTTTAACCATGTCACCCACTTTCATCTCGGGCGTGAGATATCGTTTGGGCATCAGCACCTCATGGGTATCGTCGTCGATGAGATAGGCGCCAAAGTCCACCATGCGGTTAATGCGCAATGTGTTGTATTCTCCGATTTTCATGTCATGAAGATATTTTTCTGCAAAGTTCGGTAAAAAAATCCATTTCTCAGGTCTGAGTTAGATTAATTTGTTGTACTTTAGCAAAATGATTCATGACAAACAAGGATTAACGATTATGAAATATCAGATTCTTTCTCTACTCATACTACTGTCAATCACTACGTTGACGCCCTCATGCAAGAAAATGAAATCGGGCGGTGGCAGTGATAATGTGCCGGCAGTTTCGGTGAAAACCCAACGGCTGAATGACACGTCGGCCTTCATGATGAGCAATGGCGAGCGTTGCACCATTGTGGCCGAGGCATCTATCGACTACCCGGTGTCAGCAGGTGATGGGGCACGACTCGATAGCCTGCAGCGCCTTTTTGCGGCCTATGTGCTGGAATCGGGTGACACGCTCTCGCTGCAAGACGCGATGCGTCAAGTTGTGGTCAACAGCATGCATCAGTATGACTTTATGGAGGAACCGATTAACGACGATGTGGCCGCCGAGGTCGCCGAAGCCGATGAATTGACGACCCTCAAGTATGTCACCAGCACCCGTGTTACCCCAATCTACAACAAGAACGGTGTGGTAACGTTTGAGCGTGTTGATGTGGTGAAAAAGAATGACAAGGTCACAGCTGTCACTCACCGCTATTACAGCTTTGACGTCGAGACACAGACTTATATTGACGTGAATAGACTTTTCAGGGACGATGCCGTTGCCGACGTCTGCCAGTTGCTCAAGCAGCAGTTGCTCAAGCAAAATAACGCTACGGGCAATGAACAGTTGAACGATTTGGGCTACTTTAATGTTGAAAACATCACCGTGACACCCAATTTCTACTTTGATGATAACGGCGTGACATGGAGTTACTTGCCCAACGAACTGGCTGTTGAGGCTGTTGGAGAGCCCAAAATCACCATCCCTTATGCCGACCTGGAGTCCAGCCTGTGCGACAATAGCATCATCGAACGTCTGTACTAATCATTAAATCACAACTACAATTAATGGAGCTTATCCTGAAATACTTCCCTGAGCTGACTGAGGCACAACGCAGCCAAATGAGACAACTCGAGACGCTGTATCCCGAGTGGAATGCCAAGATCAACGTCATCTCTCGCAAGGACATTGACAACTTGGAGGTCAACCACCTGCTGCACTCGTTGGGACTGGTCAAGTTCGTGAAATTCACCTCCGGTACACGGGTAATGGATCTGGGGACGGGTGGGGGACTACCAGGCATTCCTTTGGCTATTTATTATCCTGATGTGTCGTTCCATCTCGTGGACCGCATCGGCAAAAAGCTTAAGGTGGCTCAAGATATTGCCGAGCGCATCGGGCTATCCAATGTCTCCTTCCAGCATGGTGATGTGAAAGAAGTAAAAGGAAAGTTTGACTTTGTCGTGAGCCGTGCCGTGATGGACTTGGCCGATATGGTGCCGCTTGTGCGCCGTTTCATCGACAACGAGGACCGCAATGCCGTGCCTAATGGCCTGCTGTGCCTCAAGGGTGGAGACCTGAGCGGTGAGATCTCCCAATACCGCAACAAAGTGCTCATCGACGAACTCTCCAGCTATTTCAAGGAAGAATTTTTCAAAACAAAAAAAATATTATATCTGCCGTTATGATCAATGCGTCAATGATGACCGTCAACCCGTTTGGCGAGAATATGTATATCCTGTGGGACGAGACTTCGCGCGAAGCCGTGGTTGTTGACCCGGGAATGATGCGCGATGCCGAGCGCGAGATGGTGACCAAGTTCATTGAGGGCCAAAAACTGAACGTGATTCACATCTTGCTCACCCACATGCATATCGACCACATCACCAGCGCCCGCTGGCTGGCCGATAAGACGGGTAGCGACGTTTGCGCATGTGCCCTAGATGCTCAGTTGGGACGGGAATTGCCCGACCAAATTGCGCAATTCCACCTCAAGATTGAAGCAGAGCCGCTGATTATCGACCGCATACTCTCGGACGGTGACGTGCTGTCCCTGGGCGATGAGTCGATCCAGGTGTTGCACGTCCCCGGCCACAGCCCTGGTGGACTGGCATTTTACCTGCCGCAGAGCGGATTGCTCATTAGCGGTGACACCATCTTCAACGGCAGTGTGGGACGCACCGACTTGTGGGGTGGAGACATGGCCCAGCTCATCAACAGCATCCGCGAGAAAATCCTACCGCTCCCCGACGAGACGGTCATCGCCTCGGGCCACGGTCCCACAACGACCATCGCCGACGAAAAACGCTGCAACCCCTTCCTGTAATAGTCAATCCCCGTGAACAAAAGCTCACGGGGATTTAAGTATGGAGTATTCAGGAAGAAGTATCAGAATGCGATGACGCCGCCCAGCGTCCAGGTGTTCTTGATTTCGGGACCGTATCCTTGCTTGAATACCTCATTGGGGCTATATCGGCAATAGATGCCAGTGTGACCTAATGTCAATCCAGCGATAAAGTCAAACGTGATTTTTTTCTGCTTCAAGCCGCGCTGGGTGATGCTGTATTCGGTATTGCCGATGATGTAGTGATTATTCACATGGGCTTTGTAGTTCCAGTTCATGATACCACCCAACCTGATTGCAAAGGACTTGTAAATCCTCTGGCGGAACAACAACGGGAATTGCAATGCCCATAGATTCAGATTTGATGTACGTTCTTTGATCTCCGCAATTTCAGGATATAACGTAGTAGACACGACATTGGTGTTATCGTCAATCATGAGCATGTTGGGGCGCTTCAATGAGAAGGATTTGTGGTGAATACCCACACCCAGCGAGATGTCTTGTCCATGATGGCTATTATAATTGAGTGCAGCGATGTTGAGCAGACCGATCTCAAAACTGTTGTTGATCATGTCCCATGAGTGATGAATGCCACCACCCATGTAGAAGCCATTCATTATGATTGACCAGTGATAGTCTTTATCATTTGTGAATGAAAGATTGTAAGGGAAGTTGAGTTCCCAATCACTGCCTTGAGTAGTGTGGACAGTGTCGTTGGTTGAGTGTTGGACTGTGTAGGTGTATGTATCGTCCGTTTTGTTACCTAGCACTTTCATCTGTACGCCCGTTGGGGTTTCGGTGATGATTACTTGCCTAGGTTGGTCAATGACCCTAACCGTGTCGTTGTTCTGTGCTGTCATTTGCACTGCAGCCAGTAATACCGTCAATAAGAAAACACACTTTTTCATAATCGTTGTATATTTAGTTTGTTATTAATTATTTGCGGATCAGTTTCTTGACTTCCTCTGGACTTTTCTTGCCTTCCATGTAGATAACCGTCACAACGTTCTTGGGTTGCTTGTTGGCCAAGTTCTGGTTCAGATAGAAAATATATCTCTTGTTCTTTTTGTTGGGTTTCAACGTGTAGAAGCCGTAATAGAGTTGGCCGTTACGGTACTCGACATCCTTGTCAAGGGCTTGTGCGCCGTCTTTGATGACTAGTTTCTCGATGGCCGTGCGGTCTGATTTTGCCTTGCCGGTCACACTGATGCTGTGGTAAGTGGTAAGTCCAAGTTCCTTAGCCTTATTACCAGTAACGATGATTTCAGTCTTGCCATTCAGCTCTTGGGTCACCCATTCATCAGTAATCAACTTCTCGTTAAACAGACTGTTGATGTTCAATCCCTGTTGAGCCACAGCCGATATAGTGGCCAATAGACCGATGCAAATGATGATAATCCGTTTCATATTAGTATCGTTTTAGTTGTTATCGAGTTCAAGTGCTTCTCCTATGCTTGACAGTTGAGCCGCCATGCTGTTTGAAGCATTATCCATAGTGTTCAGGTCTTTCTCAATGAGAGCCATCACAGCATCGTCACTGGTAATGGCTTTGCCGTTGACATAGGCGATGCACTCATTGGCCGAGGATTGGTACTGGTGCCACAAGGCATAGCCTCCCACTGCCAGACAGATAGCGATTGACGCTGCAATGCTGGTAAGACGGTGGCGCGTGTTAAATGACATCACGCGGCGATTGCGTTGCTTGTATTCAGCAAAGTAACCCAGTGTAAAACGAGCCTCGTCAATTGACTCGCTGCGCCATGGACAGTCGGCAAGAGCCTGTCGCAAAGTCCGTTCCTCTTGAACGGTTGTCTCGCCATCGAAGTAGCGCTCAATGAGCTTTTCCAGTTCGTCCTGGCTATTGATGTGCATTGAATTCTTCATAATTCAACTCTCCTTTCTCTGTTACGGTAAATTTCTCGCACGCGCTTGCGGGCACGGCTCAACTCCACTCTCACTGTTGCTGGTTGCATGCCCAATCGGGCTGCGATAGCGTCAAATTCCATCCCCTGCATCTCACGCAGGTCGATAATGGTTCGCTGTTGTTGTGTCAGGTCATTATCGATGATTTGGCGCACTTGCTGATAGACTTCAGTGCGCTGATCATCTGCTTCGGCAATGACGTCGGCCGCTTGCTCAACAGGGACATCCGTCTCCCGTTGATTGCGACGGGCTATATCGATGCTTGTGGTGCGCACTGTTATCATTCCTGCACCCTGGGCATGACTGACACTATCATATCGTCCCCGTTGCTGCCACAATTTTACGAATGCATCCTGTACCGCATCGGCAGCGTCATCACGGTTGCCTGTGATTCGCTCAGCCAGCGAGAGCATTTGTACTCGCAGGGTAGTGAAAGCGGATGTTATGCGGTCAGGTTGTTTCATTATTCAACGGTGGCATCAATTGTGATGCCTTTCTATCCAATAAACGATCGATTACTCAATTTGTAACAAAATCATCACCTAAATAATTACTGAAGGCCCTAGAATAATCCAGAACCTCCAGTTATTACAGTCACTCCAGACTTTACAGTCTGTCTTGTCAATCCATTAATAAACGATTGCCAATCCCAGGGTCCAAGTCTCCTTGATCATAGGACCAAAGCCTTCCTTGAAGAACTTACCAGGGCTGTAACGGCAGTAGATACCCGTACCGTCCCAAGTAAGGCTGGCTGTGAAGTCAAAGCTGACATTGTTCTGCTTCAGGCCCTTGAAATGAATGTCATGATCAGTCTTGTTCAATTCGTAGTGATTGTCAACGCGGGCATAAGTATTCCACATCAGGATACCGGCAACATCGACATCAAGCTTCTTGTAGATGGTCTGGCGGAACCTCAACGGGAACTGTACCGACCACATGTTCAGGTTGGATGAGCGGTCCTTTATCTCATCTACATTAACCGATGGATAGGCGTCAAGGCTAACAACACCATGATCATCGCGCATCAGCATGCCCGGACGCTTCATGCTATAAGACCTGTGATGAATACCGGCGCCCAATGAGATTTGCTGGCCATGAAGGCTATTATAGTTCAGCGAAATGACATCAAGCATACCCACCTCAAAACTATTGTTGATGGCGTCCCAATTGTGCTTCACTCCCATACCCAGATAAAAACCGCCGAAGTCCAAGCTCCAGTGCTTGGGATTTTCACTATCTTTCTTGAAGGGGTGTGATACTTCAAAATCAGAATCCTCGTTATCGCCAGCAGCAACAGCGTCATTGGCCGACATGTTAAACGATGTCATGACCAGCATGGCTGCAATCATCAATGCAATCTTTTTCATCTTTAAAATTATTAAAAACTAGTTGTTGTTATTTAAATTTGGGCGCAAAATTACATTAATATTTCAAGTTACGCAAAATTCCAACTATTTTTCAATATCTATAGCCTTGGCCAGACGCATTTGGCTCTTGAACACTGGAAAATTCAAGCACAGGATAACGCCGTTCTCGATGGTGGCATAAGCATCCCTGTCTATCGGCTCCATTGTGGCGTCTATCCAGACGAGGTCATAGTTGCCACTGAAGACCGTCTTGGTGATGTGGCCTTTCTTCATGCCTGTTTGCCACAGGGATTTCTTAACTTGAGCCCCGTCAACATAGATGATATCATAGCCGTCACCGGCCTTCACCAGGGCGATAGTGTAACGTCCTCCCAGCCTTAGCCAGTCATCCTGCATATCACGGTCCAGATACTTCCAGTAGCCCTCATTGGGGTCATCACTCGTGGCGAAATACTCATCGAGTGCCTCTCGCGTCCACGATGTCGTGGGTGCCACTTGCTGCTCATTGTCAATCGTGAGAACGGCACGCTCAATGGCGACTCGTGCTCCTGCTCCCACTAGATAGCCCACTTGAACCGGACCAACAGGTCTCTTGACATCGGCTTCGAGTATCTGCTGCATCTCATTCCTGCCGATTGACACTTTTACGCTCCGTTCATCGACATCGACGCACAGGGTGTTCATCTCATCTTCAAGCGATACGCCTTTGGTCAACGTCGTTTGGGCCAGATCATTGGTTATGCCGTCTTCACGCTGGATGATTGCGATGTTCATTGAGCGCTGGTCGGTTATATCGTCATATGGGGCACTATTGTCACAACTCAGGACAACGGCGCAATAGTCTCCTTGGTCATTACGGTTGAACATCAATCCCCACTGCGGACTGTGGATTTCGGTTTTGCCGCCTGTCATTGGATTCTTGATGGACATCGTTTTACCTTGTTTATTATTTAAGTTGGCAAAACGCAGTTGATAACGATAGGCCATGCTGTGAATGCTGATGGTATCGATGGTCATGGCCGTCGCCATTGTGGCGTTCTCCTCGATGAGCAATTCACCCTCAATATCTTTATATCGGCCCTGCATTCTCATGCCTGGATGAGGGAACAGGCCTCCAAAGTTGTTGCTCACCGAGTTATAGTAGGACTTGCCGTTGCCCTCAAACACAGTCCCTACCATCAAAGCCATTATTACATATATAAATACCCGTTTCATAAACGCATCTAATATCTATTATCTACTCATGATGATACGGCTCATGCTTCAAGATAGTAAAAGCCCTATACAATTGCTCGACAAACACAAGACGCACCAGCTCGTGCGGGAATGTCATCTTGCTCAACGAAATTTTCTCGTTAGCTCGGTCATACACTTCCTGTGAGAATCCGTAAGGCCCCCCAACGACAAAGACTAGGCGCTTGCAGCCACTCGCCATGCGACGTTGCAACCACTGGCTGAAGTCTACCGACGTGCGCTCGGTGCCATGTTCGTCAAGCAGGACAACATGGTCACTTGAGTCGAGAGCCGCAAGCAGTGAGCGACCCTCTGCAGTCTTCTGCTGTGCTTCGCTCATGTTGCGAGTGCCCTTCACATCACCGATGTAATGGATGTTGAACTGCACATAGTGCTGCAACCGCTTGATATACTCCTCGATGCCTTGACGGACAAAACCGACTTCGGTTTTGCCGATTACGGCGAGTGTAATCTTCATATAATAACTTGTTTTGACTAAAATTATCCACAAAATTAGCAAATCCGCTGAATTATCCGTAATTTTGTGCTCAAGAAATGACTAAATTCCCGAAAAAGTATGAAAACAAGAGACGAACTGATAGATGAATTGATCGACTTGGCGTTTGCCGAGGACATCGGTGACGGTGACGCAACAACCCTGTGCTGCATTCCAGCCGACGAGATGGGCCGCCAACGCCTGATTGTTAAGGAGGAAGGCATTCTGGCAGGTGTGGAAATCGCCCGCCGTGTGTTTGAGAAGTTTGACCCCGAGTTGCAGATGGAAGTCATGATTGGTGACGGTGCCCATGTCAAGCCTGGCGACATCGCCTTTGTTGTGACGGGTAAGGTACGCTCGCTGTTGCAGACCGAGCGCCTGATGCTCAACATCATGCAGCGCATGAGCGGTGTGGCTACCACAACGGCCCGTTATGCCAAGTGTCTAGAGGGTCTCAAGACGCGTGTGCTCGATACCCGCAAGACCACCCCTGGAATGCGCATACTCGAGAAAGATGCGGTCAAGATTGGTGGCGGTTGCAACCACCGCATCGGTCTGTTCGACATGATTCTGCTCAAGGATAACCATGTGGACTTTGCTGGCGGCATCGTGCCTGCCATCGAGAAGGCACACCAGTGGTGCAAGGAAAACGGCAAAGACCTGAAGATTGAGATTGAGGTACGCAACTTTGACGAGTTGCAACAAGTGCTCGACCATGGTGGCGTTGACCGCGTGATGCTCGATAATTTCTCCGTTGAGAACACCCGCAAGGCCGTGGAAATCATCAACGGTAGGGTAGAGACCGAGTCCAGTGGCGGTATCACTATCGACACGCTCCGTGCCTATGGCGAGTGTGGCGTTGACTACATCTCGGTGGGAGCCCTCACTCATTCCATCAAATCCTTGGATATGAGCTTCAAGGCGTGCTGATGAGCGCCTCTATGACATTACAGGACATCGCACCGCTTTCTTTCCCTGGCGTGGAAAGCGGCTCGCCTATTGTCATTGCCGGCCCGTGCAGTGCCGAGACCGAGCAGCAAACGCTCGATACGGCTTCTGCCTTGAAAGCCCAGGGCATAGGCATTTTCAGGGCAGGTGTGTGGAAACCACGCACGATGCCTGGCGGCTTTGAGGGCGTTGGAGATAAAGCCCTCAAGTGGCTCCAACGTGTGAAGCACGAGACAGGAATGCTCGTGGCGACCGAGGTGGCGACCGTCGAGCATGTCCATGCCGCCCTTGATACGGGAATCGACATCTTGTGGATTGGCGCCCGCACGAGTGCCAACCCGTTTTCCATGCAGGAAATCTCCGAAGTGCTACATGGCCATGACGAGTTGACGGTCTTGGTCAAGAACCCGATGAATCCTGATCTTGATTTGTGGCTGGGAGCGTTGCAGCGCATCCATGCGGCTGGAATCACTCGTCTGGGTGCTGTGCACCGTGGTTTCAGTTCAGCGGGTGCACACATCTACCGTAACGACCCTCAATGGCACATCCCCTTTGAATTGCGCCGCCTTGTGCCTGGCATGACCATCATGTGCGACCCGTCACACATTGGTGGCAAGAGGCAATATATCGAGCCCTTGTCACAACTGGCGCTGGACATGGGCTTTGACGGCTTGATGATAGAGTGCCATTGTGACCCTGATAACGCTTTGAGCGACAGTGGTCAACAGGTCACCCCATCGCAATTAAAAGAGATTTTGGAGCATCTTGTCATCCGTTCAGGAACACCAGTCGACGATGAACTGGCATTGCTGCGTCAGCAGATTGACGACTGTGACCACGAGTTGCTGGCAGTGTTGTCGCGTCGCATGAGTGTCTCACGTGAGATTGGCCGTTTCAAGAAGGCAAACAACCTGCGTGTCGTTCAACCGTCTCGTTATCAGGATGTAATTAAGGCTCGTCTTGACGAGGCCGACCATCTGGGGCTGGACGGCGACTTCACCCAACGCGTCATGCAGGCCATCCACGAGGAAAGTGTCCGCCAACAGCTCAACCTCCCTGAATAAAAGACCCTTTTTTTTTAACGCTTAGGCTTTAAGTTCTCATGAAAAAAATCGTTATTATTGGTGCATCATCGGGAATGGGTATGGAAGTGGCCCGGCTGTTTATTGCCCAAGGGCACCGCTTGGGTGTCGCCGCACGCCGCGAAGACCGTCTCCAGGCTCTCAAGCAAGAGGCTCCCGATAGGGTAGTGACAGCTACCATCGATGTCACTGCCGATGATGCCGCCACTCGCTTGCGCTCACTCATTGATGAGTTGGGTGGTATGGATCTGTTTTTCTATGTGTCTGGTATCGGAAAGCAGAATCGCAGCCTCACGCCCGACATCGAACTCAACACGGTAAACACCAACGGAATGGGCTTTACCCGTATGATCGGCGAGGCCTATCGCTATTTCGCCGAGCAGGGTAGTGGCCACATCGCCGCTCTCACCTCAATCGCAGGAACCAAGGGTCTAGGACCCGCTCCGTCCTATTCCGCCACCAAGGCCATGCAGAACGTCTATCTCCAGGCTCTTGAGCAGCAAGCCAATGCACGCAAGTTGAATATCCGCTTCACCGACATCCGTCCTGGATTCGTCAATACTGACCTGCTGGCAGGCGACTTTCATTATCCCATAATGCTTGATCCCAAGAAGGTTGCCCGCAAAATCGTCAGCGCTATCAATGCCAATCGCCATGTCGCTGTCATTGATTGGAAATACGCGATCATTACCGCCTTATGGCGCCGCCTCCCTCGTCCTCTTTGGCGTCACCTCCGTCTTTAACGAGCATTTGTAAAACAAAGAACTGAACAATCTGATTATCAGACTATTCAGAAAAAACAGTTTATTTCAGTCGTCGTGGAATTCAGCGCGAGGAATCGGTAGTGACTCGGGCCGCTGCATGAAAGTGGGTGGCATAGTAGTTCTGACGCAAATCATCGACGGCAACGCCACGCGATGACGAGGCATGAACGAATTTGTTGTCCTTGAGATAGATGCCAACGTGCGAGACACGTTCATCTCCGTTGGTGCAAAAGAACACGAGATCTCCCTCGCGCAGGTCATCCAAGTCGATGATGCGGCAATTCTCCTCGAGCATTTTGGCCGAATTGCGGTGGACCTTGATACCATAGACCTTGAGGTACACCTCCATGACCATGCCCGAACAGTCGGTTCCCTCGCCACAGGTGTGTTCAGCATAGACGTAGGGAGTTCCCAGCCAGCGCTTCAATTCCTTGTATAGTTTCTTGTTGTCGTGACGATCGAGCTTGATGTCGAGCCGTGCCCATTCGTCGCTCACCAACCCGTGTCCCGATTGGGGAATGGGTTTTTGCTTATCGGTTGAAGACGATGGTGCCCCCCCTTCATCGTTAGGTGCTGTGCCACGGTTTCGGCGTTCATGATAGGGGCGGTAAGTGTGTGTGTGGTTAGAGGTGGTGCGGCACGATACCACTGGCAGCGACAAGAAGATCGCCGCTGCCAGATAAAGTATCGATTTGCCTTTCAAAAGCATACTATGATATCTTATGCTTCATTCTCGGGTTTGGCTTCTTCCTCTTTCTCTTTCTCTTCCTCTTCGATTGAGAAGTCGGTGATGCCAGCGCCGATGAGGATATTATACCAAGAGATGACCTTCTTGATGTCACTGTTGTGCACGCGGTCAGCATCCCAGTTCTCGAGTACGCCACCAAAGAACTCGTGCAACTCGTCGGGAGTGGTATATGCCTTGGCGTCAAGGGGTTTGTTGTCATATTTCTTGCCAATATTCTCTAACACCTGTGACAACGGTGTGTCCTCGGTGGTGGTGAACATGGAGATATCGCCAAGCGACATCACGCGCTCGCGTGAATGAACGGGAAAGCGGTGACCATCGGTCAATCCCTCGACCAGCAGCATATTCTTACCATAAGACACAAGTTTGTAAAGTCCGGGGCGTCCCGAGATAGATAAAATTTTCTTCAGCATAATACTTAATGATAATGTTGATAATTAGTTAATGTTATTCTTTGTTGATAATTGTTCTTGTTTATTGGTTGATGAGATGCATTACCTGTGGCAAAACGGCCTTGACGCCGTCATTGACAATCACATGCTCGCCCTCAGCAATTGCATCCTCAGCGGCTTGGGCACTGATTCTGGAGCGCACTTGCTGCTCCGAGAGGCCATTACGGGCCATGACGCGCTCGACGCGCACTGGAGCAGGGGCAGTCACATGCCACACCTCGTCCACCACCCGGTCAAGACTTGCCGTTCTCAATAATGCCGTCTCGACAAAGGCTAATGTGGCGCCAAGGCTTGCTTGTCCCTCAGCCCAGCATTGCATGTCACGGGCTGTGGCTGGATGCACTATGCTATTCAGTCGGTCAAGAGCGCTCTTGTCGTTGAACGCCACCTGACTCAGGTGCTGCCGGTTGAGTGACCCGTCCTCAAGATATGTCTCGATACCAAACGAGTCAATGAGTTGCTCACGCACTTGTGCATCCTCAGTCATCAAGGCCTTGGCACGACTGTCACAGTCATAGACATTGTACCCCATCTCACTGACAATGCGGGCGACAACGCTCTTGCCGCTTCCGATTCCGCCGGTTATCGCAATCAGTTTCACCCTAATGCTTCTCGATGATATATTCCACACTGTCGGGCGTGAGTTTCACGTCCTGATAGGCAGCGGGTATCTCGCCGATAAGGACTTTCACCTTGTTGTTCGAGGAGTAGGTGTCCAACGAGTTGTAATCCACAACGGCTGTAATGCCTGCATCATCCTTGATGCGGCTCACCGGGCTGCGATATGACACTTCCACATCACTAGGGAAGAGCAGCATCTTGACCGAGGGGGGAGCATTGCGCACAACAATCTTGACATGGCGGGTCTGATACCTCATCTTTTCAATGGGCACAGTGATCTCGATGGTTCGCGGCTCAACGACAGCCCCCTTGATGGGAGCGATTGACACCTTGCGGCGCAGGGTATCGGTCAAGTCAGTTTCCTCAACATGATAGGTATAAACCTCATTGATCTCGTTCAGCGTCTGCGCGTCACTGAAGACAAGCACCGAGTCTTGGCTTTGGATCAAAGCGCCATACTGAGCATAGTCTTCACGGGGCTCGACGATGATATCGGTCTTGACGGGCACCTTCTTGCCAGGCAAGTCGGTAAACCTGATATTGATATTCTCAGGCAAGACGCTGATGATGGTAGCATGCTTGTTAAGCACAGCGGCAAGAGCCTTCTTCAAGTGGCTCTGGTCAACCTTGAAATTGCCGACACCGTCATTGTAGTCGTCAAAACGCAGTGTCAACGATGGTGTCTTGTTGAACAAGTAGGAGAAGAACCTGTAACCGCGGTCATTAACGGTAACGGTCAGCGTGTCGGGGACTCTGGAGAGCAAGTGCACATTGTCAGGCATGCTCACCTTGACGGGCACCTCGATATCGAGCTTGACGTCACGGTTAAAAGTCAAGAAACTCCAGAACACCGCCGAGATGACGACAAAACCGAGGTAAAGGAGAATCGACCGCGTGCGGGGCGACTCCTTCAATCGATCCTGTATCTTATCCCAGAGTTTCATGTCATTGTCAATCGTTTACAGTAATCAATTCTTGACACTCTCGTCCACGTCCTGCATTGACTGATAGATCGAGTTCTTGTCAATCTTGATGGTCACATTGTTGTCAATCTCCAACAGCGCATAAGTGTCGTTGATCTCGCGGATGCGGCCATAGATGCCACCAGCGGTCATCACCTTGTCGCCCTTCTTGAGGCTGTTACGGAAGGCGTTGATTTTTTTCTGTTTCTTCTGCTGCGGGGCAATCATGAAGAAGTAGAAAATGGCGAGGAGAGCGACAATCATGATCAAGGAGCTCCATCCACTAGCGCCAGCTGCTCCACCGGCAGCTTGCAGTAAAATCATGTTAAGCATAATTAAAACTATTCTTTATAAGTTAGTATAATATTTAATGTATCTTGCGTTTATCGTTTTAGGATTTTCCCTTCATTGCGCAGTTGCTTCACTGCATTATTGAGGATACCGTTCACAAACTTGCCGCTTGCCGCAGTGCTGAAGTTCTTGGCCAACTCGATATACTCGTTGAGCGACACGGCGGCAGGAATTTTGTCAAAGGATCGCAACTCGGCAAGGGCGGCGCACATGATGATGCGGTCCATGAGCACGATACGGTCCTTGTCCCAACGGCTACTTTGCACCAAGTCATCAATGATTTGATTATTCTCGGGCATCTGTGTCACTGTCGTCGAGAACAATTCCTTGCCGAACTCACTGTCCTCCTCGTCTTTATACTTAGGCAACACGGCTTGCTCGTCACCTTCGGCAATGCGCCTGAACGTCTTGCACACGAATTGTCCTATCAAATCCATGTCGTCCTCGGTCCAGAACAGTGATCGCTGCTCGATGGCATCGGCCATGTTTTCGTCAGGCAGTATGACCTGCTTCATGAGTTGCTGCCACAACAGGCTGTCGGCTTCCATGCTATCCTCGTCATCGGCCATGTAGTCGTTGTAGAGGTCGCTCTTGAGCACCTTGTCGAGCATCAGTCGTTCAAAGATTGGATCATCGTTCCAAGTAACGGTGTGCTCTTGGGCAAACTGTTTCAACAGTTCGTTGTCGGCAAGGGCTTTCACAAGACGGTTGTTGACAAACTTCATGTTGGGATTCAGCTCCTCCTCGGTCGGCAGGTATTTATTGCGTGCCTCATCAAGACGCATCTCCTGGATATGGGTTAATTCTATGGGCAGACGCATCAGGTAATGGTACAACTCATAGGTCTTTTCCAGGCTAGTGTCCAGGTCCTTCAGTGCATTGGCTAGGGTGCGCTCGGGACGGGTAAGCATATATGAGTACAGGTTCTGTACTACTTTTGTTCTGATTAATACTCGATTTAACATAGATATATCAATTATTGAACTGCAAAATTAGCGAAAAATGGCGGTCTGGGCAACTCATTGGCTGCTTAATTGACTACCTGGTTGTCATTGAGACGTTGTCTGACGACCTCATAGATCATAATACCACCTGCAACCGACACGTTCAACGAGTTGATGTGACCAAATTCGGGAATGAGAACTTGGGTGTCACACAACTTCATGATTTCGGGTGAGATGCCCTTGTCTTCGGATCCTAGAACGATGGCGACTGGGCCTGTGTAATCGGCTGTTGTGTAGGGCATTTGGCTCTTGTCACTTGTTCCAACAATCTTGAAGCCGCTGTCGCGCAATAACTTGACGGCATTAACCAGATTGCGCTCACGGCACACGGGCAGGTAGTTGAGTGCTCCTGCCGACGTCTTGACGGCATCGGCATTGACGCTCACGCTCTCGCGGTCGGGAATGACAACAGCACTGACGCCTGCACACTCGCATGTGCGTGCTACCGCACCAAAGTTGCGTACGTCGGTGATACCGTCAAGCACCACAACAAACGGGTTCTCACCAGCGTCAAACAGTTGGGGAACCACATCCTCGACGCGATAATAGGTCACGGCGGCCATCATGGCAAGAACGCCCTGATGGTTGCGGCGTGTGATGCGGTCGATCTTCTGCACGGGGACGCGTTGCACGGGCACACGCAGTTGCCGGGCACGATCGGCAATCTCCTGGGCGGTCTCATTGTTGAGTGTCTTACTCAAGAAAATCTTGTCAATATCCTTACCTGCGTCGATAGCTTCGAGCACGGCGTGAATACCATAGATGTATTGTGTCTTGTCAATCATTATGCTTGTGTTTGATAAGTGATTTAGCGTTCTCGATGGCGGCTTGGTTGATATCCTTGCCACTTAACATGCGTGCAATCTCCAGGATGTGCTCTTGCGCATCAAGCACCTCGACACGCGTGAGTGTCTCGACCTCGGTGTCAGTCTTATAGACTCGCAGGTGATGATTGCCGCTTGCAGCCACCTGTGGCAAGTGGGTAATGGCGATGACCTGAATGCTGTGAGCGATGTCGGCCATCATTTCGCCTATCCTGTTGGCGATGTCACCGCTCACACCGGTATCCACCTCATCAAAGATGATGCAAGGCAACTGCATGTGGCGGGCAATGATGGTCTTGATACACAGCATGACACGTGAGATTTCACCTCCTGAGGCCGTGTCCTTGACAGGCATGAGTGCCTGGTTCTTGTTGAAGGCCATCATGAATGCCACACGGTCTATTCCACTTGACGTGAGGTCAGTCGTGTCACACTTGATATCAAAGGAGATGTTCTTCATCCCCAGCGGCGTGGCCAGGGTCAACAGTTCCTTGCCAAATCGTTGGGCAGCATCATGTCGCCTGACCGAGAGTTGTCGGGCAAGGCCAGCCGCAGCTGATTGCTTTGTCTGGACCAGTGCCCTCAGTTCATCGATGATGTGGTCGTTGTGCTCAATCTCGTTCAGTTGTTGTTCATAGTTGTGCTGAATCTCCAGGAGCCGGTTGACGTCAGCCGCATTGTGTTTGTACTGGAGGCTGTGGATGCTGTTGAGCCGCTCCTCAATGCGGGCCAGCTCGGCCGGGTCATCATTTAGCGTCTCCATGATGAAACCAGCACTGCGGGCGATGTCCTTGAGGTCGATAATGGCATTCTGCACGCGTTCTGGCATCCCCTTGACATCGTCAAGGTTTTTCTCAGCTTCCTGCAGTTGCTGCACCAGCATGGTCAGGCGTTCCAGGACACTGTTTTCCTCATTATCGAGTTGGTTTGAGACATTCCACAAAATCTCCTTCAAGCCAGTAACATTGCTCAACTTTCCCAGTGTCGCCTCAAGTTCCTGATCTTCATTGGGCTTGAGCTGCAAGCCCTGTAATTCGGTGAGTTGGAAACGGATGTAGTCCTCGTCACGGCGCAATCGTTCGATCTCGCTTTGCGTTTCATCAAGGCGACGCACTGCATCGCGATATTCTTGATAGGCAAGTCGGTAATCGTTCAACAATTCACTATTACCTGCAATACTGTCAAGGATTGATAGCTGGAAACTGGACTGAGAAAGCAGCATATTGTTATGCTGGCTGTGGATATCCAGCAGGCGAGTGCTCAATTCACGCAATACAGTCAACTGCACAGGCGTGTCGTTGACAAATGCCCGCGAACGACCGTTAGGTGATATCTCACGACGGAGCAAGCACTCATGCTCATCCCAGTCGATGTCATTGTCAATAAAGGATGGTTCGAGTGTATAGCCAGCAATGTCAAACGTCGCTTCGACAATAGTCTTAGCGGCAGTATCCCGAATTGCCTTACTGTCGGCTCGCTCACCCATAATCAGCGACACGGCACCCAAAATAATGGACTTGCCGGCACCAGTCTCGCCGGTGATAATTGTCAAGCCATCGTCAAACGTAATATCCAGTTTGTCGATGAGGGCATAGTTAGAAATATGCAGCTGCTTGATCATTACACCTGCCTTGATTAATTTGATGTCTTTTTGATCTCGTCCAGACGGTTGGTCTCGCTGGGATAAATCTGATAGAGCATCTCATAGACGGCTTCTTTCTCACTGGTATTTGCCTTGCTATAGACATTGATCAATTCATCAAGTTTGGAGTCCTTGAACATTGTCAGGCATACCGACATGGGGGCGGCTTCATATATCTTGCCCAGGTTCTCGAGCGTATGGGTGATAGCCGAACGTCCCTTGTCAACAGTGACGACCATCTGGTCCAGTCCCATCCGGTGATACTCGTACAGGATGTTATGAACGGGAGCAGTAGCATTATCGGTAAAAGCACTCAGCACTGCACTGCGGTTGGTGTTGTCCTCAAAGGCTTTCCAACCGCTCTCGCCACTGCTCTGTGCCAGCCTCACCACCTGAGCCGCACGTTCGTAGTAAGGATTGCCACCGTTCAACTCAAACGAGTCGAAGTCCATGGCAATGATCATGTAGGCCCAAAAGTTGAGAATAGCCGTCAGGTTATCCTCCATATCCATCTCTGAAAATACCAACTGCTGACCTGTTTCAAAAGTAAAGTCTACCTTTGTGTCCCTGAAGTTGATGATTGCCGTCGTGTAGGTACTGTTATAGACTGGCCTTTGCGACTGGATTTGCAAGTCGCCTTTCATCATGCCGGTGGCGTCGTCCCATGAGCTGAGGGTAAACAGGAGTTTACAGTAGATCTTCTCATTGGTGCCGAACACGGCATTGGTCCACTTGGTCGTGTTCATGTAGTCGGTTACCGACTGTTTGAGCTCATTAAATATGTCTTTGCTGCCGTTGGTGATCTTATCACTGTTGACCTCGACCTCACAGTTGAGTTCGGTCGCCTCGTCGTCGGCAAATGCACTGAAGGCGCACAGCAATGCCGCACACAACGTCAATAACTTAGTTTTCATGCTTCGACAGATATTGGTATAAAACATCAACGATATCATGGGCAACGGCGCGCTTGCTCTTGCACTCGCCGTTGATGACATCACCCTTATCGGTGAAAATGGTAATTTTATTGGTATCGACCTGGAAACCGGCATTCTTGTCCCTCAACGAGTTCATAACAATGAAATTCAGGTTCTTGCGTTCCAGTTTCCCTTGAGCATTGGCATTCTCGTTATCGGTCTCCAGCGCAAATCCCACAGTCACCTGGTCATCGCGCTTGGCCTGTCCTACAGCCTTAGCAATATCGGGGTTGGGAGTGAGTTGAATCACGGGATTCTCGGTTTTCTCGCGTTTGATCTTGCTGCTTGCCACGTTTTCCACACGATAATCAGCTACAGCGGCACACAGGATGATGGCATCACTCTGCGGCAGGCGCTGCATGACGGCATCGTGCATCTCAACAGCAGTGGTCACATCAACGCGCTCGATATTTGCACTATCGGTCTTGAGTGCGACAGGGCCGGCAACAAGCGTCACGTGGGCACCACGGCTAGCACACTCTTCGGCCAGCGCAAATCCCATCTTGCCCGACGAGAAGTTGCTGATGAAACGCACGGGATCAATCTTCTCGACCGTTGGGCCAGCAGTGATGAGCACACGCTTGCCTTGCAGATCTTCACTTGCTGCAAAGAATGCGTCGAGTGCCTTAACGATGTTCTCGGGCTCTTCCATGCGTCCCTTGCCGATGAGGTGACTCGCCAACTCACCCTCAGCTGGCTCAATAATATGGTTACCGTAACTGCGCAGCAATTCCAGGTTGCGCACGGTGCTGGGATGACGCATCATGTCCAAATCCATTGCAGGTGCGACAAACACTGGCGCCTTGGCCGACAGATAGGTCGTTACCAGCATGTTGTCGGCAACGCCATTCGCCATCTTGCCAATAGTCGAGGCGGTAGCCGGGGCTATGATCAGGGCATCGGCCCACAAGCCAAGGTCTACATGGCTATTCCATTGGCCCGTGTTAGCAGTGAAGAATTCACTGATGACGGGCTTGCCACTCAACGTCGAGAGCGTCAAGGGCTGGATAAACTGTTTGGCATTGGGGGTCATGATGACCTGAACCTCGGCACCGGCCTTGATGAGCAGGCGGGTGAGCGTTGCGCACTTGTAGGCGGCAATACCGCCTGTGATGCCCAAAATAATGTGCTTGCCTTTTAACATGACACGTCGTCTTAGGGTTAGTTTATTGTTTCTTGAACTGGATGTATAGTTTGGTAATGACTTGCTTGGTGTTCTCGGCAAAGTCACTCTTCATCATCCAGTCATAATAGCCAAAATCCAACTTGGTGAAAACGTCCTCAACCGTTTTGCCCTTGTGCTTGCCAAAGTTAAACACTGGCTGCTTGTTCTCATTAAGGATAATGCGCCCAGCCAGATCCACATTGCGGTTATGGGTCGAGTACTGTGACAGGAAATCCACGTCGTTGATCAGTGGCTCATCGCAATTGGCATAGTGGTCGAGTTGGGCCTTGAGCACCTCGAGCGTTGTCTTGGCGTCGTCGGCTGCCGCATGATGATTCTCCATCGGATGACCGCAATAGAACAAGCAAGCAGCCTCCAGGTCACGTTTCTCGCGCTTGTGGTAAATCGTCTGCACATCAATGAACTTGTGCTGTGCGGGATCAAAGTTCACACCTGCCTTGTTCAGCTCCTGTACCAGCAACGGGATATCAAAATGGTTGCTGTTAAAGCCGGCGATGTCGCTACCCTCAAACACACGCGCAATGTCATGAGCACGCTCCTTGAAGGTGGGCTCATGTTCCAGGTCCTCGTTGGTGATGTGGTGCACGTCGATGGCCTGTTGGGGTATGACTTTCCCGGGGTTGAAGCGATAGGTGTTGGACTCTTCCTTGCCGTCGGGATACACCTTGACGTAAGACAACTCGATGATACGGTCCTCGGTGATGTTGAGACCAGTGGATTCCAAGTCAAATACCACAAGAGGACGTTTCAGGTTCAGTTCCATGTGAGATGCAGTTGGAGAATGATATGGAATTAAATCATCATGGGCATCTGCAGCACTATGAGGTCTTCACCGGCCTTCTGTTCACTGGGAACAAACACACCAGCGCGTGCGGGATCGAGCAACTTGAGGAATACGCCCTCACTGTCGATATTGTTCACAACATCAATGACGTCAGCGCTCTTGAAGCCGATGTTCATGGGCTCACCGTTATACTCACACTTAATGGTCTCCTCGGCAGCGGTCGAGTGATCAACATCCTGGGCGGTAAGCACTACATGGTCGGGGCTCAAGTCAAGACGAACCAGGCCTCCAACGTTAGCAAACACAGCGACGCGGCGAACGGCGTTCAGCAGCGTCATGCGGTCAACGGCCATGGTGTAGGGATTGTCCTCGGGGATGACGGAATTATAGTTGGGATAGCGGCCGTTGATGAAGCGGCAGGACAACTGATAATCAGCATTCTCAAAGGTGGCGCTGTTCTCGTCAACGGTGATACTGATGTTTTCCTCGCTGTTTCGGTCAATGATGCTTGCCAGGATGGCTGCAGGCTTGGCGGGAAGGATGAATGAGCGCTCAAAGTTGGGCGCAACACTGGTCTGACGGTAGCGCACTAGCTTGTGGGAATCACTGGCGACATACACAATCATGTCGGGTTTGATGTCCCAATAGATACCTGTGAACTGGGGATGCATGTCGTCATTACCCACAGCAAACAGGGTATGGCTGATGCCAGCTGCTATATTCTTGGCAGGAAGCGCGAATTGCTTCACTTCATTGGCATTGGCAGCCTTCTCAGGGAACTCGTCACCGTTGAGTGCCATTGCGTCATAGTATCCGTTCAAGTAAGTCACCTTCACGGCGAGAGTCTCGTCGTTGATTTCAAAGGTCAGTGCGGTGTCGGGTAATTCCTTCAGTGAATTGATGGTACGCTTCACATCAATGGCAAACTTACCAGTGCCTTCGACGTTCTGCACCTCGATGTTGGTGGTCAGGCGGGTCTCCATGTCACTGCCCGTGACAACCAGGCGGTCGCTCTGCAACTCAAACAGGAAATTGTCGAGAATGGCATACGCGTTCTTGTTGCTCACCACTTTGCTCACTGCGTTGAGGCGCGTGAGCAGTAATTTACTTTGGACGTTGAATTTCATACAGTTATGTCTCTTTATAGTGTGATTAATTTTTTGTTTTATCTTTTAACCTACAAATTTAGTGTTTTTTTCTTTAATAATGTGACCTTGTTAATAAAAAAACGAAAAAAAGCGCTATCGATTGTCTCGATAACGCTTTTTAAGAGTTCTCAGTTAACAGTTAACCCGATATCAGTCCAGCTTGTGGATGATGAGACCCGAGCGCAGCTTGGGCTCAAACCAGGTAGCCTTGGGAGGCATGATCTTGCCGCTATCAGCAATGTCGATGATCTGCTTCATGGTCACGGGATAGAGTGCCAAAGCCATCTTCATCTCACCACTGTCAACACGCTGCTTCAACTCGCCCAGGCCGCGGATGCCGCCAACGAAGTCGATGCGCTTGTCGGTGCGCAGGTCGGTGATGCCCAGGATGTCGCGCAGGATGTAGTCACTGCTGATCGTCACGTCAAGCACGCCGATGGGGTCATTGTCGTCATAGGTGCCTTCCTTAGCGGTCAGTGAGTACCACTTGCCACCCAAGTACAGCGAGAAGTTGTGCAGCTTGCTGGGCTTGTAAATCTCGGTGCCCTTCTCCTCGACGATGAATTTCTCGCGCAACTTCTCGAGGAACTCCTCCTCGGTGTTGCCGTTCAGGTCTACAACCACGCGGTTGTAGTCCATGACCTTGAGGTGTGACTGCGGGAAGCAAACTGCCAGCAGGTAGTTGTACTCCTCGGTGCCATTGTGGTTGGGATCAGCTTTTGCTTTCTCCTCGCCCACGTGGGCAGCAGCAGCGGTGCGGTGGTGACCGTCGGCGATATAGAGGTAAGGAATCTCACCGAACTCGCGGGTGATGGTGTCGATGGTTTCCTTATCCTTGATAACCCACAAGGTGTGGCCAATGCCGTCTTCACTAACGAAGTCATACTCAGGTGTTGTCTGTGCAGTGCGATCGATGATTTCCTCAAGAATGCTGTTGTCGGGGAAAGCCAGGAATACCGGTTCGATATTGGCATTGTTGATCTCGATGTGGTGCATACGGTCAGCCTCTTTCTCACGGCGGGTGAGCTCATGTTTCTTGATGCGGCCGGTGAGATAATCCTCAACGCTGGCGCCAACCACAAAGCCGTACTGAGTGCGGCCATCCATGGTCTGGGCATAGATGTAGTAGCACTCCTCGGGATCCTGAACGAGCCAACCCTTGTCCTGGAACTTCTTGAAGTTCTCAACGGCCTTGTCATAGACCTTGGGCTCGTGTTCGCCAGTACCGGGCTCGAAATCGATTTCGGGCTTAATGATGTGATACAGGCACATTTCATTGTCACCAGCCTCAGCACGTGCTTCCTCGCTTGAGAGGACATCGTAGGGCTTGGACGCTACTTTCTCAACATACTCTTTCGGCGGTCTTACGCCACGGAACGGTTTAACTTTAGCCATGTTTAAATTTTAACGGTTTTAAAAGTGTTAATAGATGATATTGTAAAAAGTTAAGTTCTTTTTTTTGTCGGCTTAGCCTTGATGGCGTGGGCTGAACGCTTTGACTTGCGGGCACATGTGCTGCAAGTGCCATACACATGCAGGCTGTAGTGATCTGTATTGAACGCATTGAAGCGGCGTGCATTCATGAATGCGGCAAAATTCGGGTCCTTCACTTCCTTGACCTTTCCACACACGGTGCAGATCAAATGAGTGTGGGGCATGGTGATGCGTTCATACTGCGCCTGCATACCTTCAAATACGTGCCGCCTCAGCATCTTGGCCTCGATGAGCAGCTCGACTGTGTTGTAAACCGTTGACCGGCTCACACGGAAACCGTCGCTGTCAATCATTTGCTGCAACTCCTCGATAGTGAAGTGCCCGTTGATGTCCATGATGCGGTTCAGGATAGCATAGCGCTCAGTGGTCTTGCGCATGCCATGAGCATCAAGATACTCATTAAACTTGCGCACCACGGGGTTAGTGCTGTCAGCAAAATCTTCGATATGTGAATCGGATCTCATCGATGTGACAAAAGTACAACGATTTTTGGAATCAAGCAAAGATTTTGGAATAAGAAAACTATTATTATCAAATACTGTCGAACAATTGGCTGATGGTCAGGTCAGCAATGGTATTGACGGTCAGGTCGCTCAAGGGGGCAACCTCATCGGCATTCATGGTTGTGGCGATGCCTATGACCCTCGCTCCCGAAGCGCGTCCGGCAAGCAAGCCGTTGCGGGAATCCTCAATCACAACGCAATCCTTGATGTCGATACCCATCAGTTGGGCGCCCAACAGGAAGCAATAGGGGTCTGGCTTGGCCTTAACCACCATGTCACCTGTAATGATGTGGTCAAACAGGGTGGGGAACTCGGGGTGTTGGCGATAGAGTGATTGCATCTTCTTGCGGTCACTTGACGTGACAATTGCCATCGGGACTCCTGATGCTCGCAGTTGCTTGACAAATTCCAACGCACCAGGAAAGAACTCATAGCGCATATTGCGTTCAAATTCCAACAACTGATCCAGGACCTGCTCACGCACGGCGTCACTCTCGTAGTAACCCAAAATGCGGTTCAAGTGGAAACCCTTGATGAAACTCGCAAAGTTCTCGATCCCAGTGGGATGTTCCTTGTCCATCTGGGCCCAGAAAATGCTGTACAGACCCTCACTGTCAAGCAGTACGCCGTCAAGGTCAAAAAGCACACCGCGCTGTTTATGTGTCATTTCGCTCATATTTAGCCGTTCAGTAGATGAATTAAGGCACAAAAGTAGTCAAAATAGCCCAAATTTCAGTATTTTTGCACCACATTTATGTTTATCGTTTTAGTTCTTATACAAAAACCGGAGACCTAAAACCTGAAACCTAATAAATTTATGATTAAGGAACTACAACTGCGCGTCAGTCCGCGCACGGCGGCCAGCATGAGTGACATCGCCCAGCATCTGGCAAAACATAATGAAATACCCGTGAACAGCATCCAGGGTATCAGGGTCTTGAAGCGCTCAATCGACGCGCGCCAACGCAACGTGGTGATCAACCTCAAGGTGCGTGTCTATATCGACGAACCCATGACACAGGATTATTTGGTACCGCCTATCGAGTACCGCCCTGTTGACGGCAAGCGCCAGGCAATAGTTGTGGGTATGGGGCCTGGTGGTCTGTTTGCAGCCTTGCGCCTCATCGAACTGGGAATTAAGCCTATTGTCCTGGAACGGGGCAAGGACGTGATGCAGCGCCGCATCGATGCGTCACGCATCCAGCGTGAGGGCATCGTGGATCCTGAGAGCAATTACTGTTACGGTGAGGGTGGGGCAGGAGCCTATAGCGACGGCAAACTCTACACACGCAGCAAGAAACGTGGCTCGGTTGACCGTGTGCTTGGCATCTTTGTCCAGCACGGCGCTCGTGAGGATATACTCATCGATGCCCATCCCCACATCGGCAGCGACAAGTTGCCTGCGGTCATCAAGTCGATGCGCGAGACCATCATTCGTTGTGGTGGCGAAGTGCATTTTCAGACCCGTGTCACCCGCATCATGGTCGACAACGGCAAGGTTACTGGCGTGGAGACTGCAACTGGAGAATCGTTCGATGGCCCAGTTATTTTGGCAACGGGTCACTCTGCGCGCGATGTCTATCAGATGCTTAACGACAGTGGCATCACCCTTGAAGCAAAGGGCATTGCCGTTGGAGTCCGCTTGGAACACCCGCAACGCATCATCGACCAGATTCAGTATCACAGCGTGTTGGGACGCGGCGAATACCTGCCCGCGGCCGAATATAACTTTGTTACCCAGGTTGACCATCGTGGCGTTTATTCCTTCTGCATGTGCCCTGGCGGTTTTGTCGTGCCTGCGGTGAGCGAGCCTGACGGACTGGTGGTTAACGGCATGTCACCCAGCAACCGCGGTTCCCATTGGGCCAACTCGGGAATGGTTGTCGAGTTGCACCCCGAGGATTTGCCCAATGAGTTCAGTAAATATGGAGTATTGTCGATGATGAAGTTTCAAGAGGAGATGGAACGGCGAGCCTTTGTTGAGGCGGGAAATAGCTTGATTGCCGGAGCCCAACGAATGAAGGACTTTGTTGACGGAAAGCCGTCTCGCAACATTCCGCCTTCATCTTATCTGCCTGGGGTCCAGACCTCACGTCTTGACCTGTGGATGCCGCCTTTTGTCGCTAACCGATTGCGCAAAGGTTTCAAGATTTTTGGCAAGAATGCCCGTGGTTTCCTCACCAACGATGCTGTTGTCATTGGTGTCGAGACCCGCACCTCGTCACCTGTTCGCATTCCCCGTGATGCCGCCTTGCTGCACCACATCTCCATTCAAGGCCTCTATCCTTGTGGCGAGGGCGCAGGTTATGCAGGTGGCATCGTTTCCAGCGCAATAGACGGTGAGCGCTGTGCCGAAGCCCTAGCTGAAGCGTTGAAACAGCCAAACTAACATAATGAATGGGAAAGATATAGCAGTTGGCCCGTATAGTTTTTAATGCAAATTTCGCTAAAGAGATTAATTTGACGATAGAATATAAATCTATTCGCAAAAATTACAAAACCGACATTTTTTTCGCACTATACACAATATGGCGCACTTTTTGCAGTTATTGATGCGACAATGGTTTTTTATTTAAACTAATGACACTATTATGAAAGAGAAAATGATTATTTCGTCAGCCCTCATCGCTCTGAGCGTTTTCTGTCTGGGCTGGTTCATCAAGGCAGGTATTGATGATTTTGCCAGTAAGGATCGCAAGGTCAGTGTCAAGGGTCTTGCCGAGCAGGAAGTGCAGGCCGACAAGGTGACGTGGCCCATCGTCTCTAAAGAGGTGGGAAACGATCTGCCGGGACTGTATGACCGCATCGGTGCTACCCAAGCCAAGATCAAAGGATTCCTGCTCAAGGGCGGAGTCAAAGAGGACGAAATCAGCCTCAATGCTCCCCAGGTCGTTGACTTGACCGCTCGGGAATATGACCCGGGTAACAAGGCTTACCGTTACATCGTGACTTCGGTGCTTACTGTAACGAGCAAGAACGTGGACCAGGTGCGCAAACTGATTGCCAAGCAGGGCGACCTGTTGAAAGAAGGTGTGGCTATCACCAGCGACAGTTACGAAAACCAAATTCATTATGAGTTTGTCGCCTTCAAGGAGATGAAACCCAAGATGATGCAGGAGGCCATCGAGAATGCTCAGGTAACCGCTCAGCAGTTTGCTGAGAACTCACATAGCAAACTCAACAAGATCGTGAGCGCCGACCAAGGTCAATTCTCCATCGAGAACCGCGACGAGTACACCCCATGGATTAAAAAAGTGCGTGTAGTCACCACCGTCACTTACTCGCTCAAGAACTGACAATGCTTCCGATAACTACTCTAGAGGGTCTGGATCTTCCAGATCCTCTAGTTTTTGTAGCACATCTATTGGATCATGCGAAGCCGACGTCTGGTGCGGGTCAATCATGCCGGTATAGAAATGCAGCGTCTTGCTCAAAGGCTGGAAATGATTCTGATTGGAAGCCCATTCACCACGTTGCAGACCGGGGGCAAGTTTGACCGATCGGCTGCCATACATGTTGTTGATGCCGTCTATGCTGGTCATCAGTCGCCGCAGTTTGCCGTGGTCATCGGGGTCAAATACGTTGAGTTGGATACCACCGCCATGCTGGATGTCAAGTACCATCACACCGGCTTTGCGGTAACCGAAGCCGTCGCGCCAAATGTTGTTAAAAGCATTCAATGCTGTTCTGACGATAGTCATCGTGTCGCTTGACGGCGTGTCAAGCTGTAACTGGCATGAATTGGAGTAAAAGGGCAAGTCCTTGCGGAAGTGGTCGCCACGCACGTAGGTCATCACGCTTCCCGCCACGCTGCCCTCGTTGCGCAATTGGCGCGCGGTGCGCTCAGCAAAACTGACGATGGCGTCGGCTATCTCGTCACGGTTGGTCAACACCTTGCCAAACGTGCGGGATGTCATGATTGTCTTGTGGGCAATGGTCACAGGATTAGCGATTTGGCAATCGTGACCCATGAGTTCACGCTGGGTGCGTTCAAGTGTCACCGAGTATTGTGAGCGCACCAGCGAAGGCGGCATTTTCACAAAGTCAGCAGCCGTCATGATTCCGCGCGCCTTGAGTTTTGCCGCTAGTCGCCGGCCAATGCCCCACACGTCCTCGATGGCGGTGCGGCGTAGGATGATGTCAATGGCTTCAGGACGCACGAGCCAATAAACGCCGTCGGTGATGCGGCGGTCACGCTTAGCTATGTGGTTGGCAACTTTGGCCAGCGTACGGCTTGGTGCAAAGCCTATGCTGACCGGGATTCCCACATATTGGCGTATTTTCTTCACCAGTTCGGCCATCACGCGATGGCTCGTTTCCACATCCTCGTGCGGCAACTTGAAGAAAGCCTCGTCAACTGAATACTGCTGCAGGTTATCGACTTCTTGGGTCATGAGGTGCATCACTCGGTCCGACAGATCCCGGTACAGGATGTGACGTCCCGACACCTGTATCACTTGTCTTGGGTCAGTGTGCTCCTTGATTTTAAAGGCGGGACATCCCATCGGGATGCCAGCCGCTTTTGCTTCATTACTGCGGGCAATGACGCAGCCATCGTTATTAGAAAGCACAACGACCTTCTTCCCGTTGAGCCGCGGGTCAAACACCCGCTCACAGGATACAAAGAAATTGTTGCAGTCAACAAGCCCGTACATTTCAGTCTATTCTTAGCGTCTTTGATGAAAGCCATTTGGCGTAAACTAGGACGATAGTTCCAGCCAGCGCATCTCTTTCTCATCGAGCAGGTCTTTGACCTGCTGGTAACGGGCGGCCTTGGTGGCAACGTCGTCGAGTGTCTCACCACTGGCAAACAGGGCGTCCAATTCTGCCTTTTCCTTGTTAAGGGCCTCGATGTCGATATTGAGTTGCTCGAGTTCTCGCTGTTCCTTATAGGACAACCTTTTTTGCTCGCTACGTTTCGCCCAGGTATTCTCCTTGGGCTTGGTACCCTCCTGTTCTCGTGCCAGTTGAGCCGCTTCTTGCTCGTGCCGTTGTTTCCAGGCACGGTATTCACTGTAGTTGCCGGGGAAGTCCTTAACATGACCGTTACCCGTGAATACAAATGTGTGGTCCACCGTCCGGTCCATGAAGAAGCGGTCGTGACTCACAATGATGACACAACCGTTGAACTGTGACAAGTATTCTTCCAGAATCTCGAGCGTGGAGATGTCCAGGTCGTTGGTAGGCTCATCAAGGATGAGGAAGTTAGGTTTGGTCATCAGCACCATCGCCAAATACAGCCTGCGACGCTCGCCACCACTCAACTTCGCGATATACTTCTGCTGGTCTTGTGGCGTGAACAGGAAGTGGTTCAGCCAAGCCATCGCAGTGTAATGGTGCTTCTCATCGAAGTAAATGTACTCGGCCACGTCACGCACAGCGTCAATTACCCGCTTGCCCTCATCAAAGTGCATCCCCTCCTGACTGTAGTGGGCAAATTTCACCGTCTCACCAATCTCGAAGTAACCGCTGTCAGGCTTCACGATGTCGAGTAACAGTTTAATGAATGTGGTCTTGCCCACGCCGTTATCTCCCACGATACCCAGCTTCTCGTAGCGGGCAAACGTGTAATTGAAGTCATCAAGAATCACTTTGTCGCCAAATCGCTTGTTCACATGGTGGGCCGTAAAAATCTTTTTGCCGATATAGGCGCTCTTGACGTTGAGTTCTACCTCTCCCTCGTCACGCCGTTGTTGGGCTCGTTCCTGCAGGTCATAGAAAGCGTCGATGCGGTACTGCGCCTTGTGGGCTCGGGCCTGCGGCTGGCGGCGCATCCAGTCCAGTTCGGTGCGCAGCAGGTTACGGGCTCGTTCCACTTGGGCATTCTGTGCCTCAATACGCTCGGCACGCTTCTCAAGGTAGTAGTTGTAATTGCCACTATAGGAGAAGATGCTGTGCTGGTCCATCTCCAGTATGCGGTTGCAGATGTTGTCCAGGAAGTAACGGTCATGCGTCACCATCAGCAGGGTTACTCGGCTTCGTTGCAGGTAACTCTCCAGCCACTCGATCATGTCGATGTCCAGATGGTTGGTCGGCTCATCAAGGATCAGCATCTGCGGCTCGTCGATGAGCAGTCTGGCCAGCGCAACCCGCTTCACCTGACCACCGCTCAATTCTTTAACGGGTTGGTTGTAGTCGATGATCTTGAGTTGAGTGAGAATCTGCTTGAACCGTTCCTCATAGTCCCATGCTGTATTCGCATCCATCGCCTGGATGGCGGTTGTCATCGCGTCGCTGTCGCCAGTGCGCAACGCCTCCTCATAGGCATGGATAGCGGCCGACCGGGGGTCATCGCCGTGCAGACATGCGTCAAGCACCGTGAGGGCACCGCCCAGGTCGGGCAATTGCGGCAGATAGCCCACACGCAGGTTGTTGCGGTAGATGACCGTGCCGCTGTCTTGTGAGGAAATACCGGCAAGGATATCGAGCAAGGTGGATTTACCGGTACCATTCTTGGCAATGAGACCTATTTTCTCACCCTCGGCAACACCGAAGGTCAAATCCTCGAACAGCACGTCGGCACCGAACGCCTTGCTCAACCCTTCAACTTGAAGATAACTTACCATAACCTGAACAGCCATCAGTTCTCACGCTAAGACGCTAATGCGTTAGAAACAAAATAGCACTTAGCGTCTTAGTAATTCGGCGTGAAGTATTATAATTAGGAAAAGAATAGTTTCATCACCTTGATCATGTTCACGTGGTCGTCGGTCGAGCCGGTCTCACGCACCGAATGCATTGCCAGCACGGGGTTGCCCACGTCAACGCCCTCAATGTCGAGTTGACCTGTAAGGATGTTGCCCAGTGTGGAGCCTCCTGCCACATCGCTGTGGTTGACGAAGTACTGGAAGGGAGCGCCAGCGTCCTCGCACAGGCTCTTGAAGATGGCTGCCGAGTGTGCATCGCTCATGTACTTGCAGTTGGCATTGACCTTGATGCACGGGCCACCACCCAGTGCAGGATGGTTCGTCGGGTCATACTTCTCAGGATAATTGGGGTGGAACGCGTGAGCGTTATCCGCCGAAATCATAAACGAGCGATGAATGGCGCGCCCAAAGTCCTCAAAATCGCCTCCCAAAGCCATAACGAGCCTGAGCAGCATGTTACCCAGCACGGGCGAGTGCGCACCCTGTTTGGTGCCGCTGCCGGTCTCCTCATTGTCAAAGATGGCTGCCAAAAGCGTCGCGTTCTTGTCTTTGGCCTCGGTGATGGCAGTGATAGCGGCATGCACCATGCTCAAGTCGTCGAGACGGCCTGCCGAGATGAATTCGTTGTTAAGTCCGAACAGACTTGCCTTGCTCACGTCATAGAGCATCAGGTCAAAGTCGATGATGTCGGCAGCTTCAACCTGCAACTCATCGGCAACAAGGTTGAGTAGGGTATTGCGCCACTCCATGTCACCATTGATCTTGGCAAGGATGGGCAGCATGTCCTTCTGCTTTGACAGGTGATTGCCCTCGTTGACGGCACGGTTGAAGTGGATGGCCAGGTGCGAGATGCACATCAACGGGCGGTCAATCTTGATGAGTTTGGTGACAGGATGCAGGGCGTCTTTACCCTTGA
Source organism: uncultured Prevotellaceae bacterium (assembly GCA_900317835.1). Classification (GTDB taxonomy): domain Bacteria; phylum Bacteroidota; class Bacteroidia; order Bacteroidales; family Muribaculaceae; genus Sodaliphilus. The sequence goes on along the minus strand of ONIL01000001.1, from coordinate 139,104 downwards.
GAAGCACACGTCCAGCAAGCGACAAGGGGCGGTCAAACCAGGTGTACAGTATCGGGCCGCCATAGACCTCGGTATTCAGTCGCAAGATGCCGCCATCACCGGGGATCTCACTTGCGGGTTTAATGCGGAAGCAGGGCGAATCACTATGGGCAGCAATGATTTTAAAGCCTGTTTCGGCGGGAGCCTTCTTGCCTACACTGACAGCGAAAATAGCGCTGTCATTCTTGGTAAAGAAGAATTTCTCGCCTACTTTGGCAGTTATCTTGTCATCTATTTTCTTCTCTGTAAAGCCGTTGGCAGTCAAGATACCTTTAACGGTATCCACAGCCAGGAAGTTGCAGGGACTTTTGTCGAGGAACTCAAGCAAGGAGTTCACATATTTGTCTGTTGCCATAATATGATATTATTAGTTTTAATGGTTATAGGCTGAAAGCGATATGATTCAGGGCTCTGAACACATTACACAGTGTCTGCCCCCAATAGTTGACGAAATTGATTTTGCACTGGCCGAGCATTTCATGCTGGGTCTCGGTCAACGCTTCTTGCACCGAGTGGATGAGGTTGAAGAACTCCTGATACAAATCGGCAAGATTCTCAGCAACTGAGGCCGAGATAGGCGTGTCACTGTATTTCATGTCCTCCAAGAACACTTCCAGATAGATGTCTTCTTCGGCCATGATTTGCTCTACTCGCTGGCGCACGATGTCATAGACATCCTCCTCGAGGGCGGAGTCAATAAATGCCTCGCTGTAGTAATCGTCCTCAATGTCGCTGATAGCGATGTACAGGCGAGGCAGCAGTTTCAACATTTGCTCTACAAACGCCTCTCGTGACTCGCACTCGTCGGCATGTTCCAGCGCATGGCAATATTCATTGGCCAGGGCAATGAAAGCCAATTCATTGGGTGTCAGTTTATCCATTATCTGTTAACGTATAAATGTTTTCGTTCAATATACTGCAGGACCTCGTCGGGGACATAGTAGCGCACGCTTTTCCCGTGCGCCAGACGCTCTCTTACCAAGGTCGAGGACAACTCAATAATGGGAGCGTCAACCAGTGAAACACGCTCCTGCATCTCGTCAGGGATATTCACTTCATAGCCCAAACGGGGATAAATCAGGATATGGTATTTTGCAAGGATTTCGGCACTATTGCGCCATTTACCGAACACCTCCCAATTATCAGCCCCGATGACCAGATAGAACTCGTCATCCGGGAATTTCTCTTGCAGGGCATTGAGGGTGTCGATAGTATATGACGGTTTGGGCATTGAGAACTCAAACGCCGATGTTTCCACTCCCTCTAGCGGACGCGTCACCATCTCGACCATGCGCAGCCGGTCAGTGTCGGCCACCTGCTGCTTCTTATCAACCTTTAGCGGATTCTGCGGCGACACCATGAGCCACAACTGGTCCACGACACCACTGGTGATGATGTGGTGAGCAATGATCGCGTGTCCGCTATGTATCGGGTCAAAAGACCCCCCAAATATCCCAATCCTCATGTGACTTGATGATGATAACTGAGTTTGTGCAAAATTACCTATTTTCGCTCAAGATGGCAAATAAAACCCGACAAATCCTGCTCATTGCGGCGTCATTCGCCAGATAACGACGTTGTGAGGTTCAATGTGCACTGCAATGGAGCCGTCACTATCGATCGGGGTTATCAAGGTCTTTCCGGTAAGCAATTCCTCACAAGAGTAGTCGCCTTGAGGTAAATCGGCACACGTCAAAGCGTGTTGAGGAATACGGACAGTAGTATCCACAGGTTGGTCGCCGAAGTTTGCGACAATCAGTGTCATCTGACCATCACAATGCCTCAGGTAAGCAAACTGGCAGCGGGTATCGAGCGTATCCTGATTGACATACATCAAATCAAAGAAATCGCCACGGGCCAAGGTCTTCTCACTGTTGCACAGGCGCAAGATGCGGCGGTAAATCGACCTCAATCGGCGTTCATCAACGGTTGACTTGCCCTGGTGCCAGCGACGCAGGGTAGGGACGCTCCAGTAGTCAAAGATGGTCGTTCTGCCGTCCATGCCGCTATAGCCCTCGGCATCGCTTGCCGTTTCTCCCAGTTCTTGTCCTGCATACACCATGAACGGGCAACGCGACATCGTGGCACTCACAACAAGTGCAGGCAACGCCTTGAACGGCTCACCGCAGAATTGCCGTGATGCAATGCGCTGTTCATCATGATTCTCGAGGAAGTTGAGCATCTTGTCGCCAATACCCTCAACCGTCTGCCAGCAGCGCGTCAACTCACTGGCCGACCAACCGTCACACAGGATTCCACGCAACGTGTCGTAGAGCGTCACTTTGTCATAGAGGTAGTCAAATCCTCCGTCAAAGATGTAACTGCGATACAAGGCCACATCATAGATTTCGGCGATAAAAATGATGTTGGGATGAATCTCTTTGATTTGCCGGATGGCCCATTGCCAGAAGGCGACAGGCACCATGTGTGCCATGTCACAACGGAAACCGTCAACCCCCTTCGCAGCCCAAAACTTGAGGATGTCAAGCATCTGAATCCAAGTGGGCGGAATGGGATTGAAATGGGTGCTGCCGTTCCACGGGTCAACGCCATAATTGAGCTTGATGGTCTCATACCAGTCATCACGACCTGGTGATGCGGTATAACAGTCATTTCCTGTAGCACGGGCGGGGAACTCACGATAAGCATCATCCCCAGCACCCAAGTCAACGCCGTTGGGTGCAAATTCCTGCCCCGTGATGTAGAAGAAATTATTCCTCGGGTCAAAGAACTTCATGAGATTGTCCCCGTCGCCCAAGTCACGCACACCATCAGGCTTCACGTCGCTCTCATACTCACGGGCCACATGGTTAGGCACAAAGTCAATGATGGCTTTGAGGCCGCACTTGTGGGTGCGCTCAATCAAGGCTTCAAATTCTCTCATTCTGTTCTTGACCTTGACAGCGAGGTCAGGACACACGTCATAGTAATCACGGATGGCGTAGGGTGAGCCAGCCTTGCCTTTCACCACATGGGGATTGCACGGTGCAATGCCATAACGGGAATAGCCAGTGGCTGTGGCATGCTCAATCACGCCGGTGAACCACACATGGGTCGCTCCCAACGATTTGATGGACCGCAACCGCGGCTCGTCAATCTCGTCGAACTTTCCAACTCCGTTTTGCCTGATACTTCCATTGGGTACGCAATTCTCATGGCAGTTGGTGAACCACCGCGGCATTAATTGGTAGATAATCGCCTTTTTATTCTCTTTCATGCTGCAAAGATAGTGCATTTTTGTGTTTTTTGGATTAACTTTGCGCCATTAATTAACAAGCTATTTTAACACAATGATTTCATTTGAGAGCGATTATGATAACGGATGCCACGAGGCCATCCTCAAGCGGTTGTTAATGACCAATGAAGATCGTGCTACTGGCTACGGTTTGGATGATTACTGTATTGCAGCCAAGGAGAAGATTCGCAACGCTTGCGAGACACCCGATGCCGACGTGTTTTTCCTTGTGGGTGGCACGCAGACCAATGCCACAGTCATCGACTCGATGCTGGCCAGTTACCAGGGTGTACTCGCAGTCGAGACAGGTCACATCAACGTCCATGAGTCGGGAGCTATAGAATCCAGCGGACACAAAGTGCTCACCTTGCCTTCACATGATGGAAAGATGGACGCAGTAGAACTAGAACAGTGGCTGCATGACTTTTATGCCGATCCTACCTACGACCACATGGTTTTCCCGGGAATCGTCTATATCACTTTCGCCACCGAGATGGGCACAATTTATACACTTGCCGAGATGCAGGCCATCAGCCGCATCTGCAAGGAATATCATTTACCTTTGTTCATCGACGGTGCAAGGCTGGGTTACGGTTTGATGGCTCAAGGCAGCGACATCACTCTCCCTCAATTGGCTGCCTTGTGCGATGTGTTCTACATTGGCGGCACCAAGTGTGGCGCTTATTGTGGCGAGGCTGTTGTTTTCCCGCATCACAATGCTCCAGCCCATTTCTTTACCATTGTCAAGCAGCATGGTGCCCTCATGGCCAAGGGCCGCTTGCTGGGAATACAGTTCGACACGTTGATGCATGACGGTCTCTATTTCAAAATTGCCCGCCATGCCATTGAGCAAGCCATGAGGCTGCGTGAAGCATTCATCACCCGAGGCTACAAAATGTACTCCAATTCACCCACCAACCAGCAGTTCGTCCTTTTAGATAAGGATACGGTTCAGCGTTTGGAAAAGGATTTTGTCTTCGAACAATGGTATCCCGTAGGCGACAAGATGAATTGCCGCTTTGTCACCAGCTGGGCAACACGCCCCGAGGATGTTGATGCCCTCATCGCCGCTTTATAGTCCCCTCAGATGGCTTAATTTGTGTAAAAATCGGGTTTTATTGCTTTATGTACTGCCAAATTGAGTTATCTTTGTAGGTTGAAATCAAGAGAACGATATGATATTAACAAATATGTTGGAAAAGTTTGGAGACTACTGCATGTTCATGTGGCGGGTCATTGCTGTGCCCGACAAAATGAAAGTATTCTTCAAGCGCTATCTCGACGAGATTTATAAATTGGGCATCGACTCGATCCCACTGATTATCATTGTGTCATTGTTTATCGGGTCGCTGTGCACCATCCTCATCAAGCTCAATATCTCCAATCCGTTGTTGCCCCGCTACACGGTGGGATTGACAACGCGTGAGATTATCCTGCTTGAGTTTTCTTCGACCATCCTGTGCCTTATCCTGTCGGGAAAAATCGGATCAAACATCGCCAGTGAGATTGGCACCATGCGCGCTACCGAGCAGATCGATGCCCTTGACATCATGGGAATCAACAGCGCCAACTTCCTGGCAGCGCCCAAGATATTGGCACTCATTTCCATCTTGCCTTTCCTGGTGGTTATCTGTATGGCTACCAGTCTGTTTGGCGGATGGCTCATCTGCATCGTCACCGGCATTGTCGAGCCTGACACCTACATCTTCGGCATCCAGTCGCTGTTTATTCCATGGTATGTGTGGTTTGCGTTGATCAAGTCTCTGTTTTTCGCCTTTATCATGTCAACCATCGCCTGCTATTACGGTTACTCGGTGCAAGGCGGTTCGGTCGAAGTGGGCCAGGCCAGTACCGACACCGTGGTGATGAGCAACATCATGATTCTTGTGGCGGACGTTATTTTAACCCTGTTATTACTGTAGAGCCATGATCGAAGTCAAGCACATATCCAAATCATTCATGGAAGAAGGTGGCTTGCGTCAAGTGCTGTTTGACGTGAGTTGCAAGTTGTATGACGGCAAGACCAATCTTATTATCGGTCAGTCAGGCTCGGGAAAGACGGTGTTGATTAAGAACATTGTCGGCTTGTTCGATCCTGATGAAGGCGAAATTCTGTACGACGGACGAGACATCACCAAGATGGACCGCAAGCAGCGCAAGGAGTTGCGCAAGGAGATTGGTATGCTGTTCCAGGGTTCAGCCCTTTTTGATAGCGAGACCGTGTTGGGCAATGTGATGTTCCCGCTTGTGATGTTCGGCAAGATGTCCACTAGCGAGATTCGCGACCGCGCACAGTTCTGTATTGACCGTGTGAACCTTACGGGAAGCGAGAACAAATTCCCAAGTGAACTGTCAGGCGGTATGCAAAAACGCTGTGCCATTGCCCGCGCCATTGCTTTGAATCCCAAGTACCTCTTCTGCGACGAGCCCAACTCGGGCCTTGACCCCAAGACGTCAATCGTGATAGACGAACTATTGAGTGACATCACCCATGAGTTCGGCATCACTACTATCATCAACACCCATGACATGAACTCGGTGATGGGCATCGGCGAGAATATCGTGTTCATCAACAAGGGACATGTGGGATGGATTGGCAACAAGGACGAAATATATGACGTGGATAATGATGACTTGAATAACTTCGTTTACGCCACCGACCTGTTCCGTGACGTGCGCAAGTATCGTCGTGAGCACGGTTATAAACCTTCAAAAGAAAAAAGGACTATATAGGTCATGAAAACAAGTGATATAAACTGTAAAGAGGAAATTCTTGAGTTGCTGCGTTCAACCGGGCGCGAAGGTATTGAGGATGTAATCGGAGACTTGGAGGAGTGGGGCTTTTTCACGGCCCCGGCTTCGGCGGGTCATCATCTGAATATTGAGGGAGGCCTGGCTCGTCATTCGTTGAACACTTGCAAGGCTGCTCTGGCTGTCTGGGAGTCGATGAAATCATTGGAGCCTAGTCTTGAGCATGAGGTGAAACGTGACAGTATCATCATCGCCAGCCTGTTGCATGACGTCTGCAAGTGCGACATCTACAAGCGCTCAGTCAAGAAACGCAAGAATGCGCTGGGCATTTGGGAAGATGCCGAGGGTTATAAGATCACCTACAAGAATTTCCCGATGGGGCATGGCGAGAAGTCGCTGACGTTGCTGCTGTGCAGCGGTCTGCCTCTCAATGACGACGAGATGCTTGCCATTCGTTGGCACATGGGCGCATGGGGTGTGAATCAAAACAGCTTCGAGGACGTGCGCAACTATGATGCGGCCCGCAAACTCTATCCCCTGGTGACCATCATACAGACGGCCGATGGCTTGGCTGCCAGCATCATGGAACGTTCGGGCGAGGAAATCGACGAATTATGACACACCGCATCAACATTCTGTTGTGTGACACCTTTCCCGGAAGGCTACCCGATTTTATCCCTAATTACGAGTCACTGTTTATGGACCTGTTTGCCGCTGCTGGTGAACAGTTTTCCTACAAGATATTCCAAACCTGGCAGGGCGAATTACCGTCGGCGATCAATGCCGACGAGTTGTATCTGGTCCCCGGCAGCCTGGATTCGGCCTACGATGACAAACCGTGGATTGTCGATCTCTTGAAATGGATTGAACACGCCTACCACTGTGGGGCAAAACTGATGGGGATTTGCTTCGGCCATCAAGCGATTGCCAGGGCTTTAGGAGGCGAAGTGAAACAATATGAGGGTGGATTTGGCGCCGGTGTGCGTGCCTCGCAAGTGATTGACGAGAGCATGGCGCCTTATTTCCCAGGGAAAAGGATGCATCTGCTCTATAGCCACCATGACCAGGTGATGACATTGCCCAAGGATGCCGTGCTATGTGCCACCAGCGATTTCTGTAAGAATGAATCCTACAGGATCGGCCATCAGGTGGTGACTTTTCAAGGCCATCCTGAGTTTACCGTTGACTATAGCCGTCACCTGCTCACCAACTGCAGCGACGACATCGAGGAGAATGTGCGGATTGATGCTTTGCACAGCCTGGACGGCAAGTCGCCACAGGGAGTCTCAGCAGCCCGGTGGGCACTTGACTTGCTGTTTGAGCAAGGCTAACTCGCCCGCAATGGTTGGCAGATGAGATTTTTTTGCTATCTTTGCACCCCTTAATACATTATTTTGATTGTTATTATGTCAAGAACCGATCAAGAATTAGAAGGTGTGACTTTACTGGGCAACCAGGGAACACAATATGAGTTTGACTATCGTCCCGACGTGCTTGAAACCTTCGAGAACAAGCACCCCGAAAATGAGTATGTGGTGACGCTCGATTGCCCCGAGTTCACCTCGTTGTGTCCCAAGACGGGTCAGCCCGACTTCGGCCACATCATCATCAACTATATCCCTCGCGTGCGCATGGTCGAGAGCAAGAGCCTGAAGTTGTATCTGTTCAGCTTCCGCAACCATGGCGACTTCCACGAGGATTGTGTCAACATCATCATGAAGGATTTGGTCAAATTGATGGATCCCAAATATCTCGAGGTTATTGGCCTGTTTAACCCGCGTGGCGGCATCAGCATCAAGCCGTTTGCCAACTATGGCGACAGCGACCATCAGGATATGGTGCGCGCTCGCCTGATTGCAAATTTCCATAACGACTGATATGGCAAAGGACGCAGTTATCATCACATCGGGCGGCATGGACTCAACCACCATGCTCTATGAGTATAAGGACGAAATTGCTATGGCCATCACCTTTGACTATGGCAGCACTCAGAATGGCCGTGAGCGTCGTTGTGCCATCATGCACTGCGAGCGCCTGGGCATCAAGCACCTGATTATCCCGTTGGACTTCATGCACAAGTACTTCAAGAGCGCCCTGCTCGAGAGTGCCGACGCCATCCCCGACGGCAACTACAATGATGAAAACATGAAATCGACGGTGGTGCCTTTCCGCAACGGCATCATGCTGGCCATTGCCTGTGGCATTGCCGAGAGCAACGGCCTCAGGCGTGTAATGATTGCCAACCATGCCGGCGACCACAGCATTTACCCCGACTGCCGCTCGCCCTTTATCGAAGCCATGAGCACGGCGATGATGACGGGAACCTACGAGGGCGTCAAGGTCTATGCTCCCTATACCGACCTGAGCAAGGCCGAAATCGCCCGCCATGGCGCGGCCCTGGGGCTGGACTACAGCGAGACCTACTCCTGCTACAAGGGCGGCGAGAAGCACTGCGGCACCTGCGGCACCTGCACCGAGCGTCGCCAAGCCCTCAAGGAAGCAGGCATCGACGATCCCACGGAATATTTGGTATAAGATAACAGATAACAGATAAAACGAATTGATGATGAAAAAAATTAGTTCAATTTTATTTGTGTTGATTCTGATGACAGTAGTTTCCACGTCATGCGGAAAGGATGAGCCCGTGAATCCCGCCGAAACCTTCACCGTGAACGGCGTGACGTTCAAGATGGTGGCGATAGAGGGCGGCACCTTCACGATGGGCATGACTGCCGAACAGGAAAGTGATGCCTTCGATGTCGAACAGCCCGCCCACGAGGTGGCGCTCTCGAGTTACTTCATCGGCCAGACCGAGGTGACGCAAGCCTTGTGGCAGGCCGTGATGGGTAGCAACCCAAGCTACTTTAGTAGTCGTAACAATTACGCCACTAGCCTTCAGCGCCCTGTAGAGTTCGTCTCATGGAACGATTGCCAGACGTTTATCACCAAGTTGAACCAATTGACAGGTAGGACGTTCCGCCTGCCTACCGAGGCTGAATGGGAGTTTGCAGCTCGTGGCGGCAACCAGTGCCAGGGTAACAAATACTCGGGTAGCAACAACCCTGATGATGTGGCATGGCATTGGTTTAATATTCCCTCACGAGAAAGCGGTACTGAATATGGCACACAAACAGTTGCCACTAAAGCCCCTAACGAATTGGGTCTGTATGACATGAGCGGCAATGTGTGGGAGTGGTGCCAGGACTGGTATGGCAGTTACAGCAGTGATGCGCAGACCAACCCTGTCGGTCCTTCAACGGGCTATAGCCGTGTGTTCCGTGGTGGCAGTTGGGTCAACCACGCCTACAGCTGCCGTGTGTCGATCCGCGCCGGCTACGACCCTACGAGCACGGTCGACTGCATTGGATTGCGACTCGCTCTTTAGTCTTATTCCTCGTCAATTTAATGTAATTTAGTGGTTTGGTTCGGGCTGTGCTTTAGCCCGCCCATGCCAATCACTAAATGATGTCCACCAAATACCTTGTTTCGTTAAGAGATAAAAGAGAAAAGATAAGAGATGCTTATTCGTCGATTGACGATGAAAAAAGCATCTTTTATCTCTTATCTTTATATCTATTATCTAAAAAAGTACTACCTTTGCAGCCGATTTGCAGAAAAAAATCCGTAATCAACATTATTATCAATTATAAAAGAGACAATTAAACAATGAAAGCATTCGTTTTCCCCGGTCAGGGTGCACAGTTTGTCGGTATGGGCAAGGACCTGTATGACAACAACCCCCAGGCCAAAGAATTGTTTGAAAAAGCAAATGAGGTGCTGGGATTCCGCATCACCGACCTCATGTTTGAAGGCACTGAGGATGACCTGAAGCAGACCAAGGTCACTCAGCCCGCCGTATTCCTGCACTCAGTAATTCTCGCGCTCACCATGGGTGACGAGTTCAAGCCCGATATGGTTGCCGGCCACTCGCTGGGCGAGTTCTCGGCTCTGGTAGCCGCTGGCGCGCTGCCCTTTGAGCAGGGCTTAAAGTTGGTCGAGGCACGTGCCCTGGCCATGCAGAAGGCTTGTGAGGCCGCTCCCTCAACAATGGCTGCCATCATCGGCATGGACGACGCAAAGGTGGAGGAAATCTGCGCTACCATCGATGGTATCTGCGTTCCCGCCAATTACAATTGCCCCGGACAGGTGGTTATCTCAGGCGAGATTGCTGCTATCGAGGCCGCTTGTGAGAAATTCAAGGAGGCCGGCGCTCGCCGCGCATTGCCCCTCAAGGTGGGTGGCGCCTTCCACTCGCCCTTGATGGAGCCTGCCCGCGCCGAGTTGGCCCAGGCTATCGAGGCCGCTGACTTTTCAGCTCCCCGTTGCCCCATCTACCAGGATGTGGACGCCAAGCCCCACACCGACCCCGAGGAGATCAAGGCTAACCTGCTGCAACAGTTGACCGCTCCCGTGCGCTGGAGCCACATCGTTGCCAACATGGTTGCCGACGGCATGACCGAGGCCGAAGAGCTCGGCCCTGGCAAGGTGCTGCAAGGCCTCATCGCCAAGACCAGCCGCGACGTCACCGTCACCGGTCGCCAGTAAGATGCTCGCTGCACTAGCAGTCTAGAGTTCAGAGACTAAAGAAACATCCGCATTCCATTAGCAGGAATGCGGATGTTTCTTTGCGTTACCGAAATTGGATTATCATTGGATGTCGAGGATGCGATGGATTTGGAGGGATAGTCGCCACTCGGGGTGCTGTAAAACGGCTTGCACCGTGTCCAGCATGTTGCGCTTGCGGTCGTCCTCGTTGCTCACCCAACAGGGTTGCAGGTAGCGGTGGTCGGCCGTGATGTTGTTGTATTGGGTCAAGTCTTGACCCAGATAGACCACCTTCAGCTCATCGCAACGGGTAAGCACCACAGGCAAGTCCCCACTGTTGCCAAGGCCCGTCTTGGGCGACAGAGTCACCCAGTCGATACCATGGGGCAGGGAATGGGTGCCGTTGGTCTCAATGGCGATGGTTTTGCCCGTAGCTTGTTTCAGTCCCATCACGAAATCCTCGTCAATCCACAACGACGGCTCGCCGCCTGTGAGCACGATGAGCGGGGCATCGGGATACTGCATCACCTGCTCAACGATTTCAGGCAGCGACATCATCGTGCCCTCATCGTGCCGCGTGTCACAGAAGGCACAATGCAGGTTGCAACCACTTAGCCTGATGAACACGCTGGCGGTTCCCATATTATAGCCCTCGCCCTGCAGGGAATGGAAGATTTCGTTGACTTTGTACATTCTTTTAGTCGCTAGTCACTTGCCACTAGCCGTCAACCTAACACCTAAAGCCTTATTCCACATCGTTATCCTCGTCCTTGACGTAGATGGCCAAGTTGTTGGCGCTCTCGCGCACGTCAGCACGGTAGCAGTTGGGCACGGTCTCGACAATCCAGTGCGCAATGTTCTCGGCAGTGGGATTGAAGTCGAGCACCTCGTTCAGGTTCCTATGGTCGAGCTTGCCATGCACCATTTCCTTGATGATGGTGAAATCGGTAACCATGCCGTTGTCATCCAGCTCTTTGGCCTTGCAGTACACGTTTACGATCCAGTTGTGACCGTGCAGGTTCTCGCACTTGCTGTTGTGATCCAGATACAGCATGTGGGCCGATGAAATCTCGAGTGTCTTTTGTACGTAATACATTATTGTTTACTGTGTTTAATGATCAATTATGTGGAGTCTTATTTCCGCTTGTTCCTGACAGGAGGAACAGACTCGTTAAAGTGCAAGTAATAGATGGCATTGAGGATGCCCTTGTCATAGCCCATCGTCATTGCTGTCAAGTAGTCGCTGCAGAAGATGCCGTCCCTGGCAAATACCAACCCCTTGGTGCCCAAACGGCTTTCCACCTTCTTGACAATGGCTTCCTCGGTACTTGACGGGCAGTGATTGACATTGAGCGACATAATCACTCGATTTACACGGGCGTCATAGTTAAAACTAGCAGCAGTGCTGTCAGCATTTGCTGATGCCACCTCGCGGTCAAACACATACTGGATAATGTACGGTCCCTGTGGCATAACCAAGGTATTGCTTCCAGCATACATGCGGGCATCGGTGCCCAGGATGCTGTTCATGTCCATCAGTGTTGTCGAGGCGTTGGCTCCACAAGCACTGTTCTCGTCAAACATCATCATCAGCGAGGCTGCTGCCAGGTCGGTATCGATGAAGCCACGGGTGGCGAATGGGTTATCCTCGCTCACGTGAGCATTGTTGAATTTCACATTTCCTACGGGTTTGCCATTACGGTCAATGATGTGATAGATGTCACCATTCACTGCAATCAGGCGCTCACCATTGATGTCGATGAGGTTGTCATGCTCGAGGGGAACGAGCACCTGATTGTTTTTATCGACCATACCAGTCTTTTTGCCCTTAACAACAATGTAATCGCCAGCGGGAGTGCGTGAATAATTGTCATAACCGGCTTTTTCCACCTTCTCCTGGTCGGCGATGGGATTGTCAACCTCTTTTCCCTCGCCATTCAGGCACACCAGTGTATCGCCCTTCACAACGGGCAAGACGCCGTTGATGTAGTAGGGTTGAACAAGCTGGTACTCGGCTGTGCTAGAGGAGAACATCACCTTGCCACTCTTGTCGATGACGCTGAAGCTAACGGCACTATCGCTGGGCTGACTCTCATCAATGACGACAGCAAGGTCGTTATACAGGAACAGATTGGCATTGCTATAGCTCGCAGGGACAATCGTGTCACCACTCGCATTGATATATCCCCATGAGCCATTGTCGTTCTGGATAGCGGCCATACCGCGGGCAAACATCGAGCACTGGGATACCTCCTTGGGCAGTTCCTTGATAACGTCACCATTGCGGTCAATGACGCACAAGGGGCCACCAATGCGGCTGCACACGGCCACGCCATCGTCACTAAAGGCCGTAACGCTGCCAAAGTGACCTGCTACAGGCTGGGTCGGTGCGTTCACATCATAGTAGTCATAACTGCCTTCGTCATTCATCACATAGTACATGCCGGCAACCACAGGCGACGGTGCATTGACAAAGGCATCCTTTGCCACTACCTCACCGGTCTGAACATTGAGGATAGACCATTTCTCGCTGCCCACGAGTTGAATGGGCAGATACTCGGTTTTATACTGATAAGTATTGTCTTTGCTGCCACATGCGGCCAGCACAATAGCAATGACTGCAGCTAGCGCTAATCTTGAAAAAAACTTATTCATTGATATCGATAAATGTGTAATTGAGGCTACAAACTTAGTGAAAAATACCTCAACAACGGCGAAATTGGGAAATAATAAACATTTTTTATCTATTTCGCTTTTAACATTACCTATTTTTATCAATTTTTAGTTTAATGCCATGACCACCGTCAATGTCACAAGAGCCTTGCTACTTGATAAAAGATGAACGAGACGAGCCACGCCACTCCAGTTGTGTAGAATATCTCAAACACCATCCATTTGGTTCCCGCTTCACGCTTGATGGCCGTCAGAGCCGCTATGCACGGGAAATAAAGGAGGATGAACAGCATGAAAGAGTAGGCCACTATCGGGTCAAACACGTGTTCACCATTGGGTTTAGTGGCGGTTTGCAGTTTCTCTTTAAGGGGGGCCGACTCCTCGGTAGCATCGGCTTCACCGGTATAGAGCACGCCCATGGTCGAGACTACGATTTCCTTGGCAGCGGCACCCGTCAGCACACTGACGCCCATCTGCCAGTTAAAGCCTAGCGGTTCGACAACAGGCTCAATGGCTTTGCCCATCTTGCCCATGAATGAATTCTCGATCTGCTCCTGCGGGGTTTGGCCCTCATGGCGGGGGAAGTAACCCAGCGCCCAAACGATAATCGAGGCGGCAAGAATAATGGTCGCCATCTTCTGCAAGTACTGCTTTCCCTTGCTCCACATGTGAATGGTTGCGTTACGGGCCGTCGGCTTGCGATAGGGCGGCAACTCCATCACAAACTGTGTCTTATCATGCTTCAGGATGGTCTTGCTCAAGACAATGGCGGTAATGGCTGCTACCAGGATACCGATAAGGTAGATGCTCATCAATATCAAGCCTTGACGGGCACTGAAGAAGGCGGCTACAAGCAGCAAATAGGCCGGCAGTCGTGCCGAACACGACATGAACGGGACTGTGAGTATCGTCACCAGACGGTCGCGCCGGTTCTCCAGGGTGCGGGTTGCCATGATAGCTGGAACGCCGCAGCCAAAGCCGATGAGGTAGGGGATAAATGACTTGCCGTGCAGGCCCACGCGGTGCATAATGCGGTCCACGATGAATGCGGCACGTGCCATGTAGCCACTGTCCTCGAGCAACGAGATGAAGAAGAACAGAATCAGAATCTGTGGCAGGAACACGAGCACACCGCCCACACCTCCGATGATGCCGTCAACAATCAGGTCGCGCAGGATACCGTCGGGCATGGCGTTGCCAATCCAGTCGCCCAGCCATGCCATACCTCTCTCAATCCAATCCTGCGGATAAGCGCCGAGCGTGAATGTGGCTTCAAACATGAGCCACATGAGCACCAGCAGTATGGGCAGGGCCAGCCAGCGGTTAGTCAGCAATCGGTCAAGCGAATAGCCTGGCTTTGTAACATCGATGGCTCGGTCGGGATTGGGAATGAGTGCCTCGGCCAATGCGCCGCGCACAAATCCATATTTCAGGTCGGTGATGATGCTCACAATGTCACTGTTATAGTCCCGCTCGATGCGTTTGCGCATGTCATCGGCCTTCGCCTTTACCTGTTCGGCATTGTCTTGGCTATTGACGAGTTGGATGGCATGTTTGTCGTTCTCAATGATCTTGAGGACTGTATAGCGGTCCAACTCGGGACACATCTCGCCCAATTCTTTCAAGCAATCTTCGATGAGCGTCCCATAATTCACATTGTGGTGGTGGGTCTCATGTTCACTCTCATCGATGGCATCCATCGTGGCTTCAAGGACTTCTTTCACGCCACGGCCGTTATATGCTGTGAGCGGCACCATGCGTGCGCCCAGCAAGCGACTCATCATCTCGACATCGATCTTGTCGCCACTTTTTTCGAGTTCGTCCCACATATTCAGTGCCACAACCATGGGAATGTTCATGTCCATAACCTGGGTGGTCAAGTACAGGTTGCGCTCCAGATTGCCGGCATCCACAATATTGATGATGGCATCTGGATGATTATCACGCAGGTAGGTCCGCACATACATCTCCTCTGGCGAATACTCGGTCAAAGAATAAGTGCCTGGCAGATCCACCAGCTGGACTTTGCGACCATTGATATTGAACCAGCCTTCCTTGCTGTCAACTGTCACGCCACCATAGTTGCCCACCTTTTCCTTAGCACCAGTCACATTATTAAACAGTGATGTCTTGCCGCAATTGGGGTTGCCTATCAGCACAACGCGCAACACGTTATCGGCCATCGGGTCAACACCTGCCACCGCGGTCTCAACTATGCCGTTAAAGGCATCTTCCATGGTGGTGATATCGGCGTCGGCATCGGTGACCTCGATTTGCGCAGCCTCGCTATGGCGCAACGAGATGTGTGAACCCATTATCATGTATTCAACCGGATCAAGCAATGGAGCGTTCTTCATGACAGTCACACGAGCACCACGCACGAAGCCCATCTCGAGCAATCGTTGACGGAAAGCCCCATCTCCCTTGACACGTACTACCTGTACGGTCATCCCTACGGGCTCATTATCCAGCAGGCGTGTCGTGATATTGGTATTTTTAGTTTTCATATCCTCTTCAGTAATCATGTTTTCGTGTATGCACATTAATTCAATTTGCAAAATTACATGAGTTATAATACTACCACAATCCCTAAAAGATGGTATTTTTGTCAATTTCATCCCCCAAAAATCAGCTAATGATAACCCCAAATTAGGCCAAAATAGTTAATGAGTGTTAAATTGTAATAACCCATTAAACTTTTCTATCTTTAATCAGTCAATATATCGAAAATATTGAAAATGCTTCAAACAAATAAAACGAACTTTTTCTTAGTAATAAAACAATTCAACCTTGTGTCAAACTGCTGACGAAGCATCACGCGACACAGAACATATAGGTCCCGCCTGACGATACAAGTCTCGGGACTTTTGTTTTTGTATAGACATTATTGATACCTGGTTACGTTTTTCACGCCTTTTAACTGCCGTATCAACAATTTTGACTAATTTTGCACGTTTTTTTGATAGAGGAAATGGCTAATATCCTGAATATAGAGACTTCAACTGACGTCTGCTCGGTGGCGTTGACCAGCGAGGGACAGGTGATGGAGCATAGCGAGAACTATGAAGGACAGACCCATGCCACGCTCTTGAGCCAGTATGTGAAGAACTGTCTGCAATATGCGCTGACGCGAGAGATGAAACTCGACGCCGTTGCCGTGAGCATTGGACCTGGTTCCTACACGGGATTGCGCATCGGCTTGAGCGAGGCCAAGGGATTGGCCTTCGGCCTGAATGTTCCCCTTATCGGGGTGAACACGCTCCAACTGCTCACCGTGAGCACGATGTTCAATCATTTCATTGAGGAGGATAAGGTGCTTTACGTACCGATGATTGATGCCCGGCGCATGGAGGTTTATACCGCGGTCTATAACCCCGCCCTTCAGCCCGTTCTTGAACCCCAGGCGATGATCCTTGATGAGCACTCGTTCGAGCACCTGCTTGATCAAGGATTTACCCTCATCGCGATGGGAAACGGCAGCGACAAGGCCCGGCAGGTGCTCACTCATGAACGCATGCGTTTCATCAGCGGCATCAAGCCCGTTGCGCTCGAGATGATGGCCCTGGCCGAGAAAGCCTTCCGCGAGCAGGACTTTATCGATGTGGCCTATAGTACGCCTCTCTATCTCAAGGATTTCCAGGCAACAAAGCCCAAAAATCCGCTGCTGGGCTTGCAGGCCAAATAAGACCAAATGCGAGAATCAATTTTCGCAGACAAATTTTTTATTGTACCTTTGCAGATTATGTTGACTTATAACTCACAACTCAAGACACTCGTGCTGCCAGAATATGGCCGCAACATACAGCAGATGGTGGATTACTGCATCACCATTGAGGATCGCGATGAGCGCACCCACTGCGCCTACACCATCGTCCAAAACATGGCCAACATGTTCCCTCAACTGCGTTCCGAGACCGATTATCAGCACAAGCTGTGGGATCACCTGATGATCATGAGTGGCTTCAAGCTGGATGTTGACTTCCCCTTCGATGATATCATCCGCGAGGAGAACCTGGACACCAAGCCTGCCCCCATCCGGTATGAGCTGGAGCCGATACAGTACCGCCACTATGGCAAGAACATCGAGCGCATGATTGAGCGCGCCGCCACTTACCCTGAGGGCGACGAGCGTGACGCACTGGTGATGCTGCTGGCCAACCACATGAAGAAGCTGATTTACCAAATCAACAACGAGGATGTGGAGGATGCCAAGATTTTCAAGGATCTCGAACGCTACAGCCATGGCCAGATCCGTCTCAACCCCGAGACGCACCACCTGCACGAGTATCAGATTGTCAGGCCCGCCCAATCAGCTGGCAAAAAGAAAAAGAAGAAGTAATACGGCATGATCACGCGCGATGAACTCATAGCCATCGGTCACTTCAACAAGCCGCACGGCGTCGCTGGAGAAATCTCGGCGACCATCGATGTGGACATTGACGTGTTGCGCGCCCTGTCTTGCCTCGTGAGCGAGATCGACGGCATCTATGTGCCCTTCTTTGTCAACTCGTTGAGGCCCAAAACCAACGACACGGTGCTGCTAACCATCGACGGCATTAACAGCGAGATGGAGGCATCCCGCTTGGTCAATAACGACTTTTTTGCCATCAAGCGTGAATTCTCGCAGGAGAGTGAGGAAGCCGATGCCGACGGTTATCCGCTGGACTATTTCATCGGCTTTGACCTGGTAGATGCCAGCGGCACGAGGGTCGGTAAGATCATCGACGTGAACGAGCAGACCGAGAATGCCATCTTTATCATCGGGCGTGACGATGATGACGAGGTCATGGTACCCGCCACCGATGACCTGATTGTCGAGTTTGATTTGGATAAAAAGATAATGGTCATGGATTTGCCTCAGGGCCTCCTCGATCTGAACAAATAAACCCACCAGAGATGCTACAACGTTTAATACATATTCTTGTCCTGACAACGGTGGCACTACTCATGCTCTCTTGCCCGCATGCACTCAATGCCAAGGACAATGACGACATCTATGAAATGTCGCTCGACGAGAACCTGGCAACGCCTGAAATCAGGAACGACAAGCAGGCCGACAAGATACAGGAGTTCCAGTACGACATGGCTGTGGCGTTCAAGCGCTCCAACTATGACGTCGAGATCATGCGTGACGATGAGGTCATCGTCATCACGATTCCTGCCAGCCAGTTGTTCGACCCTAACGACACTGTCGTGACCCCCGTCGGCGAGTCTCTCCTCAAGCCGTTCTTGAGGATGCTCAAGAACCCTGGATTCTACAAGATGCTGCTGGTCATGCACAGCGACAACACGGGCAGCCCGATGTACACGCTCAACCTCAGCCGCCAGCGTGTCAACGCCGTGTTCGACTGGTTTGAGGCTAACGGCTCGGTGGACTACGTCGTCCCCTACGCTCTGGGCGATACCGACCCCATCGTTGACAACAACTCGGTCGAGAACCGCAAGACCAACCGCCGCCTCGAGATTTTCCTCGTGCCCGAGAAAACCATGCTCCAGCAGGCCAAGAAGGGCACTATCAACATCAGCCACATTGCTAAAGAGAAATAACAACACAATACACATATATATTATAATAGAACACAATGGCAAAAGAATTAAAGGATTTAACCAAGAGAGCCGATAATTACTCTCAATGGTATAACGAACTGGTAGTAAAGGCCGACCTGGCCGAGCAGTCGGCAGTGCGTGGCTGCATGGTCATCAAGCCCTACGGATACGCCATCTGGGAGAAAATGCAGCATGAACTCGATGCGATGTTCAAGGCTACCGGCGTGCAGAACGCCTATTTCCCCCTGCTCATCCCCAAGTCGTTCCTCAGCCGTGAGGCCGACCATGTCGAGGGATTCGCCAAGGAGTGCGCCGTCGTTACCCATTACCGCCTCAAGAATGACCCCAACGGCAAGGGTGTCGTCGTGGATCCGGCAGCCCGCCTCGAGGAGGAGCTGATCATCCGTCCCACCAGCGAGACCATCATCTGGAACACCTACCGCAACTGGATCAACAGCTATCGTGACCTGCCGCTGCTCATCAACCAGTGGTGCAACGTCTTCCGCTGGGAGATGCGCACCCGCCTGTTCCTGCGCACCGCCGAGTTCCTGTGGCAAGAGGGACACACCGCCCACGCCACACGCGAGGAGGCCGAGGCCAAGGCCATCGAGATGCTGAACGTCTATGCCGACTTTGCCGAGAAATACATGGCGCTGCCCGTCATCAAGGGCGTCAAGACCGCCAACGAGCGCTTTGCCGGCGCTCTCGAGACCTATACCATCGAGGCCATGATGCAGGACGGCAAGGCCCTGCAGTCGGGCACGAGCCACTTCCTGGGTCAGAACTTCGCCAAGGCATTCGACGTGAAGTTCATCGATAAGGAGAACAAGTTGCAGGACGTTTGGGCTACATCGTGGGGCGTTTCGACCCGCCTGATGGGTGCCCTGATCATGACCCACAGCGACGACAACGGCCTCGTGCTGCCGCCGCATCTGGCTCCCATCCAGGTGGTCATCATCCCCGTTTACAAGACCGACGACCAGCTCCAGGAGGTCAACAAGGTCGTTGAACCCATCGTCAACCGCCTGCGCGGCATGGGAATTTCGGTGAAGTATGACAATGCCGACAACAAGCGACCGGGCTTTAAGTTCGCCGACTATGAGCTCAAGGGCGTGCCTGTGCGTCTCGTGCTGGGTGCCCGCGACATCGAGAACGGCACCGTCGAGGTGATGCGCCGCGACACACTCGAGAAGAGCAGCGAGCAGCTCGAGGGTATCGAGAACCGCGTCAAGGAACTGCTTGAGGAAATCCAGCAGAACATCTACACCAAGGCTCTGAACCAGCGTGAGCGCATGACCTACAAGGTCGACACCTGGGACGAGTTCAAGGAGCAGATCGAGAAAGGCGGTTTCATCCTGGCACACTGGGACGGCACCACCGAGACCGAGGAGAAGATCAAGGAAGAGACCAAGGCGACCATCCGCTGCATCCCCATGGATGGCGACGAGGAGCCGGGCAAGTGCATCTACACAGGCAAGCCCAGCAAGCGCCGCGTGATCTTCGCCCGCAATTACTGATTTTTATCAGTTTTTAGAAGTAATAAGCTTTATCTTGGGTTGCGGCAGTTGGGAGATTTCCGCAACCCTTTTTTAAAAAGAATAAGTAACTGAACAATAACCATAATTTGATATGATTAAGATTGATCCCAAGAGAAAGTTGTGGCGCGAAGTGTTGGCCTACACCTTGCTGGTCATCGGCAGCGCCCTGTTCGCCATCGGCGACGTCATGTTTGTTAACCCTTACCTTATGGCGCCTGGCGGCACCTACGGTCTCAGTAACGTCTTCAACACACTGTGGCCCTGGAAGATTTCGCTCTACGCCATCTGCATGGACATCCCCCTGCTCATCATCGGCACCTGGGTGCTGGGACCCAAGTTCGGCATCAAGACCATCATCTCGACCGCGTTGATATTCTTGTTCACCTTTATCCTCGAGAGTTCGTGGGGTTACAATCCCGTCATTCATGACGGCGCCATCTCGGCCGTCGATGGCCCCTCAATGGTGCCCATACCCCACAATGGCGGCTGGTTTGTGCCCGACTACTTCCTCAACACGGTGCTCGCCGGCATCATCTATGGTGTGGCCATCGGTCTCATCTTCCGCTCGGGAGCCACCAGTGGCGGCTCCGACATCATCTCGATGATCCTGCACAAGTACACCAAGATTTCCCTCGGCACGCTCGTCATGATTGTCGATGGCATCATCACCCTGAGCACGCTCATCGCCTTCGGTGACATCCGCCTGCCCATCTACTCGATCATCATCATCTTTATCGAGGGCAAGGTGATCGACCTCGTTGTCGATGGCATGAAGAGCTACAAGACCATGTTCATCATCACAGACAATCCTGACCCCATCCGCGACTACATCATCAACGAGATCAAGCGCGGCGGCACCTGCATCTCAGGCAGCGGACTCTATGAGGGCAAGGAGCGCAAGATGGTATATGTCACCCTCGACCGCTCCGACATGATCAAGCTGCGTTCGGCGCTCTACCTCATCGACCCGCACGCCTTTGTCAACATCATGGAGAGCTCCGAGATTCTGGGCACTGGTTTCCGCGCCCTCCCCAAGGAATAACCACACAACCTGTGCCATGCGGGGCTAATGCTTGCCTTTAGCTCGGCGTAGCCAATTCCGCTAATTTTACTAATTAATTACGAATAGTTTTTTATTCGTGGAATTAGTATAATTAGCGGAATTCGCATTTAATATAAAAATCGTGATAATTCGTTGTTAAAAAACTCGCCAATTTTTCCATTTTGTTATTTATTTTCCTTATTTTTGCAGGATATATAAGTAATCCCCAAAACTCTTACCGATATGAAACCATTTCAATACTCCTCCGCTCTCAGGCTTATCCTTTTCATGATGCTCATCACATCCTTTACTTCCGCCGTGGCCTACGACTTCGAGTCCGGCGGCATCTACTACAACATCACCTCCCCAAACACCGTTGAGGTCACCTATCGCGACACCAACTACGGCTCCTATAGCGGCACAGTCGAGGTACCCAGTACAGTTACCCATAGTAGTGTGACCTATACTGTCACCGCTATTGGTGACAGTGCATTTTGTTCATGGTATGATTATTATTATAATTATTCATCATCGAATATTCAAGAGATAACCATTCCTGAAACCATTTTAACGATTGGAAATGGGGCATTTTGTTGTTACAATTTTATTCTTAATTGCCTTGCCAAAACACCACCAACTATAAATGATAGTTTTTTGCAGATATGGCCATATCCATTATTAGAAGGTTGGTATGGGGAGTATAAGGCCCCTCAATTTCTTTGTGTCCCTGAGGATGCTTATAATGAATATAAGAACAGTGAATGGCACAACTATTTTCAGTGGATTGGTTATATCGGTGCTGGATTTACCGATCCTCCTACTGTCACATGTGAAGTCGGTTATGACGATTGTGGTTTAGCAAGGACAGCGAAATTCACAGTATCTGGAAATGGAACTATCTTCTATACCTATGAGCATCGCGCTGGTAACTGGAGCAGTATTTCTGGATTACCATATTGGAACCCGGCAAATAGTTCTCAGTTCACAGAAACGTTTTGGGGTAGTAGTTATAGTTATTTGAATTATTATGATCTTTACGCTTTTGCGGTTGAAGAGGGTAAATTGCCAAGTAAAGTGTCAGGGGCTGGTAATGATGGAGAACCTCTTTATCATGAAGTCAGTTGGCCTTGTATGAAACCATATGATTATTTCGATATAATAATTGACGGAATAGCCTATAATTTTAATGGAAATTCTCTGTCTGTTGTACCAGATATAGTATTCTATCCACAAGATGTAAATTATGAAGGATATTATTATTCATGCTGGAGATATCGAGACTATCAAGAATATGGAACTGGAAGTTTTATCATTTCAGATAGTATCGTGTATAATAATTCTGTTTATAAAGTGACGAGTATCGGTGATTATGCTTTTGGCGAGGGCTATATACCAAAGAGTGAGTTTGAAAGCATTGTTGATTTTAATGTCTATTATATATTTAATAATGGATATTTTTCACCATACCAGTATATAGGTTTAATTGTAATTCCTAACTCAGTTACTTCAATTGGCAAAAGTGCGTTTAATGGATGTTGGGAAATTTACGAAATGTATTTGCCTAATTCTATAACTCAGATCGGGGACTCTGCATTTTATAACTGCCCTTATATTCATAATTTGCATCTCACAGGTGATGGCGAGTGGTTTGGTGGAGTACTGGATGTTGAAGTACAACAAAAATTTGATATTTCCAGTCGCATCACAGCAATTCCTGGAATGAAGATTAATCCTCGTGAGGTGTATTGCTATGCTAAGGTACCGCCCACCTGTGATGAAAACACCTTCACTGATTACACGGGAACGTTGCATGTGCCTGAATCGTCATTGGCCGCTTATTTTACTTCGCCCTATTGGTGCAACTTCGCTAACATTGTGGGTGATGCCGTTGAGTTACAAAGCATCTCCCTCAACAAGGATAGTGCAGAACTCCTGATTGGTGAGCAAATTAACCTAAATGCCACCATGCAGCCGGCAAACGCCAATGCCGAAGCAATCCAGTGGAAATCCAGCAATCCGTCAATTGCCACGGTCACCAGTGATGGCGTCGTGACCGCGAAAGCCCTTGGCGAATGCGATATCATTGCCACCTGTCTTGACAAACAAGCCACTTGTCATGTCAAGGTGGTTGAACAGGTTGTCACTATCACGCTTGATCAGCATCATGCCTCGCTGTTGCCTAACCACATCCTGACGCTCACGCCGACCGTGTCGCCCGCCTCGACGCCGCTTGCCGTGACGTCGAGCAACCCGTCGGTGGCAGCGGCCAGGCTGGTCAATGGCGTGGTGCAGGTAGTGGGCATCTCGCCCGGTACCTCGGTCATCAAGGTGAGCTCGGCCAACGATGACGCCTTTGCCGACTCGTGCCTGGTGAACGTCTATACCGAGGTGGGCGACGTGGATGGTGACGGTTATGTCAAAATCGACGATGTCACAACGATCATCGACTACCTGCTGGGTGGCAGTGCCTCGAACTTTAATGCAGCGAACGCCGACGTGGACTTTGACGGAGATATCGACATCAGCGATGTGACGGAGCTGATCGACCACCTGCTGAGCGGTGGAACGTGGCAAAATGAGCGGTTCATGGTCAACGGGGTGCCGTTCACCATGGTGAGGGTGGCCGCGGGCTCCTTCATGATGGGAGCGACTGAGGAACAGGGCGATGATGCCAACAGCTGGGAAAAGCCTGTCCACCCAGTGACGTTGTCGTCCTACATGATTGGTCAAACCGAGGTAACGCAGGAGCTGTGGCAGGCCGTCATGGGCACCAACCCGAGCCTGCACAGCGGCAGCCTGCAGAAGCCTGTCGAGAATGTGTCGTGGGACGACTGCCAAGCCTTTATCACGCAACTGAACGCGTTGACGGCCCAGCACTTCCGCATGCCCACCGAGGCCGAGTGGGAGTATGCAGCCCGTGGCGGCAACAAGAGCCTTGGCTACAAGTATGCGGGCAGCAATAACATCGACGAGGTGGGGTGGGTTACAGGCACGACCACCCATCCCGTGGGCGAGTTGCAGCCCAACGAGCTCGGCCTGTATGACATGAGCGGCAATGTGGACGAGTGGGTGTGGGATTACTTCGGCTACTACACCAGTGAGCCCCAGACCGACCCGACGGGTCCCGAAACCGGCGACAACAGGATGTACCGTGGCGGCAGCTGGTATGGCGGCGCGAACGCGAGCCGTGTGTCCTACCGCTTCTTCCGTGCGCCCACGTTCAAGCGCGGCACGATGGGCCTGCGCCTGGTGCTTTAAGCCACAATAAAAGCACTCCGTTTCGCAACGAGGTGCCCTAGGAAAAAATAGTATGAATAAAAGTTTGATTTAAGGTTTTGCAAATATACCATGTATTTTTGAATTGTACAACTTTTTTCGTCAAATTATACCCTTTTTGATAGCAATTTACTCTTATTATGCATATTACTGACGAACTGGAATCGGTCTCACGGGCCGATTCCAGCGTCCAGTGAACAAAAATCACGGGAAATCGAACAATTTTGATTAATTTAACACCACAAATCAGGATAAAATGTTAATTTTGTCGTTTGATTGTTGTAAACCATTGAGGCTTGCTGCAGTCTAAGGGCAGAACAAACTTTAATAAACTGAAAAATGAAGAATAGGCAAACAGGATTCAATCAAGGCGTGAAGATGTTCTTCGGCATCTTCATGGTGCTGGTTTACCTAGGCATGGCAGCGCTAATGGCCACCAACTACTTCGGCTGGTCGTCAACCCCGCTGTGGAACGGCGTCAGGTGGTTCTTCGCCGTTATTTTTGCCGCCTACGGCCTCTACCGCGGCTACCGCGAGTTGAAGGGTGAGCACACCTACGGCATGCGCATCTACGACGATGAGGAAAAGGATCAATATTCGACCTACGATGATTTCAAGAACAATTCAACCCGATAATGATGAAAAGAACCAACATATTATTGACGCTGGCCGTCTTGCTCACGGCAATGCTTTTCACCTCGTGTGGTGACCGCCGTCCCAAGAGCACGAGCACCCGTGGCATCGCCAAGATCCTGTGTGAAGAGTCCTTCCAGAGTGTGCTGGAACAGGAAATCGCCGTGTTTGAGTACCAGTATCCCGAGGCCAGCATCATGCCCGAGTACATGAATGAGCATGACGCCCTCGATTCGCTGTTCAATAACAAGGTGGATCTCATCATCATCTCGCACGACCTCACGCCGGAGCAAAAGAAGAGCCTGAAGAAGATTGGTCGCGGCTACCGCACCAAGATGATCGCTGTCGATGCCATCGCAGTCATCGTCAACAAGCAGAACGACATCGACGAGCTGTCGATGGACGACCTGCGCGACATCTTCACCGGCAAGGTCAAGCGATGGGGCGAGGTGTTCCCCACCAAGCTCAAGAACGACACTATCAAGGTGATGTTTGACGGCTCAGGCACAGGTGTTGTGCACTTCATGAAAGAGAAATTCCTCAATGGTGGCAAATTCGGCCCCAACGTGTATGCGAGGAACTCCAGCCAGGACGTGTTCGACGCTGTGGAACAATACAAGAACGTGATTGGCTTCATCGGCGTGAGCTGGATCACCAGCGACCTCAAGTCGGCTGAGATTCCCATCGCGCAGAAGTATGAGGAGCTCAAGACCAAGAACGAGGTGAGCGTCATCGACTTCACCGACCGCATCAAGGTCATGCCTCTGCGCGGCGACGACAAGGTGCAGGGCGTCAAGCCCTACCAGGCACACATCAACAGCGGCGACTATCCGCTTGTGCGCACCATCTGGGCCATCGACGCATCCTATAATGGCATGCTCGACCACGGCTTCTTCACCTTCCTGACGGGTGTCATCGGCCAGAAAATCATCCTCCAGACCGGTATCCTGCCCGCCGCCGAGCCAGTAAGATACGTTGAAGTTCAATAAATTAATAAATTGGCACAAAAATTGCAATAATAGCAACAAAACGAAAGATAACACTAAATATTAACATTAAATTGTTACTACAATGAAAAGGAAATTCTTTATTGCATCACTCATGTTGATGGGTGCATCCCTGGTAACCAACGCACAGGGTTACAAGGACGGTATTGAGTACTACAAAGTTGACAAGCTGGACAATGCCAAGGAGCTGCTCGAACGCAACTTGAACTCGCCCAGCACCGACAAGGCCGAGGCTTTCTACTATCTGGGTCAGATTGCCCTGCATCAGGGTAAGATCGCCGAGGCAGCCGCCAACTTTGAGAAAGGAATCTCGGCCAATGCCGCAAATCCCTACAACTACGTGGGACAGGCCGCAATCGCCCTCAAGAACGGAGGAAGCGATGTCAAGGCTCTGCTCGAGAAAGCGCGCAAGCTGACCAAGAAAGATCCCAAGCTGGAGATGGAAATCGCACGTGCCTTCTATGATGCTAATCCTACCACCTATGCTAAGGACATTGAAAAATGCATCAAGAACGCCCGCAAGTGGAATGCCGATGATCCTGACAGCTACATCTTTGAGGCCGACACCAAGGCCGACAAGAAGGACTGGGGCAATGCTGCCGGCATCTATGAGTTGGCTTTTGACAAGGATCCCAAGAATATTGAGGCCTATGTGAAGTATGCCAACACCTACTTCAACGTGAACCCCGAGATGGCAATCGCACGCCTCGAGGAGTTACAGGCCAAGGTTCCCAACTCGGCACTGGTTCAGCGTGAGCTCGCCGAGAAGTACTACAGTGACAACCTGGGTGCCAAGGCTGCCGAGCAGTATGGCAAGTACATCAAGAACCCCAACCACTTTGCACAGGACGAGGTTCGCTACGTGCAGCTGCTGTTCTTCGGTGAGAAGTATCAGGACTCCTATGATCTGGCTACCAGCCTCGTGAACAAGCTGAATCCTGCCGACGAAAAGGTATTCTACATGAAGCGTATGCAGCTCTACAACCTGGTACAGCTCGAGAAATGGGCCGAGGCCGTAGAGGCAGGTAAGGCATTCTTCGCTAACGCTCTGCCCAAGGGTTCCAACTATGAGGTTCGCGACTACACCGACTACGGTCTCGCACTGCAGACCGCCGGTTTGCCCGAGGAGGCCATCACCGCCTATAACAAGGCCATCGAGCTCAACCCCAAGAATGCTGACTTGATCCGCAACATGGGTGACAGCTATGCCGATGCCGAGAACTTCGTCAAGGCTGCTGAATACTACCAGCGCCTGGTCGATGACGGCATCCACAAGTCCAACGACCTCTTCACTCTGTCCAACTACTACCTGGGCATCGCCAGCACCGATAGCTTGGACGACGCAACAAAGGCCGACGCTCTGGCCAAGTCCCAGATGTATATCGACGAGGTGGACAAGCTGGTTCCCCGCAATGTGCAGATTGTGAACCAGAAGGCTAAGATCGCCAAGTTCCGCGAGGGTGACAACAACAACGGCGCAGCCCTTCCCGCTTATCAAGAGCTGCTCAGCATCCTCGAAGAGAAGGAGAACAAGGCCGACTACACCCGCTACTACAAGTATGCCTATAACTACATGGCAACTTATTACTTCAACAAGGGTGACAAGGCCATGGCCAAGACTTATTATCAGAAGTGGTTGGAGAACGACCCCGATAATGAATCACTGCGCAACTATGTCAATAGCTTGAAGTAAAAGACCTTTCAATCTAGATAGCCAATGCGGGCGACTGTAACCAAACAGCCGCCCGCATTGTTCATGTATCCTGCAGTGGACCATCAAAACAGGTGGAATTGCATTTATTTTTTTTAATAAATAATGTGTAGAGTTTAGAATTTTACTACTTTTGTGCCAAAATATAAACGATAACTGCAACAATTGACATGAAAAAAATGTTTTTTGCTGTCATGGCTTGTGCCATGATGATGTGTGGCAATCTTGTGGCTACTGCCCAAAACACCGGTAATGATTATTATGATGCTTTCATCACCGTGAACGATGATTTCAAGGATTATCTGCTTGAGGCAGCTGGTGTACAGATCACTGCAAAATACGACGGTTTCTATACCGTCAAGATCCAGAAAGGCGTTCAACCTGCTTCATTGACCAGTATTCAAGGTGTCGAGCACGTCTCGCCTGCAATCCCCTTGCAGACCTGTAGTGATAGTGCGCGTTACTATTCCCGTGTGCTCAACGTTCATGAGGGTATCGGGTTTGACATGCCCTATAGCGGTAAAGGTGTGATTGTGGGACTGATCGATTGTGGTTTTGACTTCAATCACATTAACCTGTGCGACGCCGATGGCAATACCCGTGTCAAGGCTGTTTACATGCCCTTCGACACTAATGGCGTGCCGCCGGTGATCAGGAATCGCAGGCTTCCCGGTAGCTGCTATGAGACACCTGAGGAGATTGCCAACCTCACTACTGACGACCCCTCAACTCCCCATGGCACTCAGACGGCCGGTATCGCCGCAGGCGCTTACCGTGAGAACGGCTGGTATGGCATGGCTCCAGATGCTGATATCGTTGCCTGTGGTATCCCCGAGGCCGAGCTCAATGACGTGCTTGTGGCCAACTGCATCAGCTACATCAACGACTATGCCACGCGTGTGGGCAAGCCTTGTGTGATCAACATCAGCTTGGGTGCCAACGTTGGTGCCCATGACGGCACATCATTCCTTAACCGCGTATGTGAGCAGATGTCGGGACCGGGTAGGGTGTTCGTCGTTTCGGCAGGTAATGACGGCGACAATAACGTGTGCCTGCACACCTCGATTAAGAGTAAGAACGACACTGTGACCACGCTGTTGAGCGGATATGGTGGTGGCCCTTCCCGAAGCGGATTCATTAACGTGTGGGCAAATGAAAACAAGCCCTTCAACACCCGTCTTATTGTTGTGGATGCCCGTACAGGCGAACGCTTATACACATCTCCCGCGCTTGGCGCCACATCTGCCATGCTTGAAACCGAAATCTCCAGCGCAAACGATACCGTGCTGGCTAAGTATTACAATGGCAAAGTCACCATCAAGGGCCTCATTGAGTACAACAACAGACCAACTGCCGTATGCGAGATGAGGATGAATGCCAAGTCAGGCAATTATGTCCTGGGATTCCAATATTATTCTCCCTTTGCCACTGACCTGACTGTATGGACCTCACAATTGGCCTATTTCAGGAATTACGGTTTTGACTGGGCCGAGACAGGCACATCGGCCGGTTCAATCAATGACCTTGCTACTACCGACAGTGTCATCTCGGTGGGCTCCTATAACTCAAGGCAGACGGCCCCCCTGCGCGACGGCTCCATCTATAACCGTCCTCGCAGTACGCCTGTGGAAATTTCATATTTTTCCGCATTTGGACCTGACGAAAACGGCATCAGCCGTCCCGATGTATGCGCTCCTGGCAGTATGGTCCTGGCATCGGCCAACAGATTCGACACCAATGCCCCGAACCTCCCACTGTGGCAGCCTTCAGCCTTTGTTAATGGCGTGGAATATCCCTATTGCCCGGACTTGGGTACATCCATGTCGGCTCCGGTAGTAGCGGGCGCGATTGCCTTGTGGATGGAAGCCAATCCTGAACTGAGTGCAGCTGACGTGCGTCATATCCTCCACAAGACTTCATACAAAGACAATAACATCACTGGCGACAATGCTGCCCGATGGGGCAGTGGCAAACTGGACGCCAGCGCCGGCATGCGCTATATCCTCCACATCGAGCCCAATGGCTGTGACGTGAACAGGGACGGTGAGGTCAATATCACCGATGTAAATATTGTCATCACCATTATCCTGGGTGGTGATGTCTATGATGAATACCGCAACAACGCTGACACCAACAACGATGGAGAAGTAAACATCTATGACATCAACAATATACTCGGAGTGATCCTGCACAGTTAAACGCAGTCACAAGGCACAACCCGTTATGCTAGACTACATTAAAGGCTCTATTACAGAGTTAAATCCCGCCTATGCCGTGATTGATAATCACGGCATAGGCTACATGATGAATATATCTCTCTCGACCTATGATTCGATATCAAGGGCTGCAAACGGTGAAACCATGCTTTACGTCTATGAGGCGATACGCGAGGACGCTCACTTGCTCTATGGCTTCGCCACCAAGCAGGAGCGCGAGGCATTCCTGCTGCTCATCTCGGTTTCGGGTGTTGGCCCCAATATCGCCCGCATGGTGCTTTCGTCGATGACAGTCGATGAATTCACACAGGCCATCGCCAGCAACAATGTAGCCATGTTCAAGTCAGTAAAGGGAGTGGGAGGAAAAACCGCCCAACGCATAATAGTTGACCTCAAGGATAAAATAAAACCGACTGGTGATACGTTATTACAACAAGCAGGTCAGCCTGCGGGCCAATCCTTTGACGAGGCACTTGCAGCTCTTGTCATGTTAGGGTTTCCTCAACAGGCATCCCAAAAGACGCTTAAGTCGCTGTTTTCCAGCAAGCCGACATTAAGTGTTGAGGAGGCGATAAAGCAGGCACTGAAAATGATGTGATGCTGACCCGCGACTTGAATTGTTGAAGTAATTTTGTTCATGCTGAATCGAAATAAATTAATAATATTCACCATTATTGGCGTGCTCGTCGGTTTTTTGGCGTGCAATTCGATGCTGCTGGCACAGTATGTGACCAGCACCTTGCCGCCGCCTCCACCGCCCCCCGATACACGCCCCTCGGCTCAGCAGCAACAGACGCCCTCACTTGACCTTCATTACAACGTCAAGCACACCGTTCCACAGAATTATAACGACGTGCAGGGTTTGGGTGAATATGCCGCCGACTTGAAGAATCCATCCAACATCACCTCGGAGGTCGAATTTGACCCCGAGACGGGATGCTATGTCATCCACACCCGCTTGGGTGACTATGACATTGTCACGCCTTATATCATGTCGGCTGACGAATTCAGCAATTCCGATTTCAGGCAATCGATGATGGAGTACTACCGTCAGAAGAATGCCGAGAGTGCACAAAACACCGAGAAAGACCCGTTTAACTTCTTGGACATGCAGTTTGGCATGGGTCCCCTGGAAACGGTCTTCGGCCCTGGTGGTGTGCAGCTCAAGACCACGGGATCGGTTGTCATTAACATGGGTGTTAAGACCAACTCGACCGATAATCCCGCCTTGTCAGTATCGCAACGTCGCAAAACCTACTTTGACTTTGAACAGAAGATTCAGGCCAACATCAATGCGACAGTGGGCGACAAGATGAAATTCAACATGTCCTATAATACCGGGGCCACTTTTGACTTCGATAACAAGAACTTGAAACTGGCCTATGAGGGAAAAGAGGACGAAATCATCAAGAATATCGAAGCTGGTAACGTGAGCATGACGACTGGATCATCACTGATCCATGGTAGTGCTGCGTTGTTCGGCATCAAAACCAAACTGCAATTCGGCAAACTGACAGCAACCGCCCTGGTATCGCAACAGAATAGCGAGTCTCAGACTGTGAGCAGTAGGGGTGGCTCGCAAACCACTGATTTCTACATCACTGCCGATAAGTATGACCTAAACCGCAACTACTTCCTGTCGCATTTCTTCCGTGACAACTATGACGAGTGGTGCTCCCGATTACCGTTGGTGACTTCAGGTGTTAAGATCGAGCGCATCGAGGTATGGGTGACCAACAAGCGCAACAACTACAACGAGTCACGCAACATCATGGCATTCATGGACGTGGGTGAGAGCGAAGAAATCAATATCTGCAACCCTCACTGGATTGGGTCTGGCGACGGTTTCCCATCCAACAGAGCCAATACCTTGCTGTCCGAAATCAAGGAGGAGTACCCCGATGCCCGCTATATGAGCAAATCATCAATAGCATTGGATCCCTTGAAGCAAGCCTATGGTTTTGAAGGAGGTAAGGATTATGAGAAGATCGAGAGTGCACGACTCCTGACTTCGTCGGAGTATACGTTAAACCCCAGTCTGGGTTACATTATGCTGAAGACTGCCTTGGCAAGCGATGAAATCCTGGCGGTTGCCTATGAATACACTTATAACGGACAAACTTACCAAGTGGGTGAATTCTCAGGCGACATCACATCGACCGAACAGTCCCTGTACGTCAAGATGCTGAAGGGAACCACCTCGTCTCCCGACTTTGCCGGACGCAGAAACCCCATGTGGGACCTGGCCATGAAGAATGTCTATGCACTCAATGCTTACCAAATACAGAAGAACAACTTTAAACTCAACATCAAGTACCTGAGTGACACGACCGGCAATGAACTCACCTATCTTCCTCTCGTCGGCACCGACATCAACGGCAAGCCGCTGTTGCAGGTGATGAATCTTGACCGCTTGGATGCCAACCAGGAGACCAACATTGATGGTAAATTTGACTATATCGAGGGATTTACCGTGCAATCTTCTACTGGTAAAATCATTTTCCCTGTAGTGGAGCCCTTCGGTGAACACCTCAGGCGCAAGATCAATAACGATGAGATTGCCGAGAAATACATTTACACCGAGCTATATGATTCTACTCTGGTTGTGGCACAGCAATTCAGCGACAAGAACAAGTTTGTCCTTGCCGGTGAATATCAGTCCAGTTCGGGTAGTGTCATCAGGCTCAATGCGACCAACGTGGCTCGCGGTTCAGTCGTTGTTACAGCAGGTGGCGTCCAGTTGACTGAGAACAGCGACTATACCGTGGACTACACGATGGGTACCGTTACCATCACCAATCAGAGTATCATCGATGCAGGTACCAACATCAGTGTGTCTCTTGAGAACCAATCCACCTTCTCGATGCAGCGCAAGACGCTGCTGGGATTGGACCTGGACTATGCGTTTAACAAGAATTTCCACATCGGTGGTACCGTTATGCACTATGGCGAGAAAGCCATCGGTGACAAGGTCGCCATCGGTAGCGAGCTCGTCAATAACACCATCTGGGGCGTCAACATGTCCTATAACGGCCAATTCATGTGGCTGACCAACCTGCTCAACAAGATCCCGACGGTCAATGCTGTGGCTCCGTCAAGCATCAGTTTCCTCGGCGAGTTTGCACAGTTGGTGCCTCATCAGGCCAAGACCGGCTCAAATTCAGGTAGCTCTTACATTGATGACTTCGAGTCATCCCAGTCGGGTATTGATCTGCGCTCTCCCTATTCCTGGTTCCTGTCCTCCACACCCTATGACTTCCCCGAGGCTACTAAAAGTGGTACCGTCGACTATGGTAAGAACCGCGCGCTGCTATCATGGTACTATGTCGATCGATTGTTCACACAACGCAATTCATCATATGCTCCTGGTTACATCAAGAACGACATGGACGCGTTATCCTATCCTTACATCCGTGAGGTATCCTATAGCGAGGTGTTCCCTGGTCGTGAGCTCAACTATGGTGAGTCACCTGTCATCCAGACAATGAATCTGTCGTTCTATCCCCGCGAGCGTGGCCCCTACAACCTTGATAGCAAAAACATCGATCAGGATGGTAGCCTGCTCTTTCCTGAGGATCGTTGGGGCGGTATCATGCGCAAGATCGAGAGCACCAACTTCGAGCAAACTAATATTGAATACATCCAATTCTGGATGCTTGATCCGTTTATGGATAAGGAAAATTTGGGAAATGATGAAGGTGGTGATCTTTACTTCAACTTGGGTGAAATCAGTGAGGATATCCTCAAGGATGGTCTCAAGAGTTATGAGAATGGCTTGCCCATCAATGGTGACACGACTTACATCTCTAACACCGTGTGGGGCAAAGTGTCATCGCAGTCATCGCTGACCTATGCTTTTGACAATAGCAATGGTGCCCGTATCCTGCAGGATGTGGGTCTTGACGGTCTGTCCACCAGCGAGGAGTTCAACCATCCTGCCTACGCCCAGTACATCGCCGATCTGCAACGTCCTGGCTTATTGTCTGATTCCACAATTGCCGCATGGAATGATAATCCGTTCTCTCCGTTCAATGACCCTGCTGGTGATAACTACGCCTTCTATCGTAATAACTACTACGACCAGCAGCGGTACTCCATTGCTCACCGTTACAAACACTATAATGGCACTGACGGCAACTCTTTATCCCAGAGTGACGTTGCTGATAGTCAGTACCAGACATCCCGGTCCACGCCCGACGTTGAGGACATCAATCAGGATAATACCCTTAACGAGTATGAGCGTTATTTCCAGTACCATGTCGCCATTAAACAAGACCAGATGAAGGTGGGAATGAACTACATCACCGATATGCGAGTTGCTAACGTCACCACCCGCAATCGTCAGGTCCAGGAGGCCAAATGGTACCAGTTCACCATTCCACTGTCAGATTACGACAAGAAGGTGGGTTCCATTCAGGACTTCTCAACCATCCGCTTCATGCGAATGTTCATGACCGGCTTCAAGGCCGAAACCCACCTGCGTTTTGCAACCCTTGAATTGGTGCGTGGCGAGTGGCGCAATTACAAGTATAACCTCAACTTGCGTGGAGAACAACCTGCTAACGGCAGCATCAGCATCAACACGGTCAATATCGAGGAGAATTATTCTCGAGAGCCCGTTAACTATGTACTGCCTCCAGGTGTGTCACGCATCATCGATAGTGGTCAGTCTCAAATCACCCAGCTCAACGAGCAATCAATGCAACTCACGGTCGATAACTTGGATGCAGGAGACGCACGAGGTGTCTATCGCAACTCCGAACTTGACCTGCGCACCTACAAACGTCTGCAGATGTACGTCCATAACGAGGCCACAATTGATAACGAGACCAACTTGCGCAATGGCGATGTCTCCTTGTTCATAAGACTGGGATCGGATGTCAAGAACAACTACTACGAATATGAAATTCCATTGACGTTAACACCCGCCGGTCAATACAAAACCAATAACGAATCCGACCGCCGCATCGTGTGGCCCGAGGAGAACATGCTCGACATCAATCTCGACGTGCTGGTCAATGCCAAGCGCAACCGCAATGCCGACAAGATTGCTGGCGTAGAGGGAGTAGGCTATTCTACACGGTACCTTGATGTTGACGATGAACATCCCAATAACAAGGTCTATGTGATGGGTAATCCTTCATTGAGCAAGGTGCGTGTTATACTTATCGGTGTCCGCAATAACTCCCCAACGACCAAGAGCTGCGTAGTCTGGGTAGATGAGTTGCGTGTAACCGACTTTGATAGTGAGGGAGGCTGGGCTGCAAAAGCGAGCATGACGCTCAACATGAGCGATATCGCAACAGTTAACATGGGATTCCACAAGGAGACCGAGGGCTTCGGTTCTGTTGACCAGAGCCTATCCATGCGCCGCCTGGACAACTATGACCAGTACAATGTCGCTGTACAGGCCGACCTGGGCCGTTTCATCCCTGAGAAGGTCAAGTTGCATGCTCCCATCTATTACTCCTACAACAACGAGAAAACCACTCCCAAGTACAACCCGCTTGACCAGGACGTTGAACTTGATGAGGCTGTCGCCATTTGCGAGACCAAGGAGCAGAAGGACAGCATCATGAGATATGCCGTTACTCAACGCACGGCTCAAAATTTCTCAATCTCTGGTCTGAAGTTTGATGTCAAGACGATGAAGAATCCCATGCCGTGGGATCCCACAAACTTCTCTTTCAGCTACTCGTTTAACAAACAGCACCTCAATGACCCCGAGAATAAGTATGAGAATACCAACGACTACCGCGGCAGCATGCAGTATAGTTGGACACCCTACGCCAAGCCATTCAAGCCATTCTCTTATTTCATTGACGAGAAGAACAAGAACATGAAGTTCTTCCATGACTGGGAATTGCACTACCTGCCCACCAATATCTCGTTCAGCACCAATATCTCAAGATATTATTATGAGCAGCAGACGCGCAACGAAACGGGTGTCGATGTCGAACTTCCCGTATCGGTCAGCAAGAACTTCCTGTGGGACCGCCAGTTTGCACTCTCATGGAACTTCACCAAGTCGTTGACGATGTCGTTTAACAGTAACACGACTGCCCATATTCTTGAACCCGTTGGCCAGGTGAACAAGCAACTCTTCCCTGATGAATATCGTGATTGGCGTGACTCGGTGATGAGATCAATCAAGGATTTAGGTACCCCCTGGGCCTATAACCAGACGTTTACCGCCTCCTATAAGGCTCCGTTCAGTGCTATTCCAATCCTGAGCTGGATCACAGCTAATGCTTCCTATAATTCCACCTATCGTTGGGACCGCGGAACCTTGGTCGAAGACTTTTGGTCGGGTAACGTCATTG
This sequence comes from uncultured Prevotellaceae bacterium, assembly GCA_900317835.1. Taxonomy (GTDB): domain Bacteria; phylum Bacteroidota; class Bacteroidia; order Bacteroidales; family Muribaculaceae; genus Sodaliphilus. Next base: position 102,568 of record ONIL01000001.1, on the reverse strand, counting down.
CCAACCAGACATCGCGCACATTGGAGGGCCGCTTCAGTTTAGAGCAATTCTATTCCAAGATTCCTTATCTCAAAAAAGTTGATGAGCGTTTCTCGAGTAAGAAGACCGGCCGAGCAAAGCCCACCAAGAGGGAAAAGCCCAAGAAGTTCAGCCGAACAATCAAGTTGAGTCCTGACACCGCAATCATCATTAACCACAAACTTGGCGTCAAGAATGTCAAGGTGACTGCAACAACGATCGACGACAAGCCCTTCAAGATTGAATACAAGGTCAAGGACAAGGATAATGTGGAAATCAAGAACCTGGGCGATGATAACCTGAAGTTCACCATTACCGAGGTGCAAGGCATCGAAAGGAATAATTTCTTCACCGAAGCAGCCCAGTATGTTTCACGCGTGATCATGAGCGTGCGCAATATCAATGTGCGCTGGAAGAACACCACATCGCTGTCTATTCCACAGTTTGTTCCTGAAATTGGTGATTTCTTCGGCCAGAGTACACACTATGATGTCATGGCTCCTGGCCTTGACTTCGCCTTCGGCCTTGCCGGACAGTCCTACATTGAAAAGGCCCGCGACCGGGATTGGCTCCTGGGTGACCGGAATCAAACGACTCCAGCCATCTATTCCCGCGCGCAAGAGTTCAATGCCGAGGTACAGCTTGAGCCCATAGCTGGACTTAAAATCACCCTTACCGGCAACAGAACTGATAGCCGAACCAGCCAAATCCAGTTCATGTTTGATGATCCCACCATCACTTATGGCGGTAGCTATACCAAGACCCATGTAGCACTGATGACCGCCCTGAAGACCGTGAAGTCTGATAATAACTATCAGAGTCCCACCTTCGACAAATTCTTGAGCAATATCCCCATCGTGGCCGAACGCTTACAGGAGAAATACATCGGCACGGTTTATCCCGAACGCGGATTCTTGCTTATCAACAATCTGGCAGGTCAAAGCTATAGCATCGAGAATGGTGCCATTAACACTTCAAGCAGCGATGTGCTCATCCCTGCTTTCATGGCCGCCTACTCAGGAAAGGATGCAGGCAAAGTCAGCCTTAATCCCTTCCCGGGCTTGAAGGAGATTCTCCCCAACTGGCGAATAACCTATGATGGCTTGATGCGCATACCATTCTTCAAAAAATTGTTCAAGTCATTTGTACTCAACCACAATTATCAGTGTACCTATAGCGTCGGAAACTACTCATCCTACAGCGACTGGGTTTCGATTGGTGAAAATATCGGTTTCACCCAAGACGCTCTCACTGGTGGTGCGATACCATCCTCACCATTCAACATCTCGTCAGTGACCCTGACCGAGAAGTTCGCTCCGCTCATTGGCTTTAGCGCGACGTTCTTTAATGATCTCACGATAAATGCCCAGTATGAAGCCCTACGCACGTTGACGCTGAATTCCTCGGCTGGTCAGTTGGTTGAATCTTCCAGCAAGTCCTTCACATTGGGTGGCAGTTACAAGATTGCCAACTTCAATCAAGTGCTCAAGATCAAGACCAAGCAACAGAATGTGAACAATGACCTCACTTTCAACCTGAACGTGAAGATGTCGAGCAATACTGCCCTCATCCGCAAGATTGAGTTCAACACGGCCCAGGCAACTAGTGGATCCCGCACGTTGGGCATCAACTTCACAGCTAATTATGTGATGAGCAAGCGAATCACGTTGGGCGCCTTCTACGACTACCAGAGTAACACGCCGCTGGTTTCAACATCGGCCTATCCGACATCCAACAGCAACTATGGTATCTCAATCAACTTGTCTCTTGTTAAGTAATCAGTGGCTATGGTACTAAGCCTCACCGTTTATACTGGAACCGCCTTATTGATGGCTTGGTTGGGATGGCATGTGAGCCATCGTGAACAGGCATTGATAAGCAAGGGTGGGGCTGAGCTGCCGTTCTACGCATGGGAGATCCTGATGGCGATGCTCATCTATGTGGCTGTCTCGTCAGTGAGGTGGCTCACGTCATGGGACTACAACATGTACTACAACTACTTTGTGACCATGCAATCGATGGGCGAGACTTCTCGAGAGAATTTTGAGCCCGGATTTGCCATTGTCACGAGATTGATGGCGCAATCAGGACTGCATTTTGCTTTCTATTTCGCCTTCTGGGCCGCATTGCAGATTGTTCTCCTGTATTATGCCCTCAGGCACCGCAAGGTGTTGTTGCCGTGGATAGCACTGTGCATTTTCACTGGGCCCTATTATGTGCAATGGATGAGCACTTTGCGACAGGCTGTGGTGGAATGTATGTTCATCCTCATGGTGGAACTCATCGTGCAGCGCCGGTTTTGGATATATCTGCTGCTCACCATCATCGCTACCTCGTTGCACAAGATGTCCATCCTGTTCATCCCGCTCTACTTTGTTCCTCTCATTCCCTTGCGTGGAGTCAAGCGCTGGATTCCATATCTGTTGCTCATCGTTTGTGTCATTCTCGGATCCTTCCCACAATGGATCCAGATGACTTTTGACCACATCGGACGCTTTGCCCAGTATTGGGGTTACGGTCATTACTACCGCCTGTTCACGACCGATTCCCACTATGCGTTCAGGGCTGTGATAGGCCCCACACGCTTATGCCCTCTGCTGTCGGTTTTCATCCTGATATGGTATTATCCTGCTATCAAACGCATGTTCGCTGGTGACCGCTACATGTCAGCCATGTACCGCCTCACATTACTTCATATCGGCTACCTCAATCTCATGGCAAATACGACACAATATCTGAGCCGCCCCGGCGACCTGATGCGTTGTTGCTTCCTGATCATGATTTGCTACACGATGCATTTCTTGTGGCGGGAACGCAAGTGGTGGCTTCTGGCAGCCATGGCCATCTTTAATTTCCACTACATCTACTACGAGATTGCCAAGGCTGTGATGGTTACAGGTAGCATCTATGAACCTGAACTGTATCACACATTCCTTTTCTAACAAACATCAACGACATCAAGATACAAGAAACTCGCCAACATTGAGATTGACGAGTTTCTTGTATTTCTAGGCGATGAGAAGAATACTACTGCTTCTTGCCTCCAAACTTGTTGTAGCTGATGTTTTCCTCCTTGAACTTGTCCTTGGGCTCAGGTGACTCGCCAGGATAGCCCACGCGCACGACAGCCACGGGAATAATATTGCTGGGACAGTTGAGGATGTTGGCCACCTCGGCAGTGCGCTCCATCACGGGATAAACGCCAGTCCAGACGGCACCCAGACCTTGAGCATGGGCTGCAAGCAGCAGGTTCTCGATTGCGGCAGATACATCCTGCACCCAGAAGTCTGGCAGTTTGCTCTTGCCATCGGGCATCGTGGTCTTGTTGGTGTCACCACAGACGGCAATCATCAACGGAGCGTTGCTAGGCTGATTGCCTGAGAGCAGTTCCAGTGTCTGCTTGTCATCAATGACAATGAAGTGCCACGGTTGCAGGTTCACAGCAGTGGGAGCTGCCATGGCGGCCTTGAGCATGATGTCGATCTTCTCAGACTCTACAGGCTGGTCGGTGTACTGACGGATGCTTGTGCGGGTCATAATGTTCTCGATTGCTGCCTGACCCTTGTCAACGTTGGCATTGGCCTCATCGGTTGACTCATTGCCCTGAGTAGAGCATGATCCTAATACTAAAAGGGCTGATGCCATTGCAAAAAATAACTTTTTCATCATTAATAAATTATGTACTAGTGAATATATAAATTGTGACTATGTCAATAATATGTCATGAAATGACTTGGGCAGGGCAACGTTATCCAGTGACAGCGCATCTTGAAACAAGGGGGCGATCTCTTCGTCCCTAAAGCCGGCTATTCCACAACCGATGCGTGTCACATAGAAGAACAGATCCTGACGAGACCGGGCAAAACTGATGAACTCGTCAACATAAGGCCTGATGGCATCGACGCCGCCATGCATCGTGGGAATCGCATAACTCTGCCCCTGCAAACCAACTCCCTGACCCCAGACGGCCCCAAACGACTCAAGGGCAGCCCTTGCCGCACCGCCGGCATGGAATCCGCCCAGATTGCTACCAAATACAAACACCTCGTTGGGTCTCAGTTCTCTGATCATCTCGGGAGTATACATCCCTAATGAGCCTCCTGATTCACAGTTCCTATTCTCTTCCATCATCGATAATTATTGATCATTCGAGATGTTGCAAAAGTAGTGAGTTTTCTTGTTATCATCAAAAATCTGACATTGTTTTTGCTAATGTAAATTAATTTTCCCTAGTTGAGTTTATATTTGTAAATAAATGTGTATCTTTGCAGCCGCAATTTTTGACAATGAGTATTTGGCACAACATATTCTGTGTAATTACCTCCCCAAAATACGGGTGGGAAGTGATTAATGAATCCAATATACCCATCGGCAAGGTGCTGAGAAGCGCCTATCTGCCCTTGTTGGTCGTGTTGGCACTGTCATGCTTTGTACCCATGCTCTATGACCGCACGATTACATTCGCCACATCATTGATGACAGGTATTGTGATGTTTTCGACCTATTTCATCAGTTATTACATCATCATCTATCTGCTCAGCGGTTTTTATCCCGAGCTCGTCAAGACCGAGGGGGCCACGGCACGCTTGAACGATTACATCCTCTACAACCTCATCTTTCTGGTACTGTTGATCATCCTGCGCAATTTATTGCCCAGTGATTTCACTCCTGTGCTGTTTTTGATGGCTTATCTGCCATGGATGGCCTATCGTGGCACCGATCACCTGTTTGTCAAGAAGAATAAGGTCGCGCGGTTTGTCATCATCTCGTCAACGTTGCTCCTGGGTCTCCCCATTGTGTTAAATGCGATTTTGGGACTGTTTATCATTAAATGAAAGGGTTAGCTATGGCAAGAAACAATAATCACAACAATACGATTAATATCAAGAACCGCAAGGCTACCTTCGATTACGAAATCATCGAGACCTTCACTGCGGGAATCGTCCTCACAGGCACTGAGATCAAGTCCATTCGACAGGGCAAATGCGGATTGACCGACACCTATTGCATGGTCATCAACGGCGAGGTGTGGGTAAAGAACATGTACATTGCCGAGTACAGTTTCGGCTCCTATAACAACCACACGACCCATCGTGACCGCAAGTTGTTGCTCAATCGCAAGGAAATCCGTCGAATTGCCCGTGACACCCAGCAGCCGGGTATCGCTATTGTTCCCCTGCGCCTGTTCATCAACGAGCGAGGCTTGGCCAAACTGGTCATTTCGCTCGCACGAGGCAAGCGCCAGTTCGACAAGCGCCAGTCCATAAAAGAACGTGAGGACAAACGTTCCATTGATCGCATGTTCAAGCACTAAACCAATAAAACAAAACAGGCGGCCAAATGGCTGCCTGTTTTGTTGAGTATCATGTGATTGTTATTATCCCAGGAAGCCCAGGAGGACACCTGCGGCAACTGCCGAGCCAATCACGCCGGCCACATTGGGACCCATGGCGTGCATGAGCAGGTAGTTGCTGGGATCAGCCTTGAGGCCCTGGTCGTTGCTGATGCGTGCTGCCATAGGAACAGCCGAAACGCCGGCATTACCGATGAGCGGGTTCAACTTCTTGCTCTTGGGCAAAATGAGGTTGAAGATCTTCACGAACAGCACACCCGAGCAGGTGGCGATGATGAATGCGCAGAAACCGAGGAAGAAGATGAACAAGGTCTCCTTGGTCAGGAACTGCGAGGCCTGCGTAGAAGCACCCACGGTCATACCCAGCAGGATGGTCACGATGTCGGTCATCGCGTTGCTTGCGGTATTGGCCAAACGCTTGGTCACGCCACTCTCACGCAGCAGGTTACCGAAGAACAGCATACCCAGCAGGGGGATAGCCGAAGGCACCACGAAGCAGGTGAGAATCAAACCGAAGATGGGGAACACGATCTTCTCCAACTGGCTGACCTTGCGGGCGGGCTTCATGCGCATCGTGCGCTCTTTCTTGGTCGTCAACAGGCGCATGATGGGCGGCTGAATTACCGGCACAAGCGCCATGTAACTATAGGCACTCACGGCAATCGCACCCATCAGGTTGGGTGCCAGTTTTGACGACAGGAAGATAGCAGTGGGGCCGTCGGCACCACCAATGATGGCGATGGCACCTGCCTGGTCGGGCATGAATCCCAAGAAGAGGGCAATCATGTAGGCACCGAAAATACCGAACTGTGCAGCAGCACCAACAAGCATCAGCTTGGGATTGGCCAGCAAAGCGCTGAAGTCGGTCATCGCGCCGATGCCCAGGAAGATGAGTGGCGGGTACCATCCGTTGCGAACACCTTGATATAGGATGTTGAGCACCGAACCGTCCTCATAGATGCCAATCTCGTTACCTGGCTGGAAAGGAATGTTGCCAATCAGGATACCGAAGCCGATGGGCACGAGCAGCATGGGTTCAAAATCATATTTGATTGCGAGGAAGATGAAGAACAGTCCCACCACAATCATAATCAGGTTGGTCCATTCAAAGTTGTAGAATCCTGTAAAATGCCAGAAATCCAACAACTTGGTGAACAGGAAATTGTCAAGCAGTACCATAATCAGTGGGAGTCAATTTCAGTTTAACCGATTACCATGATTGTGTTACCCTCGAGTACCGAATCTTCTTTTGATACCTCGATGCTCTTGACGGTACCGTCAACGCCGGCATGGATCTCGTTACCCATCTTCATGGCCTCGAGGATGCACACCACGTCGTCGGCCTTCACTTGCTGGCCCACCTTGACAAAGATGTCCTTGATGACGCCGGGAAGCGGGGACTCGATTACATGACCACCAGCTGCAGCGGGTGCAGCCTTGCGGGCAGCGGGTTTGGGAGCAGCCGCTGGCGCGTCGCTCACGGCAACACGCTTAACGGCGGGAGCAGCCTTGGGCTGTTCGGGCAGCTCAACGTCATAGGCCACGCCGTTCAACTGGATGTGGGCAATGTTGCCTTCAATGTTATCGATGGCAACATTATACTCGTTACCATTGATCTTATATTTGTATTCCTTCATTTGAGTGAATGATTTTTAATGGTGATTATTTCTTGATAACGGGTATTTCACGCATCAGGCCAGACTTGTTGGCCCATGACGAATTGTCACGAGGAGCGAGTGTTAAAATGCCACTCTCGTTGTCGTGGGCATTCAGATGCTGATACAAAGCAAAGCAGATAGCAGCCATCTTCTCACCATCGAGGTCACCGGTGGTGGGAACAGCAACGGCCGTTGAGGCTTCGGGAGCAGCAGGCTGCTTCTTATCCTCGGACTGCAGATTCTTGCTGGCAAACTTGCCGAACAACTTAAAGCAGATGTAGAGCAGAGCCAGAGCACTGAACACTACCGACATGGCGAGCAGGGCAATCCAGTAGCCATGGGGATCCTTAATGTGGAAGGCTTCGATGTTCTCGTTCACCTCACGGATATTGTAATTACCCTTGGTGACTGCAGTCTCGATGGTCTTGCCGTCTTTCACGGTCCACTCGGTCTGGCCGTCGTTCAGTACGCTCGGCAGACGGCCCTCGGCCTTGATAGCGTAAGTCTCACCAACGTTGAGTGTGGCGGGAATTGTCACGTCATCAACCAGGTCACCATTCACGTCATACAGGGCGATGTAATTGTCCTTGCCCTGAGTGAAGGTGAAAGGCATGTGGAAGGTGCCCGACTTGGGATCACCATCGGCTTCCATGACGAAGTGGGTGCGAGGAGCGATCTTGGTGTGACGCTCATCACCACGGGGAATCTCGTAGATGTCCATAGGCTGGGCCTCACAAAGCTCGACAAGAATCTGTTTGGGCTTTTTCTTGTTGCCCTTATTCTTGTCAAAGACGCTTTGGATTTCCTCACGGCTCATGGTCGTGATGAACATCTGCTCGACGGCGGTTGAACTATAGGACGAGTTATAGAACTCGACCCATCCGTTGCCGCCCGTGCTGTCCTGCTGCACCATCACCTCATTGATGCGCACGTTTTTGCGGCCTTGAGCCAACGTGGGCAATGCGAGAATGGCGCACAACAGGACGAGTATCAATGTTCTTTTACTCATGATTACAAGGGGATATTACCGTGCTTCTTGATTGGATTGGTCAATTTCTTGGTGCGCAGTACCTCCAGGGCGCGGATCACGCGGAAGCGGGTGTTCCTCGGCTCAATCACGTCATCGATGTAGCCATAACGGGCTGCATTGTAAGGCGTGCAGAAGAGGTTGTTGTACTCGTCCTCCTTCTCCTGGATGAACTTCTTGCCCTGCTCGAGCAGTTCCTTGGCCTTGGCTTCGTCGCCGGCAGCCTTAGCCTCCTCGGCCTGGGTCTTGAAGTTCTTGCTTTCCTTGGCATAGAGGATCTCGGCAGCACCGGCAGCACCCATAACGGCGATCTCGGCACTGGGCCATGCGTAGTTCAAGTCACCACGCAGCTGCTTGCAGCTCATCACGATGTGTGAGCCACCATAGCTCTTGCGCAGGGTAACAGTCACCTTGGGCACGGTAGCCTCGCCGTAGGCGTAGAGCAACTTGGCTCCGTTCATGATGACGGCGTTGTACTCTTGACCGGTACCGGGCAGGAAGCCGGGCACGTCAACGAGGGTTACCAGAGGAATATTGAAGGCATCGCAGAAGCGAACAAAGCGACCGCCCTTCTTCGAGGCGTTCACGTCGAGCACACCTGCCATGCAGTTGGGCTGGTTGGCAACAACACCGACAGCCTGGCCGTTGAAGCGGGCAAAGCCGACGATGATGTTCTTGGCAAAGTCCTTGTGGACCTCGAGGAACTCACCATTATCGACGATGGCGCTGATGACCTGATACATGTCGTAGGGGTCATTGGCACTCTCGGGGATGATGTTGTTCAAGGCATCCTCCACGCGGTCGATGGGATCGGTGCACTCCACACGAGGAGTCTCCTCCATATTGTTGCTGGGCATATAGCTCAACAGCTGGCGGATGATGGCGATGGCCTCCTCCTCGGTCTCGGCGGCAAAGTGGGCCACACCGCTCTTGCTGGCGTGCACACCTGCACCACCCAGTTGCTCCTGGGTCACGTTCTCGCCAGTCACAGTCTTAACGACCTTGGGTCCGGTCAGGAACATGAAGGAGATACCCTTGGCCATGATGATGAAGTCGGTCAGGGCAGGGGAGTAAACGGCACCACCGGCACACGGGCCAAGGATTGCGCTGATTTGGGGAATCACGCCAGATGCGTTGATATTGCGCTGGAAGATCTCGGCATAGCCTGCGAGAGCGTTAACGCTCTCCTGGATGCGGGCACCGCCCGAGTCGTTCAGGCCCACAACAGGAGCACCCTGCTTCATAGCCAGATCCATCACCTTACACATCTTCAATGCCATGGTCTCGCCCAGCGAGCCGCCGATGACGGTTGCATCCTGTGCAAAGACGTAAACCAGACGGCCGCCAACGGTTCCGAATCCGGTCACAACGCCATCGCCGTCATAGGTTTTCTTCTCCATGCCGAAGTTGGTGCAGCGGTGCTGAACAAACATGTCCAGTTCCTCAAAGCTGCCCTCGTCAAGGAGCATATTGATGCGCTCACGGGCAGTGAATTTGCCCTTCTCGTGCTGCTTGGCTATGGCCTTTTCACCACCGCCCAGGCGCGCTTTCTCGCGACGCTCAATCAGCTCTTGGATTTTATCAAGTTGCTTTCCCATGTCTATAGTCTATCTTTTATGTATAGTCTATCTACTAAAACCAGAAGCCTTACTCTTGAGGTTTCTCGCAAAGCTCTAACAAGGCGCCGCAAGTGGTCTTGGGATGCAGGAAGGCGATATTCAGGCCCTCAGCACCTTTGCGGGGATGGGCGTCAATAACGCGGCCACCCTTCTCCTGTACCTCGTCCAATGCGTTCTGAACGCCATCCTCAACGGCAAATGCTACATGCTGGATGCCGCCACGGCCACCATTCTTCTCGATGAACTTGGCGATAGCGCTCTCGGGGGCGGTTGCCTCCAGAAGCTCAATCTTGGTCTGGCCCACCTGGAAGAACGCGGTCCTTACCTTCTGATCCTCAACCTCTTCAATGGCAAAGCACTTGAAGCCTAACATTTTCTCGTAGAAAGGAATAGCCTCCTCAAGCGAGGTAACGGCGATTCCCACATGTTCGATGTGCGAAATGTTCATAATTTTCTGTTTTTTAGACAATTATTTAATTGAAATAAGTAAATTCTCAAAATAACGCACAAAAGTACAAAAATATCTTTGTATATAATGTGTCAAATCGCCGAAAACATTGACCTTATTTGCAAAAAATTATTCTTTTCTCATGATGATGTGTGCTTTTATCATGTGGGCCGTTATTTCACTTTTGATGATAGCCGAATAGACATGGTTGTTCAGCAGATCCTCATGAGAATCATACCAAGCTGTTGCTTTCAACAATGATCCAATATTAAATGTTACTTAAGGCGATAAAAATAACCCAAGGTGACCGATACGGTCATCGAGTTGGAGCTGGAGAAGATATCGGTCTTGTGATTGGGGAAGACATCAGTCAAGCCGTAATAGAAGCGGCCCTCCAGCAATAGCGAATGTTTGGTGTTGAGGTTGAGTTCCAAGCCGGCTCCAGCGCAGATGCCATAATCAAACCGGTTGTTAACGTCCATCGTCATTTGCTCGATGTGGCGGGTGTTTGTGACAAAGTAATCCAAGTCGCCGGCATTCTTATAGTCGAAGTTGGAACTGATGCCGTCACCCAGCATGAGGTTGATTTCCGGCCCCAGGTTGAAGAATCCCTTAACACGCTGGTTTCCAAAGTAGATGTGCGTCATGATGGGTAGTTCCAGATAGGTGAACCGGTGACTGTAACTGTATTCTGATTCTTCCAAATTCTCTTTCCAGCCGCGCTGGGTCATGTTCAACTCTGCAACAAGCCCAAAATTCTTCTCCTCGATATAGCGGAACATCACACCGGCAGTCATGCCTGGCAACATCATCTGTTCCACACTGGGATTGAGATTGAGTCTCGAGAAGGTGGCACCAGCCTTGCCTCCCACGGCAATCGTCCCCTGGTAATGGGTCTGAGCCGCAGTAAACAATGCAATAAGCGTCGCTATGATGACTGCGAGGCGCCTCATTTCACATAGACCGTGATTTGATGATCAGGAGAGAAGTGCACTACCTCTATTGCCTGGTTGGTATAGCCACGCCAGTTATCGCCACGTTCCCAGCGGAAACTTGTCTGGATACCCTTGTACATCGGTGTTTCATCGTCAATGATACCATTGGCACCCAACGACTTGAGAAGGTACATACCTGTGTCATATCCGTAGATAGCCATGTTGGGCACAGCAGACAACGGCTCACCGCCGAAGTTGTTCTTGTAGGCCGTCTCAAGGTCACGGGTCCTAAAGCCCTTGGCATTAAAGAAACGGGTGAACATATAGGTGTCAATGTCTTGAAGATCAGTTTGGTAATCCTTAAGATATAACACGTATTCGGGATAGGCTATCAGCGACAACTCACAGTCAAATCGGTCGCTCTTGACCTGCTTGAGTGCCTTGATGTACTTCTTGACAAGGGCTTTGTCACCCGAAGAAGGGATGAAGACATATTTCGAACCAGGATTCATTTGGTTGGAAATGTCATTGTATGTCAAGTCGCCATTAACGTTTATCATCGATGTGGAGTATTTATTACGGTTAATGTGGGTGCGGATATGCTCAAACATTTCCTTGTCACTCTCGCTGGCCGCATTCAGGAAAACCACGTTGTAGCCCTTGAACTGGTCATCAAACCAACGCATGACGTCATGCATCATCTCGTCGGTCGGGGTATTCACCTGATAGACGTAGGGATTGTCCAGGTAGTCCTCATTCTTGGTGGTGAAGCAGTTCATGACACTGACGTTGTTAGCCTTACCGAAGGCATTGATTCTGGCCAACTGCTGCGGCTCACTCGGTGCAATAATCATGTTCATGGTCTTCAGCTCGGGCAACGATAGGATGCTGTCAGTGACATTCAGGTTGTGCTGAGTGTCATAGACCTTCAGGTTAATGTGCTTGTTACTGATGTTGCTAGCGCTGTCGAGTGCCAGCAAGAAGCCCTTATAGAAATCCGTATAGAGATATGCCTGCTTGGGAGGGGCGCTCTTGTGCAGCTGGAAGGGGAGAACCATTGCGATATTCACCTCATTCTCAAGCCGCTTTCCCACCAAGTTGTCATAGATGTCGTTGATGCGGGGCTCATAGTAGGCACGCAACTCATCCAGAGGGACAGTTGCCATCTCACCAGTGACACTTTCTTTATATGGTTTGGGCAAGGTGATGGTTTTACCCTTTTTGGCTTTTTTCATGTCAGGGTTAGCGGCTTTGAGCTCTGCCTCGGTGATGCCGTTATCTGCGGCTATCGATGCAAATGTCTCACCGCGTTTCACCTCATACTTGTAATTGCGCCGGCTTTCACGCTCGTAGTAGAAGGGAAGGGCAGTATTGGGAACCACCTTGATCTTGGCGTCTGCAACATACTCGTCGGGCTTTAGGCCAGGATTGGCCATGATGATGCCCTCAATTGATGTATTGAATTGTTTTGCAATAGAGTAAATGCTCTCGCCAGGCTGTAAAGTGACAAAAACAGGATCCGAACCTTGGGGCGCTTGTATTGCCGATGCATTACGCTCAAATGCATCTCGCACCTGTTGGCTGGTTTCCACACTACTGGCCGCAGCCATTGTTGAGGATGCGGGAATGTTCAGTTTTTGACCGATTTGGATACCTTTATCTGAACCAGGATTAGCTGAAATCAACTCATCAACGGTGACACCATAACGCTTAGCAAGACCGTAGAGTGTCTCGCCTTGTTCAACGGTGTGGATATTATTATTAGACGCAATACTTACCGCCGGCGAAGGGTCGTTATTGTCTTCGGCAGGAAAATACAGCTTCATACCGCTTTCTATACCGTCAGCGGCATTAGGGTTGTTCTTGATGATGAAATCCTTTGTTACCCCTAATTTAGCGGCTATATCATAGATACTCTCGTTAGCTCCTGTCTCATAATAATAGAAAGTGTGACCGGCAAGTACCGTTTTGGGCAAATTCATCTGAGCATAGGACATGACTGACGCCAATGCCAAAACAGCAAACAATGAAATATTTCTTAGTCTCATAATAAGTGGTTTATCTTCAGTTGCTTAAAGTAATGATTTAAATCTTTGTGCTAAAATAAGCACAAAGTCCACCGCAAATGTAGTAATTATTGGCCGAAAAGCCACACAGTGATAAGCAAAAAATGAGAAAAAATGCCAGTATTGGCATGACTCTATTCTACTTGGGATTGACCACACGGTCACCAATATAAACGGCTAATTCGTGCCGGACTTTATAGAGTTCCTGCAATTGCTCCAGCAGTTGGGGTAATACTGTCGAATCGGCTTGGGCGATTCGGGCTTTCAATTCATTGATTTTAAGCACCAACAGGGCATTCTTCCAATTATACAAGCGCTCTGGAACCAGACTGACAAGGCGGTCACGATCCTCGACGATGACCGCGAATTGAGTGTGGATTTTGCTCAACTGCGGCAAACTGTCAGTCGCCATGTCACACGCCAACTGGCGCACGGAATCATCATCAATCGAGCAAAGCACCCGTTGCAGGTAATCACTGCTGAATTCCTGTAACTCTTTTTGCGCTCTCACGTTAGCACGTGCATCCGCATTCTTCTGCTTGCGTTCGTGTGCATTAATGAGTGCCGTGCTGTCCATGGCATCAGGGATGTCTTCATCATCCTTGGCCATCTCTTCATCGATATATTGCTTGATGCGTTCGTCAAGCGAGGCTCTAAATAACTCCAAATCATGGTGATAGGGCTCGATGTACCGCTTAGCGACATCAAACACATGACCATAAAGGGCGTTACTGAAGGTCATCTGATCAAGCTGTAACTCATCATTGATATACTCAAGCACAGTTGTCGGCCTGTTAGTGCCGTCTTCATAGGGTGTATCGCACAAGTAACACATGCCATAGTTGACGATGAGCTTGATGATTTCACGCTCCTGGACCTCTACACCAGCTGCAGGTGCGGCGATTGAGGCGGCCCTCCCTTGATTCGGGCTCTCGTCCATTGGCTGTGAGGACAACGGCTGATCAGGATATAAAGGATCGCTGACAGCTGCCGTCGGTGCATTCATGCGTTGTTCACGCGCCTGTTGCTGCTGACGTTCCTTGCGCCACTGCTCCAGGAATTTTCCGCGATAATGCTTGATTTGCCTCAAGATGGTCTGTTCATCCATGTCAAAGAGGGTGCTGCACTCCTTGGCATAAACCATGCGGGCGATTTCGTCAGGGATGATGGCGATGGATTTAACCACATCAGTGATGGCAGCAGTACGCTTGATGGGGTCATTCTGGGCATCCTTGAGCACCACACTTGTCTTGAAATTGATGAAATCGACCTCGTTCTGCTTGATATACTGCTCGACTTCGGTATGGCTATGGGCACGCACAAACGTGTCAGGGTCATCTTCGGGTGGCAATGGCAACACCTTGATGCTCAAGCCTTCCTTTAGCAGCATGTCCACACCACGCAGTGCCGCCTTCACGCCAGCAGCATCACCGTCAAACATCTCGGTGACATTACTCGTGAAGCGGCGAATAGCATGGATATGCCCCTCGGTCAAGGCGGTACCCGAAGAAGCGATAACATTCTTGAAACCAGCCTGGTGCATCGAGATCACATCAGCATAGCCCTCAACAATGAAACATTTGTCCTGCTTACTGATATCCCGCTTGGCTTGATACAAGCCATAGATAACGTCACGCTTGGAATAGATGGCCGACTCAGGGGAGTTGACATATTTTGCTACATCTTTGTCCTTCCTAAGGGTCCTACCGCCAAAGGCTATGACCTTGCCGGCGATATTCATGATCGGGAACATCACACGACCGCGAAAGCGGTCATGCCCACCACGGTCGTCGGGGATACACAACCCGACATCAAACAACAATTTCGGATTAAACCCCTGTGCAACAGCAGCCTTGTAAAAATCATCGTATCCTTCGCTGGAATACCCAAGTCTGAACTCCTTGATGGTTGCATCGTTGAAACCGCGTTCCCTGAAGTAGGTCAAGCCCACGTCTTGCCCCATCTGCGTCTCAAGCAACTGTTTCTCAAAATAGTCACAGGCCCACTCGTTGAGCATGAGCATGGCTTCACGTTCGGTCTGTACCTGTTTCTCCTCGTCGGTCAGCTCTTTTTCCTGTATCTCAATATGATACTTGCGGGCCAGATAACGCAGAGCCTCGGGATAACTGAGTTGCTCATGCTTCATGATAAAATTGACCGCACTGCCGCCTTCGCCGCAAGCAAAGCATTTGCAAATACCCTTGGCACGCGACACATAGAATGAAGGACGACGGTCGTTGTGGAAGGGGCACAGTCCAATCCAGTTGGCACCACGTCTCTTGAGGGCGACAAAATCGCTCACCACGTCAACAATGTCGGCGGCATCCAGAATCTGCTGTACTGTGTTGTGGTCAATCATCTTGAATTCACTTTTAACTCTTGGTTACCGAGGAACACACCACATCGGGGATTAACGCCTGATCGACAGTGGATATGCCATGACGCCTCAATTCGGTCGCATCGGCCATGAAAGCCTTGCGGAATTTTACGCCATCACTATCCATGCCCTTAAGCGCCTCACGGTAAGTAGCAATCGCCTGCTGCATCATGCCTTTGCACAACAACACGTGGCCACGGTTCAACAAGTCCTGTGGCGATGGGGTATCCTCATCGGCAATCCTGTCATAGTAATCCAGCGCCTTATCATAGTCGCTCAACAGGAATGAGCACCAAGCGATGGGGCGCCATGCCCTGTGCTTGGCACCAGGAAGAAGGTCAGCCTTATAATACTGCTGGAGGGCTTCTTTAGTTCGGTTCTGTTCCAGCAAGACATGGCCGATAGTGAGCGTGAGCGACACATTCTCGGGATTCATGGCCTCGACACGACGGTAATATTCAAGCGCTTTGCCAAGCTCTCCCATTGCGCGGTAACAGGCCGCAATGTGGCGCATGTTCCACACATCTTCTTCATGCATCAATTCAAAGCGTTGATAATACTTCAGCGCCATCTCGCTATTGCCGGCACTCTGGTAAGCGAAACCGATTTTCTGATAAATGTGGTCATCGGTAGCGTCCTCAATGCCTTCAAGACGGGTGAAACACTTAATGGCATCCTCATAGAATGCGTTCTTGAAATAAAGCGTCCCCAGCAGCTCTAGCACATGGGCATCGCGGGTAACACGCAGCAGCGGCAAGCAATCGGTCAGGTCAAGCCCTGGTTCATCCATCATGGCGATGAACTCACGACGGCGAGAGAAGAGTTTGAAAAACCTGTACAGGTCTTGAACAAAGGCATTGATGATGCTGACGCGCAACTTGCGCTCATCAGGAAGCTCTGACAAGCGTGCTTCATTAAGGGCAGCATTCTGTTCTTCTAACTGTGCCGACATCATCGTGCGCTGCGAGTCGGGTAGGGCACCTAGCGACAAGCAGAACGAATATTTGTCGCTGTTGCACAAGTAGGGTGCATGTTGCACCACCTCAGCCAGGCTAATCTTGCTCCCACCCAAGTTCTCCACCACCACCGAATGAGCGGCATAGAACGGCAAGAACCAGTTGCTCAGTGTTTTAAAGAACGGGAACGTCTTCAAATGGGCAAAAGTGGCAATAAACACATCACTGCCTTCGAGCTGCATCGCATTGAATTCCTCAATTCGTCTAGTAATACCATTCCGATCTAACCAATCCTGCCAATCGGGATTGGCCTCGATGTCACTCAAGTCAATGATTTGGGAGTCCTTGTCTTTTAACTTGTCGATAATGTCGGGCCTCATTTTCATGATATTGGGAATGAGGTCGTTTCGCACACGGTTCTTGATATTCTCGGTATTGCGCGACCGAGCGAGCTGCATCTGGATGTTCCACACGTCATGTGAGAATTCAGGGGTGTCGATCATCGAATCGATGCGAGATTGTATGGCCCTGGAAGCGATAGAGCGTTTGCGATGTGCCACCATGGCGAGTAGCGCACACACGAGAGAGCGAAGTTGTATCTGCGGCTCATCACACAGGGTGTAAGACTCCAGCAGAATCAACAGTTTGCTCTCGTCATAGAATTTCATCAATCCCAAGAACAGCGCAGCAACCAGCAGGCAACGCGTGTGATTAGGCAGGATATCACCCGTGATGCACAATTTCAGGCTGCTGGCCTCGTCGGCCGTGATCGGGAATGTGCTCCACACACGGTTGAACAAGCGGGTCTCCAGTTCCTCGGCATGCCGCAGCCGTGACAAAATGGCATGACTGTCATTTTGTTCCCCCGGAACCGTTTGTACCAGTGACAACTCCTTCAAGGCATCACGATACTCCTCGATGATGCTAAGGAGGGTGACATTGGCCATTTCGCGGCGCCGCACATAGAACACCTCGTTGCTGGTTTGCTCCATCAGCCCGATGTAGCTCTTGTCATTAAGTGTGTGTAGTGACTGGCGTATGTTGGTGAGAATCTCACTGCGCTGGGGATCCACAACGCCTTGCTCCAAGTAATTGAGCATGAAGGAGTAGGATATACGCAACCGCTCCAACTCATCATGCATGTCGGCCCGTCCTGCCGCATTTACCAGCAGGGTAATCCGCTCAAAGGCATTATTGACCTCGGCATCATTGATGAAACTGGATGCCTGTTGATGAATCTTCTCTATCTCTTGTGTTGTCATCGAATGTCAAATATGAATAACATTCATCACTACTGCAATAATTGTGCAATAACACACGAAGCAAGTTGCCTCATGTCACATGAAACCATACTTTTCAGTCCTTGGAAGCCAAGGGCTAACTCTGTATAACAATCACTCTTTTTTCTTTAGAGGATTCTTTTCCTTAACAGGTTTGAGACCAACGAGGTCAGCCGGAGCATTTTGGGGAGGATTAAATAATCCTAACACCATGACACGCACATCGTCATCATTGTTGGACATGGTAACACACGCTTCGTCCCACATTCTGTTGAACAAGCCACGCTTCAATAGTTCATAGTCTTCATCGGTAACCTCGGTCGCGCCACTGATGCTAGGACCAAATTTCTTGGAACAGTCGGCAATAAAGCTGATGAGAGGTGGCGTCAAGGCCGCACGGTCGCCCCAGAATTCCACCGTGAGCCTGCCATCATTATAAGCTCTGATGCGCGCTTCCACAAACAGGTCCATGTCATGCTTGAGAGACACGGTGGCTGCTCTATAGTCCTTTCCCAAATCAGGGGCATTCTTGACATATCTAGCCAGATTGGTGACGTCAATCGAGAAATACTTGGACGATGTTAGATTGGACAATTTTGTTGCTTTGGTAGTTTCAGTCTTTTGTGATTTGTTTTTTTGATCCATAATAGTTTATGTTTAACTGATGAATGCATGCCATCACATTAGATGGCGTTTTTACCATGCAAATGTAGGAAAATAATTTCGTGATACAATGAAAATGAATACTTTTCTTTTTCATAATCGTCCCAAATCGCCGCTTCATGCGGTCATTTGGCTAAAAACAGTCAATATTCGTGAAAGAATTCCTCCCAACATGTATTTTTCTCTCCGTTTTTTTATGATTATAGAAATATTTCCGTAATTTTGCCGCAAATTAATAATTTCATCAATCAACAATAACAATTATGGTTATTCAACGCATCCAATCTGTTTACCTGCTCATCGCAGTGATACTAATGGTGGTATTTGCTTTCTTTCCCGCTTTGACGTTTGAGCTGGGAGGCCGCAACTTTGTTTATGGCGCACTCGAGGCTGGCAAGGTGGGCGTCACTCACATCGACCCGTTAATGCTCACGCTGGTCATCTTGATTTCGCTGATTGCCCTGATGGATATCTTCCTTTACAGGAATCTGCAACGCCAGATGACAGTATGCTTTGTTGACATTATCATCGCTATTGCGATGCTTGTCGCCATCGGCATTGTCGCCATCGTTCAAAGCCGCCGTGAAGGCATTATCATCACCGCTCAGTGGTCCTTGATATTTCCGGTACTGTCGATAGTCATGCTGATGTTAGCCCACAAAGCGATGTCTAACGACAAGAAGAAGCTTCTTGATGCCGACCGCCTGCGCTGACGGTTTAAACATAGACAATCAATAATCTGTTTATTCATCAACCATTAACTGTATAGGCGATGATTGCAGCAATGATCATCATCTTTGTGATGGGCTATGTGCTTATCACGTTGGAACATCCACTCCACATCAACAAGGCTACCTTTGCATTGCTCACATGCGGTATCCTATGGTCAATTTATGCCCTCTTCGGTAATGACCCCCATATGCATGAGGCCATTGTGACTCAATTGGGAGATGCATGCGAGATTGTGGTATTCCTGATTGGCGCGATGACTATTGTTGAAATCATTGACCGCTATGGAGGATTCTCGTTCATTACCGAGAATATCAATGCCAAGAGCAAACGTCATCTGTTGTGGATCATGTGTTCGTTGTCGTTTGTCATGTCGGCAGTACTTGACAACATGACCACAACCATCATCATGGTGATGATGCTGCGCCGTCTGCTCAGCGACCAAAAGGATCGCTGGCTCTTTGCAGGACTCATCGTCATCGCAGCCAATGCCGGTGGCGCTTTCTCTCCCATTGGCGATGTGACCACCATCATGTTGTGGATGGATGAGAAGGTGTCATCATTGGGACTTATCATCAATCTGCTCATCCCCAGCATTGTCGCTATGGTAGTACCCGTAGCGATAGCCCAGTTCTACATCAAGGAAGGCAAGATGCAAAAGATCACTACAATGGCCGATAAGAACCCGGGGCTGCATGACCGCCATCCCCACTTGAGCAAGGCGATGCTCATCATCGGTGTCTCAGGACTGCTGTTTGTGCCTGTCTTCAAGACCATCACGGGTCTGCCTCCCTTCATGGGCATCATGTTATCATTGGGTGTCATCTGGGGTGTTACCGAGGTTTGGGTGAAGCGTTTCAAGATTGATTCCAAGATGGGTGGCCGTGTGTCATCAGCGCTACACACGATCGACATGCCCACCATCCTGTTCTTCCTGGGAATCCTTATGGCCGTGTCGGCCCTCTCTGAGGTAGGCGTGCTCAACACTCTCGCAGATGAGATGAACACCAGGATTCATGAACCGGTGATGATGACATCGATTATCGGTGCGCTGTCCTCGATTGTGGATAACGTACCCCTCGTTTCGGCTTGCATCAAGATGTTTGAGACTATGGCGCCAGCGGGAACTACCGATCCCTATTTGATGACGTTCATCGAGGACGGCTTGTTCTGGCATCTGCTTACCTTCTGTGCCGGTGTGGGAGGCTCGTTGCTCATCATCGGATCGGCTGCAGGTGTGGTTGCTATGGGTATCGAGAAAATTCCATTCTTCTGGTATTTCAAGCGCGTTTCACTGCTGGCGTTGGCCGGATATGTGGCAGGTATCATCATTATCTATATTGAGAGTCTGCTTCCGTTCTTCCTCCAGACAGGCGGTTAGTTGCAACTCATTATTGAGAGAATTAACAAGAATCCCCGTCGCATCAAAACGACGGGGATTCTTGTTGGATGGATGTACTGGTTGGTTTATTGGGTCACATGGATGAGATAAACCTTGCCATCAGGAGTCGAGAACACAATTTTTCCGGCTTGGGATGAGGGCAGGGGATAGGTGGCGATCACATCATCACCTGTGAGCACCTGTTCTTGCCCGTCAAGCGTGCGTGCCACAATGCTTGAAGCGATGATGCAGTATTCATCGTCCGTTTCATTCATGCCGACAATCGTGTTGTCATCCCACCACTTGGGGGCCGTGAGGTTGCCCATGCTGATGACGTTGCTGCCATCAATGCCGCACACGTATGCACCATAACCGCTCACATAATAAAGCACTTTGCAGCCATCGGGTGACAATGAAGCCCAGATGTACCTCTCATCGGCGCCATTGGGAGCCAATTGTGTGGTAACGCCGTCACGCGTGATGTACATCTTGAGATGGTGCCTTGTCAAAACGGGACGCGAACTCGCCGTTGATTTGCCTTTCAGCTGATGCTTTTTCATTTTGCCATGGGTTACCGTGGTCACAGTATTACCGTCCAGGGCGATTCCTTGCAGATTCCTGGTCGGCTTGACAAGAGTGCTACTCTTGCCCGTCGTTAAATCAATGGACTTAACGGCTTGGTGGCGGCGTTTCTTGTCATAGGACACCTGACCATATACCACCTGCTGGCCATCATCACTGATGCGCACGTCCGAGCATGTACCTTCGTCATCGGTGAGGACCTGTGATTGTCCAGTTGCCAAGTCCCATTTTATCAGCCCCTTCTTAGTATCGGTCGAGAGCAGCACATAGTCTCCCTTGGGGCTCAATGCGACTGCTTGAATGATATTGCTCTCATCACTTGCTACATTGAGTTTCTCAATAGAAGTGACATTCACGAGCTGGGCATTCATCGCCAATGCACAAGCCAATGAGAATAAAAACATTAATCGTTTCATATTATTCTGGTTTTCGGTTAATAACAATATTAAGAGTTTGAGAGCACCCTGTCAATCAATTCGGTCACGTCCTGGATGTTAACAGCATTGTCTTGGTTGACATCAGCGGCATTCACATCGAAGGGCTGAGTTGAGCCACCCAATACATAGTCAATCAGCGCGGTGACATCAGCAATGTTTACTGAACCGCTGCAATTCACGTCGCCAATCACGTAACTCTGACTTTTGACAACAGTCAGGGACGACATGGCGGGTGTAGTGCTCTGATTATCAGTGGTGGGGATGGAATATATACCAATGTTACCACCGGCACACACGAGGTTCCCGCCCCAATCAAATGCCATTTGATATATCGCATTAACACTGGATCGGGCATCGGCGACATAGGTCATACCGTTAGAGGTCAGCGTCGGCGTTGAGCCGTTCCATGAGATATTGTAGAATTGCAGCACGCCGTCACCGTCATTGATGACCATCATGTCATCGGTGTTGTTGATGGCAAAACCCGACATGAGTGAGCCGTTGAGTGATGACAGATCTCGGCCACTATTGTAAACCACTGTGCCGTTGTTGTCAACAAACACGAGCGAAGGAACTGATGCGATATTCTGGTCCTTGCTGCGATACTGCATTACCCACGTGCCACGGCCGCCGTTATCGGCGATAATGTTACCGTTTCCGTTAATCATCAACGCGCCAACATCAAGCATTGCATCGGGAGCTTTATCCCAAGTAGTAGCAAGACTTCCGTCACTTTGGCCAATGTTGTAAATTGCCACATTGTTGCCCTTGCCTGAGGTGGGGCCGATGATGTCTTCAACAAAGGCATACAGCCTGCTGTCAGCGCCAGTACCCTGAACCCATACGCCAGGCACAGAACTACCCACATTCTCACCATTATTGGTGATTAGACCAGCAGAATTGCGCGTGCCAACGAAGAATTGGTTGAAAGCCCCGCCCAGGTTGTCGGGATCGGCAATATAGATGCCCGAGGTGGCATCACCCCACTCAGGAATGTACACCTTGCCCTCGCCATCCACAGCAATGCGCAGATTGTTGGCCCAAGTGATACCTCCGTTATAGACTGTTGAGTTGGCGGGCTGGCCGTTGATGTCACAGACGTAGAGACCATTACCCGCATTGTTCTTGTCAATGCGTTCTCCCACATAGATGGTGCCGAAGTGGGCACTCTCAGGGCTGCGGTCGATAGCCACGGTCGCACGGGTATAGTTAGCATAGTGGTCATTGAGTCGTGTAATGCGGGTAATGGCGTCACCCACAACATTCACAGCCCAATTCATGACTTGACCATCATTACCTGGCAACTGCTCCTTAGTCAAAGTGACTGAATTCTCACCCTCAACGACATTGCTCAGGGCCACACGGCCAATTTCATCTCCACTCGATTTATCGGTAAAGATGAGGCATGCTTCGCGGGCATCGGCATTGCTCTTGAAGGTGAACGTGTAACTGCCGTTTTCTCCCTCAACACTGCGCAGGTCATAGGCAAAGATACCCTTAACAAACGAAGTATCGACAGCAACAGCTTTCTTAATGACACTCAAGGCATGTCTAGCAGGTGTGGTGCTTTGATTGTTCTCGGTGGGGATGGAATAGATACCAATCTCTTTGCCGGCACACACGAGATTGCCACCCCAGTCAAACGCCATTTGATGGATAGCATTACCGCTGGTGCGGGCATCGGCAATATATGTGGTGCCTGTTGATGTCAACACGGGAGTATTGCCGTTCCAGGAAATCTGGTAGAACTGGAGCACGCCGTCGCCGTCATTGATGACCAATTGATCATTGGTGTTGTTTATGGCAAAGCCGGCGATGACCGAACCATTGAGCGTCGTAAGACTGATACCGGAGTTATAGAGCACATTACCATTGTAATCGGTGAATACGATTGACGGCACACCCGCAGTGTTTTGACCCTTACTGCGGTTCTGCACAACCCACAGACCACGTCCAGCGGGGTCGGCGATAATGTTTCCATTGGTGCTGGCCTCAAGAGCGCCGATGTCCAAGTAATTGCTGGGTGCATGATCCCATGTATTCAGCAACGAACCGTCGCTTTGACCGATGTTATAGACACCGATACCGTTTTTATTGCCCGATGGACCGGCAACATCTTCAAGGTAAGCGAACAATCGTGTATCGGCGCCCGTGCCGTCAACCCATACGCTGGGAACCGAACCACCCACGTTCTCGCCATTGTTGGTGATAAGACCTGTAGAAGTATTGCGCGTACCGACAAAGAACTGGGTGAATGCGCCTCCCAAATTATCAGGATCAGCGATATAGATGCCCGATGAAGCATCGGCCCAGTCGGGAATATAAACCTTGCCCTCACCGTCAACACAGATGCGGAAGCAGTTGCTCAAAGCCTGTCCTCCTCGATAAACGGTATTGTTGATGGGCCTGCCGTCGATATCGCAAGCATACAGACCGTTATTGGCATTATTGGAACCCACACGCTCACCCACATAGATGGTGCCGAAGTGAGCGCTCTCGGGGCTGCGGTCGATAGCTACCGTTGCTCTTGTATAGGTAGCGTTGGTGCTATTCACTCGCTCGATGCTTGTGATAGCATTGCCCACCACATTGACTGCCCACGACAGCACTTGGCCATCGGTGCCTGGCAAATCCTCGGGTGCAAGAGTGACCGTGTTGCCGCCCTCGACGATACCATTCAAGGCAACACGTCCCACCTCCTGACCGCTCACGCTGTCGGTGAACACGAGATAAGCCTCGGTGGCATTGCTGTTGCACTTGAACGTGAACTCATAGTTACCTCCATCATCAGTTGTGCGGCTCAAGTCATAAGCGAAGATACCTTTCACCTTATTTTCAGGAACAGGTGTTCCATCACTGTACATGTAGAGTACCATATAGGTTGTCTCGTTAGCTGTGACGGTATAATTGCCTTGCCCTGTCAAATCACCATATCCGTTGGCTGCCACGCTGATGGTATAGTCATTACCCGGTATGAGACCATTGAAGACGAAGATGCCATTGTAGTTATTGTCGGTCTGGTAAGTACCTACAAGCGTGCCCCCCTTGTAGAGATTCACGGTTGCACCATTGATGGGGGCATGGGCGTCGACACTTCCTGCAGCATAGTTGTACAGGCTATTTTCGAGGCTGTTAATGGCATCTTTCACCGAGCCCATGATATAGCCTGTCGATTCACCACTGATGTTAAAGTAGTCTGCAGCACCGCGAGCCAGACGCAGGCCCTCTTGGCGACAGTAGTCCTGGTTGAGGGCGCGATGGCGCGCAGGCTGATAGGTATGGAAATAACCTTCAACTAAGAATCCGGGCACACCGTGCTTGAGCACACCCAGGTAGCCATAGTAGGTAATACCTGATCCACTGTTGGTAGAGTTCGACCCACTGCCATAAAAGGAAACGTCGCCTCTGATGACAGTGTTGGTTTGGCTCCAATTGCCACTGGTGGGATCCACGGCATTCATCCAGTGACGCGGCCAGCTCTTTTGGCACATGGCCTTACTGCCTGTGACGCTTTCACTTTCATTGGTGCCACGATACAGGTACAGGGGATAATTAGTGTCTGTTCCCTCGGTGGCGGCATTGGAATGGATTGAGACAAACATGTCGTAGTCGCCCTCCTCAACCTCGGCAGCTATCGCCGACAGGGGTCGGTTGTAGATATCGGCGTTTGAAGCACCACTGACATAGGGGAACGGCCCATTCTTGGTCCTGGACATGGTGATGTTGTTGGCATTGACACCCATCCTGATGAGAGCGTCCCGCATTTCAAACCCTTTCCACAGATTGGTGTTGCTCTCATAGAAGCCGCACGTGTCGGGCCTGCCAGTTGATGGCAGCATCGGGTAGGGGATGGTGGCCATGGGGCGGTCGTTAGGCCCCCAGCTGCCATGTCCCGGGTTAATGTAGATGCGCACGTCATCGGCTGTAACCGCAAGCGCCATGCTGGCAGCACTCGCCACAACGAGCAGCAATAGTAGGATTTTTTTCATTCTGCGTAGATTTTAAAAGTTGAACATTATCGTTGGTTATTTACTGTCTTTCCATTAAACGGAGAAGACCCATCCAGTGTGGGTCTTCTCTGGTAATAAGTTTTTGTTCCGACTGCAAATATAAAACTAATTGCCGTTAAAACAAGTGGATTTGGTATAATTTTAGCGAAAAACAACAAATCGTCAGTTTTGGGGATTGCTCTCGTCTTCAAGGATAAGGCTCTTGGCCCTATACGTCCAACCATAATGCTTGTAGATGTCCACCAGGTGAGGCAATCGGGCCCTGAAGTCCTGATAATCCTTGTCCTCGGGCTGTAACCACTGCAGTTCAGCAAGAGCGGCCATGCGCGGAAGTACCTGATACTGGATTTGAGGCTCACAGGTGATGTATTCGGTCCACAGGTTGGCCTGGGCTCCCAGGATGTGATGGCGTTTGTCGGCAGGCAAATCTGCAGCAACGGGTTCAAATTCATAGACATTCTTGAGCGTGTTGCATCCACCGAAGGCAATGGGTTCGTTCCAGGTTTTGCTGGTCTGATAATAGTCAAAATATAATGGCCCCACAGGCGTCATGATCACGTCGTGTCCCAGCAATGCACCCTGAGAGCCAGGCTCCGCGCCCCTCCAGGACATGATGGTCGCCGATTTGTCAATGTCACAGTCCAGCAGTTCGTCCCAACCGATGATGCGTTTACCGTGCTGAGCAAGGTATTGTTGCACCTGAGTTGTGAACCAGCCTTGCAAACGGGCTTCGGCACTCTGTTTTCCTGCGGCCTTAATGCCCAAATCCCTGATACGTTGTTGGCAAAGGGGGCATTCCTGCCATCTCACGCGGGGCGATTCGTCACCACCGATGTGGATATACTCACCAGGGAAGAGTTGCATTACCTCGTCAAGCACGTCCTTTACAAACTGTAACGTCTGGTCCTTACCAGCGCAAAGGATATCATCGGTAACGCCCCACAAGGTCCACACCTCGTAAGGACCACCCGTGCAGCCCAGTTCGGGATAAGCGGCCATGGCTGCCACCATGTGCCCCGGCATGTCCACCTCAGGGATAATGGTGATGTAGCGTTCGGCAGCATAGCGCACGATGTCACGGATTTCTTCCTGAGTGTAGTAGCCGCCATAACGGATGCCGTCGTTAACTGGTGAATTGTGGCCCAGTGTGGTGCCGTTTCTCCATCCGCCCACCTCAGCCAAGCGTGGATACTTTTTGATTTCGATGCGCCAACCCTGATCGTCGGTAAGATGCCAGTGCAGGCGGTTCATGCCGTGCAGCGCCATGATGTCGATATAGCGTTTAACCGTTTCGACATCGAAAAAGTGCCGCGAGCAGTCCAGGTGCATACCGCGGTAACCGAAGCGGGGACTCCCCGAAACCTGCGCGGCAGGTAGCAGAACCTGCGCAGTCTCAACGACGGGCAGCGATTTTCTCAGCGTCTGTATACCGTAAAACACTCCGGCAGGAGTTTTTCCCGCAATTTCGACGCCTCGAGACGTAGTGGTGATGCTATAGCCCTCATCGCTATCCATTTGCGGGACAAGCAACAGACTGATGTTACCCTGACGGTCCTTGGCATTGAGTGAGGGGCGCGTGCTCAGGTGCAGGCCAGTCAATTCCTCAATATACTGGCTTAACATGATCGCATTGTGCTCCATTTCAAGGTTACCGGTTGGGTAATTAATCAGGCAATCACTGGTGAGCCTGAAATCGTCGGTCTTTATTCCGTTAATCTCACTTGGCAGCGGTACAACACGATAATCTGCCCTGTTGCTCTGTGCCAATGCTGTCATAGCCATGATTGCGGCCAGCAAACCAATCATCAGATGTTTCATCGTTATCAATAGTTAAAGCGGTTATACTGTTGCAAAAGTAATGAAATAATCTGATTCAAGCAATTAATTGCAAGAATGAAATCAGGAGGCGGGCCACTCAGCGGCCCGCCCCCTGATTGATGATATTAAACCCTAACGTCGATTAACGGGTGAGGGGAGAATAGTCCTGACCATAGCGCAGCATCTGGTCGATGTAGCCCTCGGTGTAAGAAACCTTCACGTCAATCAGTTTGCCGTTCTTGTCATACACGGGCGTGTAGATGGGATTGACAAAGCCCTTGTAAGGAGCAATATTTAGTCCCTCATAGCGGGCCAGCACCTCCTTGTGGATGGCGGGATCCACCTTCACACCATAGGTCTCAACCAACTGGCGGCCAGCCTCATAGTCACCCTCGCTCTTGATGCGCTGCACCTCGGCGAGCAACTGTGCGAACAGGTCACGCAGTTTCTCGTAGTCATTGACGCGGATGTAGGTCTTGCCGTCGCGCTTCACATACTCGATGACGTTGTCCTTCTTGCCATGCTCGTAGCACCACTCGCTGATGAACTTGCGATTGCGCATGTGGGCCTCCTCGATGTCCTTACCCGGTTCGATGCGGGTCAATTGGGTCATCAGGCCGTTCATGATGTACTTGTAGTACTCGGCCTTGTAGGTCTCCATGCTGGGGAAGATACCGAGTTCGACAAGCTTGGGGTCAGCGAGGTAGTAGAGTGCAAACAGGTCGGCGCGGCCTTCCTCTAGCGAAGAACCGTAGGCCTTGAGTGCATCGGGATCAACTCCAGGCAACAATTGGCCGGAAGCGTGACCGAGGCACTCGTGCAAGTCGGTGTGCAGGGCATCGGCGATGTCGAGGTACTTCTTCATGAGCTCGACCTCGTCGTTGCTGTAGGCAAACTCCTCGTTGAATCCAGTACCTGCTGCTACCTTGTTATAAGCATCAGTGATGTTGTCGATGCTGACTGACTTCGAGCCATGAGCGGCACGAATCCAGTTGCTGTTGGGCAGGTTGATGCCGATGGGGGTTGAGGGGTAGCTGTCACCAGCAAGGATGGCAGCGGTGATGACCTTAGCGCTCACACCCTTCACCTCCTTCTTCTTGAAGCGATCATCAACAGGCGAGTTGCTCTCGAAGTATTGGGCATTGTCACTGATGAGTTTGGAACGGCGTGAAGCAGCCTTGTCACGGAAGTTCACCATGCCTTCCCAAGAACCGGTCATGCCCAGGGGGTCACCATAGCTCTCGATAAAACCGTTGATGAAGTCAACGTCACTCTTGGTCTCCTCGGCCCACATGATACTGTAGTCGTCAAAGGTCTTGAGCGAACCCGTCTGATAGAACTTGATCAACTCGTTGATGTAGGCACGCTGGCCCTCGTTCTCGGCAACTGTAGCCGCCTTCTGGAGCCAATAGACAATCTTCTCGATAGCCTTGCTGTAGAGCCCACCCACCTTGTAGGGCTCCTCTACGATCTTGCCATTGCGCTTCACGACCTTGCAATTCAGACCCCATGAGATGGGAGTGAGGTCGGTAGTGTCCTTGAGGTTGTTGTAGAAATCTTCTACCTCCTGTTGGGTCACGCCCTCATACATGTTGCATGCCGAAGTGAGGATCAGATCCTGGCCATCGGCCTGATTCACGCGCTTGGCCATGAAGTCAGGGTCAAAAATGACGCGGTCAAGCACTTTCTTTTCGTCAGCACGCTGCTTTGCACCAGGCAGTGCCGCAAACTGCTTGTCAAAGAAGTCCTTAGAGAATTCAGGTTTGAATTTATCCATCGAGTAGTGATGATGGATGCCATTGCCGAACCACACCTGCTTCAAGTATTTCTCAAATGCGAGATAATTCTTGTCGGTCTTGCTGCCCTTGTAGTTACGGTAAATGTCCTCAAGGACCATGCGCACCATCAGATTGTATTTGCAGTTCTGGTCAAACAGGATATCACGACCATTAAGGGCGGCCTCGGTGAGGTAATAAACCAGTTCCTTCTGCTGGAGCGTGAGGTCCTCAAAGCCGGGCACCTGGTAGCGAAGCACCTCGATGTCGGCAAAACGGTCAACAGTGTAGTCAAAGTTGTTGTTTTGTGCCATAGCGGTTGTAGTTAACGCCGTTGTTGCAATAACGGCTAAAATGGTTTTCTTCATCAAGATTGACATTTTCTTTTTCTCTGCCATATTACGTAATATTTGAAAGTTATACTGATTTTGCTACTAAAACAACATAAAAGATGAAAAATACCAACAAAGTATTGATCACTATAATTGAGATTATTGTCTCGGTAACAATAGCCTACTTTATTGCCATTGCCATTGCCATCACTCCATCTCCATACCAGACAAAGGAAGAGATACTAAGCTGCGTAGGTGATACCGTGCTTGTGGATGATGGCGGAGGTGTTGTAGTGCTCACCGAAGAGATGATTCTTTCTGAATATGACATTACAGAAGACGGTAAGTATATACACCACTCGGTTAATAATCCCGTTCACGACATCAAAACTGCCATAGTGAGGATTACCGGCAATTAATCTGTATTTTAGGTTAATTATTGATCGCTTTCGGTCACAGGTTCAACCCTATTCATGCGGCCGTTCTCTAATTGAAGAACAGTGTATTGATTAGGAATGACATGATAATCATCATCAGTCTGATAGACGGAAAGGCGATTGGACTTTTCGTCCCACTTGTAGAGGTCGCCGACCTTGATGTTGCCGTTGTCCTCATATTCGAGGTTACCAGCAACTTCGGTACCATCAAAGAAATTTGGCAACCTAGCCAACAACAGATTTTGAATGATGAGAGCTGAAATAAATGAACGCGTCTTGCCATCAGGGTTGACATAAGACTGGACGACGAGATAGACAGGCTGATTACCCGCCTTGACATCTATAATCGTATCAATACTGTGGGTCTTCTCTTTATTCTTGGCAGCGTTCTTCTTATAGCTATTCAACATGTTGTTGAGCGGTCCGCTGTAGCCCACGAAGTTTTCACCATCTTTCCATTGCACCACATTGGCATACAGTGGATCGTCCTTGTCACCATTGGTGATCCAACTGTAACAGCGCAAGTTGCCATCGGCACTAGTCAATTGATTCATACCCAATTGCTCACGCATCAGTTTGAAATCGTAAGTCATTGTGGACTTGTCATTCTTCAGCCATTCGCAGAAGTCGGTAAAGCCCTGACTTGCGATTTCAAAATCATCGCTCTGCATTGCCTCAACGAGTTTTTTCTCTTTTCGTTCCAGCTTGGAGCATGAAGATGAAACGAGCATGAGCAATGCCATTAAAACAAGAGTCTTTTTCATCACTGGGTTGATAAGTTATTTGCCTGCACCACCGTTATAGATGATTTCCTTGTTATTCATGATAGTGATACTCTCAGCACCTGCCTTGGTGTTAATCACATAAATCTTGCCGTCGGATGCCTTCATCAAGTAACCGCCATTTTTCATGACACACTGCTTGGTCTCAATCTTTTGATCAGGTTCTGCATTCTTATCCTTGCCTGCATTCCAGAGGCTGACGCGATAGGTACCGTCAGCAAGGTTCTCGAGACGAATTTGATACTCCTTGGTGTTAAACTCGGCAACAGTGTGGTCTTTTCCATCTGCAGTTGGAGCAGCCTTATCAACATCAATACGGGGCTTGTCACCTTCGGATGATGAGGATTCGGTTTGTTCGGTTGTTGCGGGCTGGTTCCCGTCGGCATTGGCCTTGGAAGGCTTCTCGTTACATGCGGTCATGGCCATCAGTACCACGGCAGCAAAAAGAATTGATAATTTCTTCATTGTCTTTGATTGTATTTTGGTTGTTTTTAAATGATTATTCAACATAGAGGACCAACCCTTTGAGATATTCGCCCTCGGGGTGGTAAATACTGATGGGATGGTCAGCAGGTTGCGTCAACTGGTGCAGGATGCGCACCTTGCGACGGGTCTGGGCTGCAGCGCTGAATACTACCAGACGGAACTGTTCCTTGTTCACAGCCTGAGAACAGGAAAACGTGAACAGGATGCTGCCTGGAGCGATTTTCTCAAGTGCCTTGGCATTCAGGCGACGGTAGCCCACCAGTGCGTTGCGCAATGCGCTCTTGTGCTTGGCAAAAGCGGGCGGGTCAAGGATGATGAGGTCATAGGCATCCTTCTCCATATTATCGAGGAACTTGAAAGCGTCCTCAGCAAAGGACTGATGACGACCGTCCTCAGGGGCGAAGTTGAGCGCCACATTGTCGTCGGTGAGCCGAACAGCCTTGGCCGAACTGTCCACAGAATGAACCAACTCAGCACCGCCACGCAGGGCATATACTGAGAAACCGCCCGTATAACAGAACATGTTCAGCACCTTGCGTCCATGACTGTATTGCTCCAGCAGGCTTCGGTTCTCGCGCTGATCAACAAAAAAACCGGTTTTTTGTCCTTTGAGCCAATCGACGTGGAAACGAAGGCCGTTCTCCAAAGCTTCATCGGTCTCCATGCCGCCGATAATGTAATCGTTCACGGGATCGAGATGGGCCTTGTAGGGCAGGGTAGTCTCGCTCTTGTAATAGACATTACGGATACTCGGTAATTGGGTCAATCCCTTGGCAATGATATTACGGGCAAAATGCATCCCGGGCGAATGGGCCTGCATCACGGCTGTCGGTCCATACACGTCAACTACCAGGCCTGGCAGGAAGTCACCCTCGCCATGCACAAGGCGGAAGGCATTGTTGTCCTCGCGTTGCAACCCCAGTGACTGACGCATCTTATAAGCGTCATTGAGCCGCTGGCTATAGAATTCCTCATCAATAGCGGTGTCGTCAAAGGTAAGCATCCTCACGGCAATGCTGCCAATCTGGGAATGACCGTTACCGATGAGCGTTCCGTCATGGGCATAAACGGTCACAAGGTCACCTTCTTCTATGGTGTCATCGGCTGCAGCGATTGCACCCGAGAAGACCCAAGGATGTAAGCGCTGTAGCGATTCTTCCTTGCCACGCTTGAGAGTTACAGTCTTATAGGTCATTTTATTATGAATCTGAAAATGTCATTACCGATAGCTAAAAACATCAAAGCGACAATCAGTCCCATACCCACCATTTGGGCCACCTCCATGAACTTGAGGCTGGGTTTACGGCGGGTGATCATCTCAAACAGCAGGAACAGCACGTGACCACCGTCAAGGGCGGGAATAGGCAACAGGTTCATGACCGCCAAAATGATGGAGATAAAGGCGGTAATGTTCCAGAAACCAACCCAGTTCCATGTTGAGGGGAAGATGCTGCCAATGGTGCCGAAACTGCCCACGCTCTTTGCTCCCTCGGGGGTAAAGATGAGCTTAAGCTGCTTGATGTAACTTATCGTCTGCTCCCAACCCATCTTGATGCCTCGGGGTATGGATTGGAAGAAGTTATAATGAAGCGTTTGCGTGTTATATACCGAGTACATGTCAGCCAGCAGGATACCCAGCATGCCGTTAGCGTCAACAGCGACATTGGGGACAACCATATTGCGGCCATCACGATTGAACTCCAAGGCGATTGTCTGATCTTTGTACTTTTGCAATTCAGAGGTGAATTCAGTGTATGTCGGAGTCGGAACGCCATTGACGGCAACCATGCGGTCACCTTCCTTAAGGCCGGCTGCCTCTCCACCTTGATTCAGCAGGGTTTGCTTGATGACTACGGGCACACGGGGCACCATAAACGCGGTACCTTCCTTGGCTTCACGTTCAAGATCGGTGATAAAGCCCTTGGGAATAGGTATCGTGACGGTGTCCTTGTGATTGCGCAGCACGGTCACCTGTTTAGCAAACAACAGGTCATTGTAGTCGGTTGGGTCAACCATGTTCTCCAACTCATGGCCGTCAGCCATCAGGATGATATCTCCATCGGCAAATCCGGCCTTGTGGGCGGCATCACTGAAGGTCATACCCTCGGTAATGTCGGTGAAATGGATGACTTTCTCGCCCTGGGAATAGACGATGCCCGAGTAGATGATCATCGCAAGCAGCAAATTGAACAACACGCCACCCAGCATGATGAGCAGGCGCTTCCAGGCAGCCTTACTGCGGAATTCCCACGGCTTCGCGGGCTGCTTCATGGCCTCGGTGTTCATCGACTCGTCAATCATACCCGAGATAGCACAATAGCCTCCGAGGGGTATCCAGCCGATGCCATATTCCGTTGCACGCCACGAGTTCTTGTTCTCGCCGCTGGCATTGTCTTCCTCCATAGCACCCATCTCACTGCCATGAGAGAACCACTTGAGATACTTTCCGGGTTTCCACTTGAGCAACGAGAACTTGTAGTTGAAGAACATATAGAATTTCTCTACCCACACGCCAAACAGGCGGGCAAACGAGTAATGTCCTAATTCATGAAATACAACCAGAATGCTGAGTGCTAGTATCAGCTCAAGGGTCTTCACCCAAAAAGATTCGGTCAAAAAGAATGATAAGTCCATTTAAAATGATGTCTTTTACTTTTATTAGTTAGATGGAAAGCTGTTTGGCCAGGCGCGCTGCTAAATCGCGGGCCTCGGTGTTTGTCGCCACATAATCCTCATACTCTGGATGCTTGATGTGTGACACTTGTTCCATCGTTTTCTCTATAATTGTGTAAATATCGGTAAACCTGATGTTGTTCTGCAAGAATGATGCCACGGCGATCTCGTTGGCGGCGTTCATCACACACGGGGCAGTACCTCCCATGCGGGCCGCGGCATAGGCGGTGCCCAGTAACGGGAACTTATCGAAATCGGGGCGCTCCAGTGTCAACATCGCCAAGTCCTCGATGGTCATCTTGCGGCAGTCACTGGCCAGGCGACCGTCAGGCAGTCCAAGTGCATAACGGATGGGCAAGTGCATGTCGGGTAAGCCCAACTGGGCCTTGATGGAACCATCTTTAAAGGCCACCATCGAGTGGATGATACTCTGGGGATGCACCACAATTTCGATATCATCGGGCATGATGCCAAAGAGCCAGCGGGCCTCGATCATCTCAAAACCCTTGTTCATCATTGTTGCCGAGTCGATGGTGATCTTGGCACCCATCGACCAGTTGGGATGCTTCAGGGCATCTGCGGCAGTGACTTTTTCCAACTGTTCCTTGGGTAACGTGCGGAAGGGGCCACCTGAGGCCGTGAGCAGCAGGCGTTCCACGTCTTGCATGCGTTCACCCACCAGGCACTGGTAAAATGCGCCATGCTCGCTATCGACGGGATAGAGCACACTCTTGGAGTCTTTCATCAAGCGATCGATGAGTTCTCCAGCCACGACGAGAGTCTCCTTGTTGGCAAGGGCAATGCGCTTACCCGCTCCTATGGCTGCGATAGTCGATTCCAAGCCGCTGTAACCCACCATGGCTGTCACCACAGTATCAATTTCGGGCATGGTGACGGCTTGGGCGATAGCAGCGCTGCCGGTTACCACTTCAATCCCTGTACCCTCAAGCGCGTCGCAAACATAGCCATAATACTGCTCATCGGCAATAATCACCATGTGGGGCCGGAACTGGCGGGCCTGAGCAATCAACAGGTCGGCGCTACTGCGTGCCACCAGCAACCAAGCGTTGAACAGATTTGGGTATTCGGCAATGATATCAAGCGTCTGCCTGCCGATTGACCCTGTGCTACCCAACACTGCGATATTCCGTTTCTCTGTCATTCTCTCCATTCAAAACTGCAAAATTAGTGCAAGTTGCTCGAAATGCCAAATTTTGAGCCTGCTGAGTGCAAAAGAGTTTACTTTTTTGCCTATGCACAGCCCAAATCATCAGAATATATTTGAGCATTGCCCAAACGTTGTCATGCGTCAATGGCATTGTGGCATAAAACACAAATAAAAAGGCTGACTTCATCATTGAAGCCAGCCATGTTGTAAAAAATAGGATGATCAGTTCACACCCAGATCCTTGAGGGTGCGTGGTGCGGGAGTCTTGGGCATGGGCTGACGGTCCTTGAGCTGCTCGAGGATGACCTCGATAGCCTTGTCAAGCTGCTGATCAATGCCGTTGAATTCCATGATGGGGTCGTTGTCGATGATAATGTCAGGATCAACACCATGGTTCTCGACAATCCAGTTGCCTCGTGTATCATAGTTAGTGAAGAAGGGCACGCGGATGTCGGTACCATCCATGTAAGGCAACGAACCACTGATGCCAACAATACCACCCCACGAACGGGTACCAATCACGGGACCTATCTTGTTCTCCTTGAAACTCCAGGGGAACAAGTCACCGTCGCTGGCACTGTATTTGTTGACCAGCAGCACCTTGGGACCCACGAGTGTGCGCTCGGGCGTGGTGCCGTTGTAGTTGCTGCCGCGGAACATCGTCAAGCGATAGGGCTGACGCAACAGTCGCTCAATCACCATGGGCGAAATGTTGCCACCGCCATTACCACGGTCATCGACAATGAGAGCCTCCTTATCAGTCTGGGCGAAGAAGTAACGCGAGAACTCACGCAGGCCTTCGGGACCCATATCGGGGATATAGACGTATCCAACACGGCCACCGGTCTTCTCGCTCACGTAGTCGATGTTGTGCTGAACCCACTCGTAGTGATACAGCGGATACTCGTCCTGGATGGGCTTAACAACGACCTTGCGAGTGCCGTTGAGCGTCAACTCGGTCATCACACCAGCCTTGTCACGCAACAGCGTGTAGATATTGCTGATTCCCTGGGTGCTCACGCCGTCAACGGCTGTGATCACATCGCCCTCCTTGACATCCATGCCAGGCTCCAACAGTGGCGAGCGCAGTTCTTCACGGTCAGGAGCGCCACGCAGGATTTTCTTGATCTTGTAACCATTAGCCACTGGCTCCATCTCGGCGCCAAGCATACCGATGTGATGCTCGTCGGCCTTGATGTGGTCTCCACCGTCAACATAGGCGTGTCCCACGGCCAACTCACTAATCATGCCACCGATGACGTAGGTCAAATCCAAACGATTCTTGACGTAGGGCAGGAGCACGGCATACTTGTCATGCATTGCTTGCCAGTCCACACCGTGCATGTTCTCAAGATAGAAACCGTCGCGATAGGCGCGCCAAGCCTCGTTGAAAATCTGGTTCCATTCCTGGTCATAGTTCACGGTGGCAATCATGTCATCAAGGTTCACGGCATCGGTCAGGTCAGCCTTACGAGGTGAGAGCGGAGCGACATAGACTTTGTCACCCTTCATGAACGCTGCAGTCTTCATGTCGGCCGAGGGAATCATGTAAGCACGATCGGCAACAAGTTCATCCTTCTGCTCAGCGAAGTCAAATACGCGCACACTGCCGCGACCACTGTACCACAGGTGACTGCCGTCACACACAAAGTTGCCGTAACTGCCCGTACCGATGGGCACTTTCACTATACGGTTGGCGATGCCGTCAATGTCGATGCGGGTGGCGTTGGCATCATTCTGGGCTTTGTTTTTACCCTTTTTGTCTTTGGGGGCTTCGGCAGGTGCTTCCTTCTTGTCACCTCCCGCCATCACCTGATCGTCCTTGGGCAGGAAGGGCGAGGGGGTATCCTTGGCCAGCATCACAAGGTAGATACCTTCCATATCACGGTAGGCAAAGTTCCACTCGATGCTGCTGTAGATGGGGTTGAAATCGCGTGCCGAGGCAAAAATCAGATATTTGCCGTCGCTGCTGAATTCAGGCGCATTGCTCTCATACCAGCGGTCGGTCACGGGATATTCCTTGCGATCAGCGATGTTATAGAGGTAAACCACATTGAATTCGTTACTCCCACTGCGGGAATAGGTCAACCATTTGCCATCAGGTGAGAAAGAGGGGGTGGGAATCTCGCCCATCTCATCTTGAAGGAGGGTCTGCTTGGCCAACGTCTTGACATTGAGCAAAATCATGCGGTTCTTGCGGTCAGTATAGACAATTTGACTACCGTCGGGACTCCATTCAAAGTCACGGATATAGGTGTCATTATCCTTCGTCAGCTGGATCGCCTTGTCGCTGCTAACGGGACGCATCCACAACTCGGTTTCACCTGTCTGATCGCTGATATAGGCGATGTTCTTGCCGTCGGGACTCCATGCTGCATTGCGTTCATGCACACCAGGGGTGTGGGTGATATTGCGGGTCACACCATGCTTGGCGGGCACGTCAAACACCTCACCGCGGGCACTCAAAGCAAGGCGGCTGCCGTCAGGGGCAAGGCTGCCATCAGTCAGGTTATCCTTAACCTTGCGCTGCTCCTCACGGGCAAAATTATTCTCGCTATTGAGATAGATGGTAACCTTCTCACTCTGCTTGGTAGCAGGGTCGAGTACATAGAGGTAGCCGCCGTTCTCGAATACGATCTTGCCACCGCCACAGTTGGCAAACTTCACATCATAATCGGTGAAGTCGGTCACCTTTTGGGTTGTTCCAGTGGTGGTATTATAAACAAAAATGTTCATGCGGTTGTCACGGTCACTCATGAAATAAATCTCATCTCCAATCCACATCGGGTCGATGTCTTGGGCAATGTTGTTCGTGATATTGGTCACCGTCTGGGCCTTTGTGTCATAGATCCAGATGTCATCGGCCATACCTCCCTTGTAATACTTCCACGTACGGAACTCGCGGAATACTCTGTTATAGGCCAACTTGGTGCCGTCGGCATTACAGCAGCAGAAGCCACCCTCGGGCAAAGGCAGTTGCTGCGACATGCTGCCGTCGATGGGAGCGCACCACAACATACCGTTAAAGCTGTCGCTGATGCGGTTGCGGTAGATCACGCCACGGCCGTCAGGAGTCCAAGTCATGGTGATGTTGTTGGGACCCATACGGTCACCCCAGTCGTCACGTGGGTTGCTTGCGGTAAATGTGATGCGACGAGGCTCACCACCAACTGAGGGCATCACATATATCTCGGTATTGCCATCATATTGTCCCGTGAAGGCAATAGTCTGGCCATCGGGGCTGTAACGGGCAAATGCCTCATAACCCTTATGGGAAGTGAGTTTACGCGCCGTGCCGCCAGTAATGGGAACGGTGTAGATGTCGCCAGCATAGCTGAAAGCGATTTCACGTCCGTTGGTTCCAGGGAAGCGCAACAGGCGTCCTTCATCGGCTTGGCTGGTCAATGCTGCGGCAGCTAGAGCAGCAATCAGGATGAATTTGGTTTTTTTCATAATCAACAGTATTATTAATAAAAGATATTTCTCACTTTTTAATGATTCTCACATGCACTGGTTCACATGGCGTGAAAGACTTGGGCAACCTGATTGTGGTGAATTCGATAACATTCTCGCCTTTCAACAACAAGGCCGTAACCATGTTACTGTATGCCAGCCCATTGGAATCAACAGCGTTAGTGCCCGACATCACCAGCGTACCCATGGGATGGGTATTAACGGTCAAGCGGCGCACATCGAGCGAACCAGTCGGACGATACCCCACATCAATCAGGTAATCACCGCCCTCGGCGACACTCACAGTTACTGAAGTCACTCCGTCAACACCCTCGGGGATAAAGGCGACTTGAGGTGTCAGGCCGAAGTGGAACAGAGGCTTTGACATGAATCCATTGACATATTTACCTGCAATCTCAACCGAGAATTCAGTAAAGGTATTGGTTTCGGGCAGAACAAACACCGAATCATTCAATGCAAATAACTGCCCATTCGTGGACAAACGGTAGGGTGTTCCCGGAATGTAACCCTCGATATGGCCACTATCATTGCTCCAAGTAACAACTGGGGTAGGGGGCAAAATCACCTCGTTGTGATGAATGGTCACATGTTGCGAGGCTCGATTGTCTTGGGTGAGGGTGATGATGATGTGGTGGCGCCCTTCTATGTCGCTAGGAATGAAAGTACTCTCAAGCAGTTTACCGTTATCGGAGATTGTTTCTACGTTATTGCCAGTCCCCTCAATGGTAATATCGAGGACTGCACGGCGGTAATTCAGGCCTTTCAACGTCTTTCGGCCAGGAAGGCAATCAGGAATCATTGGCGAAAACTCAATGCCTTCGGGCTGGAAGTTCATCCCCATGAGCACACGCAATACCATCGCCACATTCGAGGCACTGGTTCCCAGTTCGTCGATGATCACGTCTTGCATGTGAATGCCGCGGGACTGATACAGCGCTTGAGCTCTGTAAAGGGCACCCAACCCGTGTCGCAAGGCATTTTCGTTACCGACACTAGCGGCAGCCAGGTTCCACAGTGCTTGGGTGGTTGCCCATGATGAATGGGAGAGATAAGGCTCAATTGGATTGGCCGCGGGATAGGAAACATTGACACCCTGGTTGGAGACCGGTGTGTGAGCAATCAGATTTTCGGCACGATTATCATCGGCGATACCCCACAAGACACACATGGCTTGGGAGGTGTTATCGGTCAACGGTGATTGCTTGGGATAGGCCATACCATACAAGAATGAACTGTAGAATCCTCTGTCTTCGTTCCACAGGTGCTGGTTAATCGCGTCCTTGATGCGTTGTGCGTCTTTCTGATAGGTATTCTCGATGCCCAATTCATCACACATATCTGCCAAAATGGCATAAGCGTTTCCAGTCAAGATATTGTTACCCAACGACATACAGGCAAACAGGTCATTATAACCCATCCATGTCATGCGCCTGACTCCCAAGGGTCGTGATGATGTGTATCCGGCGCCGTGCACAAGCCCCGTCTCGTGGTCAATCAATACCTCGCGGTTAATATTGAGTGTTTTCTCGATGACTCGGAAAGAATAGGCTAGCCAGTCACGGTCACCAGTCACCTCATAGACTTCCCACGCAGCAGTAGCCCAGCCGATGTGGTCGCTGACAACGGGCCATTGCCCCTCACGTTGCATGATGATGCTGTCGCGGTCAACGATCGAGCGCAATGTCGCCATTGATTGATAAGGTTTGAGGGCAGCCAATGACAGATATATCGAGCAGTAAAGGCGGCTGTAATTCTTCTGTGACGGGGCAAAACGCCCTGATTTGTCCACAGCATCGGTAATACGGTCCACCGACATGTTGTATAGCGCATTTATCAGCGACTGGTCACTTTCATATTCAGGCATAGTAACAGGACGATTTTTTCGCATTCGCCAGTGCTTGCCTTCAATAAAATGCACCCTTGCAGTGTCCACGTGGGCATATAGGCTATCAAGTCGGGATAGCGACACAGTAGATTCAATCCGGTCTGGAGACGGGCAATAGGCGATGACATTTCCCTCAATCAGGCTGTCGCCTGTTAGCGTGAACAAATCATTTTGCACAATCACTTGATTGCTCATTTCTTTTCGTCCTGAGCAAGCGCACAAAATCACGCTCACGGCAATTGCCGCAAGCATCACAGCAATGCTTTGCGCTCTATTTTTCAACATTCCAATGGCAAAGATAACGGATTTTTGGCACAATTTTTGTCATATTTCAAAAAGAAATAATGATGTCGCAGTATTTTTAAAAGAATTATACTGGATGAATGAAATGTAATTATCTGGTTATGAATTAAGTGGCAATTAATAACTAAATAAAGCAAAATTATGAAGAAGTCCGATTTTAACACCCTATCATTGAGAACACGTCAGCTTCCTCCACACGCTTATCATCCCAATCCATCATTCCGCAAGCAGCGAGAAGGCTATATTGCACGTCCCGATTGACAAGAAACAGCTGTGGGTGACAATCCTGACAGACTGTCACCCACAGAATAATAAACAATTTTATCCGCTTAATGCGTTACAGCAATGCTTTGGCCATATTGAGGGCGGCACGGCGACCGTCACCCATGGCCAGAATCACGGTAGCACCGCCACGCACGATATCACCACCAGCATAGAGGTCGCCTACCGACGACTGCATGGTCTCCTCGTTGACAACGATGGTGTTGCGCTTGCTGATGTCCAGTCCAGGAATTGAACGGGGCACGAGCTGGTTGGGCGATACACCCACAGCCACGATGACCAGGTCAACAGGGATCTCCTCAATAGCACCCTCGACGGGCACAGGACTGCGACGACCCGAAGCATCGGGTTCGCCCAGTTCCATGCGCTGAACACGCATGGCTACCACACGGCCCTTATCGTCACCGATGTACTCGATGGGATTGTGCAAGGTCTTGAACTCAACGCCTTCTTCCTTGGCGTGGCCCACCTCCTCACGACGGGCAGGCATTTCCTCCTCGCTGCGGCGATAGATGAGGATAACGCGCTCGGTGCCCATGCGCAGGGCGGTACGGGTCGAGTCCATTGCGGTGTTACCGCCACCGATGACGGCGATGGTCTTGCCACGCAGCACGGGGGTGTCACCACCGCGACCAGCCTCCATCAGGTTGATGCGGGTGAGGTACTCGTTGCTCGACATGATACCGTTAAGGTTCTCACCGGGGATGTTCATGAAGCGCGGGAAACCGGCGCCAGAGCCAACAAACACACCCTTGAAGCCCATCTCGTGCAAATTCTCATAGCTGATAGTCTTGCCGACAAGGCAGTCCTTGACGAACTCGACACCCATTTTCCTCAAGCCTTCGATCTCGTAGTCCACAATGTGGTTGGGAAGACGGAACTCGGGAATACCATACTTCAACACGCCACCAATCTCGTGCAGTGCCTCAAAGACGGTTACGCTGAAACCTTTCTTGGCCATGTCACCGGCAAACGACAGTCCCGAGGGACCACTGCCGATAACGGCAACCTTAATGCCGTTGGCGGGAGCCATAGCAGGCACCTCCTGCGGCAGGTTGTCGCGCTGCCAGTCAGCGGCAAAACGCTCCAGGTAGCCAATAGCCACGGCGGGGTGTTTCATCTTGGTGTGGATACAGCGCGATTCACACTGCTTTTCCTGCGGACATACACGGCCGCAAACGGCGGGCAGTGAACTGGTTTCCTTAAGCGTAGCAGCGGCCTCGCCAAACTCGCCACGCTCAATGTTCTTGATAAACTTAGGGATATTGATGTTCACCGGGCAACCGGTTACACATTGGGGGTTAGCGCAGTCCAGGCAGCGGCTAGCCTCAACCACGGCCTGCTCGGCGGTGATGCCCTGGTTCACCTCCTCATTGCAGGTGATGCGGTATTTGGGGTCGAGCTGCGGCATCTCCACGCGGGGGATAGCGGTGCGCTCCTTGGGAGTCTTAGCGTTACGCAAGTCAATGCGCCATTGTTCGTTACGCGAATCCATATTATTCTGTTCCATTTCGGTAAATGTCAATTTAAATCGTTAATAGAATTACTGCGCACCTTTCAAGCGCATCATCAACTCGTCAAAATCAATCTCGTGGGCATTGAACTCGGGACCCTCGAC
This sequence comes from uncultured Prevotellaceae bacterium, assembly GCA_900317835.1. GTDB lineage: Bacteria > Bacteroidota > Bacteroidia > Bacteroidales > Muribaculaceae > Sodaliphilus. Next base: position 59,996 of record ONIL01000001.1, on the reverse strand, counting down.
ACACACGAAGCGCGTCTTGCCACCCACAGTCACACGGCAAGCGCCGCACATGCCGGTACCATCAACCATGATAGCATTGAGCGACGCCTCGGTGGGCACCTCATACTTCTTGGTCAGCAGGGCACAGAACTTCATCATGATAGCGGGACCGATGGTCACACAGTAATCAACATGCTCACGCTTGAGCACCTCTTCCATACCAACGGTGACAACGCCCTTGTTGCCGTAGCTGCCATCATCGGTCATGATGATAACCTCGTCGCTCGATGCGCGCACCTCGTCCTCAAGGATAATCAGATCTTTGGAGCGGCCTGCCAGCACGCTGATGACGCGGTTTCCAGCCTCCTTCATGGCACGGATAATGGGGAGTAGGGGAGCGGTACCCACACCACCACCGGCGCACAAGACGGTGCCATACTTCTGGATATGAGTGGCCTGGCCAAGAGGACCGACCACGTCATTCAAGAACTCACCGGGTTCCAGCGCACAGATCTTACGGGTACTGTCACCCACACTCTGAATAACAAGCATGATGGTGCCAGCCTTGGGGTCACTGTCGGAGATCGTCAGGGGAATACGCTCGCCTTTTTCGCCAGCGCGGACAATCACGAAGTGGCCCGCACGGCGTGACTTGGCGATGAGGGGTGCCTCAACGACAAGCTTTGTCACGTTAGCAGAAAACTGCTCTTTACTAATGACTTTGTTCATTTGTTCTTTTAGTTATTAGTTGAATTGTAGTATGTATTAGTGATTGTTTTCGGGTAATTAAAGAGCTGCGGCAAACTCTTTGCCGAACTGACGGCACTGCTCCAGAGCATCCTGCTCGGGAACCCACTGGGCGCGGATACCGTCGTTAACGGGCTCAATGCCTGCGGCCTTCAGGTGCTCGGTGATGAGTTTGATGCCTTCTCCACTCCAGCCATAGCTGCCGAAGGCGGCACCTTTCTTCTTTTTCAGTTTCAAGCCCTTAATCATCTCGAGGATACCGGCAATGGCATAGCTGTAGCCATTATTGATGGTGGGTGAGCCCACAAGAACGGCTCGCGAATGGAACACTTCGGTCAATATGTCGTTCTTGTCGGTATGAGCGGCGTTATAGATCTTGACGGTCGTCGTGGGCGACTGCTCGCGGATACCCTCGGCTATGGCCTGAGCCATCAGGCGGGTGCTCTGCCACATGGTATCATAGACGATGGTCACCTGATCCTCCTGATAGGCGTCGCTCCACTGCAGATATTTCTCGATAATCAGTCCCGGGTTGTTGCGCCAAATGATGCCATGGCTGGGGCAAATCATCTTCAAGGGCAAATTCATGCCCAGTATTTCCTTCACCTTGCGGTTGGCCAGCGGGCTGAAGGGCGCCAAAATGTTAGCGTAGTATTTCTCGGCCTCTTGCATGACCTCGGCCATGCACACCTCATCATCAAAGAGCGATTCAGTGGCATAGTGCTGTCCAAATCCATCGTTGCTGAACAGGATTTCCTCGCCACTCAGGTAGCAGAACATCGTGTCGGGCCAGTGAAGCATCGTCGCCTCGATAAAGGTGAGAGTTGTGTCGCCCAGTTCCAATTTGTCACCGGTCTTGACGTTCACAAAGTTCCAGTCCTGGTGATAGTGGCCACGGATGATGGCTTCACCCTTGGCGGTGCAATAGATTGGTGTATTGGGAATTTCGCGCATGAGGTCAACGAGGGCGCCACTGTGGTCGATCTCGTTGTGACACATCACGATATAGTCAATCTTGTTGAGGTCTATCTCTTGCTTCAGGTTCTTGACAAACTCACGGCTGTAGGGCAGCCAGGAAGTGTCAATCAGTACATTCTTCTTATCACGGATCAGGTAAGAATTGTAGCTCGAGCCGCGGTGGGTTGATAACTCATCACCGTGGAAACGGGTCAGTTCCCAGTCCACCTTGCCTACCCAAGTCACTCTTTCGGTCAGTTTTTTAGCCATTGGTCTATAGTATAGTCAGTTAATAGGTTGATTTCCAAAATATCCTACAAAGGTACTGCTTTTTTATTCACAATGGCCAAAAAATCTAATATTTTTCTTTTTTAATGTGCGTTATTGACAGTGCTGTCAAATAGCAATTCATGGATTTTGACTTGGAAATCTATAAATTGTTGATTATCGGCAAATCCGTTTGCCAATTCAAAAATTAGTGGGAGGAGCGATCCACCCACTAACAAGGCTAGCGTTGAGCCAAGAAAAGTGTAATAAAAAATCATGGTTTACGGTAACCGAGACCTCCCGAAAAGCTGAAATGCTGAAACACATTGCCCTCTTGCCCCTAGCAGGTCAATTTGGCGAGAATCAATGCCGTCACAATACATTTCACCCTCATATTCTCGTGATTGCTACTCTTATGGTTTATCGTTCCCATGAGTGGGCAAGCGTATTCAATCAGTTGCCACAGTAGGTGCCGATGAAGAAGATGCTGCGGGTGCTCTCCTCGAGTATGAAATACAGGAAGGGGCGGGTAGCGTGGAACTCGGCTTTTTCATATAGCTGTGGTCCAGGGGATATTGGTCCCATCTCCGCAACGGTCACTGCCGAGGCTTTGGCGCCGTCCTCGTCCACTTCGATCTTGGCCTTCTGCTTCATCATGGATACAAACAGTCTCGTTTCAGACATGTTTGAGAAGTTGGCGCTGGCGGTAAAAGCTGATTTGATGCCCATGGGTTCAAGGACATCTATCAGATTGATGTCGCTCATGATTTCAAACCGAGGCATGAGGATATCCACCTCGTGGGGTGTCATGTCGATGGCGTCCAGATGGTCGGTCAATTCCTGCTGGCTCAAGTCGCGGATGAGGTCGCCCGTGGTCTTCCCCTCGGCAGGCAGCATGACATACATGCTATAGCCGCCGCTGCCAAAGGGTATGCGCAGCATGGAACACAACTCGCTCTCGCAGCCCTGTGCGATGGCCTTGCGATGCATGAGTTCACGAGTCACGACAGAACCGTCAGGCAAGGTAAAACTCGAGTTTCGGGTGTCGTTTTTGTCAAATTTCTCTTTCCAGTCAGCATTGAAATAGATGGCGTTCAACAGACACATGGCGGCATCGGGATTCAACTCGTCTAGGATACTGGGAATCATCCCGGCTGTGTTCTTTGAGCACCACTTATTGATTTTCTCCAAGGTACTGCTCTTGGTGAAGTCCAGAGCTTCGATTTGAGCGCTATAATAGTTCTTCATGTCGTTGACATACTGTTTGAGCAGGCTTAATCCCTTGGCCGAATTGACGTTGATGCAGTTGGCGATTTTCACGGTCGCCGCCGGATCGACGTTAGGCGCACCCTCAATCATTTTCTTGCAGTACTCATTTACCGCTGTCGGGTCTGAGCCGAATCCCAGCGTTGCGGTGATTTCGTCGCGCGTGGTTCCTACCGCGCCGGCGTTAAGCATTCCCAGCATATAGGTCACGCTGATGGGTGACACCACGCAAACTCATTGTTGTTGTCACGCATCTGCTTTTGTTCAGCGCTCAACTGGATAGGCTTTTTCTCGGGGAGCATATAAACAACCTCACCGTCATCTTTACAGGATGCCAGTGCCAGCAATGCCAGCAACATGGTCATCAGTTTCTTTGTCATTTTCATGATTCTACGTTTTATTTTAGATACAAAAATACTATTGTTAACTCACAATGCCAACACCAGAAAGGGTGTTTTTCTCATCTCTCAATTAGAAGCGGTAGCCGATAGAGAGTTGGGCATTGCCGTTCCTAGCGTTACTGTCTTTATATAGCGGCACCAAGCCCAGGGTGTAGCGGAGCTGAACAAAGACCTTTTCATTGAAATTGTAGGTCGCGCCAAGTCCGAGGCCGAAATCAAAGCATCTATGGTACATGTTATGCTTTTCCTTCATCTTTTTACCATCCTCTTCCCACTTGTCAGTGTACTTGTCATAGACTTTAAAACCGAATTGTGGACCCAAGTCAATGCTGAATGATGAAGTCGCATAATACTTGAACATGACAGGAATGTTGATGTAATTGGTGTGATAAGTCGTGGTCACATCACCATCACAAGCAGGATACTCGTTCATCCACGAGTGCCTCTCCACCTTGGGGCGATTATGAGCAGCGAAAACCACCTCAGGGGCGATAGCGAACTTACTGTTCAAGCGGTATTCCATGAACACACCGGCCTGATAGCTCAAAGCGCTCTCGTCGTTGATGTTTTTACCCCACCAGTGGGTATAGTCCACGCCGACTTTGGGACCAAAAGTCAAATTCTTCTGCGCCATGGCCGTTCCGGTAGTCATCAGCATGCACACGAGTGCAATCATTGTCTTCTTCATGATAAATGTGCTTAAAATACTAAAGTGTTGTCATTGTAATATAATTTATTAATGGCGGAGTATTGCATCAATGACATTATTCACGTCAGCGATGTTGATCTCGCCGTCCCCGTTCACGTCACACTTCATGTAATCTTCATCAACTGGAGGGTTGTCTCCGCCGGCATCACCTATGATAGTCAGAAATTGTCCCCATCCGGAGTCTGCCATATACGCCCTTTCACTGTCTGACGGGACATGCAATGGAGCATGATTATAGACATTTGTCATGAACATGGACAGGTCATCCCATGCGGGTGGGGTCGTCGCCTTGCAAGTCACCGTTTCAATCAATGAGCAATTCATGAAAGCTTCCTTGCCAATGGTCGTGACGGAATTGCCGATGTTCACACTTGTGAGTCCAGAACAACCATAAAACGCATTCATGCCTATTTTGGTAACTGAGTTGGGGATATCTATGTTCGTTAGGCCTACACAGCCATAAAATGCATTGCCCCCGATGCTGGTGACCGAGTTGCCTATTATCGCGCTAGTTAGTCCTACGCAACCTCTAAACACATTGTAGCCAATGGTGGTGACCGTATTGGGAATCTCAAGGCTCGGCAGTGACGTGCAATTTTCAAATGCCGAAGTACCGATGGTCATGACAGAGTTGCCAAGGGTGAGATTCACTAGACTGGTGCAGCCTTCAAATGCAACCTGTCCTATTTCGGTTACAGAATTGCCGATGCTCACACTAGTCAGACCCGTGCAGTCCTCAAACGCATTGTTACCGATGGTAGTGACTGAATTGCCTATTGTCACACTGGTTAACCCAATGCATTGGCTAAACGCTTCATTCTTGATAGAAGTTACACCTTCGGGAATAACCAATTCAGTGACTTCCACTCCGTTTAAAAAGAGGTGATGGGCATATCGCAGCGGATTGTCACCACTGCCACAATTGATGTTACACCATGCCGCTATATCTGTAATATTGACGCGCGTCAAGCCTGTACAGTACCAAAACGCATCCCATTTAATAACAGCAATGGAGCTCGGTATTGTGACGCTCGTTACAGATCCGCGCTGATAGAATGCGTGGTCGCCAATTTCAGTGACCTGAAAGGTCTTGCCGTTAAAAGTGACTGTTGACGGAATGACCACGTCGCCAGTGTAATCACTTACATAATGATCTTCATGAGAAGAGTAATAATAGGTTTTGTAGGTAACACTGACTTCATTCCCGTTCTCTAAAATCTTGTAATAGATGCCGTCGACATCAAAGTCATAGACTTCCTCGGCAATGGTTGCCGTTGACATCATGAGCGCCAGCAGCAGTACTGATAATTTGATGATTCGTTCCATTGTGATTATGTATTATTGTGTTGATAATAGTATAATTGAATAAGTTAGTTTGCTAATGCAGCAAGACGCTCCAGGCCGGAATAGATGATGGAATAAGAACGGCTCAGGTCGTCATTGACGGGCTGGTTAAGGACACAACAGTATCTGATGAAATTTGCAATCAGGACACGTTGCTCATCGGGAAGGGTGTCGTCATAGTGATAGACGATGAAGGCGCCGAGCAAGGTGTAAAAATAGTGTGATAGATACAGATTGGGGGAGCTTGTTTGTAGGGCGATCCTATCTTTATTGCGCACGTCTTGGGCGAGTCGCGACACCTGTTCCTGATTGAAAGCTGAATAGTCAGACGCGGTGCACATCACCAGCGTCCACGATATCATGTCCGTCTCACTCACCATAGTCGTTCCCTGATAATAGCCTATCTGGGTAAACAGGTCTAACGCTGCCTCAACACCACTACGTCGCCTCATGAGTTCAGCATAGCCATTAAAGCGTGTCATGATACTCAATATGCCCTCATAGGCATTGTTATATGTTTGCCATATGTTATTGTAGGGGTGCTTGAAGCATGTCCTCACCAGATTGGGCGTTGACATATTTTTCAATATTTCGTCAGGGACATTGCACATAGCTATGAGCTCGTCGCCTGTCTGGGCCTCAGCTTTGTGCTCATGCCAATAGACATATGCATAGTACTCGCCCTGCAGATCGCTGTCGTCAATCGTTGGCGTGGGCCACATTCTGAAATCTCCCACAGGCAATACTGGGACAGAAGGGTCCTCTTGAATGACGGGTGTACTCATTGTTGGCTCATCGGTCGTGCAGGCCGTCAGAGCCATCAAAGCCATCATTGCCAAAAACAACATTCTTGTTTTCATATCTCTATTGTTGTTTAGTTGTTTAATTTAAAACCTAAAGCCTAAAACCTAAAGCCTAAAGCCTAACTTAGTTGACAGTTTCTTGGGTGCGTTGCAGTGTGGCGTCGTTGCCACTGCGGCGCTTGAACGGATTGTTGATGGTGTTGAACGTCCACCTGACCATGAGCGAGACGCTGCGCGAGTCGTTGTGGATGTCGGTGCTGTTGAACACGTTGACGTATTGGGTCTCGTTGCGGGTGCTCATGCTGCGCTTGAACACATCATTGAAGTTGGCGCCAAGGGTGAGCCTGTCGCCAAGCAAGCGCGCCATCACGCTCAGGTTCAATCCTAATCTTGAATTGTATCGTGTATAACCCACCGACCAAGGTGTGGAATACAGCAGGTCGCACCCTAAAATCACATGCTGCGAGAGGTTGTACTGAAGGTTGCCATGCAGCACGGCAAACGGTCTGCTCTCGATCTCGTCGCGTTCCAACGATGGCATGGGAATGCGGGGCAATGTGCCCGACGCCAGCAAGAAGACGATGAAATATCTGTTGCTGTAGGAATAATCCAGATCGAGGCTCAAGGCATGGATGCGACCGATGTTGATGGGGCTCTGGAGCAAGGCTCCTGAGCTTAACAACTGATGTACAGTCTGGATGGCATTGTCCACACGGCTGTAGGACAGTTGGGCCGCAAAGTGCTTATACTGTGCCGTCAGGGCAAAGCGGTCGGTCGCCGTGGGGCGCAACTCGGGATTGCCCGTGGCGATGTCATCAGCGCCCAGGTAGATGATATTGGGCGACAGGTTATTGTACGGCAAATTCTCTTGCGAGGAATAGCCCGTCATGAACTCAGAGCTTGACAAGAAGGAATAACCCAGGCTGTTGTACGGCAACACGTTAAAGTAGAATGTGGTGCGCAACTGGTTGTAGGACGGGCGCACGAGCGTGCGGCGATAGCTGGCCATGAGGTCCAAGTCGTCGTTCACGCGATAGCCCACCTTAACGCTCGGCAACAGGTCATGATAGGTTTTCTCATAACGGATAACGACGTCCTGACGCGTTCTGGTGAAGTCATACTCGTAGCGCAACCCCAGGTTCAACCGCCAGCGATTCCATTGCTTGCTCAGCGCATAATAGGCCGAGGTCCAATAGTTGTTGCGTTTGCTTCGCTGGATATCGCCCTCTTTCTCTACTTCGCTGAAATTATTTGCGTTGCCCCATTCCAGCCCCGTCTTGTGTTCCCAACCTCGGGTAACAAAATCATATTTTGCCGTGGCAGTACTGATCTCATAGTCGTTGTAATAGTCTATCGTTTGGGGGGCTAGGCCAGGGCTCAGGACGTCCTGTCGATTGGACTGCCAGGATAAAGCACGGTCGTAGATAAGCAGCAGTCGGGAATCCTCGGTGCGTTGCCACGAGTAACTGGCCGAAATGCTCTGGTGGTCTGATCTCAAGGCCATGTCGCACTGTTTGTCTGTCTGCTCAGTGACGAAACCATGGTTGTACTCACGTGACGTCTGCAGGTCAATACCCGTTTTATTGAAATCTCCACTGTATTGAACGCCCACGACGCTCTTGGGGGTGAAAGCATAGTTGATGCCGGCAAACACAAGGTAGTTGTCTCCGCTGCCCGCATAGCTCGTGGTGTCATTTTTCACGCCACTGCCTTGAGCATGGGTATATTGCGTGTTGTGACTGCGGGAATAGTTGCGGCTGTAACCTAACGAGACGTTGCCCGACAACTTGTTATACTTGCCGTCAATCGTCAGAGTCGTGGCGTTTGAGACCTTGTGCTTGAAGTCCACAATGTCGGTAAGGCTGGCGCCAAGATGGTTCTTGATAGAACTGTGCGTGTATAACTTAATGACCGCATCGGCCGTGGAGGCATATTGAGTATCAGGGTCGCGGATGATTTCGACTCGCTTGATATCTTGGGAGCTCAAGGCCCTGAGTTCCGACCTGTCAGTGATCCTTCGGTCATTAATATAGATTTCGGCGGAACTACGCCCGATGACTGAGATAGCGTCACCCGCATCGACCATGATGCCCGGCGCCCATCGCAACAGGTCAAGCGCGTTGCCCGCGTTACCCATGATCGTGCCGTCGATGCTATAGATGGTATAATTGGTCCCGTCGCGCTCAACTTGCATGATGGGCGCTGTGACAACGGTTTCCTGGAGCTTAGTAATCTCGGGTTCCATCTTGATGGTACCGATTCTCACCGTCTTACAGGGCTTATACACAGTCTTGTAACCCACATGGCTGATACGGGCAATGACCTTTTCACGCTCAACGGGAATGACAAAAATGCCGCTGGCATTGCTCACGCCGTGGGTGAGAAGGGTGGAATCCCGTGGATCCATCACGATGATGTTGGCATACTCTAATGGCTGTCCTTTCTCATCAATGAGGCGACCAATCAGGCGGCGGTCGGTCTTGTGGGTGCATTCCACATAGATCTCGTGCTTGTCGTTGACGGTCATGGTGATGGGGTAGAAGCCGATGAGTTGACGGAGGGCATCGGGGACGCTCTTGCCTCTCACGTCGGCAGTGACACTGAAGTCCTCGAGTTCGTTGAAGATGAACACGATGCGGTAACGGTCGGTTTGGCCTTGCAGGTACTTCAGCGCCTCGCTCATCGAGACCCGATTGAAGCGATGCGTGATCTGTTGTGCATCGACGCTCATAGCCGTGACACAACAAATAAGGAATAATATCAATACCCGCAGTCTCATCTTTGATTGGCCAACATATCGTTCTGGGTAATCACCAGTTGATTACCATCGAGCTTAACGCTGAATGCCTCGAAATTGTTGAGCATCTCAACGACCTCGTTGAGGGTGAAATCGGGTTCCCACTTGTAGTATAACCGCAGTGAGCGCACCTTGTCGCCATGCCACTCGGGCTGGACGTTGTAGTGTGCTGCCAGGTCATTGATGATCTGCTCCAGCGGCACATCATCATACAGATGCGCCTGAGGTTTGTCTGTCTCAGCATCAATGGCGCCAAACGTCTTGTCGGTCACTTGCGGATTTACGTTGGGGGTGGTGCTTTCAACGGTTTCGGTTTGGGGAGTATGGGCGAAATGGGAATAAATGGCCGCGGCAGCGAGTCCGAAGACCGCCAGGACGACAACAGCGGCAGCGGTTTTTCTCCAGTCAAAGGGCTTGACGGCGCGAGACTGATGGGCCGCAGCGAAGCGTTCCCATTCCTGGTCAACCGTCTCGGCCGTGAATTCTTGTTCGACCTGCTCTGCGTCAAGGGCACTGCGCGTCTTGCACATCATCTCATAAAGAGATGCACATTCCTGATTGGTGAGTATTTCCCGCCATTGTTCATCGGTATATTGTCCCGGATCGTCCATCATGCGGAACAGTAAATCGGTCTTTTCCATCATCCCATGTCTTTAATTGTTAAACGTAATTGATTGAGCGCGTTGCGCAGATGCTTGTAGATTGTCGTCTCGCTGACTTGCAGCTGTGTGGAGATTTGCTTGAACGTCAATCCATCGTTGAAATGAAGTGTAATGATTTCACGGCAAATGGGCGGAGAGAGATGTCTGATGCCGTTCTGCAACGCTTCAATCTCGCTTTCAAACGCCTCGCTGTCACTGGTGCTCTCGTCATCTATCGGAAAGTCACGCATGACACGCTCACGGGTGTTCTGAGAGCGCATCACATTCAGGCAACCGTTGCGAACGCATGATAACAAGAATGCTCTCGCTTTGCCGCTATCGAAACGGATGTCGCCGTCCAGCAACCGGGCAAAGACATCGTGCACGATATCCCTGCTCTCCTCCTTGTCATGCAACATCATGAATGCCAGGCGATACATCGCTTGGTAATGCTGTTTGAACAACGATTCGATATGTCGTGTCTTGTCCTCCATTCACTATATAGAAACGTGAAAACCGATTTACTAAACCCGAGTCGAGCATTTTTTAATAAAATAACAACCGCCCGTGGGGGACGGGCGGTGTGAAATGGTGGGTTGACTGATCAGCTAGTGATTTCGCCGCCGGTATATAATTGGTAGTATTTTCCTTTTGCGGCTAATAGTTGTTCGTGGGTGCCACGCTCGATGATGTGGCCCTTCTCGAGCACGATGATGCAGTCGCTATTGCGCACGGTCGAGAGACGGTGGGCGATGACAAACGTCGTGCGGCCCTTCATCAGGGAATCCATGCCTCGCTGCACGAGCGTCTCGGTGCGGGTATCTATACTACTGGTAGCCTCGTCGAGGATAAGGATAGGTGGATCGGCCACAGCAGCACGTGCAATGGCCAGCAACTGGCGTTCACCCTGACTGAGGTTGCCTCCGTCGGCATTGAGAATAGTGTGGTAGCCGTCACTCAAGCGGCGGATGAAACTGTCGGCATTGACCAGTTTGGCTGCCTCGATGCACTCCTGGTCAGTGGCTTCAAGCCGACCGTAGCGGATGTTGTCAAGCACTGAGCCAGTAAACAGGTGGGTCTCTTGCAACACCATTCCCAGGCCATGACGCAGGTCACGTTTGCTGATGTCGTTAATGCTGATGCCGTCAAGCAGCACCTTGCCATCCTGAATGTCATAGAAACGGTTGATGAGGTTGGTGATCGTGGTTTTTCCAGCTCCAGTGCCGCCGACAAAGGCGATTTTCTGGTCGGGCATGGCATCGATATCAATGTCGAAGAGCACCTGTTTGTCCTCATTGTAACTGAAGTCCACATCGTTGAACTTGACAGCACCCGAGACCTTGATGTAACGCAGTTTCCCATTCTCTTGCGGTATCTTCCACGCCCAGATGCCCGTGTGATGATTGCACGGATGCAACAGGCCGTCCTCGCCACGCTTGGCGTTAACCAGTTTGACTTTTCCAGCATCAGGTTCGCCTTGCTCGTCCATGATCTTGAAGATACGGTCAGCACCAACCGACGCATTGAGAACACTATTGATTTCCTGACTAATGCTGGCAATGGGACGGGCAAAACTCTTGTTGAGCGTCAGAAAAGCTACCAGAGTACCCAATGTCATGCCGGTATGACCATTCAGGATGAGCCATGCGCCCAAAACGCCCATGAGCACATAACTCAGATGGCCCAAGTTGCCGTTGACGGGCATGACGATGTTGCCGATTCGGTTGGCATCATAGGTGTTGCTGCGCAACTCCTCGTTGATGACTTCAAACTGCTGGATCGCTTTGTCCTCATGACAAAAGACTTTTACAACCTTCTGTCCCGTCATCATCTCTTCAATAAAGCTGTTGACCTCGGCAAGCTTCTGCTGCTGTACACGGAAGTGCTTGCGCGAGCGCTTGCCCAAATAGGTGGTTGACCATGCCATGATGAGCGCCATGACGATTGACAGAATGGTCATCGGCACACTCATCACGATCATGCTGGCAAAGGTAATGCCCAAGGTAATCAACGAGTTGAACGCTTGCGGCAGACTGTTGGAGATCATTTGACGAAGAGTGTCGACGTCGTTAGTATAAGCCGACATGACTGTGCCATGGGCATGGGTATCGAAGTACTTGATAGGAAGTGTCTGCATGTGCTCAAACATACCTTTACGCAACTTCAGCATCGTGCCTTGAGTCACGTTAATCATCAGTCGGCTATGCAGATAGGAACACAGGGCACCAAATGCAAGAATGATTCCCAGCTTGACCAAAGTCTCGGCCAAAGGGCCGTAATCAGGATGTGCCTGCCCGATCATCGGTGTGATGTAGTCATCAATGAGGGTGCGGGTGAATAGGGTAGAGGCTAGGGTAGTGCAAGCCGTCACCACGATACATACGGCGACCGCAAGGAATGAGAACTTGTAGTTCTTCATCACAATCTTGAAAAGCCGCCACAGTGTGCTGCGCTTGTCAACACCGGTCGTATCTACAACGGTATGACGGTTGTTGGGTGATCCTGGCATTCTCATGATTGGGCCTCCTTTCTGTCGTCTTGTGGTTTGTCAAAATCGCCTCCAGCTTCCTCTTGGATAGCACAGATTTCCTGATATATCTTGCATGACTTCAACAAGTTGTCATGAGAGTCAAATCCCGCCATCTTACCGTCGTCCAGTACAAGGATACGGTTGCAGTCCTTAATGCTGCTGATGCGTTGCGAGATGATGATTTTAGTCATTTCGGGCAGGTCATTGCGCAATGCGGCACGGATGCGGGCATCGGTGGTGTTGTCACACGCGCTCGTACTGTCATCCAGCACCATCACCTTGGGGCGTTTCAACAAGGCTCGGGCTATGCAAAGGCGCTGTTTTTGGCCACCTGACACATTCGTACCACCTTGTTCAATACGTGTCTCATAGCCGTCGGGCATCTCCATGATAAACTCGTCGGCACAGGCTGTGCGGCATGCCTGTCGGCACTGTTCGAGCGTAGCGTTCTCATCTCCCCAGCGCAGGTTTTCGATAATCGTACCTGTGAACAGCACATTCTTTTGTAGAACAACCGACACGTTATCACGCAGGACCTCAAGGTCATAGGTGTTAACATTATTGCCGCCAATGAGCACTTCGCCCTTGGAAGCGTCATACAGTCGGCTCACCAGATTAATTAATGAGGATTTGCCGCTGCCAGTGCCACCAATCACGCCAATCGACTCTCCACTTGCAATGTGCAGATCAATGTCGTTGAGGGCATACTCGCCGCTACCGCCTTTGTAAGCAAAATAGACGTGGTTGAAATCAATAGAGCCATCGGGGATTTCGGTCAAGGCATCATCAGGATTGACAATGTCAGGAACTTCGTTAATTACTTGAGCAACACGCTGTCCACTAGCAAGACTTTGAGTAATAGTTACAAAAATCATGCTCAGCATCATCAGTGACATCAGGATAGACATCACATAAGTGAACAATGATGTCAACTGTCCTGTTGTTAGATTGCCAGCAACGACAAACTGGGCTCCGAACCACGAAATAGCGATGATACATCCATAGACCACCATATTCATTAATGGCCGATTGAGTGCCATGAGACTTTCGGCCTTGACATTGAGGTCATAAAGCCGCTTGGCGGCGTTCCAGAACTTGGAATTCTCGTAATTGTCACGAACAAAAGCCTTGACCACACGGATGCCCGAGACGTTTTCCTGGACAACACCGTTCAACACGTCATACTGCTTGAACACCAGGGCGAACATCTTGGATACCTTGCTGATAATCAAAGCCAAAATCACACCCAGCACAACGCTGGCAACAATAAAGATAAGGCTCAAATCAGGACTGATAACAAAACACATCACGATACTGGACAGCAGGTTGAAAGGAGCACGCACCGACGTTCGAATGATCTGCTGGTAGGCATTCTGCAGATTGGTGACATCGGTGGTCATGCGGGTTACCAGACCTGATGTGCTGTACTTGTCAATGTCGCTAAAGGCAAATCGCTGGATATTCTTGTACATAGCATCACGCAGATTGCATGCGAAGCCAGAGGAAGCATATGAAGCATACCTTCCAGCAAATATAGCGGCAAACATGCTTAGGAATGCCATGACAATCATGATTAGGCCATACTTATAGACACTGGGCATGTGTCCGGCGTTGATGCCGTAGTCAATGAGCTTGGCGGTCACGTAGGGGATGAGCACGTCAAGCACAACCTCAAGCATGATGAAAACCGGCGTCAATAACGAGGCGGTCTTGTACTGCTTGACTTGTTTGAGTAGGGTTTTTAACATCTTGAATTTTAAGAGATCATTTTAATAAAGTACAAATGTACAAATTTTTCTCATTATTATATAAAAAGCGACTAAAATTATCCTTATAGAACAATTTAATTTCAAAAATCAATATATAAAGAATTAGTTTTAAAATATGATTATAATTATTTGATTATACGATAATTAATAATTATTTCCTATTTGTGCATCAACTTAAAATCTGTGAGTTAAAGTACATGTTCACAAATATTCGTTATATTTTGTTGTTTTTATATCAAAATTATTTAATGTGTTACTTTAATAATTATGATTAAATATATTGAAATTTAGAACTCTAAAAATTGTATGATTGATGAAATATCTAAATAAATCGTATTGAACAAGACCTGAGACCAGATCATCCGCTATCAAGGTAATTACAAGAATAAAACCGGGTAAATTTAAATATCTGCAACTTTATTATCGTATTCGCCAAATGGGTGAAAATCCTTTTATTTATAAGTGTCGTCTTGAATTTTTCTTTCAAATTAAGTCGCTGAGATTTTCAAATTTTCATCAATCTCTATACTTGGTAAGAAATTTTGGATTCACCGACGTCACGGATTTCATCCCAAAATGTACTATGATTATCAAATTGTCAAATAAAATAAGAATTGGTATTATGTAAAATACGATTTTATTGAAATCAAATATTACTCCCCTGCAATCATTAGAGGATAAACAATATGAACTACTACTTTCTTTTTTTACTGGATGTCTTTTTATAAAGTGTTTTTCGCAGGCGGTTCGCGATTTCTTTTTCATCATCTGCAAGCTCATCTAAACCGACTTTCTCATATATGGATTGCAGGCAATCATGGGGCTCAGGTCGCTTCTTATCTGCTTTGGCTGCTTTCTTGTAGGACTTAATAGCTTCGGGTACGTCTTTTATTTGCTCCATCAATTTTCCCATCGTCATGTGGGCAAGATAGTTGTTTTTGTCCACTCTGAGTGCTTTTTTCAATTCATCCTCAGCACTTTCCAGTTGATCAAGTGTAATCATTAAACGAGCTTTGCCTATCATCGCCTCAACACAATCGGGCATGATGCGCAAGGCCTTGTTATAATTGGCTAGAGCTGAACGAATTGCTATATCATCCAGTCTCCTGCCGTAAGGCTCTCTACCCTCTCCCACTACCCTATTTTCATCCATGTCCAGCGCCTGGTCACCAAGTGATGCATATTCAAGTGCTAACTCACGTAACAGTTGATGCTGACTATCAATAACCTGTTCCAGTCGCTCGATAGTATGCGCCTGCCTCTTGAAGACATTCAGTTTTCTGGAAATCAGACGTTTAACCGCTTCATTCTGAACATTATCTTTAATCTTCATTGCCTCGGTGAAACACTTGACACATTCTTCAAATTCCAAATGGTCAAACGCGTGTACAGCCCTGCGATAGAGCTGATTAGCACGTTCCTGCTCCATCGCCTCGTTAAGAATCTGCTGATTGTTGAATTGTCGACTGAAGTCCACCACTGCCATATTGACGATAATGTCTCGCTCGCTCAACGGCTTGAGCAGTGTGATGCCCTCAAGCGAAGTACATCGCGACAGTGCAACATAAGTCTGCCCGCCACTGAAAGCACCGCCCACAAAATCAAGCACCACATGGTTGAAAGTGAGGCCTTGGCTCTTGTGAACAGTGAGCGCCCATGCCGGTTTGATGGGAATTTGAACGAATGTTCCCAGCACTTTTTCCTCAACTTTCTTTTCTTTCTCGTTGTAGGAGTATTGCATGTTTTCCCACACCTCGGGCAGCACTTCCATTTCCTCACCATTCTCGAGTGCCACATAGACCTGGTCGGGTTCCAGGCGGGTCACCTTGCCAATAGTTCCGTTATACCACCGCCCCTCCTTGTCGCTACGGATAAAAATGACTTGTGCGCCTTCTTTCAAGACCAGGTGACTCGCTGTGGGCAGGTTGTTCTCAGGGAAATCACCCTCAATTCTGCCCTCATAGGAGAATTCGGGCGTCTTCAACGCCTGCATGTGGTCATCGTTAATTGAGTCGACCGTATCGCGCCGCGTGGCCAAAGTGATGGAAAAATTATCACTTATTTCTTGATAATTTGGATCATAGCGCTGATTTAACATTACAATATCGTTGGCCGACGCTCGATTAATGCGTACACGGTCAAGCAGCAAGATAAACTCGCTGTCAGTCTGACGATAAATCTTTCTCAGCTCGATCGCTACAAGATTAATCTGCTCGAAGGCACGTGCGTTAAAGAAAAAGAAATTATTGTAGTATCGTCTGAGGATATCTCGCATGTCATGAGTCACCACCGGCTCTAGCTGGAAGATGTCACCCACTAGCAAAAGCTGTTTCCCGCCAAACGGCTCACGCATATTACCAGAATAGACACGTAATACCCTGTCAACAAAGTCAATAATATCGGCTCTTACCATCGAAATCTCATCGATGATAATGAGTTCCAATTCCCGAATGAGTTTGACTTTCTCTTTTGTGTAACGCAGCATCTTGCGCAGGCGCGTGATATTAGCAATGTCGGGATCGTCAGGAAGTAGCGGTTTGAACGGTATTTTAAAGAACGAATGCAACGTCTGGCCACCCACATTGACAGCCGCGATACCGGTGGGAGCCAGTACCACAAGCTTTTTCTTGGTGTTGGCTCGGATGTACTTCAGGAAAGTGCTTTTACCTGTACCCGCCTTTCCCGTCAAGAATACCGACCGGTGAGTCTTGCGCAAAACACTCCATGCGTCCTGAAACTCAGGATTATCCAGGTCGATATGTTTCAAGTCATCGGCCACCGCTCTGCTATTGATGGATCAATCCAGTTTGAGTACTGCGAGGAAGGCCTTTTGCGGCACCTGGACAGTACCAATCTGCTTCATGCGCTTCTTTCCTGCCTTCTGTTTCTCGAGCAGTTTGCGCTTGCGGCTCACATCACCACCATAGCACTTGGCCGTCACGTCTTTGCGCACCTGCTTCACGGTCTCGCGAGCTATGATTTTCGCGCCGATAGCAGCCTGTATGGCGATGTCATACTGCTGGCGAGGAATCAACTCCTTGAGTTTCTCGCACATGCGACGTCCTAACGTTACGGCGTTGTCCACATGGGTCAATGTGCTCAGGGCATCCACTGGCTGGCCGTTGAGCAGGATATCGAGCTTGATGAGCTTTGAGTCACGGTAACCATTAATAAAATAGTCAAATGAAGCATATCCCTTACTGATGCTCTTGAGTTTATCGTAGAAGTCAATAACGATCTCTCCCAACGGAATGTCAAAAGTCAGCTCCATGCGGTTGCCTGAGATGTATTCCTGATTGGACAACTCGCCGCGCTTGGACAGGCACAGGGTAATGATTGGACCCATGAACTCGCTCAGTGTGATAATAGACGCGCGAATGTAAGGCTCCTCAATCTTCTCAATGACAGCAATATCGGGCAAACCGGCCGGGTTATGCACCTCGGTCATGTTGCCTTTCTTGTCATACACCTTATAGGACACGTTGGGCACCGTGGTGATCACCTCCATGTTGAACTCTCGGCTCAGGCGCTCCTGCACAATCTCCATGTGCAACAGGCCCAGGAAGCCACAACGGAATCCAAAGCCCAGTGCCACCGACGATTCGGGAGTAAAGGTTAATGCGGCATCGTTAAGCTGTAGCTTTTCCAGCGAGGCACGCAGGTTCTCGAAATCCTCAGGGTCGATGGGATAAACACCAGCAAACACCATGGGTTTCACTTCCTGGAAGCCCTCGATGGCGTTCTCGCATGAGCGTTGCACGTGAGTAATCGTATCACCCACACGCACCTCGGTCGAGTTCTTGATACCCGAAATGATGTAGCCCACATTGCCTGTTGATAGACGGTCACAGGGCTGCTGCCGCAGTTTCAAGACACCCAGTTCATCAACGTTATACTCCTTCTGGGTATTGACAAATTTGACGAAGTCTCCTTTGGCAATCGAGCCATTCAATATCTTGAAATAAACGATGATGCCGCGGAAGGAATTGAATACCGAGTCAAAAATCAAGGCCTGCAACGGCGCCTCGGGATCACCATCGGGGGCAGGAATGCGGTCCACAATCGCGTCGAGGATAGCGGGAACGCCCTCACCCGTGCGGGCACTGCAACGGATGATGTCACCAGGGTCACAGCCCAACAGTTCCACAATCTCGTCCTCGACCTCATCGGGGTGGGCACTGTCCATGTCAATCTTGTTGATAACAGGGATGATTTCAAGCCCGTTGTCAATGGCCATATACAGGTTAGAGATGGTCTGCGCCTGCACACCCTGAGTGGCATCCACTACCAGCAACGCTCCCTCGCAAGCTGCAATCGAGCGTGACACCTCGTAGGAGAAGTCCACGTGCCCTGGAGTGTCAATCAAGTTGAGCGTATATTTTGTTCCGTTCTTGACATAATCCATCTGGATGGCATGGCTCTTGATCGTGATGCCTCGCTCACGTTCCAAATCCATGTCATCAAGCACCTGGGCCTGCATGTCCTTACCAGCAACAGTGTTGGTGTACTCAAGCAAACGGTCGGCCAGGGTGCTCTTGCCGTGGTCAATGTGTGCCACGATGCAAAAGTTGCGTATTGTCTTCATTATCTAATAATGTATGTCGCGTTTTTGTTTTTCAGTGCAAAATTACACAAAATCGCTGATTCTTCATGCCCTCAATACAAAAAAGTCAAGTGATGGACGCAGACTGTCCTGAAAAAAACGGGAAAGCGACAAAAGTTCAGAAAATAATTGATAGCAGATACTGGCAATACCATGGAAAATGCTTAATTTTGCACAAACAAATTAATTTGAACATCGTTATGGCTGAAATGAAAGTTTTCTCGGGCACTAATTCTCGTTATGTTGCCCTGAAAATTGCTAAAGAACTGGGAGTGGAAGTGGGCAAACTCAATATCCAGCACTTTGCTGACGGTGAGTTTGAGGTGTGTTATGAAGAACCTGTGCGTGGCGCTGAAGTCTATCTGATCCAATCGACATTTAACAGCAGCGAGAACCTGATGGAACTCCTGCTCATGATTGATGCCGCCAAGAGAGCTTCGGCCCATTCGGTGATTGCCGTGATACCCTACTTTGGCTGGGCTCGACAGGACCGCAAGGACAAGCCTCGTGTCTCGATAGCTGCTAAACTTGTTGCTAATATTCTCATTGCCGCTGGCATCGACCGCCTGATTACCATGGACTTGCACGCCGATCAGATTCAAGGTTTCTTTGACATTCCCGTGGATCACTTGTATGCATCAACAATGTTTGTACCTGATATCGAATCACTTCATCTCAAGGACATGGTCATTGCCTCTCCCGATGTAGGTGGAGCCAAACGCGCCAATTCTTATGCCAAGTATTTTAATACCTCTCTCGTGCTGTGCCACAAACAGCGCTTGCAGGCCAATGTGGTCGAAAGCATGACTATCATTGGTGATGTGAAGGATAAGGATGTGGTGCTGATTGACGACATGGTGGACACGGCAGGCACCATCTGCAAAGCAGCAACCCTGATGAAAGAAAATGGCGCACGCAGCGTCCGTGCCTACATTTCTCATGCCGTGATGAGTGATCCCGCCAGTGAACGCGTCATGGCGAGCGGCCTTAATGAGTTGGTCATCAGTGACAGCATCCCCTTTGATACCGACAAGTGCCCCAAGGTACGCGTGCTGTCAGTCGCCAAGCTGTTTGCTCATACCATCCAGCATGTGAACAGGAAGGAATCCATCAGTTCGGTATTCCTGTTCAAGTAACCCGCTACTTAACTATAACATACTTATATTGATGAGAGCGTCGCGTGGACGCTCTCTTTTTGCTATTTTATAGTTTTTTGATAGAATTACAGTTTTAGCGGAATTTTATTTGATTCTTGCAATTATTTTAATTAATTTTGCTGCGATAGTTAAGCGGGCCGAAAAAACAGTAGATATGAATAATGTATTATATGACCACTTTTGTTTAACTTAAAACCATTAACCATCATGATGAGAAAAGTTCTTTTCGCTCTAGCGTTAGGTCTCTCGATGAGTGCGATGGGCCAGGTACTGAATGTGACCTCAATCAACAAGGTCAATCTGCCTGAACAGGCCGCTGTAGCGGCGATTAGTCCTCAAGGGGATTACTTGCTGCTTACCAGTGCGACCAACCAAGGACTCACCAAACTCGACTTGACGACTCATCAGAGCCAAGTGCTGAGCACCGCAATGGGTGCTGGTCACAATGTGAAGATCTCGCCCGACGGCCAAACGGTCGTTTTTCGCGAGAACTCGTTCAACGATAAGCACTTGAGGCTATCCTCTCTCAAGTGTATGAATCTGTCAACCGGCAGTAGCCAGTTGCTGGTAAAACCCACCCGCGATTTGCAGGGCTATAATGTTGATGCCACCAGTGCTGGTGCCGTCAACAAGGGAAAGTACAGCAGCAAGGCGATAGGCTCTGCCAAGACAAGAAAAGTGCCCGTTCTGTCAATCAACAAAGGGCAATTAATGATTACCATTAATGGCAAGACCCGCAACCTGTCGCCTAACGGCAACCAGTTCAGTTACATGTGGGCCTCATTATCGCCCGACGGCACACGTGTGCTCTACTACCAGGCTGCCCATGGCACATACGTCTGCAACCTTGACGGCAGCGATGTCCACAAGGTGGGCCAGATGCGCGCTCCCGTATGGTATGACAACAATACCATCGTGGGTATGATGGACAAGGACGATGGCGAGTATGTATATGCTTCGACCATCGTTGCTGCCACTCTTGACGGTACTATCCAAGTACTGACCGACGATTCCACTATCGCCATGTATCCCCATGCCACTTCCGGAAAGATTGTTTTCAGCACTCCACAAGGCGAGGCATATATTATTAATGTATCCAAATGATGACCGCTATGAAAAAGATATTATTACTTGCTGTAGCCGCCATCATGGCAGCCGGCATCATGCAGGCCAAGACAGCCGACGAGGTGCGCATCTACCTGAATCCCGGCCATGGCAGCTGGGGACCTAATGACCGCCCGATGGCAACAATCCCCTACCCTATGCTCCCCGAGACAGGACGTCCCGACACCAACGGTTTCTACGAATCAAACACTAACCTGTGGAAATCAATCCAGACACGGGCCACACTCATCAAGATGGGTGTGAAGGCCGAAAACATTACCATGTCGAGGTGGTTCAATGGCCCTTATCCTTACGTTAGCGGTGCCCCCGACGCTGAAATCTATAACAGACCTTTATCTGAGATTTGTGAAGAGGTTGAGGTGGGAAACTATGATATGTTTTTGTCTCACCATTCCAACGCCTCAACCGACGGCACCTCGACCAACTATCCGTTGATACTCTATCGTGGCAACGACGGCACTGGAGGAGACTATGCTCCAGGAAGCCGCGACATGGCGCAAGCTTGCTGGCCATTATTCTACACCAACGAGATTGATGTGATGAACTACTACAGTCCGTCTAACCCCAACATCCGCGGTGACATTGACTTCTACGGCAGTTCATCAACTCGCGTTGACCCCAATACCGGCATTGCCTATACAGGCTACCTGGGCGTGCTCAAACATGGCGTGCCCGGCTTCCTGATTGAAGGCTACTTCCATACCTATCAACCCGCGCGTCATCGTGCCTTGAACAAGGACTATTGCCACCAGGAGGGTATCCGCATCGCACGCGGTATCGGTGAGTACTTCGGCCTCAATCCCGAGAGCACCGGTTACATTATGGGTACGGTTAAGGACATGCACAACCACCTTATCCACAACCTGTACAACTACAATGCAGGTTCTGTGGACCAGTGGGCGCCCATCGATGAAGCCTTAGTCACTCTGTACAAAAACGGAAACGCAGTAGCCACCTACCAGACCGATACCCTGAAGAATGGTGTGTTTGTGTTTGAAGACCTCGAACCAGGCTCCTACACCATTAGTGTCGAGGCCGAGGGATACAAGCCTTTGGGCGAGTACACTGCCGCTACGGTGGATTCCCAGTGGCAGGAACTGATCAGTAAAGCCTCTGGCGACATCGTAGTTGAGGCGAACAAGACCACATACGCTGTTCCGATGCTCGAGAAAGAGGATTATGTAATCCCCGAGGACCTCTATCAGAACTATCCTGAGCCCGAGCTTCCCGCCTATGTCAGCGCACCCGAGAAACTGAGTTTGACCCGTGACGAAGGCACCGAATATGACCTCGATGGCGTTATCAAGAGGATGCTCGTTCGCGGTGATACTACCGTCGTTCTGACCAATGCCGAGGATGGCACTCCGCATGTTTACTTGATCAACAATGTCGAAAAGGTAATCATTAAGGAATTGAGCATCAATGGCATTGCAGAATCCGAGCCGAATAATGCCGGTTTCTATAGCCGCTTGAACGACATTTGCTTCACTGCCGATGATCAACTCGTCGGCATCAACAGCGTTCAGACGCAGTTTGGTAACGACTATGTTGATGCAGGTTTCCAGCGTGGCACATTGCGCTTGTTCAAGTGGGCTGACTTTGACAGTGACCCCGTTGAATGGGTAACCTCAATGAGTTCAGCCAACTTCTACCGCTATCGTCCGCAGGCACTGGCTATTAACGGTGCTTCAGACGACTGCGTGGTAACGATTATCGGAACCAACGCCTCTAGCACCGTCGGTGGCATGAGGTTCCTCAAGTTGGCCATCGCCAACAATCAGATTGCCAGCACCACCTATACTGAAAAGACCATCAGTGCCAGCAGTAACTTCACCTTACCCAAGATTGGAGAGCCTGTCTTGACCATCTCGCCCCGCAACGATGACCATGTCGTTCTCGACGGAGACAAGATTTTGCCGTTTGAGGTAGCCACAGCCAAGAGCAATGGCGTTGACAGCGAGGTTGTCGGCCGCTTTGAGAGTGATGAGGATGACGCTGCTGCAGTAGGCGTGTCATTCTTCAAGTATGCTCAGCACCAGTATATGTTAACGCCTTATATGGAAGAGACCGCTGTGGGTGGCATCAAGCTGTATGACATCACGGCAGGCCTTGACCAGGCAGCCCTGGTTGCTACGACCAATACCGACCTTGACCCGATGGCTTGTCAATTCATGTCAACTGGTGCGGCGGTCAAGAATCAGGACATTTTCCTCTACTTGATGCAGGACAACAAGATCACCAAGTGGTCGGCACTGGCCAATGCTCAGCCTGCTGTTCCGGGCATTTACGCCTACGGTCTTGCAGCTACCGACCTGAATGGCGTGTACAACTTCATGTTCAATGCCAATGACGATGCCCTGTATGCCTATATCACCTTCTATGACAACGAGGGTAACGAGGTAGGAACTATTGAGGTTCCCGACGTGAAGAAGGGCGAGAACAGTATCGAACTCGACTATGCGACACTGTTAGCGATGTCTAGTGAAGAGATGACTTGGTCAGTAACGCTCGAGGGAGAGAACATCACTACCATCCAGCGCATTAACCCGCTCGTTGAGACTTATTCCGGTCAATTGTTTGTAGCCGTCGACAAGTCTCCATGCAGCCCCAGGATGGGCACCATCTATGCTGGTAACCGCCCGGCTGGTTCTAGCCCGAACAATGGCGTTTACGTCTGCGACCCGATGGGTCAGCGCGTGACCGACGATTTGTACCGTGGAGGCCATTCGTGGAGCAGTAACTACCGCATGGGCATCGACACCCAGGGCAAACTCTATGTTCCCGATTGGGGTGATGGCACATCGGGCGTTTATATTGCTGATCCCGAGGATATTGAAGGCACTTGGACCGAATTCTTCATCGGCACTCGCGCCGGCAGCGGCTTGATTACCAACAATGGCGAGAACGTAGGTTCATCAACACCAGGTGTTGCCGTTGGCGGCAGTGGCGCCGACACCAAACTGTATGTTTATCTTGAGGACTTCGGCAACGGTGTGGGCGTTTACAACATCGGCCAGCCTGATGGCAGTGTGGTTGATACTTGGGCCACAGCACCCAGCCAATACTTTGACATCGGCGCATGGCAGCTCAACACCAACGGTAACGTCATTGCCGATGTAGGGGGCCGCGGTGTCTGGGTAGCCCAGTACCGCAGCGCAGGCAACAATGATGCTGGCGTGCCCTCACTCATGTTTGTTGACAATGACGGCAATGTGACCTTCAACTCGGGTCGCGCACCCTATAACGACATGCTCAATGGCAGTGATCGCGCAGGATTTGCCGTTAATGACGCATGCGACATGCTCGTTATTAACGATGGCAGTGGAATCTTGCAGTTCTTCGACCTATCATGGGAAGGCACCACTCCGGCCATCTCGCCGAAGTATTCATTCAGGGCCGATGCCCGCAATAGCGCCGGTTCCATCTTCCAGATGGCATTTGACTATGCCGGCAACCTGGTTTGTGCAGGTGGCAACATCGGTATCTATTCATTGCCCACCAGTGAGAATATCCACACCACTCCCGCATGTGGCGAGTTCGCAGGAATTCACATTCCCACTGCTGTCAATGAGACCGACGTGGCCAAGACCGTGGTGAGCGAACGCTATTACGACATCCGTGGTATCGAGTACAAGCAGCCGATACAAGGTGTCAACATTATCGTCCGCACCTACAGCGATGGCTCGACCCAGAGTGTAAAGGTCATCAAGTGAACATTGTAATTGCGACATGATTTGTCGCTGAAAACCCATTCAAGCGGCCCGTGTCAATGGCGGGCCGCTTGTTGTGTTATTTTTATATAAATGATGACGGCCATTACTCGCCAATTCGATGGTTTTTTGTAATTTTGGCACCCGATTTGCATTTATAATGCTAAAGACCAGCTATAGAGACAATATCATGTTTGATTTTCTAGACAATATAGATAGTGAGATGAGCGACAACGGTGCACGCGTCGTTCCCATCATCACTGAGATTCATGAAGTGAGTGACAGCGCTGATATTCATGACAATAAAGCCGATGACATACCTATCCTGCCCTTGCGCAACATGGTGCTGTTCCCCTCGATGACCATGCCGGTCTCGGTGGGTCGGGACAAGTCAATGAAACTGATCAAAGATGCTGAAGAGAGCCACAGCTCGATTGCCGTCATCTGCCAATATGACAGTCATGTCGATGATCCGACCGAACGCGACATGTACCGGTTTGGAACCATCGCAAGCATTGTCAAGGTGCTGGAACTGCCTGATGGATCGACAAATGTCATCCTGCAAGGCCGCTCGATGTGCCAACTTGAACACATTTCCCAGATACAGCCCTATCTGCGTGGCTCAGTCACACTGGTTGAAGAGCGACAGCCACTGGCAGGAGACAAGGAGTTTGAGGTACTGATGCAATCTATTGTCGAGGTGACTCTGCGCATGTTGCGCAATATGGGACAAAATGGTCGTGACCTGGCATTTGCAATGAAGAACATCGACAATCCCATGTATCTGATGAACTTCCTTGCTACAAACATCGCCTTTGACTCGGATCAGAAACAGCACATGCTTGAGGAGCGTGATATCAAGAAACGCGGTTATCTGCTCTACTCCATGCTGACTAGAGAGGAACAACTCGTAGAAATCAAGGCCAACATCCAGTCACGCACCCGTGAGGATTTGTCCCAACAGCAGCGTGAACATTTCTTGCAGCAACAGATCAGGACCATTCAAGAAGAACTGGGAACTGATGTTGATGACATCGAAGAATTGCAAGAGCGCGCCAGCAAAATGAAGTGGAACGATAATGTCCAGAAACATTTTGAAAAGGAACTGCGCAAACTGGAGCGTCTCAATCCTCAGACTCCAGACTATTCAGTAGAGTATGCCTATCTTGACAACATGCTCAATCTGCCGTGGGACACCTACACCGAGGATAATTTTGACCTCAAGAAGGTGGAACAGAAGCTTAACGATGATCATTACGGTCTAGAGAAGGTCAAAGACCGCATTCTGGAACATCTGTCGGTGCTGAAGCTGCGTGGCGATCTCAAATCGCCTATCCTATGCCTGTATGGTCCTCCTGGAGTGGGCAAGACCTCGCTGGGCAAATCGATTGCCGACGCCCTTCATCGCGAGTATGCACGCATCTCGTTGGGCGGTCTGCATGATGAAGCCGAAATACGCGGTCATCGCCGCACCTATATCGGCGCCATGCCTGGACGAATCATCTCGGCCCTCGCCAAGTGCGGCAGCAACAACCCCGTTATCGTGCTTGACGAGATTGATAAGGTGGGACAAGATTTCAAAGGCGACCCTGCATCGGCTTTGCTCGAAGTACTTGACCCTGAACAGAATGGCCATTTCCACGATAATTATCTGGATGTGGACTATGACCTGTCCAGAATCCTGTTCATCGCGACAGCCAATAGTCTGGCGACCGTGAGCCGTCCCCTGCTCGACCGCATGGAGGTGATCGAGATTAATGGATATATCTCGGAGGAAAAACTCGAGATCGCCAAGCGGCACCTTATACCTAAGGAGCTGGAGGAGAACGGCTTCAAGAAAAATGAAATCAAATTTGGCAAACAGGTGATACTCAAAATCATCGAGGATTACACCCGTGAGTCGGGCGTGCGCCAGCTCGAGAAGAAGATTGCCACGGTGCTGCGTCGTGTCGCACGCCACAAAGCAAGCGGTGACCCTTACCCGACGAGCGTCAAAGTCGAAGATTTGAAAGAATATCTGGGAGCCCCTGACTACAGCCGTGACAAGTACGAGGGCAATGAGTTTGCTGGTGTGGTGACCGGTTTAGCATGGACTGCTGTGGGAGGCGAAATCCTGTTTGTGGAGTCATCGCTAGCCCGTGGCAAAGGCGAGAAATTGACCCTCACAGGCAACTTGGGTGACGTGATGAAGGAATCGGCGGTCATTGCACTGCAATACCTGAAATCTCACTGCACCTTGTTCAATATCGATCCTGATTTGTTTGACAAGTACAATGTCCATATTCATGTGCCCGAGGGTGCAATCCCCAAGGACGGCCCGTCGGCCGGTGTGACAATGGTGACATCGCTTGCCTCATCGTTCACACAACGCAAGGTGAAGGACCACTTGGCCATGACTGGCGAAATCACACTGCGTGGCAAGGTGTTGCCCGTGGGTGGCATTAAGGAAAAAATCCTTGCTGCCAAGCGCGCCGGCATCAAGGACATCATCCTGTGCAAGGACAACCGCAAGGATATCGAGGAGATCAACGAGATGTACCTCAAGGGCTTGACGTTCCACTACGTCAACACCATTAAGGAAGTGCTTGACCTCGCCTTGTTACCTGAGAAAGTAAAAGACGCCCTGGAGCTGTAACGCCACCAATCGCACGGCTCTCGTCCATCAGCCAACAAGGACACCAAAAATAGATAACAAGGGACAACTTGATAGATGCTATCGGTTGTCCCTTGTAGTTGGATGAATTATGCCCTGGTTAACTGATGCGTGTCAGTCTTCGGGATAGACGAGGTTCTCGGGCTGGATGTCCATAAGGACCTCGATGTAATACTTACGGGCTTCCCACTTGGCCATGGGCAAGTTGTTGAGCATGTAGTTGCCGCAGTCATGGGCGTTAGCACCGGGAATCTCGCCGTCAAAGTCAGCAATCCAAAGGAACAGTTCCTGCATCAGTGGCACGATGTCACGGCTCTCAAGGTCACCCTTGAGAAGCAGATAATTACCCGTACAACAGCCCATGGGTCCCCAATAGACAACCTTGTCACCCCACTGCGGATGGTTACGCAGGAAGGTAGCGGCCAAGTGCTCGATAGTGTGCAAGGCACTCTGGCTTATTGCGGGCTCACGGTTGGGCAGCTTCATGCGGATATCAAAGGTGGTCACAACATCGCCGCCAGCAAGATAATCTTTCCGCGAAACATAGATGCCGCGCAACAGTCGGGTGTGGTCAATCTTGAAACTAGCAATCTTTTCCATATTCTTATAAATTGTTGATGATATCTTTAACTATCATGAACGACTCGCGGGGGGCGTCGGTCCAAAAGTCAAGGTACTGCTTGGTGTTGTCATGGCTGGCTCCAGGAGAGTCACTGATGACACGCAAGGCGAGGAACGGCACCTTGTTCATATGACACACTTGTGCTATGGCCCCAGACTCCATATCTACGGCCAGGGCATCGGGGAAGTTGCCTTTGATGCGATTTACTGCTTCCATGGTGTCGATGAACTGGTCTCCTGAACAAATCAAACCCTTGTGAGTGCCTTCATGTTCAGGCACAAGATCGAGCAGACGCTGTGAACCCTCAAAATAGAGCGGAAGACCCTGTACTTGTCCCAGCTCATTCTCGGGACCGCACCACACATCGTGATAAGCCACACGGGCTCCAGCCACGACGTCCATCACACTAACTGACGAGTCAGCACCGCCTGCCACACCACTATTGATGACAAAGTCGGGATCGAAATGATTAACGAGCATCAAGGTACCCATTGCTGCATTGACCTTGCCAATGCCACACTGCATCACCATCACATCATGACGGCCCATTCGACCGCGATGGAACTCAAAACCTCCCATCTTGCTTTCCTCACTATTGTTCAACAATGGTAGGAGCAAGTCAAGTTCCTTGCCCATCGCCACAATGATTCCTATCCTCATTTTCTTTTCATTTTTAACAAACTGCGACAAAATTACAATTATTTCTCTAATTATGCTACCTTTGCAATATGAAAGAATTGATTCATATACTACACGACGAGGGTTTGACCCTTGTATTGAAAAGTGCCAACAGCGAGATTCATCGTTATACCCAGCGCGGAATAAAAGACTTGTTGACGCTGGTCAGTACCAATCCTGAGATACTCCACGATGCCTTAATTGCCGACAAGGCAGTGGGCAAGGCCGCTGCTGCCTGCATGGTAGCAGGAGGTGTTAAGCAAGTGTGGGCCGATGTGATGAGCGAGCCGGCGTTAGCACTGCTGCAAAACCATGGCGTCACGGCCGAATGCGGCACACTGGTAGATCACATCATCAACCGCACTGGGGACGGCTGGTGCCCCATGGAGCGCCTGAGCCGCGACGAGAACGACCCGGCGGCCATCATCCAGAGAATCCGGGATTTTTTTGCATCCCATTAACACAGCACTGGAACCCGCGTAGGCTCCAGTGCACACTAATTGTTACTGAATTGTGTCTTATGGATGGATTATAGATTCACATCCGATATATAGACACATGACAACGCCGCTTTGAGACATCAAAACGGCGTTTTAACATAATTTTAACAGTAGTGTTGGCAAGGTCCTACAGTTCGGCTTCCTTGAGTTTCTCGGCGTTCTCAGCCACGATAAGGTGATCGATGCAGTCCTGGATGTCTCCGTCCATAAAGGCGGGCAGATTGTAGATGGTATAGCCGATGCGGTGGTCGGTGATGCGTCCCTGCGGATAGTTGTAGGTGCGGATTTTGGCCGAGCGGTCACCCGTCGAGACGAGGGTCTTGCGGCGAGAGGCGATATCGTCCATATACTTCTGATGCTCATGGTCATAGATGAAGGTGCGCAGGCGCGCCAATGCCCTTTCCTTGTTTTTGGGCTGGTCGCGCGTCTCGGTACACTCGATGAGGATTTCCTGCTGCTCGCCCGTGTTGGGGTTGGTCCACATGTAGCGCAGGCGAACACCGCTGTTCACCTTGTTCACGTTCTGGCCACCGGCGCCACCACTGCGGAAGGTATCCCACTTGATTTCGCCCTCGTTGATGTGGACGTCAAACGGTTCGGCCTCGGGCAGCACGGCCACACTGGCAGCGCTGGTATGTACGCGGCCTTGGGTCTCGGTCACAGGCACACGCTGCACGCGGTGAACGCCTGATTCATATTTCAACGTGCCATACACATTATCGCCTGTGATGCTGAAAACCACCTCCTTGAAACCACCCACGGCGCCCTCACTGCAAGATGACATCTGCACATTCCAGCCCTTGGTCTCGCAATAGCGGGTGTACATACGCGCCAGGTCTCCTGCAAACAGCGCTGCCTCGTCACCACCCGTGCCGCCACGAATCTCGAGCACCACGTTCTTGCTGTCCTCGGGATCCTCGGGGATGAGCAAGAGCTTGATTTCTTCCTCAAGTTTAGGCACTTCAGTCTGGTTGGCCTCGATTTCCTCACGCGCCATCGCGCGCAGGTCCTCATCGGTCTCGGCATCGAGCACGGCCTTGGCCTGCTCAATGTCCTCGAGCAGTTTGCGGTAGCGGTGAGTGGCATTAAGCAATGTTTCCAGGCTCTTATATTCCTTGGTGAGTTTAACATAGCGACGCTGATCAGCAATAACGCTGGGGTCGGTAATCAGCGTGCCAATCTCCTCAAATCGGGCATCCAGGCCCTCGAGTCGTTGCAATAGGGATGATTCTGCCATTGTAGTGATTTTCTGAATTTGGGCACAAAGGTACGACTTTTTTAGTTTTGTGTTTACAGTTTAGAGTTTAAAGTTGATGTTCTGACTTCAACTGAGTGCCATGACAGTTGCTTGCAACCAGAAAAATCCCTGTACTCTAAACCCGAAACTCTAAACTTTGTTGTACTTTTGTAGCATGAAACGACATCTCTCATTGCTGGATTCTCCTGTTGTGGCGCTGGTGTGGAACCTGCTTGTAGTGTATTGTGCCTACACGTTGTGCCGTGCCATTTTCTTGGCGCTCAACTGGTCTCTCTATGCCGGAACACTGACGCCGACTCACGCGATGGAGCTTTTTGGCGCCGGACTGTTGTTTGACACACCGGCTATCCTATATACCAATGCCGTCATTATCTTGATGTTTCTGTTGCCGTTGCACTGGAAAGAATGCACTGGTTATTACCGCGTGGCGCGGTGGATTTATGTGGTGGTGAACAGCATCGCGATATATATGAACCTGATGGACTGCGTCTATTTCCCTTTCACGGGCAAACGTACCACGGCATCGGTATTTGCTGAATTCAGCAACGAGAGCACGGGTGAGATGTTGAAAATATTCGGCGGACAGTTCTTGAGCCACTGGTATCTGGTCTTGCTGGCCGCGCTGGTGACATGGGCATTCTGGAAGCTGTTCCGCCCACAGCCAGAGCGTGTCAAGAGGACATCAGCAACATCACGTTACTACCTGTTGCGCACGTTGGCATTATTTGCAGCTATTCCATTGTGCATTGGCGCCATACGAGGTGGCTTCACCAAGGCGACTCGTCCTATCACCATCAGCAACGCCAACCAGTATGTTAACCGTCCGGCCGAAACGGGTATTGTGTTAAATACGCCTTTCTCGATCTTCCGCACTTTAAAGAAAACACCTTTCATCGTCCCCAACTACATGAGCGACGATGAGGCTCTTGCCATCTATACCCCACTCCACCAGCCCAAAGACAGTGTTGGCTTCATGCCCCGCAATGTGGTAGTGATTATCCTGGAAAGCTACAGCAAGCAACACATCGGGTTCTACAACAAGACATTAAGGGACGGCACTTATAAGGGCTTCACACCCTTCCTTGACTCGCTGATCACAGCCGGAGCCATGACGTTCAGGTATTCCTATGCCAACGGGCGCAAGAGCATCGAGGGCATGCCGTCAGTGCTGTCATCGCTGCCCAACTTCGTTGAGCCGTTGTTCCTCACGCCAGCTTCGCTGAACGCCATGTCGGGATTGGCAAGAGAACTGGGTGAGAAAAAGGGGTACACCACCGCCTTCTTCCACGGAGCACAAAACGGATCGATGGGATTTCAGGCTTTTGCCCGCGCCACTGGCTTCCAGCGTTATTATGGCCGCACTGAGTATAATGCAGCCCCCAATCATGACGGTGACAAGGATTTTGATGGCACGTGGGCCATCTGGGACGAGGAGTTTTTCCAGTTCTTTGCCGAGCAGATGGGAACAATGCACGAGCCATTCATGACGGCACTGTTCAGCGCGTCGTCGCATGACCCGTTTGTAGTCCCTGAGAAGTATCAAGACCGTTTCCCGAAAGGTGAACGCCCCTTGCAGCAGTGCGTGGCCTATACCGATTACGCCCTCCAACGCTTCTTCAACACGGCGAGCCATCAGCCTTGGTTCAAGAACACATTATTTGTCATTACAGCCGACCATGTGAGTCAGCAAATTGACCCGTTCTACTGCACATCATTAGGTAACTATTGCGTTCCCATCATTATGTATGCCCCAAGCGACCCATCGCTGCATGGCTATGACGAGGAGCGTGTTGTCGAACAGATTGATATCATGCCCACAGTATTAAGTTACCTGCACTACGACAAGCCCTACATCGCCTTTGGTCACGACATGCTCAACGACCTGTCTGACGAGGGTTTCGCCATCCACTGGCTGCCTGAGGCAGATGCCTACGAGTTTGTCATGGGGGATTATGCCCTGCAGTTCGACGGCAAAGAGGTGACGGCCGCCTACGCATTCCGCACCGACTCGACCTTCAGCCACAATGTATTGGGGACCATGCCTCCTGCCACCCGCATTCGCATGGAGAGGCACATGAAATCAATCATCCAGCAATACATGAAACGCATGACGACCGACAATCTGATCATCAAGCCATGATTCTAGCCTTTACGGTCACTTCAACCGCTATATCTAGAAGTTGAAGCCAAGGAGGTGATAGACCTGATTGACCATGCCCAAACGGTCGATGTCGGGCCGGGTCGAGAAGAACAGGAATATCAAATCACGCTCAGGGACCTTGCCGGCATAGATGGTGAAACCGCCATTGTCACCTAAGTGATAAACGTGTGTGGGTTCATGAGGGACGTCCTGCACAAAATAACCGTAGCCGTAACCCGTATGAGGCTGATAGCCGTAGTTGGCATCAGCAGGAATTTGTATCCAGGGCTTATAGGCCAGCCGCTTGCTGGAAGCATTCCACACGCGATTGTCGCGCAGGGCACGTTCCCAACGCACAAAGTCGTTGATAGAGCAATAGAGCGCCCCGTCGGCCTTGGTGGCAAAGAAACTCTCCTCGCAATAGTCGTACTCCTGCCAACGCCCCTGGTCATCACGCTCATAACCATGAGCCATGCATGAAATCGCGCGGTCGGGCTCGAAGTAACGGCACGTCTGCATTCCGGCACGGCCGAATACGTTTTGGTGCATATAAGTCTCAAAGGGAGTGCCCGTTGCTCGCTCCACTATCTGGTAAATCAGTTGGAAGGTGGGATTGATGTACTCATATTGAGTACCTGGAGCGAAATTGAGACGGTCAAGCGTGCGCATGTATTGCACTGAATTGACATCAGTGCTGTAAAGCACGAAATTGCGGTCATCTCGAGGTCGTGAGTCGGGAATTCCAGACGTATGGCTCATGATGTGATGCAACGTGATTTCCTTGAAAAATGGAGCCTGAAACTCAGGGAAAAACTTCGACAACGGGTCGTCAAGCGACAGCACGCCTTGCTCGGCCAGTTGCATCAGTGCCACTGCCGAGAACTGCTTGGATACCGACGCAATGCAGAAGTTGGTCTCTAGAGTGATGGGTGTCTTAGTCTCCATGTCGGCCACACCGAAGCAGCGGCTATATACCGTGTCATTGCCTTGCATGATGAGCACAGCTGCTCCAGGCTCGGCAGGGTTACTGTACACTGCACCGAAGATGGCATCGATGCGTTTTGTCAACTCGTCATTTTTCATGTCACTGGCCATAGTGGCGATGGATATGGCCAACAACGCCACTATCATAAAATATTTCTTCATCATGGGGCAAAGGTAATATTTTTAGTTTAAAATATACGGTTTAGGGCCTAAATAAAAGCGGTTATTATTGATGACCCATCCAACACCGAGACTTCTATCAAAAAAACTCCATACTCTAAACCCTAAACTCTAAACTATTTTGTACCTTTGCAACGGCTTTTTCAAAAAGAACGATAGCAATGATTCAAGTCAAGATAGACCCGAGGATTCTTGAGGCGTGTCCCGAGACCCGCATCGGCCTCATCAGCGCGACGGTGGTGAACGAACCGACAAGTGATGAGTTGTGGACCGAGATTGAGGCCGCCGCTGCCGATATCAAGGCACGCTACCAGTTGTTGGAGATTAACCAACGACCCGCTATCGCCGCAACACGTCATCTGTACCGCACACTGGGCAAGGACCCAAGCCGTTACCGCGTGTCGAGCGAGGCCCTGTGCCGCCGCATCATCCGCGGTCTTGGCATTTATCGTCTGACAACCCTTATTGATGTGGTTAACCTGGTGTCTATCAAGAGTGGATATGCCATCAGTGGCCTTGACGGAGACCACATCGTGGGTGATACACTGACGATGAGCGTTGGCACTGCCCAAGACGAGTACCACGGCATCGGACGCGGAGTGCTCAATATCGAGGGCATGCCGTGCTACTGTGACGCCGTAGGACCCATAGCCACACCGACAAGCGACGAGGAACGCACCAAGTTCACCGAGCTAACGGTTAAAGCACAGATCAACATCAACGCATTTGCTCCCGAGATGCCTGTCGGGGAAGCAGTTGACTGGATGGCTTCGCTACTGAAGAAGTATGCCCATGCCACCAATATTGAAACGGTCATCTATTCGCCAACAATTGAATAAATAATCAACACTATATGGAAACACTGGAAATTTTAGAGAACAATATTAACCAACGTCACATTGACCAAGTGGTAGAGACACTCAAGGACGGTGGTTTGATTATCTATCCCACCGACACCGTGTATGCGCTTGGCTGTGATGCCCTCAACAACCAGGCCATTGAACGCATCTGTTCCATCAAGGAGATGAAGTCGGCCAAGACGAACTTGTCCATCATCTGTGATGACATCTCTCAGGTAGCGCAGTTTGCCAAGTTTGACAACACCCAGTTCCGCCTGATGAAGGCCAATTTGCCAGGGCCTTTCACGTTCATTCTCCCCGCTCTATCCAAACTGCCCAAGGCATTCAAGGGACGTCGAACGGTGGGCATCCGCATCCCTGATAACGAGATTGCCCTCTCGATAGTGCGCACTCTGGGTGGCCCTATTCTGACGACGTCGGTCCCAGGGGATGATGAGGATTACCGTTGCGAGCCTGGCCTGATGGCTGAAGCCTTCGGGTCGAAGGTTGACATCGTCATCGATTCAGGCCGGGGGCAGTTGCTACCCTCCACTATTGTGGACTGCACAGGCAGCGAGCCACAAATCACACGTCTGGGAAAAGGAAAACTGCAATAAGTTGAACAACCATTCATACTTTAACATTAAATGAGAAAGATATTCTTCTGCTTAACGGCGCTCCTGTTGCTCTTGGCTTGCAATCGAAATCACCAAGACAACAACACAACGGTCGAGAATTCCCAAAGCGAAATGGCAACCAATACCCAAGAAGACGAACAAGGCGACTGGATCAAGCAATCAACTCTCCTGAGTTCCAAACCGATGGTTGTCGATTTCTACGCTACATGGTGCGGACCCTGCCAGGAGCTTTCTCCCATTCTTGATGAAATTGAGAAAGGCCACAAGGGTGAAGTGATCTTCAAGCGCATCGATGTTGACCAAGAGCCTGAACTGGCTCAGGAATTCCGCGTTGAGGCCATACCACTGTTGCTGTTCGTTGCGCCCAATGGCGACTACCAGACCCTCATGGGATTGCAAGCGCCTGAAATCATTGAAGCAAAAATCACCGAATTACTCAAGCACAGCGCTAAATAGTGCAAAACGATGCCAAAATAGACAAATAAGTGTCCTTTTTGGCACATCACGAGCGATTGTCACCACTATAATGTTGTGATATTGTGTTTTTTTTGCGAACTTTGCAGCTGTTTTTAAAAAGACTAGTCAATATTTAACTACATCATGGAAATTACTGCACAACAACTTGCAGCAATGGTTAACGGTACGGTCGATGGCGATGCCTCAACCGTAATTAACAACTATGCTAAAATCGAGGAAGCCACACCTGGTTGCTTGACTTTTCTCGCCAATCCAAAATACACCCACTTCATTTACACCACGCAAGCCTCGGCGGTGCTCGTTCGCAAAGATTTTGTTGCCGAACAGGAAGTCAAGGCAACGCTCATTCGTGTTGATGATCCTTACAAGACACTTGCCGACCTGTTGAACTTCGTCAGCAGCCAGAGCCCAGAGAAACAAGGCGTTGAAGACCCCATTCACGTGGGCCAAGGCACTACCCTGCCCGACGATGTTTATGTCGGTGCATTTGCCTACATCGGTAACGGTGTGACCATTGGCAAGCATGTCAAGATATACCCTCAGGTGTATGTCGGTGATGGAGTAACCTTGGGCGATGATGTCATCCTGTATCCTGGAGTCAAGATTTATCATGGCTGCCGCATCGGCAACCGCTGCATTGTGCAGGGTGGCGCCATTATCGGCGGTGACGGCTTCGGTTTCGCACCCAAAGAAGACGGTTCTTACGAGAAGATTTCCCAAGTGGGTATTGTCATTCTCGAGGATGACGTTGAGATTGGTGCCAACACGACCATCGACCGTGCCACAATGGGTGCCACTGTAGTCAAGAAAGGCGCCAAGCTTGATAACCTTATCCAGATTGCCCACAACGTCGAGGTTGGAGAGAGCACCGTCATGGCAGCCCAGGTGGGCGTTGCCGGCTCAACCAAGATCGGCAAGTACAACATGGTGGGCGGTCAAGTGGGCTTTGCCGGCCATATCACTGTTGGTGACAAGAACGGCATCGGCGCACAGACCGGTGTTGACAACAGCATCGGTAGCGGTGGCAAGTGGTTGGGAGCCCCCGTGCAACCCGCGATGGAATTTGCACGTCAAACCGTTTATCTCAAGCGACTTGGCGAAATGTACAATGACATCAAGGAACTGAAGAAGAAACTGTAGCCTTGTTCCATTTAGGATCAAAAACTGGAAACCAAAATATGAAACAAACAACGCTGAAAAACGCCTTCACCGTCAAGGGCAAGGGCTTGCACACGGGACAAATGTCAACGGCTACATTCAAGCCTGCTGACGTGAACACCGGTTATGTGTTCAAGCGCATTGACCTGGAAGGGCAACCTACTATACAAGCACTTGCCGAGCACGTCATCGAGACCACACGCGGCACCGTCATTGCCAGCAAGAGCAACAAGGAAGCCCGTGTGAGCACCATTGAGCACGCCATGGCAGCCTTGTATGCCGCCGGTATAGACAACTGCCTGATTGAGGTGAACTGTGGCGAGGTACCCATTCTTGACGGCAGTGCCATCATCTGGTGCCAGGAAATTGAAAAAGCAGGTATCGTTGAACAGGAAGCCGAAAAGGAGTTCTATGTCGTGAAGCAACGCATCAAGGTTGTTGACAAGGAAACCGGCTCGTCACTCATTGTTTTGCCTGATGACGATTTCTCAATCGACTGCATGGTTGAGTATGACTCTCCCGTATTGGGCAACCAGTTTGCATCGCTGACCGATATCAAACTGTTCAAGCAGGAAATTGCTGGCAGCCGCACGTTTGTTTTTGTTCGTGAGGTGCAGCCACTCATCCAGCTCAACCTCATCAAGGGCGGTGACCTGGATAATGCCATCGTCATCTATGACTCGCCCATGAAGCAGGAGGACCTGGACCACATGGCCGACGTGATGAACGTGCCCCACAAACCCGCTGGCGAACTGGGCTACCTCAACAACAAGCCTCTGGCATTCAAGAACGAGCCTGCACGCCATAAGTTGCTCGACGTGTTAGGTGACCTGGCCTTGATTGGCCGTCCCTTGAAAGGCCGTATTGTTGCCACCCGTCCTGGACACACCATCAACACCCAACTGTCTAAGAAGATACGCCAAGAGTTGCGTTATCAAAACGTGCAGGCGCCCATCTATGACCCGAACAAGGAATCACTCTACGACATCAACCAGATACGTTCCATGCTGCCCCATCGCTATCCCATGCTACTCGTTGACAAGATTATCGAGAAGGGCAAGAAGCATATTGTGGGAATCAAGAACGTTACCGTCAATGAGCCGTACTTCCAGGGTCACTTCCCCAACGAGCCTGTCATGCCTGGCGTGCTTCAAGTCGAGGCAATGGCTCAAGTGGGCGGCATACTGGTGCTGAGCAGTGTGGATGATCCTGAGAATTATTCGACCTATTTCCTGAAGATTGACAACGTGAAGTTCCGCAGCAAGGTTGTTCCCGGCGACACGCTCATTTTCCACCTGTCACTGATGACGCCCATCCGTCGCGGCACCGCAGTGATGAAGGGCTATGCCTTTGTGGGCGAGAAAATTGTCACTGAGGCAGAGTTCATGGCACAGATTGTCAAGAATCCCGAGTAAAAAAGTAACTATATACTATCAATAAGCAATAATAGTAATAATGAATATCCATCAGTTTGCCGTCGTTCACCCTGACGCTAAGATTGGCGAAAATGTAACCATCGGCCCATTTGTGACCATCGATGCCAACGTTGAGATTGGCGACGGAACCATCATCGACAGTGGTGCCGTTGTGCGCTGTGGCACACGCATCGGCAAGAACTGCCACATCCACGCAAACGCCGTTGTGGGCGACATCCCACAAGACCTGAAATTTCAAGGAGAAGACACCGTGGCAATTATTGGAGACAACACAGTAATTCGTGAGTTCGTCACCATACATCGTGGCACCGCTTCCAAGGGCAAAACCGTCGTTGGCGAGAACTGCCTCATCATGGCCTATTGCCATGTGGCACACGATTGCAACGTGGGCAATCATGTCATCATGTCTAACTCGGCACAGCTTGCTGGTGAGGTCGTTGTTGACGATTGGGCCATCATCGGAGGT
This sequence comes from uncultured Prevotellaceae bacterium, assembly GCA_900317835.1. Taxonomy (GTDB): domain Bacteria; phylum Bacteroidota; class Bacteroidia; order Bacteroidales; family Muribaculaceae; genus Sodaliphilus. Next base: position 21,162 of record ONIL01000001.1, on the reverse strand, counting down.
GGAGCGCTCGTCCATCAGTTTACCAAAATCGGATGCCACGTGATGATTCAAGGTGGTGCGCTTGTTAACAAGGATATTCCGCCCTATTGCATGGCAGCACGTTATCCCATCGCCTATGAAGGCGTGAACAAGGTGGGCCTGCACCGCCGCGGCTACACAAGCGAGCAGATTGACGCCATTGCCGACGTTTACCGCACCATCTATGACTCGGGATTGAACATCACACAGTCTCTTGAAGCTGTCAATGAGCTACCGGCAAGCCCTGAGCGTGACATCATTGTCAACTTTGTGAAAGGCAGCGCCCGTGGCATCGTGAGGAAATCGTGACATCATCGCCGTCATTCACAACAAGAAATAAAAACCGTGGCAACATTTAATGACGTTGCCACGGTTTTTTTATCACTTAATCCTCATTTTATCGATTCAATCGACTGCAGTTTCTCTCCCTCGCCCAACTTGTAATAGATGTCACGCAAGGCATTGATCAACTCCTCGTTATGGGGATTGATAGCGAACGATTTCTCCAAATAAGGCAAAGCCTCACGGTAGATGGGATTAACCTGGTCGGCAAGGCGCTTGCCATACAGATGGCTGTTCTGACGGGTCTCCTGGGCCTTATTGTAGAAATAACGCCCCACATTAAACAGGCCACTGGCATTACTGTCGTTCAGTTCAATGCAACGCTGATAGTAAGGGAACGCCTCAAAGATTCCTTGCTGGCTCTCGACCACCAGCCCCTTGAGATTGAGCAGTTCGTCATCCTCGGCATTAACAGCCATCGCCTCATCAATCAGGTCGTTGGCACCCGAGAAATCCTCACGGTTAATGAAGTTGTTGATCAATATGCGTATGTACTGTGGATCACTGATACCAAACTTGAGGTAGGCTTCCCAAGCGAGCCTCACCACCTCGGCTTCATTGCCCAGGTCATTGAGGCACACCAACGCATAGTCATAGGCCTCTTTGCGGTTATAGCCCATGTGACGTGCGACGCTGAACAGCCGCACAGCATCGATGGTGTCGGTCTTTTGCCAGGCTGCTATGCCCTGATAGTAGCGCACCTCGGCAACAATGCTGTCAGGCTTGATCCAGCGTGGATCATCGATACGGGCCGCCATCTTGCAGTAATCGTCCCAAGCCCGGTAAGCACCATCCCAATCCTTGATGTTATAAAGTTCGCTGCCCACGACACGATAGTTGTCGTGATGTTCAAGCAAGCGGTTCACAACGTCCTTGCTGAAGCGTGTCTTCACCTTGGGCCGCTTGGACTTTTTGTCAATGACGGCCGCCCCCTTTTTGTCAAGCACCGGAATAGTGTCAAGGCTGAGGGCTTTCATGCCATAGTCATAAGCATCAATCAAGGTGTGTCCCATTGACTGAATATTGATTTTCTTGCCTACTCGACGGTTATCCATATACTTGTCGAACTGTTCAATCTTGATTTGATTGGCTAGAGTCCAAGTGCCTGGATGGTTGCATGTCTCTTCATGGGTGAGTGCCGGCTTGAACTTAGTAAAAGCCTTTTCATAGCTGTCAACGGTCATTGTGAGTCCGCTGATGGCTTTCTTTGTCTCACCGATGAGATGACGCTGTGCTGTGGCGCTGAAAGATAACGTCACCAATGCGGCAAAGATGATTATAATTCTTTTCACAATAATCCCTCCTTGATTATAAACGGCTGCAAAAATAGTCATTTTTCGACAACCACGCAATAGCACAGAAATAGACGAGCGGTTCAAGGAGGTCATTCCCTTGGACCGCTCGCCAAAAATAAATAACTCTTTGCTTGTTACATTACTTCACACCCATCACCTCAAACTTGTAGAGGATGTCGTCAAGGACGTTCTTAGCCTTGTTGTCATCGGGGTTGAGCTCTGAAGCCTTCTTCAAGAAAGGAATAGCCTCGTCATAGATCGGTTTGATCTTGGGAATGAGCTCCTTGTTGGTGGCGTTGGGATTGTCGTCAATGATCTTCTGAGCCTGCAGGTAGAGGCAGCGGCCAACATCGAAGTGAGCGTTTGCATAGTCAGGGGCAACCTCAACAGCCTTGCGATAGAAGGGCAATGCGGCATCAACACCTTCCTTCAACTCAACAGTGAATCCCTTGATGTCGTGCAGGGTACCATTCATGGGGTCTCCCTTGAGAGCATTGTCAATGAAGGCATAAGCTTTTTCAAACTCTTCCTTGTCAAGCATGGCCTGAACCATGTTGGCCAACGATGAAGTCTGGAAATCAACAATGTTGTTGTCGGTGTAACCCAGTTTGCGAGCCTTGGTAAAGTTCTCATAGGCTTCGGCAAAGTGCTGAATCTGGTACTGTGAATAACCCTGGAAGAAACGCACCTGGCTCAGAGTGCTGTCGGGAGCGGCAACTCCGTTAGCAATAGCGAAGGGCGAACTAGCAATATCGGCATAGTTACCGAAAGCATTGGCAGCATTCTCCCAATCACTAGCCTGCAAGAAAATGTTACCGGCATTAGCGATGTCACCCATGTGAGAGGTGAGCGCACCGATAATGTCCTTGCTGTATTTGGTCTTCACTTTTTTGCTTCCGTCCTTATTCAGCTTGGGCATGCCGTTCTTGTCCATCTCAACTATCGTGTCAAGAGGCAGTGCTGTCTGATAGAACTCGTAACCAGCGCTCAGGGCCTGACTCATCATGTCGTCTTCAACGGGTTGGCCCATCAGCTTCATCTTATACAATTCATCATACAAGCCGAATGCAGCCTTACCGGCGGTGTACCATGTGAGCACGTCTTTAGCGCTCTCGGGATTGGTGAGAGCCGGTTCAATTTGCTCAAGCACAGTGGCCAAATCATTTAGATTACCCGAAGCAGCCTTCTTGGCGAGGTCTTTCACGAGGCTCATCTGAGCCGATGCGCCAAACGCCATCATGATGGCGGCTGCGCCGAAAAGAATCATTTTTTTCATTTTTCTTAACAAATTAACTTGGTTTATAATGTTTGTTCGTTCTCGTTGTTTTGTTCGTTATCTTGATTCTCGTTAACGTCATTATTGATTTGCTCATCGGTTGCAGGTGTTTCGTTCTGGCCCTCAGCAAAGGCATCGCGAACGCTTTCTTCGTCGGTAGTCTCGGGCTCGGTGTCCACCTTGCAAACGCTTGCTATTTCGTCGTTTTTCTTCTCCAGGTTGATGAGTCTCACGCCTTGTGTCGCGCGTCCCACTACCCTGAGTGAACTAACCTTAAGCCTGATGGCGATACCGCTCTTGTTGATGATGACAAGGTCGTTGTCATCATTCACATTCTTAATAGCAATAAGCTTGCCAGTCTTTGGCGTTATGTTAATAGTTTTAACACCTTTACCGCCGCGGTTAGTTACACGGTAATCCTCCAGAGCGCTTCGCTTGCCCATGCCTTGCTCCGAAACGACAAGCACATTGTCACGGGTACCGGAACGCATACAAATCATGCCAATCACCTCGTCGCCTTCACTCAGGCGCATACCGCGAACACCTGTAGCAGTGCGGCCCATGGAACGCACGGTGGTCTCAGCAAAGCGGATTGCGAAGCCCTTGCTGTTGGCGAGGATGACCTCACTGTCGCCCTCTGTCAGGATGGCGCCCACAAGACGATCATCATCGTTAATATTGAGGGCACGCACACCATTGGCACGGGGTCGTGAGTACTCGCTCAACCGCGTGCGCTTCACGATACCGTTCTTGGTAGCAAATACAATATAATGTGACTGATTATAGTCGGGATCGGTAAGCGCCGTTGCACGGACAAAGGCCATAATGCGGTTCTCGGCATCCAGGTTGAGCAGGTTCTGGATAGCACGTCCCTTGCTGTTCTTGGCACCCTCGGGGATCTCAAACACGCGCAGCCAGAAGCAACGCCCGGTTGCGGTGAAGAACAACATGTAATTGTGGTTGGTAGCCTCATAGACATACTCGATGAAGTCCTCATCGCGGGTGTCACTACCCTTGGCCCCCACTCCACCGCGAGCCTGAGCGCGGTATTCCTTGAGCGGGGTGCGCTTGATATAGCCAAAGTGGGAGATCGTGATGATCATGGGATCGTCGCTATAGAAGTCCTCAGCGTTCATCTCCTCACTGGAATATTCAATCTGAGTGCGGCGCTCATCGCCGAACTTTTCCTTGACCTCGAGCAATTCCTCCTCGATGACCTTGCGGCACTCGGCGGGATCGTCGAGGATAGCCTGCAGGTGTTCGATAGTCTTGCGAACCTCGGCCAACTCGTTGTGCAGCTTCTCCTGCTCCAATCCAGTGAGCTGGCGCAGACGCATCTCAACGATAGCACGAGCCTGTACCTCGCTCAAATTGAAGCGTTCACACAAGCGCTGGATGGCATGTTCGGTCGAATCGCTGCTCTTGATGATGGCAATGACCTCGTCGATGTTATCGCTGGCGATGATGAGTCCTTCCAGGATGTGAGCGCGCTCCTTAGCCTTCTTGAGGTCATACTCAGTGCGACGGATTACCACCTCGTGACGGTGCTCAAGGAAGTAGTGCAGCAGCTGCTTGAGGTTGAGCAACATGGGTCGGCCGTTGACCAGACACACATTGTTCACGCTAAAGGACGACTGCAACTCGGTCATCTTGTAGAGCTTGTTGAGCAGCACGTTGGGATTGAAGTCCTTCTTCACATCAATAACGATGCGCATGCCATGACGGTCACTCTCGTCGTTGATGTCACTGATGCCGTCAATCCTCTTTTCCTCGACCAGACGGGCAATATTCTCGATAAGGTCCTTCTTGTTTACATTGTAAGGAATCTCGTTGACCACAATGCGCTCATGATTGTGCTCGGTCTCAATCTCAGCCTTAGCGCGCACGACAATGCGGCCGCGACCGGTCTCAAAGGCGTCTTTCACACCCTGGTAACCGTAGATGATACCGCCCGTGGGGAAATCAGGAGCCTTGATGTAGTTCATCAGGTCGCTTACTTGCATCTCGGGATCCTCGAGCAACGCCAGGCATCCGTCGATGCACTCGCCCAGGTTATGGGGAGCCATGTTGGTAGCCATGCCGACAGCGATACCCGTTGCACCGTTTACCAGAAGGTTAGGGATGCGGGTGGGCAGCACTGAAGGCTCTTCAAGCGTGTTGTCAAAGTTGGGCACAAAGTCAACGGTATTCTTGTCCATGTCCTCCATCATGCTCTCGCCCATCTTGTCGAGACGCACCTCGGTGTAACGCATGGCGGCAGGGCTGTCGCCATCTACCGAGCCGAAGTTACCCTGGCCGTCAACCAGAGGATATCGCATCGCCCAATCTTGGGCCAGACGGACCATGGCCAAATAAACCGATGAATCGCCGTGGGGATGGTATTTACCCAGCACATCACCCACGATACGTGCCGATTTCTTGTAGGGTTGGTTGGAGTAGTTACGCAACTTATCCATACCATAGAGTACCCTGCGGTGCACTGGCTTGAAGCCGTCGCGCACATCGGGCAGCGCACGCGAAACAATGACCGACATCGAATAATCGATGTAGCTGGTCTTCATTTCGTTCTCAATGTTGATCTCTAGAATTCGATCGTTGTCCATTCTTTCTTGTACTTTTAAATCTGTTTCGGGCACCGCACTGCAGGCTCACTATAGCCCCAGGCTAGCACGAGTGCCACGATATTAACCTACAAATTTACGCACTTTTTTTTAATCAACAATTCGTTTTGCGCCACTTTTTGACTACCGAAAGGGTGAAATGTTTAAAACTCCAGTGAATTTATCTGTCAAAGTGCATTTTTGACTGATAAATGTATTATTTTTGTCATCAAAATGACTTATACTGACGATGCTGGACTTTGCGGCAATAGACTTTGAAACGGCTAATAGTGAGCGCACCAGCGTGTGCTCGTTGGGCGTGGTAGTTGTGCGGGGTGGCAAGATAGTGGATACATTCTACTCACTGATCAAGCCTGAGCCCAACTACTACAATTATTGGTGTCAGCGCGTTCATGGCTTGGGACACGAGGACACCGATGGCGCTCCCATATTCCCTCAAGTGTGGGCACAGGTTGAGCCCCTCATTGAGGGCTTACCCCTGGTGGCGCACAACAAGTCCTTTGACGAGAGCTGCCTGAAAGCCGTCTTCCGTTGTTACCAAATGGATTATCCTGACTATGAGTTTCATTGTACTTGCGTCGCCGCCAAGCGCAAGCTTAAACAACTTCCTAATCATCAGCTGCAAACCGTAGCCGCTTACTGTGGCTATGACCTTCGCTTTCACCACAACGCGTTGGCCGATGCCGAAGCCTGTGCCCACATCGCCATGCAACTGTTGTGATCTCAGGAATCATTCCTTGAGAAAAAAGAAAAAAGGACGAACCCGAATTTGTTGGGTCCGTCCTTGCTGTAAATGATATTCTTGACTTTTGAAGATTTATTGCGTCAGGCTTGCAGTGATAGCCTGTACTTCTCGTGAGAAGTCTTTCTCAATCGACATGCGCTGCTCAATCTGGATGCAAGCGTGCAGCACTGTGGCGTGGGTTCGGTCGAGCTTGGCACCAATGCTGGTTGATGACATTTGAGCCTCCTTCTTGGCCAGATACATCACCAGCTGGCGTGCATCGCTGATTTCTCGCTTGCGAGATTTGCCGTAGATCAAATCGGTAGGCAGATTATAGTAATCGGCAACTGTCTCGGCAATGGATTCAAAGGTGACCTGTTTCTGGCTTACCCTGACGGTGTTGCCGATAATGCTGCGTGCCAGGTCAATTGTAATTTCCTGTCCAAGCATGGTCGCGTGGGCCAGCAGTGCAACCATGACCCCTTCAAGTTCACGCACACTCTCGGTAACATTGGTGGCAATGAAATCAAGCACATCGCCGCCGATGGTCAGGCCATCTTGTGCAGCTTTCATGCTGAGGAACCTGCGACGCAAGTCAAAGTCAGGCTTCCCCAATTCCACAGCCATGCCCCACTTGAAACGAGAAATGAGACGCGGCTCCATGCCATCAAGGTCGCTGGGGCGGCAGTCACTGGACATCACCAACTGACGCTGGTGCTGGTGCAGGTGATTGAAAATGTGGAAGAATGTATTCTGGGTGCCTGGCTTGCCGGCAAAGAACTGGATGTCGTCAAGCAAGAGCACATCTATACTCTGGTAAAAATTAATGAAGTCGTTGATTTTCTTCTGCTGAACAGCAGTTGTGTACTGGCTCTCAAAGACGCGAGATGACACATAGAGCACCCTCATGCGAGGATTATCTTCCTTGAGCTTGATGCCGATAGCCTGTAAGAGATGCGTCTTGCCGACACCAGTTGAGCCAAAGACAAACAATGGGTTATAGGTCTTGATCTCGGGATGCTCGGCAATTGCATGACCGATGCTGACAGCGAGCTTGTTGCTCATGCTGCTGCAATAGTTATCAAAGGTATATCGGGGGTTCAGCTGCGGGTCAATATCCTCAAGCATGTCGTCACGCTCAAAGGGGTTAGCGACACGAGGCTTGTGGATTTTAAGATCAATCTTGAGTTTGGCACTAGAATTGTCCTCGACCTGCTCCACGGCACTGGCGTCATCGTTACCCACCACATTATATCTATAAGTAAGCTTGACGTTCTCGCCAAACACACGCTTCATGGCGGTCGAGATAATATTGAAATAGCGTCCCTCAATCTGCTCCACAAAGTATTGGGAGGGGACCCTAAGCGTCACACGGTCGTTTTTCTGGTCAAAATCAACGGCAACAATGGGAGCAAACCAAGCATCGAATTGCTCGGCCGGCAGGTTTGCCTTAATGACGTCAAGGCAGCGGTTCCACTGTTGTGCAACGTTAATCATTTCACTCAAATTTTGCTTAGTAACGGTTGGTTTGTTTTTGTGCTTTTAGCAGTACAAATTTCGGTTAATAATTTCTTTTAAAAAAGTGTCGAAAAAATTTGGAAATTTCATTTTGACGATAATAATATTGAAAAACAAAGGTTTACAACACCATTTACAATTTTTAAAATTTCAGCCCCAACAGAAACCAACAAAACGCTCATTATCAGTAACTTAACACTATTGTTACATTTTCCTATCCATTTTGGCACTACCGCAAAACCCTGTTATTTCATCATTTCAAAATCCCAAGGACTGAAAACAGTAATTTTCAAAAAAATCTCTATTTAGAATCAATCCAAATAGAGATTTTTAGCTGTCAATTCAGGGCATTTTTTGACCCCAGTCGACGTTGCGTCATTGTTATTGAATTGGTTAACATCATCAGAAGACTTTGACGTTGATATATCGCTTGGGATTGGCCTTGATGTCGATCAGCAGCGAGTCAAGGCTAGCGATAGCATGATTGGCGTTATCGTAGAGTTCACGGTCGTTCATGATCTTGCCCAGCGATGAGTTCTTGTCGTTCAATTGCTCACTCAATGCCTGCAGATTGGATAGTGTGGTATTGAGTTTGTTCATCGTCTCATCGAGGGGTAACTCCTTGAGCGATGCCGACAGGTCAGTGATGTTGCTGGATGCGCCCGACAAATTGCTTGTAATGCCGTTGACATTGTTCATCACACCAGGAACACTGCGGTTCAAACCACTCATTAACGCATTGAGTTGCTGGGAAGTGACCTGAAGCTGACGTGTGATGGCGTCAAGCCTTGTCAAGGCAGCCAGCAGCGCTGGATTACCAGTCAAATCATTGACATTGTTCATGATGGAATCAACCTTGGGCAACATATCGGTCATCATGGGCACCACGTTGTCCTTGACATTATCGACCAGCGACGGCACATCGGTCAACGGGATGTAGCTACCCGACTTCATCGCGGTTGCGCCATGACCCAAGTTGAGAACGAGCGATGTCCCACCCAGGAGTCCTGATACCATACTTATAGTACTGCCTTCGGGCACCTTCATCTCCTTGTCCATAGACAACATGACGGTAATCTTGTTTTTTTGATAATCATAGTTGATTTCCCTTACCTGGCCCACCTGGAAGCCGTTATGGGTAACCGGAGTGGATTCCAATAACCCGTTGGCACTCTCAACCTCGGTATAGAAATAGTTGGCCGGCGTCAGCAGATTGATTCCTTTCAGGTAATTAACACCCCAGTAGAGCAACACCAGGCCCACCAGGACTGTAAGCGCTATTTTTACGTTCTTAGTGAAAAACTTCATTATCTCATTTCTTTATCTGATTTGAACGACAAAATTAATAATTTGTTTCCTAAGTGAGTGCCATTTTAGTGATTTTTCATCTAATTTAAGCCTCATAAATGCGCTTAAAAGGCATTTTCTAACAAAAAAATGAAACGAATTGGCCAAAAAACTTACCATTATCAATGGCAAATACAAGTTTTGTGACTAAATTTGCAACCAAAATAAGACTTACCGTTATGAAATCTCCACTCGCTTGTAAATATCTGTATGGACTCATTGGCTATCCGCTGGTGCATTCATTCTCGCTTGACTATTTTAATCAAAAATTCCTCGCCGAGGATATTGATGCGCAATACATCAATTTTGAAATCGAGGATTTGGGGCTGCTCATGGAAGTGATTGCCGAGTATCCTAACCTTAACGGTTTGAATGTCACCGCCCCCTACAAGGAAGCCGTCATCCCCTATCTGGATTCCCTGGATGAGGATGCCCGCGAGATTGGAGCGGTCAATGTCATCCGATTTATTCGTGACCCACAGACTGGAGAACTGTTGGAGTTGCGGGGATATAACAGCGATGTTGTGGGATTTGAAAAGACCATCGACAGCATCTTGACACCTCAACGCACGAGTGCGCTGGTGCTGGGAACCGGTGGTGCCGCCAAGGCCGTCAAGGCCGCTTTTACCCGCCATGGCATCGATGTGCAACTGGTATCACGCCGCAAGTCGGAACACACATTAATCTATGAGGAAATCACACGTGCGATGGTGGCTTCCTACAAAATCATTGTCAATGCCACACCGCTGGGTAAATATCCCGACGACAATCTATGTCCCGACTTCCCCTATCGTTTCTTGACCAAGGACCACATCTGCTATGACCTGATCTATAACCCCGAGGAGACCTTGTTCATGAAGAAATCAGCCCAGTATGGGGCCGAGACCAAAAACGGCATTGAGATGCTGCTCCTGCAGGCATTTGACTCTTATGAGATCTGGACTCAAGACGACCGTTGATTCCACATCTCATGTCCTCCCAATCGGTACTTTCCAGAATTCCCATCTTGCGTGTGCTGGTGCCTTTCATCACTGGCATTCTGATACATGGTTTGTGGCATTGCTGGTGGGCACCGCTATTATTGCTGGTGCTGGCTGCAACCCTCTATTTGATTCTTATTCAGCAATCGAGGACCCCATACGGCAGACTGCGATGGAACCATTACTTTATAGCGCCTTTATCTCTAGCGGCATTGGCCTTGGGATGGCTGTGTGCAGTCATACATTGCCCGCCACGACTCACCGATGGGCAATGCCGTGGCCGCGTGCTGTGTGGCAGGATTGAAAACCTGGATTACACTGATTTCTCGACACGCATGGTCATCCAAGTACTTGACGAGGAGTTGCCATGGTGCAGGGTGATGGTAAGCACAAGGGGATGTGATTATTCCTTGCGCACAGGTGACCTGATGGCATGGCAGCCCGCCCTGGCAGAAGTGAGCGACATGGGCAATCCTGACGAAATGGAATATGCGGGCTACCTGCTTCACACCTACGGCATCCGCTATCAGCAGCACTTGAATCTGAACCAAATAAGAAAAATCGGTCACTCACCCACCATGAGGACCCGTATGGCCGAAGTGAGGCGCGACATGCAGTACAGGGTATTCAACTCCAATTTAACGCCCGAGTCACAACGATTTGTAGTGGCATTACTTTTAGGTAACAGCTCTTTTATCGATCAGGCGACAAGACAGGAATTCTCGAGTGCTGGCGTTGCTCATGTGTTGGCGTTAAGCGGTTTACATGTGGGCATTATTGCACTCATCATCTGGTGGTTGTTGTTTCCACTCGATTACATCAGGTTGAAAAAACTGCGGCTTGTGGTCACATTAGCGGCCATCGTGCTTTTTGCGCTGTTTACGGGTCTGTCGCCCAGTGTGGTGCGTTCGTCGGTCATGATTGGATTCACCTTTGCTTCTTTTGTGTTTTTCAGGCGGTCGGTATCACTCAATGCCCTGGCGGCTTCGGCACTGATTATTCTGGTCTTCTCACCATCGGCACTATTCCATGTGGGATTTCAGTTAAGTTTCATCACCGTGTTGGCCATACTGGTTTTCGCCCGATTGCCTCAAGGTCTCGAATGCCGGTACCGATGGGTCAACAACCTCACATCCACAGTCATCACCTCACTGGTAGCGATGCTGGCTACAGCGGCTCTGAGTGCACATTACTTCCACACCGTCTCGTTCCTGTCGGTACTCTCTAACCTGATTATCTTGCCTGTGTTGCCCGTATTCATGGCTTTAGGAGCCTTGTTCCTACTCGTCACTGCAGCTGGCCTTGAATGCAGCATCCTCGATTGGGCCATCAACGGGATATATCAATTCCTGGATTGTGCTACTCGCTTTGTCAACACCATCCCGTTATCCCACATCAGAGGCATATACGTCAGCACCTTCGGCGTGGTGGCATACTTTGTGGTAATCCTGCTGTTCCTGATGTGGCTCTATCACCACAACTACCGATACCTGCTGGGCGCCGGGGGAGCATTGATTGTTCTCTTCCTCCATTCATTGTGGATCGATGCACGAACCACAAACCGTGGTCTCATCATCTTCAATTCCTTCTCCAACACCCCAATCATGTACTATGACAACGGCAAGGGGTACGTTTGGATACCTGATGATGAAGATACCGACTCGGCTTCCTTTTCCCGCTATTACGCTGGCTTTATCGCCCGTCACAACATCGGTGAGCTGCATTTTTTCACCGACAGTGACACCCTGCGGATGGACGGTGTGTTAATCAGTCCTCCGCATGCCTATCTCATGGGCAGACGCATCCTTGCCGTGGGCAGCGGCAAGTGGAAACATGCGACCACCAGCCATCGCCTCTCGCTCAATGACATCATCGTCACCAAGCGTTACCACGGCAGTGCGGACAAATTACAGGAATTGTACCAATTTGACCGAATCATCCTTTCGGGAGCGATGCACAACAAGGAGGCTATGCTTCACGAGTGTGACTCATTGCACATGATGGTCCATGACCTGGCCAGTCAAGGCGCATTACTGCTACCCTGACAGGTCAAATCAACGATAGAACGATTTTCTTGACGTCCTCGCCCAGGCGTTCGGCCTCTTGCATGGTGTGGGCCTCGCTATAGATGCGGATAATTGGCTCGGTATTACTCTTGCGCAGGTGAACCCAACTGTCAGCAAAGTCGATCTTGACGCCATCGATGGTAGACATCTGTTCACCTTGATAGTGCTTCTCAACTGCCTTGAGGATGGCATCCACGTCCATCTCAGGTTTGAGCTCGAGTTTAGTCTTGGCAATACAGTATTGAGGATAGGTCAACTTGAGTTCACTCACCTTCTTACCACTCTTGGCCAACAGCGAGAGGAACAAAGCCACGCCAACGAGGGCATCGCGTCCATAGTGGCTGGCGGGATAGATAACGCCTCCATTGCCCTCGCCACCAATGACGGCACCGGTGCGGCGCATCTCGGTAGTCACATTGACCTCACCGACAGCGGCAGCAGTATAAGTGCAGCCATGGTTCACGGTCACATCGCGCAATGCGCGAGACGATGACAGATTGCTCACGGTCGAGCCGGGAGTGTGTGCCAGCACATAGTCGGCAACAGCCACAAGGGTATATTCCTCGACAAAGAATTCACCATTCTCCATCACGATGGCAAGGCGGTCCACATCAGGATCCACGACGAAGCCCACATCGGCCTTACCTTGACGCATGAAGTCGCTGATAGCGGTCAAATTCTGGGGAATAGGTTCAGGAGTATGTCCAAAGTTGCCCGTCGGGTCACAGAACAGTCTCTCCACCTTCTTGACACCCAATGCCTCCAATAATTGAGGGATGGCAATTCCACCGACAGAGTTAACGGCATCAACTGCTACTGTAAATCCCGCATTGCGGATGGCATCGACATCAACAAGGTCAAGTGCCAGCACATGGTCGATGTGACGACGCAACCAAGTGTAGTTCTTCTGTTCACGGCCCAGATGATCCACGTCGGCATAGTCAAAATCCTCGGCCTCGGCAAGCCGCAGCACTTCTTTGCCCTCGGCATCAGTGAGGAACTCTCCGTTATGGTTAAGCAGTTTCAGGGCATTCCACTGCTTGGGATTGTGCGAGGCGGTGATGATGATTCCGCCACAGGCGTGCTCTCCCACAACGGCAAGCTCGGTGGTGGGTGTGGTGGCAAGCCCAATATTGACCACGTCAAAGCCCATACCCATGAGGGTACCGACCACCGTATTAAGGACCATGCGGCCCGACAGACGCGCGTCACGCCCGACAACGATCACGTTACTCTTGACGGGAGAATTGCGGCGCATGAAGGTAGCATAAGCCGAAGTGAATTTCACGATGTCGAGCGGTGTAAGGCCATCGCCAGCAGTACCGCCGATAGTTCCGCGAATACCTGATATTGACTTGATTAATGACATAAACTTCTAGTATTAGTTGATTAAATTTGGCTGTGATAATAACGCACGTGATAGAAGAATGGCATCACGTAAGAGATCTCGTTGGTGAAACCGTATTGTGACTTGATGACGAGGTTGACCTCACATTCCACGCCCAAGAAGAGCAGTGGGTACTGCAAGCCATAGCCCCACTGTGACGAGGAAGGCAGCGTGTAGTCAGCATAGTTGAAACTGCAGGAAGCTGCATCCATCGTGTTCTCATTGCCGCTATAAATGATCCAAGTGCCATCGGCATACCACGTCGAAAGACTGTAGCGGGAATAGCGGAAGTATATGGTCTCACCTGTCTTGACCTTGTCATTCTTGCGGTCGCCAGCATTCAAGACCTGCATATAGACGTTTCCATCAGCATCTAATCGGTAATAAGGAGCATCCTCACCGACCTCAAAGATGGAATCCTCGGGGACAGACATCACCACGCGGTGATTGGCCAGGAAAGCGTTGACCGCATTGCGCTCCTCGTTTAATCGATCTGCATAGGTCTGGTCATTATTACATGCCGAGAGCAACAGGATGGAAAGTAATCCTAATAATACGGTATTGTTAAATAATCTCTTCATTAATGATATAATTTATTGTTTTGATTGTTCTATGTCTGGAAAGAGGTCCTTGAGAATCTGATGAAAAACATTGACAGCGTCATCAAGCGAACCGGTAAAATCCCCTCCGGCTGCATTCTCATGCCCACCTCCATTGAAATAACGTGCACAGATGTCACTCACCGAGAAATCGCCCTGTGACCGGCAAGAGACCTTGATCTTGTCGGCATCCTCGCGCAAGAAAACGCTCCAATAGATCTCGGGGATTGCAAGCGGCTTGTTGACGAGGGTCTCGGTATCACCACGGTTGTAGTGATAACGCTCTAATTCCTCTTTACTGAGAGTAATGAGAGCAGCCCCCTGGGCGGGAAACAGTTGCATCTTCTCATTGATGGCATAGCCCTGAAGGCGCAGGCTATCAGCGCTGAAAGTGTTCATTGCCTTGTTATAGAGCATGATGCGGTCAAAACGACGGCGCACAAGTGACGCAATGATCTCATAAAACTCAGGATTGTCGCAGCTATAAGCAAAACCGCCTGTATCGGTCAACATGCCCACATACAGGCAACTGGCAGCCATGCGGTCCACGAAACGCAACAGCCCCATCTGCATGAGCACACGGAACACCAGCTCGCACGTCGATGACGCTTCGGGATGAGAAATCATGACTTCAAATGAATCCTCTGGATCCAAGTGATGGTCAATCAGGACACGCTTGGTCTTGAGCGGCTCGACGATCTCGTTGAGACGGTCGATGCGTTTCATCGAGTTGAAATCGAGACAGAAGATGAGTTGGGCCTCACTCAAGGCAAGACGAGCGCGCTGCTCGTGCTTGGTGAACACGATGAGATCACGAACACCCGGCACAAACTCCAACGACTTGGGGGCCATGTCAGGAGTGACAACAACAGCCTCCTTGCCCAGTCGCCTGAGCACGTGGCACAATGCCAGCGTAGAGCCCAGTGCGTCGCCATCGGGTGACTTGTGACAAGTGATGGCAATGCGCTGCACGCCATTGATCATGGCACGCAGGCGCTCGATGGCCTTCTCGTCAATTATCGGAGTAATCATTACTTTCTTATAAATGCAGAATGCAAAGTTACTGCTTTTTCGTCACATGGGCTCACAATGGCAGGTTTAATTAAAGTTAATGCAATGATATGGATACAGCAGTTTGCCCTGTAGCTAGATGTCGCTACTATAACCGTGCTGCGCACGGGAAATTAAAAGAAAATTAATTTAAATTATAATTTGTTCAATTTCCAGCCCGTAGGGCGGATAATAGTACTGATGTGCCAACTGCTATATCGTCCCCAAAGTCAATGCTTGAGTGTGAGGCGGACAAATACGGGATAGTGGTCCGACGGCTGTCGGCGGGTGTATTTGCTGAAGTTGATCTGCTGCGGGGCGTCATGGCCCTTGAGCTGGGTTGCCGATGCCTCGTTGGCCATCCAGTAGCTGTTGGTGAGCACGCCGTAGGCCTCGACCATTGTATCGGGTGAAACGAAGATGTGGTCGATGCGGCTGTCGGTGTACAAGTCGGTGTCAAAGGAGTTGAACGTACCGTTCTCAGCAAAACGCAGTTGTGACTTGTGATAAGAATCTGCCAATAGTCCCGATTTGGTGAAAATAGTGTAGATCTCATCATTCTGGTCCACATTAAAGTCACCGGTGACAATGACAGGTGCTCCCTGGGCAATCTCACGGATTTTTCTCACGATGAGTTTAGCTCCCTCACGGCGTGCAACCACACCCACATGGTCCATGTGCAGGTTGAAGAAGTAGAAGGCATCATCATTGGTTGCTGTTTGTCCTGCAAATTTACCCCAAGTGCAGATGCGCACGCAGGCCGCATCCCATCCCATGCCGGGCCTGTCGGGAGTCTCGCTGATCCAGAAATTGCCTTGGTCCAGGAGCCTCAGACGGTCTTTCTTGTAGAAGATGGCGGCATACTCGCCTGCGGTGGCGCCATCATCTCGCGCTACCCCGATGTAGTCATATCCGTTGAGGCCATTCAGCATGTCAAGCAACTGGACATGCAGCACTTCCTGGGTGCCGAAGATGTCGGGTGACATGAAGTTCAGCTGGTCACAGATGACTTGGCACCTCTTTTGCCAAACGTTGCCATTCACACTGTCACTGCTGACTTTTAACCTGATGTTGTAGGAGCCCACGAGCATCTGGGCCGACGTTGAAATTGAAACCAATAACGAGAGTGAAATGATAAACAAAAACTTCTTCATAGCAGTATATTATGGATTTTGTCACAAAAGTAGCAAAAAAAATAGACACGGGATTGCTAAGGTGGCCCAAAAACACTATCTTTGCAGGAAACTGACCGAAACTATGTTAGAGAATATTTATCAAGACATCCTGAGTCCCGATGTCAATATCGTGGGGGCTATCGTCAAGTTGGTGCTTAGCCTGATTCTGGGTGCCACCATCGGCATGGAACGGCGCCGCAAGGGGCAGATTGCCGGATTGCGCACGTTCGCCCTCATCTCGATGGGAGCCACGCTGGCAATGCTTATCTCCATCTACATTCCTCAAGAGTATATGGGCCTGAAAAACGGAGATCCCGGACGCATCGCTGCTCAAGTCGTAAGCGGCGTGGGCTTCTTGGGTGCTGGTGCCATTATACAGATGAAAGGGTCGGTGCGTGGCTTGACAACAGCTGCAGGCATCTGGATGACAGCCTGCATCGGCCTTTCGGTCGGAGCAGGCATGTACCTCATCTCAATCATCACCACGATACTCATTATATTCATATTAGTGAACATTGAACGCATTGAGCATCGCCACAATTTCCTTTGGGAATCCAAGATCATCCGCGTCAAGGTCCATGGCATCCTTGAAGACATACAGCCCGTGCGCGACATCCTCTCGGTCAACGATGTGCACATCAGTGACGAGTTCATGAAATTTGACTATAACGAACAACAGAGTATCATCAACTTCATGGTACGCAGCAAGAGCAACGTGAACGTCCCGGCCATGTTCAGCGCCATTAAGCAAAGGTGTGATGCTATCTCCATTACCATCACCAACGAGATGAACATGTAACTAACCACCCCGCCCTCATGGAATCACTGGATATCAATAGCCTGATCAGCGACCTGGCTCTGATCCTGGTCTTGGGCGCGATTGCAACCATCATTTTCAGGATGCTCAAGCAACCTGTCGTGCTCGGATATATCGTGGCCGGTTTTATCGCCAGCCCTCATTTTGCCCTGTTCCCCTCGGTGGTAGGTGAGGCCAATATCGAATTTTGGGCTCAGATCGGCATCATTGTTCTGTTGTTTTCATTAGGACTGGAATTCAGTTTCAAGAAGCTCATTGACGTGGGCGGATCGGCCATCTTAACAGCCCTGATCATCGTCTTGGGCATGATGAGCCTTGGGTTTATTGTGGGTAGGTATTTGGGCTACGGGCTTGTCAACAGCATCTTCCTGGGCGGCATGATCTCGATGTCCTCAACCACCATCATTCTTAAGGCATTGACCGACTTGAACATGCGGCAACGCCGATTTGTTCCCATGACCTTTGCTGTGCTCATCGTCGAGGATCTGTTTGCCGTGGTACTGATGGTGATCCTATCCTCTATAGCACTGAACAACAGTGTCAAGGGCGAAGAGATGGTGGGCAGCATCCTCAAGCTGTCTTTCTTCCTCATCATGTGGTTCACTGTGGGCATTTTCTTGATTCCCACCCTGTTCAAGCGTTTCAAGCGTTACATCAGCGATGAGCAGATGCTCATCATTGCCGTGGGGCTGTGCTTTGCCATGGTCTTGTTTTCCATCAACTCCGGCTTCTCGGCAGCATTGGGCGCCTTTATCATGGGTTCGATCCTTGCCGGTACTATAGAGGCCGAGCGCATCGAGCGCCTCATCTCACCCGTCAAGGACTTGTTTGGTTCCGTGTTCTTTATCTCGGTGGGCATGATGGTGGATCCTGAGGTAATGACCAAGCACTGGAGTGTAATCGCCCTGCTGGCAGTCGTCGTGATTGTCGGCATGATCCTATTTGGAACATTTGGAATGCTCGCCACGGGCCAGCCACTCAAGTTGGCCATGGAGTCAGGTTTCTCCTTGACACAAATCGGTGAGTTCTCTTTCATTATTGCCACGCTGGGCACTGGCCTGGGAGTGCTTGACAAGAGCGTTTATCCCATTATCGTTGCAGTGTCGGTAATCACGACATTTACCACACCGTTTTTCATCAAGCAGGCCGTGCCCTGCTACAACGCGCTCTACAAAGTGCTACCCAAGAGCTGGACACGCTTGCTCAACGGCTATAGCCGCAACGCCAGCGAGAGCGAGAGCAGCGAGACACGCCAGCTGTGGCGCTCGGTCGTGTCACGCTATCTGGTGCGCCTCATCATCTACTCGGTGGTCATCGTCGCCCTGATTGTGCTGTGCCGCACCTATCTGATGCCGCTGCTTCTCAATCTGCTGGGAAATAATGCGTGGGGACGCCTCGCCTGTGTAGCAGCCACGCTGACCATCGTCGGGCCGCTGATTGTTTCCATTATCCTGCCGTCGGTCAAGCGCAGCGAGTTGCAGCGCCTGTTCGAGACATCGGGGTCGGTTTCCTATGTGCCCATCGTCGTGATGGGGATCATCAGCATGTTGATTTCAATTGCCTTTGTATCGGCCATCCTGCATGGTGTCTATACCAGTGCCGTGTCGATCATCGTTGGGCTCCTGCTGGTGGGCAGTGGCATCGTGCTGATAGCCATTGTGCCCACACCACTGCGGCGACGTGTGGCGAATATCGAGAAGCGCTTCATCAGCAACATCAACGAGCGCGAGAACCGACGCACCGGACGCGAGCACAACCTGGTGAGCGACCTGCAACTGGCCTACATGAACGTTGGGCACGATTGCCCATTTGTCGGTGAGAGGCTGCGCAACCTGGACTTGCGGTCGCGCTACAACGTGAATCTGGTGGACATTCAGCGCGGTGGTCGCCACCACCATGTCCCTTCGGGCGATATGCGCATGTTTCCTGGTGACATTTTGGGAGTGATAGGTACCGAGGAACAGATTCAGCGCCTGTTGCCCTTAATCGAAGCGCAGAACGAAGTAGCTGAAGCGCCCAACAGCGAAGTGAAGTTCATACACTTCGCCATCGGTGGACACTCGCCCATCATCGGTGTCCCACTGGAGGCAACAAAGCTTCGTGAGAACTATGGTGCCTTGCTCGTGGCTGTGCAGCGCGGCGAGGACAACTACATTTCCCCCACCCCCGATTTGGTTTTCAACGCTGGTGATATCCTGTGGATTGTGGGCAACCCCAAGCAACTCGCAGCACTCAAGGGATAACGTTTTTCAACCCGGTTCATTCAGCTAAGGGAGCCTCACGCTGAAACGCAAGGCCGCTGGCCTTGTGCAGGTCCTTCGACCTGCATGCTCCCCCATACCGCAAATGCACTGAAACAGCCGTAAATCAAGGCATCACAACGGATAGAGAGTATTTAAGCGGAGACCTAGTAATCATCATTAAGAAATTTGTTTAATTTCTCGTGCATTAGCACGGTTCATCTACCGAGTGTATGTTTTCTGTGGCACGCTGTGTCTTGGCGGCTCATTGTGAGGAATTGGGGCCGACGGCGGTTAGGTTATAGTCACATAAAAAGAGGTGTATAGGTCATTTTGCAGGATGAAATTGACTTATAGTGGTTCTATAGGTCAAATTGCAGGATGAAAATTCAAGATTCAAGAGGATTATTGCGTATCAGAAAAGAGTGATTATCTTTGCCCTGCAGCCTGAAGCGTAACATGGCTCTGCTGGGGAGCAACCATGCCAGGAATAAGGCTGCGGCGCAAGACGCAAAAGACAGGGCGGAGTGGATCCGCCCTTTTTCTATTGCGGGTTGTTGCCCAATGCCAAGAAAAACCCATTGATGAAGCGTTCCCTGTTTCTGCGGCTCATGCCGCTGTGATTGTTGATGTTGCGCTTGAGGTCAGTGAAGATGCCCTCAAGCCTGTTGTTGGTGTTTGGCATCCCATCGACCTCTAGCCAAGTGAACAGATACGGCAGATAGAAGCGGACACTGGTCATCGCCGAACGCAGCCGCCTATGTGTATAGAAGGTCTTTCCGGCCTCGTGGCTAACGGTGCGTTCTTTCAGGAAAGAGTCCCACTTCACAACCCAAGCCTCGAAGGCTTCAGTGAAACTCTCCCTGTCGCTGGTTGTCAGCGTGGCCATGAGCGCTTTCAGTTCCCGTCCCGCTAGCAGACGCGGGTTACCCGTGAGCTTCCGCCTGACGATGGCGCACATGTGGTATTGGCACATCTGCACCTTGTAATCCTCAAACAGCGAGAACAATGTCTGCATCCCGTCGATGACAATGCCGTCAACCACATAGCCGCCACGCTTGATCCAGGCAATGGCATCGGCATAGTCCGATGTGCGCTCATGGGCAATGTGCTTCAGGTACAACGGGCGTCCGCTGGCAGCCTCAAGGGCTATCAGCACGCCACAGTTACGGCCAAAGTAAGTGGCGTCCATCTGGACCACACCATGCCCATGACATACGGGATTGCGCCACACAACAGTCACCGTACGCAACAATCGCTTAATGCTTGACTCGCTCACGCCGTTGGTCACAGCAAGTTCCCTTATCGTTTGCTTTCCCGATAGGTAACAGTCCCAAAGATCTCGCTTGTCAAGATATGTTTTCCCTCGGAACAGGCGGCCGCAGGCCATGCACTTATACAGCTGAACGCCGGAGCGTGTCCCGTTGCGCACCGTGATTGGCGAGCCACAGTGGGGACATTTTTTTGTTCATATCATTCTGTTTTTTGACTTTTTCAAATGGCAGCAAAGATAGTGTCTGTCGGGTCTCAAAGCAAGTTCCATCCTGCAAAATGACCTATAGAGCGATTTTACAAGCAGATTTTTGCCTGAAAATTTTGAAATGCCTGTAAAGCCAGTGTTCATAGGCTCTACAGGCACTTCCTATCCTGCAAAATGACCTATAGGTCGTATTTTTTTGTTTCTTTACGTTTTTATACTATCTTTGT
>ONIL01000029.1 GCA_900317835.1 uncultured Prevotellaceae bacterium | reverse complement strand
TTTGCTTTCCCTCGTCGCGGTGACTGCGATGACAGCGATGGCCGACACGCCATTGTGGATGCGTTATGCGAGCATTTCGCCTGACGGCAACAAAATCGCGTTCTGCTACAAGGGCGACATCTATGTGGTGCCCTCGGCTGGCGGACAGGCTGTGCAGTTGACCTCACAGTCGAGTTATGAAACCATGCCCGTGTGGTCGCCCGACGGCACGATGTTGGCCTTTGCCAGCGACCGTAAGGGTAACAATGACATCTATGTGATGCCCTCCACCGGCGGACAACCCAAGCAGCTCACGCGCAACAGCTCCGGTGAGACGCCGTGGACCTTCAGCCCCGATGGTAAGTACATCTATTACAGCGCCTCGATCCAGGATCCCGCGAGCAGCATGCTGTTCCCCAGCGGTCGCTTGACCGAGGTCTATAAGGTGCCCGTTGAGGGTGGCCGTTCCACCCGTGAACTGGGCACCCCTGCCGAGTACATCTGCTGGAGTGCTGATGGCAGATATTTCGTCTATCAGGACCGCAAGGGCGGTGAGGATGAGTACCGCAAGCACCACACCTCGTCGATTACGCGCGACATCTGGTGCTATGATGCCAAGACGGGTCATCACACCAACCTGACCGACATCGGCGGAGAGGACCGCAACCCGGTGCTCAGCCCTGATGGCAAGACTGTCTATTTCCTGAGCGAGCGCAATGGTGGCTCGATGAACGTGTATTCGATGCCCATCGACCGTCCCAGCCAACTCACTGCATTGACCAATTTTACGGTCAATCCCGTGCGTTTCCTCTCTATCGCCGGCAACGGCACCCTGTGCTTCACCCAGGACGGAGAGCTATACACCATGAGTCAGGGCGGCCAGCCCAGCAAGGTGAACATCAGCCTGTGGCATGACGACAGCGATCAGATCCAGAACTTGTCGTTCACGCGCGGCGCCACAGATGCTGCCGTGTCGCCCGACGGCAAGATGGTCGCCTTTGTAGTGCGAGGCGAGGTCTTCGTGACCTCGGTGGAATACAGCACCACCAAGCGCATCACCAGCACCCCCGCTGCCGAGAATTGGGTATCGTGGGGTAGTGACAACCGCACCCTGGCCTATGCCACCGAGCGCAACGGCAACTGGGAACTGGTGCTCGCCACCATCGAGCGCAAGGATGATCCCAACTTTGCCAACGCCACCCTCATCAAGGAGGAAATCCTGCTGCCCTCAACTACCGTTGAGCGCACC
This sequence comes from uncultured Prevotellaceae bacterium, assembly GCA_900317835.1. GTDB lineage: Bacteria > Bacteroidota > Bacteroidia > Bacteroidales > Muribaculaceae > Sodaliphilus. The sequence continues at coordinate 50,463 of ONIL01000029.1, read as the reverse complement.
CGTCCCTGCCTGTCGCCCGACGGTAAGAAGCTGGCCTTTATCGAGGACCGTTTCTGCCTCAAGGTGCTGGATCTCAAGACCAAACAGGTGACTCAGGTGACCGACGGCTCGACGTGGTATGAGACCAACGGCGAGTTCAATTACTCGTGGTCACCCGACGGCAAGTGGTTCGCCCTCGAGTTCATCGGCAACCAGCGAGACCCCTATACCGACATCGGTATCGTGTCGGCCAACGGCGGACCCATCACCAACATTACCGGCAGCGCCTACATCAGCGAGGATCCCCGTTGGGTGATGGAGGGTAACGCCATCATGTTCCGCAGCAACCGTTACGGCATGCGCAGCCATGCATCGTGGGGCTCTCAGGACGACGTTTTCCTGGTCTTTGTCAACCAGGAAGCGCTTGACCGCTACAACCTCAACAAGGAGGACTATGAACTGCTGACCGAGGCCGAGAAGGAGGCCAAGAAGGCCGAGGAGAAGAAAGCTGAGGAAGCCAAAAAGAATACCAAGAAAAAAGGGAAAGATAATACTGCCGCTAAGGCCGATGACAAGGGCGTGAAGGTGGAACTCGAGGGCATCGAGGACCGCATCGTGCGCGTCACACCCAACTCGAGCAACATCTCGGGTTGCATGATTACCCCCGACGGCGAGTCGCTATATTACCTGTCTGCATTCGAGAAGGGTTACGACCTGTGGAAGATGGACTTGCGCAAGCATGAGACCAAGCTCCTCAACAAGATGGGTGGCGGTGGTGCCGACATCCAGGCCAGCAAGGACGGCAAGACCCTGTATGTGCTGGGAGGCAGCAAGATGCAGAAGCTCACCGTAGCTGGCGACAAGCTCACGGGCATCGACTACAGGGCCGACATGAAGATGAACCTGTTTGCCGAGCGTGAGTACATGCTCAACCACGTTGATAAGCAGATTGAGAAGCGTTTCTACAATCTGAATTACCACGGCTGTGACTGGAAGGCCAACGTGGAGACCTACCGCAAGTTCTTGCCTCACATCAACAACAACTATGACTTTGCCGACTTGCTGAGTGAACTACTGGGCGAGTTGAACGCATCACACACCGGTGGCCGCTATTATCCCACCAGTGGCGAGGCAACAAGCGATTTGGGCCTCATCTACGACTGGAGCTACACCGGCAACGGACTCAAGGTTGACGAGGTCATCGAGGGAGGCCCCCTGGCTAAGGCCAAGAGCAAAATCAAGCGCGGTGTTGTTCTTGAGCAGATCAACGGAACCTACATTAACCTGGAGAACGACTATACCGAGCTGCTCAACGGGCAGGCCGGCAAGAAGGTGTTGCTCTCGCTGTTCGACCCCAATACCGGCAAGCGCTGGGAAGAGGTGGTGAAACCCATCAGCAAGGGCGCTTTGAGCGACCTGCTCTACAAGCGCTGGGTAAAGCGCAACGCCCACATCGTCGACAGCCTTTCAGGTGGTCGCCTGGGCTATGTGCACCTGGAGTCGATGAACGACGCCAGCTACCGCGACATCTACAGTGATGTGCTGGGTAAATACAACAAGCGTGACGGTATCGTCATCGACACCCGCTTCAACGGTGGAGGCCGACTGCACGAGGATATCGAGATCCTCTTCAGCGGACAGAAATATTTCACCCAGGTCGTTCGCGGCCGTGAGGCTTGTGATATGCCCAGCCGCCGCTGGAACAAGCCCAGCATCATGCTGCAGTGCGAGGCCAACTACAGTAACGCCCATGGCACTCCCTGGGTCTATAGCCATGACAAGTTGGGCAAACTCGTGGGTATGCCTGTTCCTGGCACGATGACCAGTGTGTCGTGGGAGCGGTTGCAAGACTCGTCGCTCATCTTCGGTATCCCCATCATCGGTTACTTGTTGCCCGAGGGCAATTACCTCGAGAACACGCAACTCGAGCCCGACATCAAGGTGGCGAATAACCCTGAGACCGTCATCAATGGAGAGGACTTGCAGCTCAAGGCGGCAGTTGAGGAATTGATGCGTGAGTGTGGATTGAGATAACAGAATTAACTTGTGTGGGGCCCCTTGGGGTCCCACTTCTTTAAATCAAATAGCATCATGATGGATTTTATCACAAACAACCTGACCGACATTATCGGTTACGCGGCCTCCATTTGTATGATTCTGGGTTATATGCCCCAGGCGATCTACACGATTCGCACCCATGACACCGATGGCATCGCCGTGCCCACATTCCTGATGATGGGTTTGGGCAGTATCTTCTTCGCCATCCAAGGTCTGTTACTCAAGAACTGGCCGCTGTTCATCACCAATGTCATCACTACGACGTCGAGCGGCATTGTGTTTGGTATCAAGATGTACAATGACTACTTCAAGAAAGACAAGAAACAATAGATGATTTGAGAAGATAAATCGCCGCTCTTGGTTTCCATAGTGGTGCTTTTTTTAAAAAGCGGTTAATTTTTTTTGACAAGTGGAAAATATACTGTACTTTTGAAAAATTTTACCACAGTCAAGTGATTGTCTCGCTAGACTTTAAATTAAATTAACTTAAAAGCAACCGCTATTCTCTAAGCCAATATCTATAACTTTAAAATATTTTTTGTGAACTTATGAGACTTAAACTGTTTTTGCTATTAGCACTCTTTGCCACCTTGCCGATGCTGGCGCAACGAGAAGGTGTGCAAGGCACGGTGATTGATGCCAAGACCGGACAACCTGTTGTAGGGGCGACCGTAATTCTTGACAATCAGGGCAATGCAGCTACGACAGACTCAGAGGGTTTATTCATCATCGATGATGCCACCCCCGGTCCCGACCAGCTGCTTGTTCTCGCTTATGGCTACAAGGACTGGTCACTTGACATCACCATTGTCAAAGGAGTGGTGGAGAACTTGGGCGCAATTCAGATTGAGCCTGTATCCTTTGAAAGCGCTCAGGCGCTGGAGTTCCGCAATGCCATGGCCGACATGGCGCTGTCGGAGTCGCAGCTTGAGGACGAGGAAGGCAACACACAGGAAGTCGCCCTGTTGAGTGGTGCGACCGACAACCCCTTCTATCAGGCATCGAGCTACACATTCAGCACTGCTCGTTTCCGCATTCGTGGTTATGAGAACCAGAAGACCGAGACCTACATCAACGGCGTGCCGTTTAATGATGCAATCCGCTTCTCTTTCAACTACTCGATGACGGGTGGTATGAACCAGGCTTTCAGGAACAAGACGATTGGCCTGGGCCTGGAGGAAAACGCTTACGGTTTTGGTGGCATTGGCGGTGCCAATAACATCAAGACGTTTGCTGCCGATTATGCTCCTGGCACACGTTTGAGTCTTGCCTATACTAACGGTAACTACCGCTGGCGTGGCATGGTGACTCATGCCACGGGCTTGAACAAGCACGGCTGGGCAATGACCGTTTCGGCAGTGGCCCGTTATGCCGACGAGGGTGTGTATCCCGGTTCGTTCTACAACAGCGTGGGTTATTTCCTCGCGTTGGAGAAGGTTTTCAACCCGCAGCACTCGTTGTCGCTGACGACCTTTGGTGCTCCCACCAAGCGCGCAGCCAACTCGGCAATCTATGAGGAGTGTGGCTTACTGGTTGGCAGCAACATGTACAGTCCTGACTGGGGCTGGCAGGATGGCAAGAAACGCAACTCCAAGGTGGTTGAATCCTTTGACCCCACCGCTATCCTGAACTGGCTGTGGAAACCCAACGACCACACCTCATTGAATACAGGTTTCGCCTATCACAAGTCGTTCTACAGCAAGGCCGCGCTCAACTGGCACAAGGCTGCCGACCCGCGTCCCGACTACTATCGTTACCTGCCGTCCTATTTTGATGTGAATACTGAAGCATTTGACATCTATTTCGACCGCTGGCGCAGTGAGAGCGACTATACCCAGATCCGTTGGGACGACCTCTATCAGACCAACTACCTGAACAACCTTCAGGCCGAAGAGACGGGTGTGGAGAAGGGTTCGACCTACATCCTCGAGAAGCGCCACAGCAACCAGTCGAGTTTCACGCTGTCTTCGGTGCTCAACATGCGTCTCTCCAATCAGTTGACTATGCAGACAGGTGCCAACGCCAACTACACCCTGTCGTCCTACTACAAGACCATCAAGGACCTGCTGGGCGGAAATTACTGGCTTGACATCGACAACTTCAGCGAGCGCGACTTCCCCGACAATCCCGCCATGGCCCAGAACGACCTGGACAACCCCAACGCCAAGGTGGGCAAGGGCGACCGTTTCGGTTACGATTACGACATCCTCACCTTCAAGACACAATTGTGGCATCAGTGGGTGCTGAACCTGGCCAAGTGGGAAATGTTTGCCAGTGTCAAGGGTGAGTACTTCCAGTTCCAACGTGATGGTAAGATGCGCAACGGACGTGCTCCCGAGAACTCCTACGGCAAGGGCGATACCCACCGCTTCTTGACTTATGGCGCTAAAGCGGGTGCTACCTTTAAACTCGACGGCCGCAATAGTTTCACGGGCCATGTTTTCTATGGCACCGAGGCTCCCCGCCCTTATGACGCATATATCTCGTCGCGCACCAAGGACGACGTCATCAGCCTCAAGGTGGAGAAGATTTTCTCGGCCGATTTGAGCTATGCGATGAGCTTCCGCAATTTCAAAAGCATTGTCACCGTGTTCTACACCGACCAGCGTGACAATGTGGAGCGAACCGCCTACTATGACGATCGTCACAGCACTTTCATGAACTATGCCCTTACAGGCATCCACAAGCAGTACAAGGGCGTTGAGGTGGGTCTTAGCTACAAGCTTTCACCCTCGCTCACCATGAGTGCGGCTGCCAATATCGCCCGCTACCAGTACAAGAACCGTCCCACTGGTACCCTCAGTTATGAAAACGGTACCAGCCCCGATGTGTCTTCGGTGGTTTATTTGAAGAACTTCTATGTGGGTGGTACTCCCCAGGAGTGCTACATGCTGGCCTTCAACTGGGCCGGTCCCAAGCAGTGGTTCGTTGAATTGAACGGTGCTTGGATGAACCGCTCCTATGTGAACCTCTCGCCTGTGCGACACGAGGAAATGCCTAACCTGTACACGATGGCCGATAGCGAGGAGCAGCTCCTGCAGATAATCAAGGATATCAGCCAGCAGGAGAAGCTCAACGAGGCTCTGGTGATTAATGCCAGCATCGGTCATGTGATTTACATCAACCGTACTGCATCATTCAACATCAACTTGAACCTGAACAACATTCTTGACAACAAGAACATCCAGACGGGTGGTTACCAGCAGGGTCGTATCGACACCAAGGATATCACCAACACGGCCAACAAGTTCCCCAACAAGTACTACTATGGACAGGGATTCAAGATGTTCTTGAACTTGGGTCTGAAGTTCTAACCAATCATCACAACTAATTCACAATCAAGATATTAATAAAACAAACAATACAACCACTATGAAACGTTTTAATTATTATCTCAGCCTGATGCTCCTGTTGGTCCTTACCGCTGCTTGCAGTGATGAGTTTGATCAGCCGCCCATGGTGATTCCTACGGCCCAGCACAAGGCCAACATGACCATCGCTGAATTTAAGGCCAAGCACTGGCAGGAAGCTCGAAACTACATCGACACTGTTAAGGAAGATGAGATCATCCACGGTTGGGTGACCAGCAGCGACGAGTCGGGTAACGTCTACAAGAGCCTTTACATCATGGACGAGTCTGGCTATGGCCTGTCTATCTCCATCAACCAGAACAGTCTGTACAACAACTACCGCATCGGTCAGGAAATCGTGTTGCCGTTGAAGGGCTACTACGTGGGTAAGTACAATGGCCAGCAGCAGCTGGGTTATCCCCAGTGGTATGCAGCCGGTAGCGCTTGGGAAGCCACTTTCCTGCCTCAGGCGATGTGGGAATCCATCGTTGAACTCAACGGTCTTCCCGACGTGAGCAAGGTGGATACCCTCGAGGTAGAGATTGGCGACTTCCAGGGTAAGACCGATGCCGAGACGCTGATGAAGTATCAGGGCCGCCTGGTGCGTATCAATGGCGTAACCTTTGACGATGCCGATGGCGTGAACACTTATTCCTTGCCTGATGCATCGACCAACCGCATGATTTCGGATGCCAGCGGCCAGTCACTGACGGTACGCAACAGCAACTATGCCGACTTCCGTGCCGATGTCCTGCCTGAGGGCGAAGTTGACATTGTTGGTCTTCTTGGTTCCTACGGTACCACATGGCAGCTCGTCCTGCGCAGCGCCGAGGACGTGATTGGCGGTGGTAAAATGGGCACCCTGTCCAATCCTTTCACTGTTGCCGATGCAATTACCGCCCAGGGTACTGGTGCCAAGGGCTGGGTAAACGGCTTTATTGTGGGTGCCGCAGCTCCCGAGGTGACTTCAGTCAGCAGTAACGCCGACATCGAGTGGAAGGCTCCGACTACCCTCGACAACACTCTCGTGATCGCCGATGATCCCAATTGCAAGGACTACACCAAGTGCATTATCGTTCCGTTGCCCCAAGGCTCTCCTTTCCGCCTGATGGCTAACCTCAAGGACAATGCTGTCTATTACAAGTATCCCATTAAGATTAAAGGTGTATTATCCAGTTATATGGGCATGGCAGGCATCACCGGCAATACCGGTTCCAACGATGAATTTGTTCTGCCGTTCTCACGTCCCGTCACCGAATTGGATGAGGGCTTCGTGAATGGTATTCCCGACTCATGGACCAATTTAGCCGTGAGTGGTTCCGCCAAGTGGTCAACCTATGCTTATCCTGCAGCTGCGCCCACGACTTTCTGCGCTCAGTTCAGACTGACCAACGCCAGCTCCACTCCTATTGATGCTTGGCTGATCACTCCTGGTCTTGACATCATGAACGCTAGGGGCAAGAACTTCAGCTTCTCTTCCGAGGTGAATAATGTCGGTAATAATGTCATTGAAGTTTATATCCTCAATTCCAATGATCCCGAGTCTGCCACCGTCAAGCAGAAACTGAATCCCATCCTGCCCAATAAGCCCACCAGTGGCACCTACAGTGCCTGGACTTCATCGGGCGACATTGACCTGAGTCAATGGGCCGACGGCGTCTATTACATCGGCTTCAGGTTCAATGCCCCTGCTGGTTCAAACTACACCACATGGTGCATTAACAATGTGAAGTTCGGCCAGGCTCCCAAGTTGGCTACTTCATCCGACTTTGAGACGATTCTTCAAGGACAGGAAATGGACTACACGACCACGCTGGGCAATTACACCTCAGCTGCTGGTTGGGCAGCCAACAACTGCACCATCCTCAAGGGTGGTGACTCCGACAGCAACCCCGTCTTCGCCTTCATTGGCAAGTCGCTCGATGGAACCACGTTTGCCAAGGCTCCCACCATGTGTGGCGGCACTACTACCGTGGGTACCATCGTCTCCCCGACGTTGAAGGGTGGCATGAAGAAGCTGCGCTTCAACTATGGCTGCGCTTACTCGGGCAAGGTGCTCTCCTTCCGCGTTGACGTGAAGCAGAACGGCAACGTGGTGAAGACCTGGACCATCACTAACAATAATGTGACCCAGAAGAACGCTTACGCCTTTGAGGAGAGCTGCTCTGTGAATGGCGAATTCACCATCGAATTCACCAACCTGTGTCCCTCTAACGCCACGGGTAATACCCGTGACCGCGTCTCCATCTGGAACGTCAACTGGGATTCAGCCGAGTGATTCCGATTAAATCCTTTTGATCATGAAAAAGTTAGTGTATATGGCCCTTGCGCTGGCAGTTCTGCTGCCAGCAAGGGCTTTTTGTCAGGAGCAAGTGCCCGAGCAGGAACGCCGCTACACGATGTATGGTGTGATGTTCTACAACCTTGAGAACCTGTTCGACACGATCAATAACAACGGGCAGTATGACTTTGAGTTCTCACCTCAGGGCGCACGCCAGTGGAACGGCACCAAGTACTGGCAGAAGCAACACAATATGGCCTATGCCATCAGCCAGATGGAGGTCAAGGGTTCTCCTGCCGAGGGTCCCGTCATCATCGGTGTGAGCGAGATCGAGAACATCACCGTGTTGCAGGATCTCGTTCGTCAGCCTGAACTCAAGGACCGCCGCTACCAGATTGTCCATCACGACAGCCCTGACCGCCGCGGCGTGGACGTGGGTTTGCTCTATAACCCGCGCTTCTTCAAGGTGCTCAACGTGACTAACCAGCGCATCAACAAGTATCTGCCTGATTATCCCGAGTTCCGCTCTCGCGACCAACTTTGCGTTACAGGAATGCTGGCGGGTGAAAAGGTATCGGTCATTGTCAACCACTGGCCCTCTCGCTTGGGCGGTGAGGAGGCCTCAAGCTACCTGCGCGAGGCTGCCGGCCGCATGGCTCCCCGGGCGACGGCACATGCTTCAACCCGTGGTGGAACATCCTCAACAAGGGCATCGGCACGCTGGGCTACAAGGGCAACTGGAACCTGTTTGACCAGATCATCTTCACCGACTACTTCTTGAGAAACTACGACAGCAAGGATAAGCCCACGTTGACGTTCTCACGTGCCGAGGTGCTCAATCGCAAGTTCTTGCGCGGCAGCGAGGGTGACCGCCAGGGCTATCCCCTGCGCACCTATTCGTCTGGTATCTTCTTGAACGGTTATAGTGACCACTTCCCCACGATGATCTACCTGGTGAAGGAAATCAAGTGATATGAAAAAATTATTGTATATGATTCTAGCGCTGGTTGCTTTGCTGCCAGCGCTAGCTTTTAGCCAACAGGTGAAGCCGCAGGAGCTGCAGGAAGAGCAGGGGCGCCGCTACGCCATGTATGGCGTGATGTTCTACAACCTCGAGAACCTGTTCGACACCATTAACAATAATGGTCGTCAAGACTATGAATTCACCCCGATGGGCGCTTACCAGTGGGATGCAGCCAAGTACTGGCACAAGCAGCACAACATGGCCTATGCCATCAGCCAGATGGAGGTCAAGGGTTCTCCGGCCGAGGGTCCCGTCATTGTGGGTGTGAGCGAGGTCGAGAACATCACCGTGTTGCAGGATCTCGTTCGTCAGCCTGAACTCAAGGACCGCCGCTACCAGATTGTCCATCACGACGGCCCTGATCCCCGAGGCATTGACGTGGCACTGCTCTATAACCCGCGTTTCTTCAAGGTGACGAATGTCACGACACAGCGCATCAATAAGTATCTTCCTGAAGAGCCCGACTTCAAAACTCGTGATCAGCTTTGTGTTACGGGAATGCTGGCGGGTGAAAAGGTGTCGGTCATCGTCAACCCCGGGCGACGGCACATGCTTCAACCCGTGGTGGAACATCCTCAACAAGGGCATCGGCACGCTGGGCTACAAGGGCAACTGGAACCTGTTTGACCAGATTATCTTCACCGACTACTTTTTGAGAAACTACGACAGCAAGGATAAGCCCACGTTGACGTTCTCACGTGCCGAGGTGCTCAACCGCAAGTTCTTGCGCGGCAGCGAGGGCGACCGCCAGGGTTATCCCCTGCGCACCTATTCGGGTGGCATCTTCTTGAACGGTTATAGTGACCATTTCCCCACAATGATCTACCTGGTGAAGGAAATCAAGTGATCTTCGGGTAGATACAAAATAAAATCCCTGATAATCAACCGATTATCAGGGATTTTTGGTGGTGCCCAGGGCGGGACTCGAACCCGCACACCTCGCGGCACACGCACCTGAAACGTGCGCGTCTACCAATTCCGCCACCTGGGCATTTTTGGTTTTGCGACTGCAAAGGTAACACTTTTTTTTAATACGCAAGCAATTTGCCAAAAAAAATCCCGAAAATCTTTTCCATCAGTTGACTTCAATCTCACGATTGTGCCATCAATTGATTGAATGAACGGAATTGCCGGCATCAGTTTTCATCAGCGCTATCGCAGTTGTTAGCATCAAGACCAGTGAGTAGGACAGTAGCCTCAACGGGGACAATGGCCATGAAAAGAGATGTGGGCTTTCATTCGGCAATGAATTGTTTTGTCGAGGGGAAGTGTATTTTTGTCGATAATATTTGTAAGAGCGGGAAGTGTTGACTATCTTTGCGATAGAGAAACGAACCCAAAAATTTGATTAACGGAAATGGCTACTACTTTGCAAGATACCAAACCCAAGTCACGCTACCTGATCCTGCACATGCTGTGCTGGGCTGTGCTGATTGTGGCACCCTTGTTGTTCCATAATTCCGGTGACGCCTGGACCGCCACATGGCATTGGTATTGCCGATGGTTGGGCAACCCCTTGGCCTATATCCTGGTGTTCTACCTGAACTACCTGTGGATTGTGCCCCGCTTCTTGCTCAAAAAGAACGACTGGAAAATGTTCCTGCTGGCCAATTTGTTTGCCATAATTTTTGGCCTGCTGGCCATAGACCTGTGGCACTGGGTAGCCGTGCAGTTGCTGCCTGACCTGGGCAATGTCATGCGCAAGCCTCGTCCGAATCGAGCGCCCCGTTACTTTTGGGCCACATTGATCTTTATCCTGATTATCGCTCTTGCTGTGGCAGTGCGCATGATACAGCGGTGGCAGCATATCGAGAATGCGCGCCGAGAGGCCGAGGCGGCCCGCACCGAAGCCGAATTGAGCAACATGCGCAATCAGTTGAACCCTCACTTCTTGCTGAACACGCTGAATAACATCTATGCCCTCATTGCCTTTGATCAGGAGAAGGCCCAAACGGCTGTCAGCGAGTTGAGCAAGCTGCTGCGGCACATGCTCTACGAGAACCAGCAGGATTTTGTGCCGCTCTACAAGGAAGCCGATTTCATGCGCAACTATATCGAATTGATGAAAATCAGGGTCACCGACCACGTGAAAATCACGACCGATATCAGCGTGAGCCCTAACGACACCACGCCTGTTGCGCCGCTCATCTTCATCTCACTCATCGAGAATGCCTTCAAGCACGGCATCTCGCCACAGGGGTCGGGTGAGATAGACATCAGCCTGTCGCAGGTCGATGGTGATATCACCTGCGAGACTCACAACACCTGCTATCCCAAGCGTGGTAACGACAAGAGTGGATCGGGCATTGGGCTGGAGCAGGTGAGCCGTCGCCTGGAACTCATGTACCCCGACCGTTACACCTGGGAGCAGGGCAAGACTGCCGACGGCAAGGAATACTATTCTAAAATCACTATCAAGAAAGAGAAATCATGATCATCAAGTGTGCCATTGTTGACGACGAGCCGCTGGCGGTAGAGCTGCTGGCAAGCTATGTGCAGAAGATTCCGTTCCTGGAGCTGTGCGGCAAGTACAGTAACGCTACCGATGCCCTACACGGCATCGTGGAGAACCCCGTTGACCTGCTTTTCCTGGATATCCAGATGCCCGAGCTCGATGGCCTGGAATTTAGCCGCATGGTGCCCGAGAACACCCGCGTCGTGTTCACAACGGCCTTTAATCAATATGCCGTTGACGGCTTTCGTGTGAATGCGCTCGACTACCTGTTGAAGCCCATCAGCTATGGCGACTTCCTTGAGGCATGCAACAAGGCGATGCAGTGGTTCCAGCTCGTGCAACAACCCGAGACACCCGCCAGTGGGAATGAAGAAATCAAGAGTATCTTTGTCAAGAGCGAGTACAAGCTGTTGCAGATTAATCTTGACGACATCCGTTACATCGAGGGACTGAAGGACTACGTGAAGATTTACACCGAGCAATCGCCTCATCCCATCCTGTCGCTGATGAACATGAAAGCCATCGAGCAGATGTTGCCCGCATCACGCTTCATCAGGGTGCACCGCTCGTTTATCGTGCAAAAGAGCAAAATCCGTGAGATTGAGCGCAACCGCATCGTCTTTGGCGACGTGTATATTCCCATCGGGGACAGCTATAAGCAGGCCTTCCAAGACTTCATCAGTGCCAAGTAACTGACTCGCAATAAAAGACTGATTGCAGTATCCTGAACAATCAATTATTCTGTCTTTTTCTTGCATCATCATTATCAGTTCTTGGCTCGAAAAATTGGCATGATAATTGTATTCAGTACAACGATAATAATACCTTTGTATAACAGATTAGTAATAATAAACGAATATGGAATTTCATCTGATTGTCAATGGAAAACAGGAAGGCCCGTTTTCCATCGAGGAATTGTCACAGCGGGGCATTAACCCCGAGAGTGAAGTGTGGGCACCAGGCATGGCCGACTGGATGCAGGCAGGCGATGTGCCTGAGTTGACCGCCGTGCTGCAGCGTGCCGAGTTTGAGGCCGCTCAGCAGGCCGCTCGCATTGCCGAGAACCAGGTGACGACAGGGGCTCCCTATGAGCCCGCAACCGCACCGAGTCAGGTACCACCCCCTCAGGTACCGCCCCGCATGCCCGTCGAGGAGCCCAAAAAGAAGAGCGGTTGCACACCATGGCTTATTGCTGCCCTGGTTTTAGCCATCTTGTTTGCCACGATGGTATTCACTTGCCCCGATCGTCAAGATCATGAATCCGCTATCCAGGAGGTAACCAAGGCCTGGGTGGATGACAAGGTGGACGAGAACATCGGTGGTATCACTGGTATTGGCGGAGCCTTCGGCGACTTGATCAATAAAGCTCTCAAGGAGCTTACGGGCTTTGGTACCGAAAAGATTGTCTCGAATTATCTTGACGTCAAGAACTACGTTGTCTGCTCGGTGGGCACGGTCAATGTGGGCGACAACAAAGACAAGATGGTGTCGTTGGGCGTGTTTGGCCATGTGTTCACCTTTGGAAAGGAGGATATCGAGAAGGCATGGACCAAGGCGATGGACGACTACGAGGCCAGCCATCCCCGCATTATGCCGCCAGCACCAGCTCCCGCTCCCCAAAATGACAGTGACGACCCGATGGCCGAGGAGGACGACATGCCCGATCCCGGTGTGCTGCCCGACAGCATCATGGGTGTTGAGATCCCCGAGGGCATGGACAGCATGGTCAACCAGATGGCCAACGAGGCCATCCGCATGGCCAAGGAGTGGGCCAAGCAGCAAATCGACAAACTGGGCAATTAAAGAATCACGACACCCAGCACTCAACACGCCGGACAGCCGTCAATCACGGGCTGCCCGGCTTGTTTCACGGTGGACTCTCAAAATGGCCAGAACAGGAAATCGGGATGAAAAAGAGGGCTGATTTATAAATTTATTGTACCTTTGCCCTTCAATAGTGAAATAACCAACTAAAAACGATAATAAAAACAATGAATTTTGTAGAAGAACTGAAATGGCGCGGGATGATTAACGACATCATGCCTGGTGCCGAGGAGCAACTCAACAAGGAAATGACCAGCGGTTATGTGGGCATCGACCCCACCGCCGACTCACTGCACATCGGCCACCTGGTGGGCGTGATGATGCTCAAGCACCTGCAGCGTGCGGGACACCGTCCCATCGCGCTGATTGGCGGTGCAACGGGCATGATTGGCGACCCCTCGATGAAGTCGCAGGAGCGCAAGCTCATCGATGAGGAGACGCTGCGCCACAACCAGGAGTGCATCCGTCAGCAGCTGGCCAAGTTCCTGGACTTTGACAGCGATGCCCCCAACCACGCCATCGTGGTGAACAACTATGACTGGATGAAGGACTTCACCTTCCTGAGCTTCATCCGCGACATCGGCAAGCACATCACCGTCAACTACATGATGGCGAAGGACAGCGTTAAAAAGCGCCTGGCTGCCAACGCCGACCACGGAATGTCGTTCACCGAGTTCTCCTACCAGCTGCTCCAGGGATACGATTTCCTGTACCTCTATGAGCACGAGGGCTGCAAGCTGCAGATGGGTGGCAGCGACCAGTGGGGCAACATCACCACGGGTACCGAGCTCATCCGCCGCATCAACGGCGGCGAGGCCTATGCCATCACCTGCCCGCTCATCACCAAGAGCGACGGCACCAAGTTCGGCAAGACCGAGGGTGGCAACGTGTGGCTCGACCCCAAGCGCACCTCACCCTACAAGTTCTACCAGTTCTGGATTAACGTGAGCGACGAGGACGCTAAGAAATACATCAAAATCTTCACAGCTCTGCCCCAGGACGAAATTGAAGAGCTGATTGCCGAGCAGGAGAAGGATCCCGGCCTGCGCCCGCTGCAGAAGCGCCTGGCCAAGGAAATCACCACCATGGTGCACAGTGCTGAGGAATATGAGAATGCTGTCGAGGCATCGCAGATTCTGTTCTCAAACAAGGCCAAGGATACCCTGCACAAGATTGACGAGGACACGTTGCTGAGCGTGTTTGAGGGTGTTCCCACCTTTGAGGTGCCCCGCAGTGCCATCGACGAGGGGACTCCGATGATCTCGCTGTTAACCGACGCGGCTGCCGTCTTCCCCAGCAAGGGCGAAATGCGCAAGCTGACCCAGGGCGGCGGTGTGAGCATCAACAAGGAGAAGCTCGCCGACCCCAACATGCCCGCCAGCGCCGACATGTTGCTCAATGGCAAGTATATCCTTGCACAGAAGGGCAAGAAGAACTACTACTTGCTCATCGTCAAATGATTTGAGCCTTAATTGGCAAAAAATGCGGTAAAAAAGATTGCATTTCAAAAAAAAGCAGTAATTTTGCACCGCATTTAGGGCGGCATGCCGCTCTGGTGACATAAGGATTGCCTTGTAGTGTAATGGTAACACAACGGTTTTTGGTGCCGCATTTCCTGGTTCGAGTCCGGGCAAGGCAACCACAAGAAAAGGAGATTGACATTATCGTCGGTCTCCTTTCTTGTTTCCTGCTCCCATCACAGTGGGAAGCACCTGTGGAGGTCTGAACCTCAGCCCATTATTCCTTCCGCCCTTTTAGTTTTAATGGTTTGCCCAAGATAAAAGGAAAATACCTCAGCGTTATCCAGCTCAAGACAAATCCAACAACCATGACAAGAATAGTCAATATGGCGGGATGCAATGTATGGAATGTGTATTTATCAATAATTTCGGTGATAAATAAGTGAGAAGCAAGAACTATGATTAATCCCATTGAGGTGGTTTTGATCACCTCATTAGACATCTTATTGAAGAATGTTTCGAATAGTAGAATAAAAAAGACTGATATAAAAGCAGCATTCAGGTAGAACAGTACCAGGTTATTGCCTGGTGCACATCTGAACATGTTCACGTCCCCATTCTTTATTGCAAAATAGAAGAATGGCAAGGAAAGCAGCATGATATATACTTTATATTTGGTAATGAACTTGAAGTATTTTTTCAAGAAAACGCCAAATATAAAGAACGGGAATGCCATTAACGTCGTGTTTATCTGGAACAAGTCAGTATCTTCAGGAATAAGATTAAAGCGCAATAATGCGATGAAAGCACAAATGCAGACGACTGCAGCGATAATACTTCTTAGGGATGATGAGCCAAGCAGACTCGAAATGAGCCTTATAATGGCAAGAGAGTAAACAAACCACAGTGGTCTGATCAGCAAGGGGACTTCCTCCAGGGAACCGATGGAAATATGGAAAAAGTATTTCACAAAAGGACCTGAACACAATAGAATCAATAATGAGGAAAAAATAAAATAGGGAATGAAAAGCGATCGGAACACAACTTTACATTCATCCTTGAAATCACGCCGTTTGTTCAAAAAGCCTGAAATCATGAAAAACAAAGCCATGTGAAAAGAAAAAATGAATCGGTTCATGAGACTTTGCGTGTCAATGTGGGCATACACCACCAAGCACATGCCAAATACTTTTAGCCAATCAAGCCAATATATTCTATCTTTCATTTTTTCCATTCAATTAAAAACGTCGCGTCGATAGGAGGTCACCAGCCGAAGATATTGCGTAACACCCACCAGATGAGCACCATCGCAAGGAAGAGCCAGATAAGCAATGGCGCATTGAGGCGTGCATACTGGCGCGGGTTGCGCGTGCGGCGGCTCTCGGCGTAAACACAAAGGCCAATCCATGGAATAGCGATGAACAGCATCGCATTGTATTTGAAAGCATCGACCACATCACCATGCAGCAGGGCATGGATGGCACGCTGGCTGCCGCATCCAGGGCATTTGTAACCCGTGAGCGTCAAGAAGGTGCACTGGGGAAATGCCGACGATGCTGATGGGTCCAGCGCATAATAAATGAAACCGAACACCAACAGTGCGGCTACAACTAGGATGATGATCATGGTGCGGCGCATCTCGCCTCAAGGTCACATACCCGATCCCATGAGCTCGGGAAGCATCGACAGCATGGGCTGGCAGAAGATGATGCCCAGTACAATCGATGCGATGCACCACCAGGCACCTGTCTCGCTGGCACGCTTGGCGCCCTCGATATCACCCTCGCGGTACTTGTTGGTCACCTTGAGGGCGTAGATGATGGCCACGATGCCGACGGGCAGGCAGCACAACACGGTCGAGATGATGGCCCATACCAAGTTGGTGGGAGGGCACGGCTCGGTTTGAGCCGGCTCCAGGTCATTGGCATACTGCTGCTGGGGCATGGATGGCTGTTGCTGGTAGGGTTGCCCCGTCACGGCGCCGCCTTGTGGCTTGGATGCAGCGACGATAGGCTCGCCGACCACTTCATATGTTCCCTGCAACTCGGGCAGTTGGGTAATTTTTACCCAATCGGGTAGTCCCTCATGCCACACATAGGCAGCCGATGTGAGGTGCAATTCCTTGATGCCGTCGAGGTCCACCGGACCCGACTGCACTCCATTATGGTTAATCCAGTAATGCATAATTCTAGAAGTTAAATTCACGATTGTCGCAAAGATAGTATTTTTTTCTCAAACCCTGACCATTTGGCCGATGCTATATTGTGATTTGCTAAAAGTCGCTGAAGAAGCGTGGACGGATAAGCAGTCCGATGCGCAGGCGCGAGTGGTACTGCTTGTAGTCCATCATGCACTCACCATATCCGTTGTAATACTGCAGCATGATGAATTGGTTGGAATTGTGGTTGATGCGGTAGCCCAGTTGCACAATGGTGTTGAAGTTGAGTTTCCAGCCTTGGCGCTTGACCAGTGTCATGTCGAGCACCCACTTGTTGTCGTTGCTGACGGCCTGGAAGCCAGCCTGATAAATGCCACTGTAATCCAGGATGTCCTTATTGTATTTCCCGTCAACGATGGGTATCCAGTACTTGGCATGTGCCATGAGATTGGGGGAGATGTAGGCCTCACCAGCAATCGAGATTTTGTTCCAACTGCGTGACATGATGCCGTCCTTGCCGTTGGACTCGTGCTCCAGCATCAATGTGGCCTTGCTCACCAGTTTGTTTTTCATGATGATGTACTTGGACAGACCGATACCTGGATTGAAGTTCAGGTCATGAAAAGGCAACGAGTTCCTGAAGACGTGCCAGATGGCTTTTTGTGTATAGAACAGGTACAGGTAGGTGTGTCCGGGGAGCACACTCTTGGTCAGGCGCTGCTGGAAGCTGATCTGAAATTTCACGTCACTGTTATAAGCGTCAGGGGTGCCACCTAGCACGGTGCCGCCAATAAAGTAAGTGTCCTTGTAGAGGCTGAAGTAAGGCCTGTTGTCGAGTTCGGCACGGATGCTGTCGGCAAATTGCCGGTCAGCCTTCTCATTGTTAACAATTTGTCCTACTGCATGAATGTTGATCCCTGCCAGCAGAATCAAGAATATCAAAAGACGGTGAATCATGCTCATCAATTTAATGGTATTGTTACAGACTACAAAATTACTCAAAAAGATTTAAAACACCTCGAATAACGGGTGCAATGGCGCAGATTAGCCAATCAGCCACATCAACAGGAACCACAGCGGTGGCACGAGCAATGCCGGCAACATGTTGAGCACCTGGCAGTCGCGGATGCGAAGGAGCGACAAGCCCGAGGCTGTGATGAGCAAGCCGCCGACAATGAGCAGTTCGGCCATCAAGGCCTCGCTTACTGCGGCGCTCGACATCAAGGCGATGCAGTAAAACATGCCTTGCCACAGGAACAATACAGGCGCCGCCAGAAGCATGCCGATGCCGTAGGTCGAGCCAAAGATGGTTGCGGTGACCAAGTCGAGGGTCGCATTGGTGAATAGGAAGGTGTTGTCGCCCTGCAGTGCACTGATGACAGGCCCGAGCATCGACAGCGGCCCGATGCAATAGACCAGACTGGCGGTGGTCACACCGTCGGCAAGGTTGTGGGACTGCCCTTTTTTCATCGTGTTGCTCTTGTCGTTGATGTAGCGCTTGATGCGTCCATTGATGTCGAGGGCTACCCCAACCACGCTGCCTATTGCCATTGCCGCGACAAACAGCACGGGATACTGGCTCTTGGGCAGGTTGGTCACCACCGCATTGAGGCCGATGCCAAAGCATGCCAGTCCCAGCGCATTATTCAGTATCGTCTTGTAGCGGGTCTTGATGCCCTTGTTGAGTGCGACGCCCACCAGCGTCCCCACCACTATGGTGCAGGTATTGACAATCGTTCCAATCATGTTCAGGATCAATATTAAAAATTCAAGTCACAAAATTACAATTAATTTCTGCAACGAGCATTGATGACCATGACGTTTTTCACAGGATCAGTGAGCCACTAAAGCGTATAAATGATGCTTTTTTGGGAAAATAATACGTGAAGAAAAAGCGTTAAAAAATCGATACTATCGTTAAATGATTATAAAAAATGTAACTCTTGCGGAGAGTTACAAAACGGTATTTGATTAATTATCAGAAGTTTACATGATTATGCCGTTCTTGAATATGAAAAAGGTACGCTAATCAATTCATTATTTTTATTAATTTTGCACTAAACTAAGCACAATAGCGAATCATAATTTTATGAGATTTATCTGTTTTATCGTCATCTTATTTACTACATGGTGCAGTGTGATGGCCGATGATGGTCATTACACTGCTGACTCATGTGCCAGATATGAGATTATCGGTGAAGCGGTTTTTGATTTTGGAGATATCGAGCAAGACGCAGGAGCGGCAAAGTGCACTTTTGCCATTAAAAGCGAGGGCGACATTCCGCTGTTAATTCTCACAGGATCAACGACGTGTCCCTGCACTCAGGTGACCTATTCACAAGATGTCGTGCAGCCGGGTGACACGCTGACGATGACTGTTACCTACGATCCACATCTTAATCTTGGACAATTCAGCCAGGCAGCTGTGCTCAAAACCAATGCTTGTCCCTATCAGTTCATTCGAGTCTATGTGAAAGGGAATGTCATTGGTCGATCAAATTCATAACATGTAAAAAGCATAATAAAATGAAGTTTCGAATTTTTATCTATATTTTCAAAATTTGGCTTTTTTATTTGCTTGTTAATTTTATTATATGTACATTTGCACGCAATTTGTAACTCTCCGCAAGAGTTACAAAAACACGTATAAGACTATTACTATTAATTAATAATGTATATTAACTAACTTTTAAATTTTATTCAATTATGCGTAAACGTTTTTTGAGCTCATTGTTTGCGGGTCTTTTGCTTTTTGCAGGGGCCACAAGCATGTTTACATCTTGCAAGGACTATGATGACGACATCGAACGCTTGCAAGAGCAGATTGACAAGAACGCCAAGGCTATTGACCAGCTCAACAATCTGATTACCGACGGTAGCGTAATCAAGGAAGTGAGAAAGGTTGCCAATGGCATCGAGGTTGTGATGAGTAACGGTAACACTTACACCATTACCAATGGTACAGATGCAGTAGTATGGACCATCGGTGATGATGGTTACTGGTATCAGGACGGCAAGAAGACCGAGTTCTATGCTATTGGTAAGGATGGTGCAAACGGTATCAACGGCACCGATGGTACCAATGGTACCAATGGTGTTTATTATGTGCCCAATACCGAGACTGGTTGCTGGGACATCTACAATGGTGACGGCACTCTCAAGGAGCACACGACCATCTCCTGGAAGGCTGCGTCCAGCAACATGATCACTGCAGTGATGGACGGTAGTGACCTCAAGCTCTACAATGTGATGATGGGCGAGGGTTATACCGATGTTACCGTTGCCTTGAGCAATGCGCTGCGTGGTTTTGTCTTCAAGCCTGAGCTGTATGTTGATGGTGTTCCCGCTATCCGCGTTGCCTCTTACGGCTATCGTGCGCTGACTGTCAGCAACAAGGATAAGCCCAGTTCAGAGAAGTATAACGAGGCCGGTGACAGCATCTTCATCTCACCCAAGGTGTATGCTTACTATCATGTTAACCCCACCAACGCCAACGTTGAGGACCTGAAGAACTTGACCTTTGTCGTTCAAGCCAACGATGACTTTATGGTAACCCGTCGTGCTCCCGCTAGCAACGACTTCAATGTTACCGCTAAGTTTGCTGACTTCAAGGACGGTATCCTCAAGGTCGAGGTTAACGTGACTGGCAAGCCCGCTACCAATGAGAAGATCTCGGTAGTTGCCCTGCAGACCACCAAGGAGAATGGCGAGAACGTGACCAGTGACTATGCAACCGTGATCAAGAAGAACATGGTTGACCTGCGCATTGCCGACAAGGATCGCTTTGCCCGTGGCACTGACTACCACTATCGTCGCTTCCTGGCTCAGCTCGACAACGAGGCTGGTATCAACGACCACACCGTTATCGAGAAAGATGAGAGCAACAATACCTGTGACCTGGTGATGCTCTATGATGAGACTTTCGACGTTGAGAAGTATGTTGAGGCTCATGAGCTCCTCAGCCCGCACAAGATTGCTGACCTCCAGGCTCTGGGCATGGAATTCAAGTATGAACTCGTGAACGGCTATACCGTTGGTGACCCCAATGGAACCGATCAGGCCGAGTATGTTGAGTGGGTTAACGACAACCACACCATCCTCAAGGTTAAGGATAAATACAGCACGTCTGCAATCGACCGCACACCCATCGTTCGCGTACTGCTCATGCACGGCAACAAGGTTGTGAAGGTGGCCTACATTAAGATTAAGATTGCCCGCAAGGGTGTCCTGATTGACGATCCTCAAGTGACCATCACCGTTGACGACTTCGCATTTGAGTGCGGCAAGAATGGCGTTCGTGGTTATGACTACAAGACCATGAGTCTTTACATTCTCGCTCCTTATGGCTACAGCAAGGATGAGTTCCATTCATTCTATCCCATCCCCGTTGACTATGTTGATCCCACCGACGTCGGTACCGTTGCCGAGGGTCCTGGTATCACTGAGGAGGGTACCAACGTGCTCGAGTGGACCATCTCGAACGATGACCTGTGGAACCTGGCTGGCCAGACCGTTACCAACAAGTTCCGTTACTACACCAGCGATCGCAAGCACTACTTTGAGATCGTTCTCAAGGCTACTATCAAGCCCGTTCAGAAGTCCTATGACGTGACTACCGCTCAGTACATCAGCAACTACTGGGATGCTGCTAAGACCTATGCACGCTTCAACGTTGCAGTTCCGCAGTCAACCAATGACAACAATCCTAACCACTGCGTTTATGATAACGACCTGAACTCACCGTTCGTTACTAATAATCTGGGCGTTATCGAGGTTGACAGCAAGATCACTCAGATTGAGTACTTCTTCTGCAAGAGCCACATGAACAACAAGAGCATTGCCGGCAGGACCGTTACCATTTCCAGCAATGGTCTCCAGATGTATGTTGGCAACGAGCTCATCGCTACGATCATCAACAATGATTCGCCCGTGGCTAACCACATTGTCCTGAACAAGCAGAGCGATATCGCTAAGGAGATGCTCAACACCAAGAATCTCATGGTTTACATCCAGGCTATTGGTTACATCTGCGGTAACAAGGGTGGCGCAAACACCAAGACCGTGAACATCACCTTCAATGGTGAGGACCACTATGTTGCTAAGTACATCCGTCCTATCGAGGCCGAGACGCTGGCTAGCGAAGGCTTCATCGACGGTGTGGACTTCGGTGAGAAGGGCTCTTACATCTCAATGGATAAGTTGGTTGTGCTGCACGACTGGCGCACCCGCTACTTCTCGCAGTATCCTAACTACTGGGGATACTATGGTCCGTTCTCCTTCGAGGCCGACCTGGCTAACGCCACCTGTGACCTTGAGGTTAATGGCTCAACTGCCGAGAAGCCCGTTCCCTCGACCATCGAGCTCAACCAGGTTGCTGGTTCTCCCTACGACCTGATTACCTACAAGAACAACGGTACTGTTGTCAACAAGGACTTCAATATCTTTGTTAAGGTTAAGGTTAACTATGGTTGGGGTACATTCTGGACCGATAAGATCACGATCCCTGTAACCAAGACCATCACTCCCGCTGGTGCAAAGAGAAACTAAACCAAACAGTTTTTTCATAGCATTATAGCACAATAGTTCTTTTTTGGATTGGCACCGTCGCTCTCACATCAAGATGTGTGCGGTGCTAATCCTTTTTATTCCAAAGACCAAATGGCAAAAAGATTTTTTCAGACATTAATGATCGCTGGCCTTGCTGTTGTGGTCATCTCATGTGGCAAGAGTGCCGCCGAGGGACCTGTAACGGGAAAATATGTTGATGAGTTCGGCAACGAGTTTGAGTTGCGCGAGGACCACACCGCCACTATCCAGTTTGACGGTCAGGACAAGATCAATGAAACCTATTGGCATGATGGAGCCAACAATGACACTTCATTTGTGACAATTGAGTATAATGGTGATACCACCTATTTCTACATGAGTCACGGCAAACTTTATCGTCGGCTCGAAGATATGAAAGAAGGCCATCCGGCTATTAATCTGGAGCGCCGCTGAATTGATTATCGAAGTTAGGATGATAAATTTTTCCATGCCATAAAATAAGGGGGGATGTCAATGTTTTGACATGCCCCCTTTTTTAGTTGATGAGTTAAGCCGTGGTGGCTAGACTGTCGCTGTGTTAATTTTTATTGCTTCAAGTGGGCAATATTTAACAAAAAATACGTTATTATAGGTGTAATGACATGATTGAAATAGTCATTAAACTTGCTTATAATAACACCGTTATCTAATGTATAAGTGTTATGTCTAGAATTGTATTAGATTTGAAAATCAATGGCATAGACGTGTCCAATCATGAATTTGTACTAAAAATCAATGGTTGCACCGTCAATAACGAACCCGATGACGCTCCTGTAATACCGCTTCGCTGGCAGGAGTCGTTTATCTCATTTATCCAGGATGAAATCCAGCGTTTTTTGTCCATTAATCGACCTAGGTCTGCTGAGATTCACAAGTCTGTCCTGCATCAATTCAAGCAATATCGTGAAGAAGCTGATCTTGCCTTTGATGATGTGACCGCCGATGTGATTAAGCACTTTGAGACCTATCTCCAATCCCGCAACTTGTCTCTCAACACGATCTCGTTTAACATGCGTGTGTTGCGTTCTTGCTATAACAGGGGAATTCATAAGTTCCACCTCACCGACAGGCAACCGTTCAAGCATGTTTTCACTGGTATTGAAAAGACTGATAAGCGTGCCCTCGACATTGAGACTATTAAGGCCATTAAGCGTGCTGAGCCAGCCAATCAGGATGAGCGATTTGCACGCGACATGTTCATGTTCAGCTTTTTCACCCGCGGGATGTCGTTTGTTGATATGGCATATCTCAAGCGCGATAATATCAGGAATGGATGCCTGTACTACAGACGCCACAAGACAGGGCAGAGCATTGCCGTGAAGTGGGAGAAATGCATGCAGGAGATAGTTGACCGCTACAGTGAGTCGGGTTCGAATTACCTGTTGCCGATCATTCACACGGCAAACGGTAAGGAGCGCAACCAGTATCGAGGTATCCAAAATAAGGTGAACCGCTCCCTCAAGAATGTTGCAGCGCAATGTGGACTTGACGTCAACCTCACGATGTATGTAGCCCGCCACTCATGGGCTCATGCCGCCGACAGCCTGAACCAGCCCTTGGAACTCATCAGCTACGGCATGGGTCACGCGTCCACCAAGACAACCCAAATCTATCTGCATTCCATCAGCATGTCTCAGATTGACCAGTTGAATACTACAGTGCTGCAGGAGGTAGAGGCGCTGTAAAAGGGCAATTACTTGTTGAAAAAGCAGGGTGTGCCGCTTTTTTTAGTAATTTTGCGGCCATGAAAAATGAAATGCGAGGAAACGTCTGTGTGTTTTGCGCCTCGAGTGCGTGCATAGACGATCAATATCTGTCGGCTGCCCGTGAGTTGGGCCGGTTGCTTGCTGTGAATGGCTGGCGCTGTGTCAATGGTGGCGGGGCTGTCGGCCTGATGGGTGCTGTGACTGACGGGGCTATGGATGCTGGCGGCGAGGTTACCGGTGTCATACCCAAGTTCATGGTCGATAACGGGTGGTGCTACAATCGGTTGGAGGATGTCATCATCACTGCCGACATGCACCAACGCAAGCACATGATGAGCGAGATGGCCGATGCCGTTGTCGCAATGCCTGGTGGTGTGGGCACGCTCGAGGAACTGCTCGAGACGCTCACATGGCGTCAACTGGGCCTGATTAAAATGCCGGTCATCATCCTGAACACACTGGGTTACTATGACTCGTTGTTAGCGATGTTGCGTCACGCTATCGACGAGGGTTTCATGAAGCCCTCACATGACCAGTTGTGGCGGGTTGCGACTACTCCCAGCGAGGTGGTTGCCTTACTTGAGGATACTCATCCCGTGGAATTCGAATCTAAATATTGATTTAAACCATGCCAGTGAGTGCCCATACTGCCGACACCGTCCTGCACACCGATACTGTGGAGCAGTATTATGCACCGCAGTACATGGATGGTTTCCCCAGTGTTGAGGCGGGCGATTCGGCCTTGGGCTCGCTGGATACGCTGACGGTGATGCAGGTGCCTGCAGGCGGTGTTGTGAAGCCGTTTGTGCATTCGCCGCTGCACGACACGCCGTCGATGCTGCTGTTGCTCGTGGGATTGCTGTCGGTAGCCTTGAGTTACCACACGGGTTATAAGTATATTGAGAACTTTTTTCACCACATGTTCTCGACGAGACGTCGCGAGAATCTTTTCGAGGACCACACCGTCAACGAGACAAAGATTTTGGCGGCCCTGATTGCCAATACATGTATTATTGAGGGCTTTCTGATTTACTTTGCTGTGCAATTGTTGCGGCCATCCATGGCGGCTTCGTTACAGAGCAATGTGTTCTTGCATGTCGGGGTCTATTGCGTGCTGGCATTGGGATTTTATGCAGTGCAGTGGTTGGTGTATAAGGTATTGGGCTACACCTTCAGTGACAAGGTGGGGTCCAAGTTGTGGCTTGACGGCTTCAAGGCGACGCAGGCATTTCTGGGCCTCGTGCTGTTGCCAGTATTGGTGCTGTTGATGCTCTATCCGGCCCATGGCAAATTGCTATTAACCACTGCTATAGCACTTTATTCAGTAGCTCGTTTAATATTTATTTATAAGGGATTCAGAATTTTTTATGGCAATTTGTCATCGATTGTGTATTTTATTTTGTACCTTTGCGCCGTCGAAATCGTTCCTTTAGTCATTTTGACGAGCGTAACGTTTTGGATTAGTGGTATTTTACAGAGTTTTAATAGCTAAATGAGTATTAAGAAAATTCTGGTTTCACAACCCAGACCAACGTCCGAGAAGTCTCCTTATTTTGACTTGGAGAAAAAATATGGTGTGGAGATAGTATTCCGACCTTTTATCAAGGTAGAAGGACTCTCGTCCAAAGAGTTCAGGCAGTCCAAGATTAATGTGCCCGACTATTCGGCCATCATCTTGACCGCGCGCACTGCTATTGATCACTTCTTCCGTCTTTGCAAAGAATTGCGTTACAATGTCCCTGACACGTTGAAGTACTTCTGCGTCAGCGAGACCATTGCTCATTATCTGCAAAAGTATGTCATTTATCGCAAACGCAAGATTTTCTATAGCGAGACAGGCTTGATGGAAGACCTGATTCCTATCATTGCCAAGCACCACAAGGAGACTTACCTCATGCCCGTCAGTGATGTGCACAACGACAAGGCGGTAGTACTCGACAACAACAAGGTCAAGTATGTCAAAGCAGTCATGTACCGCACGGTGAGCAACGACTTTAAGCCAGGTGAGACCTTGGACTATGACATGCTGGTATTTTTCACTCCTGCAGGTATTAAGTCCTACACGACCAATTTCCCTGACTACAAGGAGCGCAATGTGGTGATTGCTGCCATGGGGCAGACCACGCTCGAGGCTGCAGCCCAGGCTGGCATCAGGGTGGACGTCACCGTTTCACATGAAACGCCGTCGATGGCTGGTGCCATAGAGCAATACCTCAAGAAGATGCGTGCCGAAGAGGAAAAGGAAGAACGCAAAGCCGCACGTGAGGCCGCCAAAATAGAAAAGGCGCGTCAACTTGAGGCCGCAAAGCGCTCGGCAGCCGCCAAGAAGGCAGCCGCAACCCGCAAGGCCAAAGCCGAGGCCGCCGCAAAGGCTCCAAAGAAATAACCCCACTTAGAGGAATATTTTAATGAGGTATGCGTAGAGTGTACCTCATTTTTGTGTAATTTCGCATCTTGAATGGATTACAAGTTAAATAAAGACGAGAAATTGTGCAGCCGCACAGCAGTGAACCGCCTCTTTGACGAAGGAAAGTCGTTGATGGCATTCCCGTTGCGCGCCGCATTCAGGTTGCGCCCCCGTGGCGATAATCCTGTGCAATTCCTCATCTCTATTCCCAAGAAGCGCATCCGCAAGGCCGTTAACCGCGTCACCCTGCGTCGTCGCGTCAGGGAATCCTATCGTCTTAACCGCCATGTGCTGCTGCAGGCACCGCTTGAGCAGGCGGGGTGGGGTGTAGATATCGCTTTTGTGTATCTTGACAACAGCCCAGCGCCCTATAGTGTCATTGACGAGAAAATGGCATCACTGTTGCAGCGCATAGCACAGGCTGCCGCCGATCAACCAACATCGCAACCCGCCGAGCAACATGAGCAGAATAATCCATAAGATCACGTGTGCATGGCGTGAGGTGTTGCGTTTCATCGGATGGCTGCTGATATTGCCCATTCGTTTTTACCAGAAGTATATTTCACCGCTCAAGCCCGCCACATGCCGTTTTACCCCATCATGCAGCCAATATGCCGTTGAGGCCATCCGCAAGCATGGCCCCTTCAAGGGATTGTATTTGGCCATTTGGCGCATTCTGCGTTGTAATCCTTGGGGCGGCAGCGGTTATGATCCCGTTCCATGACGTCGATTATTGATTGCCATACCCATAGGCTTGATGCGGCCCAGGCGCTCATTGCCGTGAACCCGCGTGAATTTGATCCGCAACCGGGATTGTGGTACACTGTGGGTTTTCATCCATGGCATGATGTGGACCGGCTCACCGATGCCGACTTTGATTTATTGGAGCAATGCGCACGGCATCCTCAAGTGCTGGCTATAGGTGAAACGGGTTTAGACCGGTTGCGTGGGGCGGCCATCGATATTCAGGGTCAGGTGTTCGTGCGTCATTTACAATTGGCAGCCATCCTTGACATGCCTGTGGTTGTGCACTGTGTGCGTGCCGTTCAGGAAATCCTCACCTTGCGTCAACGGGCGGGGTTGGCAGGCGTCACCATGATTATCCATGGCATGAGAGGAAACGAGCATGTGGCTCGAATGCTGCTTGGGGCGGGATGTTACCTGTCATTCGGCCATCTTTTTAACACCAATGCTATTACTGTAACACCACATGACCGATTGCTTATCGAAACCGATGAAGCCGATGTTGGCATCGGTGAGGTGGCCCTGCGGGTGGCTGATGTCCTGGGACTGCCGCCGTCGGCGATAGAAGATATTGCTTCAAGTAATTTGTCCCAATGCCTTAACACAAAATAAAACGGCCGAAGCGCAATGCCTCGGCCGTTTTTGTTCCTGTCCAGTCTTTTACTTGTACTGGGTACCCTCCGATTTGGAGATGACAGCTCTTGAAGAGCTCGTGTCCATGTCCTTGTTGGTCGTCAGCTTTTTATCGTCGGCTGTGGCTTCTTTGGCAGGAGCCCAGTACCCTGAGGGACGATAGACCGTGTAGCGGTAGAAGTGACTGTCAAGAGCCATAATCAGGTAACCGGCTCGGTCATATCCATAATAGAGGTACTCGCTGTCGCCACCATCATACCTGATGTACAGACGGTTGCCGTAGGTCTCCCAGTCAAAGTCCACGTAGCTCAAACCATAGTAGGAATAATACGTGTAACGACCAGTGTGATTGGCGTAGAAATCATAGCGGACCACGTCATAGCCCATGATGTCATATTCGCGATAGCCGTCATGTCCGTAATAAGACTCCCAACTGCCGACGATGTCATCCACATAGTAGGGTGAATCCCATCCGTCGCATGAGGTCATTGCAAATGACATGACTGCCAACAGCATGATGTAGTATAACTTTTTCATAGCGCAAATGAGTTTAGAATAGTTTATAGATGTGCAAAAGTAAGAAAAATAAGTTAATCGCGTAACATTCGAGTGAAAAAATGCGCGTGCCACCGGTGTGAAGTGGCACGCGCCACCCAGAAATTAACGTTACGGGCTAAAAGCACCTAAAAGTTCACACCTAAGTTTATCGTGAAGCACCCGTTGTGCGTATCGTCAAAGTTGTCTTGGCCGATGTTTGACAGGCCGATGTCATAGCTGGCGTCAAGGTAGAGCATATTGTAACCCACACCGCATCCAATTTTCAGTCCGCCGTCAAAGCGGTTGAAGTAGCCGTTGTCAAAGGAGCTGAAGGCTGTCCGCGTACCGTAGTTCTTGATGTCTCCATCGGTGCCGAGGGCCAAATAACCGCCCGCATAAGGCTGGATGCTGGTATGGTTGCCTACAAAATGCTTGTACTTGATGAGCAGAGGCAATTCCAGATAGTTCAAGTCATAGGTGAACTTCTCGTGTCCAGACCCGCTCTTGCCGCCCTTTTGAGTGTAATACAATCCTGTTTCCAGGAAAACAGGGGCACGGTAGGACAGTTGGGTGCCAGCGGCGACGCCGATATTCAGGCCAGTCTTGATGCTGCTGCCGTCAAGTAGCGCGCTCTCGCTGCTGACGTGTGACGCGTTCATGCCCACTCTAAGGCCGAAGTAGTAGCGATGCCACCCGATATACTCGTTGCCATGGCGGCTCACCGTCTGAATCCGCGGGCCAGGACCATAACCATAGCCTCGTTGAGCCATCGCAGGCAGTGCGATCATGACGCACATCAGGGTGAAGATAATTGTCTTTTTCATAATCAGTCAGTTTTAGAATTGTCATTTGTTGACTTTTAGACCGATTGTGCTAAGAGAGGTTTATTCGGATAATTCCCAAAACCGATAAACTCCCAAATTAATGACGACAAAATGGCAAAATCTGATGACCAGTGGCATCAGGGCTAGATGTAGGGTAAGTAGTATTTCAGGTAATGGGCCAGCGGTAGTGTGTGAAGCATGGTGGAAATGGACATCTTCTGAATTTCAAGACAGGTCAGCAGGGTAACCATCAGCAGGATGATGTAGAAAATACTCCATCGCTTGAAGGGCTTGCGCCAAAGACCCTCGCGCAGTTTGCACAGGACATATAGGGCTACAGGTATCATCAAGGGTTCAAATGGCAAGGTATATCTCACGACAGAACCTGCCACGATATAGGCTATGATGATGAACGATATGGCTGGCCACAAGGGCCAGATGCCCATGTTGGAATGACGTTTCCACATCATGAACAGGTAGTAAAACAGGGTAATGCCACCCACAAGGTACCAGCCGTAAGAGAAGCGGGAGAGCCAATTAAAGAGATCAACACTCTCATGCAGGTTGGGCCAGGGGAATGGAATGATGAACTGCAGACCCGTTGTGACGGGAAGGATGAATAGCTTGTGCCACGGTGAGTACAGGAAGTAATAGCCGATGACCTTGCGGAAATTCTGATTGATGGAGCCATCGACATAGACCTGCTGCATGCTCCAGCCGCCCTTGATGATGCGCGCGTGCTGGTCAAATGAGTAAAATGCCAATGAGTTGCCAAGGTACAGGGTGATGAGCGCAATAGCAACCATGCCAAGTGCCATGCCCCAGTCCCGCCGCCAATGAGGCAGCACCATCAATAGGACTCCCAACAAGATAAAATAGATAAATGTGGTGCGGATAAAGGACATGATGACACAAGCCAGGGCAAAGATCACGATGTCACGTGACAGGTGCCGCCTTTCTTCATCGGCTGCCGTCATCGAGGCTAGTGAAAAACCCGCCAGGGAGACCGACAGAAATACCGAGCCCTCTTTCAACATGGAGATGCCTGACATGAGGTAATAGCTCAGTAGCAGGGTCATGGCCATGCCGCAGTTGAGCAATGTGCCCGCATCAAGGGAGCACCTGTTGACCAGCAGTCGGCGCGTGGTCATACCGGTGAGTACCACAGCGGTGAGCGTGAACATGATGTTCATCGCCTGAGGCCAGATGACGCTCAGTCCCAGCAGACGCCACATCCCCAATATAATCATCGGGAATCCAGGGAAAGCCACCTTTTGGTACTCAACCCGTCCATCATAGTAATGCAGTGCCCACTTGTAGTAAGTGCGGGCATCATTTTGTAAATTAGGAATTGCTAACGAATAATCTTCAACCGAGGTCCATTCCAGCAAGTTGATATAGGAGACGGCCATCAGGAACACTGATAGCACAAACAGAATGACATGGGCGGTGGTTGAGGTGGCCTTGGCGCGTGATAGAACAATTTGAGGGACCAGATAGGCAATCAGATAGGCGACCGTGATGCGCAAGCCGTCTGCTAGCCCGAAATGACTTGAAGATACGACGGCAAGCAAGGCAAACGCAATTACCTCGGCAAGCATCAACAGCAGTTTAGGCATGGTGATACCTTGTTTCATGCTATCAGTTTCAAACAATCCTCTGGTCTGTTTTACTTGTTATCGTCACTGCAAAATTAGAACAATTAGCCGTTATTGACAAATTTTTTCTTCCAGACGTTACATTTTCGGTGAAATTATATAACTTTGTATGTTTAAATCAATCTCAATAGGTGATACATGAACGGCCAACCGATGAAAATAGACGTGGATAAAGTGCTCAGGGATCGTCTCCCCAAGTACTACAAGTTTATTCCGCGCTTTGCAGTGCGTTGGCTGGAGCGTACCATCTGCCAAGACCAGCTTAATGCCATCCTCGTGAAGATGGCGGACAAGAATAGTGTTGATGCTGCAACGGCTGCACTTGACGAGATGGACATCACCGTGCAATCCACTGGGCTGGAACGTTTACCCGACGGCCGCTTCATGTTTGTGTCCAATCATCCGTTGGGTGGCCTCGACGGTTTGGCCCTCATTTCGTTGTTGGGCAACCGTTATGACCGCAAGATCAAGTTCCTGGTCAATGACTTGCTCATGGCCGTGGAACCCTTGCGGGGAGTGTTCTTGCCTGTGAACAAATATGGTAGCCAGTCGCGTGCTGCCGCCTCACAAATCGAAGAGGCATTAGCCAGTGATGACCAGTTCATTACCTTCCCTGCTGGCTTGTGCTCGCGCATGCAACCTGACGGCAGTATCGCTGACCTGCCGTGGCAGAAGTCTGTTGTCGTTCATGCCGTGAACTATCAGCGTGACATCGTGCCTATCTATTTTGATGCCGTCAATTCGCGCTTCTTTTACCGCTTTGCCAAGTGGCGCAAGCGGTTGGGCATCAAATTCAATATTGAACTCGTCTTCCTGCCTAAAGAGATGATCAAGAAGTGCGGCAGCACGTTGCATGCCGTCATTGGCGAACCCATTCGCTGGGACACGCTCGACGGTACCCATCCCAAGCAAGAAGCCGCCCGCCTGAGAGAAATAGTATATAACATCAAGCCGAAAGATTAGCCCTATGGAACCCATTATCGATCCTATCCCCATCCAACTTATCGAGCAGGAGCTCACCAGCGAGCGCCTGTTGCGGCACACCAACAAGGCCGACAACGACATTTATGTCGTCACTGCCCACAACGCCCCCAATACCATGCATGAAATTGGGCGTTTGCGCGAAATCACATTCCGCGCTGCGGGAGGCGGCACGGGTAAGGTGTGCGACATTGACGAGTTTGACCTGATGGACCCACCCTGCCAGCAATTGCTGGTGTGGAACCCCGATAAGCGGGAAATCATCGGAGCCTACCGCTTCATCGGCGGCTGGGACGTGAAGGTGGAGAATGCTGTGCCTCGCATCGCTACTGGGCACCTGTTCAACTTCAGTGACAGGTTCTTGAATGAGATCCTGCCCGTGACCATTGAGTTGGGGCGTTCGTTCGTTCGTCCAGAGTACCAGTCAACGCGTGAGGGGGCCAGAGCGCTTTTCGCCCTTGACAACCTGTGGGACGGACTGGGAGCATTGACCATCATCTATCCCCAAGTCAAGTACATGTTCGGCAAGATGACGATGTATCCAAGCTACGTGCGCGACTGTCGCGATATGCTGCTCTGCTTCCTCAACCTCTACTTTGAGGACAAGGAAGGGCTGGTGGTGCCCATCGACCCCTTGCCCGACACCCGCAACGACGACCCCGAACTGATGTCACATTTTGTCGGCAACGACTTCCGCGAGGACTACAAGCGCCTGAACGCCTTCATCCGTAATCATGGCATCAACATCCCGCCGCTGGTCAACGCCTATATGGGCCTGTCTCCCAAGATGCTGCTGCTGGGCACGGCCATCAATCGTGAATTCGGCAATGTCGAGGAAACGGGCATTCTCATCAACCTCGACGAAATCGCCGACGAGAAGAAGCGACGCCACATCGACTCCTACCTGGCGAACATCGAACGGTAACACTCAAATACATCATGATAAAATACACTTTATCATTACTCATCATGCTCACTGCTGCCCTGTGTGTGGTGGGTCAGGCTCCCGTGGACAGTCTTCAGTCCGATAGCACTAATTATCCCACATTCGACCCTGCTGTGACTCGTATTTCCAGAACACATTTCTCGGTAGGCATGATTGCTAACGCCGGCAACAGCGAGTTGGCGCCCTACTACATCGGTTCTAACTGCGGTGGCACCACCACCCAGCAGTACTCAGCCCTTGTTTATGCCACTGCCAAGCTATGGAACGGCTCCCTGCACAAGCGCTTCTCGTGGGGTGCAGGGCTTGAAGTCTGGGGCGGTTATGCGTCTGATGCCGGCTATCAGCGCTATGCGGGCAATGGGCAGTTTGAGGTGCAAAAGCAACATCCCGCACGGGTATGGATTCAAGAAGCCTATCTCGCTGCCAATTACCGCAGCATCTTTGCCGTGGCTGGTCAGGCCCGCAAGGCTTCACCCATCGTCGATGGCTCGCTGAGCAGCGGCGACCTCGTGTGGAGCAACAATGCCCGCCCGCCAGTGGGACTGCGTGCCGGTTTCATCGATTTCCAGAACATACCGTTCACCAAGGGATGGGTGCAGATCCAAGGTGAATTTGGCTACTTCCGCCAACTGGACGACAAGTGGCTCGAGAACCACTACAACTACTACAACCACTTCATTACCACTGACTTTTGGCTCCATTACAAGAGCCTGCACTTCCGTACCAAGCCCGACCAGCCCGTCGTGCTCACCATAGGCGCCCAAGCGGCTTGCCAGTTCGGCGGCACAGCCAAGTATTACGAGGACGGCCAGGTGACGCGCACCGTCAAAATGGATGCTGACGCCAAGGCCTTTTTCCGCACTTTTATCGCAGGCAGTGGCGGCAACAGCGCGGGCGACTCCTTTGTCGAGGGTAACCACCTGGGCACATGGGATATTGCTCTGCAGTACAGCCTGAGCGAATATCAACATTTGCGCGCTTACACCCAGTGGCTGTGGGAAGACGGATCGGGCATCGGCAAGATGAACGGCTTTGACGGCCTGTGGGGCATTGAGTTCCGCCAGTTTGGCCATTATCTGGTTTCGGGTGCAGTTATTGAGTACATCGACTTCACCAACCAGAGCGGGCCCATCCACTGGACGCCCAACGACCACGAGGGCACGCCCATCACCAGCCACTCATCGGGTGCCGACGATTACTACAACAACTACATTTACAACGGCTACCAGAGCCGCGGCATGTCCATCGGCTCACCCTTTGTCAAGTCGCCGCTTTACAACCAGGACGGCTACATGCGCTACCGCGACAACGTGTTGCGCGGTTTCCACGCCGCTGTCAACGGTTGGTTCTCCGACGAGTGGTCTTACCGCCTGAAGGCCTCCTACCGCAAGGTGTGGGGCACGCCCATCATCCCGCGCGTGGGCAGCGTCGATGACTTCTCAATGTTGCTCGAAGCCAACTATCACACCCATAACGGCTGGGCATTCAAGGCCCAATTCGCCATGGACCGCGGCAAGCTCTACGGCAACAACTGGGGAGCCCAGTTGGGCATCACCTATAGTGGCGACTTTAACTTCAACAAACGATGAAAAAGGCATTATTGATCATATCCATCCTGTCGGTGCTGGTGCTGGGCTCTTGCACCCGCAACCACGGCGACATCGGCATCTGGTTCGGCACCTGGCACGTCGAGCGGATTACCGCCGGCGGCACGCCCGTCAACGTCGAGGGCGACTACTTCTTCCAGTTCCAGAACAAGGTCTTCAGGGTGTCGCAGGTCTATGGTCATGAACATCTTGTCGAGAGCTTCGGCACTTGGGACGAAGACGGTGACAAGATGACCATCAGTTTCCCCGATGAGTCGGTCTTCTATATAGAGATGCCTGGATTAGAAGCCCACAACGACTTCACGGTCACCACCTCCTCGTCGCGTGACGTCACCTTCACCAAGACGGCCACAGACGGCACAGCCTACAGCTACCACCTCAAGAAAGCTAACTAGGGACAAACAAACTGCCTGCCGGATTTTACATCCGGCGGGCAGCATTGAGTCTGTAGTGGGAGGGATTGTTTCTTGGGGGTGTTTACTTCACGAGGATTTTCTTGCCCCGGTGGATGTAGATGCCAGGCGTGGTGGGCACGTCCTTGCCCACGGGCAGGCCCGTCAGGTTGTAGTAGTTGCTGTTCGCCGCGCGGTGCTGGTAGGCAACCACCTCATCCACACCGCTCAGGTGATCCTCGTTGTAGCGCATGCCCTTGTAGATAATCTTGCCATCCTTGATGATGTGGCTCAGCCCCCAGTACTCCTGATAGTCGGCGTTAGGGTCTGGCTTGCGGGTGTACGGCGTGAGCAGGTCGCCCATGTCGCGGCTGGTAAAACCATCGGCCACAATGATAATTTCCTGGGTATTACTGTCGTAATACACCTCGGGCATGTCGGCAGGAGCGTAATACTCGGTGTGCTGATGAGGCCGATTAAGGATAACTTCGGTTTTCCCATCATCCCTGGCGAACAGTTGAGCTGATGCAGACAAGGTGAGCAGTAGCGAGTAAATAATGATTTTTTTCATAATGATATATCAATAATTAGATGAAGATTCAATGGATGAAGCGATGACTTCGAGAGATATCCATGCGGGTACATTTTGGGCTACATGACCCATGTAGTTCTCGTTGCAAAGTTACTGCCATGAAATGAAACCACCATATTTTAGGGTGTAACATCTTTCTCAAATAGCGCCTGATTATCAGTGAGTTACAAATGTAACCTGTGTCGTCATGCCAAACGGCCCCTGGAGAGCCGTTTTTTCGCCCCAATCACCACCTCTATCTCCGGAAATTTATTACCTTTGCGTCATGAAAGATATTGAAACAGACAAGAATGAAAGTAACTTATAGCACATCAGCATGAAACGAATAATTATCTGTATCACAGCGGTATTGCTGTCGGGCACGATTGCCCTGACGGCGGGGGTGCGCGACGACTTCAAGGCCCATCCCAAGATGAGCGCCAACAACTACCAGGCTTATCCTGACACGGTGCTGCCCGCAATAACGGCGGCCCCAGCGGGCTATGAGCCGTTTTTCATCAACCACTATGGCCGCCACGGCAGCCGCTGGCTCATCCAAGAGACGAAATACACTTATCCCCTGCGGATGCTGGAGAAAGGTGAGCGCAACGGCAAGCTCACGCGCCGCGGCCAGGAGGTGCTGGACGTGTTGCGCCAGGTGCATGAGGCCAGCCGCGGCCGCCTGGGCGAACTCAGCGACATCGGTGCCGAGCAGCACCAGGGCATCGCGCGCAGGATGTACCAGAACTTCCCGCAGGTGTTTAAGGACGGTGCGCCCGTTGTGGCCCGATCGACAGTCGTGATTCGATGCATCCTGTCGATGCAGAACGAGGTGGACGTGCTCGCATCACTCAATCCGCGGCTGAAGATCACTACCGATGCCAGCGAGGCGACGATGTACTACATGAACTACAGAGACAGCGTGGCCAGGCACCTGCGTGCCAGCAAAATGGGCTTGGTCGACAGTTGCATGAAGAAATGGATTAATCCCAAGGGGATGTTAAAGAAACTGTTTAACGACCAGAAGTTCGCTCGTGACAGCATCGACGACGCCCGCAAGATGATGGTTTACCTGATGGAGGTGACGGGCAACATGCAGAGCCACCACCAGTTTGAAAAGGTGAACCTGTATGATCTGTTCAGCGCCGACGACATCTACAGCGTGTGGCGCTACAATAACGCCTTCTGGTACATCAACTCAGGCGAGACGCCCTTGACGCAGTGCCGTGTGGACTACATGGAGGCCAACCTGTTGCGCAACTTCATCGAGGATGCCGACAAAGCCACCACCGATGACGATCGCACTCCTGGAGCGTCGTTGCGCTTCGGCCACGAGAGCGTGGTGTTGCCGCTGTGCTGCCTGATGGGTCTCAACGGCACGGACTACCGCACGACCGACCTCGGGAATCTGGATAAATACTGGCAGACCTACAAAGTCTTCCCGATGGCCGCTAACATCCAGTTCGTGTACTTCCGCAAGGCCGGCAGTGACGACATCCTGATGCTGCCGTTGCTCAACGAGCACGAGGCCACACTTCCCGTTGCAACCGATGTCGCTCCCTATTACCACTGGAGCGACGTGCGCGACTACTTTATCGACAAACTTTCCCGTCAACCCATCATCACAACCACGAAATGAAACGCATCACCTTATATTTGATTATGGTAGCGCTGGTCGGCATGACCATGGGCGCCCAAACTCCCAAGAAGCAGGTTATCGGCAACTTTGACCGCTCGGCGAGCAATCATTATGCCTATCCCTACGGCACCGACCTAAAGGTGCCTGAGATCAGCGCAGCTCCGGTAGGTTATGAGCCGTTCTATATCGACCACTATGGCCGTCACGGCAGCCGCTGGCTGACCAATGCCCGCTATTATGAGCGCCCCTGCAAGGAACTCGCCAAGGCTAAGGAGGCTGGCATGCTCAACCTGCAGGGTGAATTGTTGCGGCGACAACTGAGTATGGTGTACGAGACCTCACGCAACCGCGCAGGCGACTTGAGCGACGAGGGAGCCCTGCAGCATCAGGAAATTGCCCAACGCATGTTTGACAACTTCCCCGAGGTGTTTGCCGGCGATGCTCGCGTGGATGCCCGCTCGACCGTCATCATCCGCTGCATCCTGTCGATGCAGAACGAGACCATGCGCCTACGCACACTCAATCCCAACCTGCGCATCACCACCGATGCCAGCTACCACGACATGTATTACATGGGGTGGGGATACGGCGAGGACACCCTAGCCAACGACCTGCGCAAGAGCGTGGACCCCATTTCCAACGACATGTACAATAAGCACCTGGACCCCAAGCGCTTCATCGCCCAACTGGTGAACGACACCGCCTGGGCAGCCGCCAACCTGAACGGGCGTCAGTTGATGCGTGACGTGTTCGACGTGGCGGGGTCGCTGCAGGGACATCAGTTCTTTGACGACGTGAACCTGTACCACTACTTCAGCAACAGCGAGATTTTTGAGCTGTGGCGACTGAAAAACATCTACTGGTATATCCATTGGGCCAACGCGCCCCAGAACGGCAACCGCATGCCATTTATCGAGCGTGCCCTGCTGCGCGACATGATTGAGAAGGCCGATGAGGCCATCCAGACCGGTGAGCGCGGCGCGTCGTTGCGCTTCGGCCACGAGACGTGCGTGCTGCCGCTAGCGTGCCTCATGGAGTTGGACAGCGTGAACTACAGCTGTGACGACCTCGAGACCCTGCACGAGCACTGGCAGGACTACAACACCATTCCCAAGGCCTGCAACATCCAGATGGTGTTCTACCGCCCTGTGGGCACCACGGGCAACCCCCCCGATGACATTCTGGTGAAAGTCCTGCTCAACGAGCATGAGGCCCAGTTGCCTGTAGCCCCCGTCAACGGCCCCTACTACCGCTGGACCGACCTTCGCCGCTACTACGACAGGAAGCTCGCCACCGTCATCGACTGGAGTGTGAAGTGAAAAAAAAGTGCCGCCACCGCGGCATTTTTTATTAGAGTAGAGATTAGTGATTTGTGAGGGCCTGCTGGTAGATCGCCTGGTAGCGTTGGGCTGCAACGGCTTCGCTGTAGGTGGCTAGAGCGGCGGAGCGTGCCGCTGCGCTCAGGGCAGGAAGCCGTGCCTCATTCAGGCACCATGAGATGCCTTGCGCGAAATCGATGCTGTCGCAATAATCGGCCACATAGCCGTCCTGCTTGTGAGTGATCATCTCGGGGATGCCGCCAATGTTAAATCCCACGCAGGGCACGCCGCATGACATCGCCTCAACAATGGTGTTGGGCAGGTTGTCCTGCAGCGAGGGTGTGACAAACAGGTCGGCAGCGTTATACAGCTGGGCGATTTCGGCTTCATTACTCAAGTAGTTGACCGTATAGACGGGTAGCGGCAGGGCTTCTTTGACGCTCGCGGCGTCACCGCCCAGCACGACAACCCCAAGGTGGCCCTGCAGGGTGGGGTGGTGCAAGCTGATGTGTTCACAGGCCTCGACCAGGAAGCGGAACCCCTTGCGCTTATCGGTAATCTTTTGGGCGCCGAACAACAGGAGCCGCATGTCTTGGGGCAGGTTGAACTTTTGGCGGGCAGCCGTTTTGTCCATCGGGGTGAACAGGTCGGTATCGATTGCATTGGGCACGTTGGTGACCCTGTGGCCACCGGTCAGAGCACTCAGGCGTGCCAGGTCGGCCATCCAGCGGCTGCAGCCCACAAACGTGATGTTTCTGTCCTTGTAAATCGTTCTTTTGCTGTCAAACACCCGCTGCGCCAAGTCCAAGTATGAGCCCTTGAGCATCGGGCATTTCTCGCACTGAGTCTGGTATTTGTCGCAATCGCCCGAATAGTGGCATATGCCCGTGAAATACCATTGGTCATGCAGAGTAATGACCACAGGCTTACCCGAGGCCATGATGCGGTTAAGGTCACTCAATGACAGGAAACCCTGGTTCACCCAGTGCAGGTGAATCACGTCGGCCCAGTGGAATGCGTCCATGCCTGTGATGTCGGTGCCGCAGTTGGCGATATCGACCTGGAAAAGATTCTGTTTGCTCAGATTGTTGGCCAACCAGATGACGCCACGCTCCCACAGGAAGTTGGCTTTGAGCCGCCAGGACTGCGGGATATTGACCACCTCGGCGTCGTCGGTCTTGCGGTCACGCACGAGCATGCGCGCCTCGGCGCCGTTGTTGTTTAGCGCATGCATCAGACGGTTGGCTGCAATGGCAGCCCCGCCCGTCCTCTCTGAAGTATTTACAATCAATACCCGCATACTATGAGCAAAGGTAATAAAAGTTGCATGAATATGGGTTACATCGATGTGACTTTTTTGAGAAACGTGAAAAATAAGGGTGCTTCCTCGAGGGAAACACCCTTATCACAGTGTTATAGAATTTGTTTTATTATTGCCAGGGCATCAGAGCTGGGGACCAGCGGCTACGAGAGCCTTGCCTGCCTCGTTGTCCTCGTACTTGACGAAGTTCTTGATGAAGCGGCTTGCCAGATCCTTGGCCTTCTCTTCCCACTGGGCAGCGTCGGCATAGGTGTCGCGCGGATCGAGGATGCCGGTGTCAACACCTTCGAGTTGGGTGGGAACAGTCAGGTTGAAGTAAGGAATCACCTTGGTGGGAGCCTTGTCGATGCTGTGGTTGAGGATGGCATCGATGATACCGCGGGTGTCGCGGATCGAGATGCGCTTGCCAGTGCCGTTCCAACCGGTGTTTACCAAATAAGCCTTGGCACCGCTCATCTCCATGCGCTTAACGAGCTCCTCGGCATACTTCGTGGGATGCAGCTCCAGGAAGGCCTGGCCGAAGCAAGCACTGAAGGTGGGGGTGGGCTCGGTGATGCCGCGCTCGGTACCGGCGAGCTTAGCGGTGAAGCCGCTCAGGAAGTAGTACTTGGTCTGCTCAGAGTCGAGAATCGACACGGGAGGCAGTACACCAAATGCGTCAGCACTCAAGAAGATCACCTGCTTGGCAGCGGGAGCGTGGCTGATGGGGCGCACGATGTTCTTGATGTGGTAGATGGGATAGCTCACGCGGGTGTTCTCGGTAACGCTCTTGTCGGCGAAGTCGATATTGCCCTCGGCGTCAACGGTGACGTTCTCGAGCAGCGCGTCGCGGTGGATGGCGTTGTAGATGTCAGGCTCAGCATCCTTGTCCAGGTTGATAACCTTGGCGTAGCAGCCGCCCTCAAAGTTGAAGATACCGTTGTCGTCCCAGCCGTGCTCGTCGTCGCCGATAAGTCGAGCAGTGCATGGCAGCAATGCCCTTCAACGGCAGGAAGTAGTTCATCATCGAGAACATACCCTTCTTCATCTCACCACCGTACCAGGTGTTGAGGATGACCTGCTCGTTGCTGGTCACGTTGAACACGACAGCGGTGTCGCTGTTCAGACCCAGTTCCTTGTAGTTGTCCACCTTGGCCTTGCTGGCGCAGTAAACGGTGAAGTCGGGCTCCTGGTCAAACTCCTCCTCGTTCTGGGGACGGATGAACATGTTGGTCACGAAGTGGGCCTGCCAAGCCACCTCCATGATGAAGCGCACCTTCATGCGGGTGTCCTTATTGGCACCGCAGAAGCCGTCAACAACAAACAGGCGCTTGCCGCTCAGCTGCTTCA
Source organism: uncultured Prevotellaceae bacterium (assembly GCA_900317835.1). Lineage (GTDB taxonomy): Bacteria > Bacteroidota > Bacteroidia > Bacteroidales > Muribaculaceae > Sodaliphilus. The sequence continues at coordinate 9,674 of ONIL01000029.1, read as the reverse complement.
CTGCGAGATCCTTCAATGCAGCCCAGGTAGCCTCGGTCACGGGCTTATTGTCGTTGGGGTAGCCAGGGGTAGTCCACCACACCTTGTCGTGGCTGTTAGCGTCGTCAACAATGAATTTGTCCTTGGGCGAACGGCCGGTGTAGATACCTGTCATCACGTTGATGGCACCCAGTTCGGTTTCCTGGCCCTTGTCGAAGCCTTCCAGCTCGGGTTTCATCTCCTCGTTGAACAACACCTCATAGCTGGGGTTGTAAAGAACCTCGGTAACGCCAGTGATACCGTACTTCTCTGCTAAGATAGCCTTATCAAATCTTGCCATAATAAATATTTAGTTATTAATGATTTAGAAATTGCCGTTTTTGAATTTACGCCGCAAAATTACTCAAATAATTATAACGAGCAACACTAATTAAAGAAAAATTTCCTTAATTCAGCCCAATTAAATTTTTTTAGCAGCTGCCGCAGTTGCAACCGTCACCGTGATCGTGGCCGCATCCGTCACCGCATTCCTCGCAACCACAACCGCATCCATGGTGGTGTTTGGGGTTGAGTTCCTTAGGGGTAGCATCGCGCACGAGTTGAACGACTCCAGCGTAGCGAACGGTCTCGCCAGCCAGCTGGTGATTGAAGTCCATGGTAACCTTGTCGTCGGTCACCGCAGTGACGATACCCTCGACGCGCATCCCTTCCTGGGTCATCATGGGAACAATGGCTCCCACACGGATGTGCTCTTCATCAAATTTACCGTCAACATGGAAGATTTCCTTCTCCAACTCATAGATCAGGTCGGGATTCTTCACGCCGAAGGCCTCCTCGGGCTTCAAGGTGAAATCAAATTCCTGGCCTTGCTCCAGATTGATGATGTGGTTCTGGAATCCCTCGATGAGCGACAAGTCACGGCCAAAAACAAATGCATCGGGGTGCTCTTTCTTGAACTTGAACACGCTCACTTGTTCCTCGCCATTGACCACGAAGATTTCGTACACGAGTTCTACGTATTTACCTGCTTGAATTTTCTCCATTAAATTGAATTTTGAATTAGTTGGTGAATATTTTGGTGCAAAGATAGTGCAAATTTCGTTATATCTCGAGTTTTTAGCGTAACTTTGCACCATCCAATAGATTTCTAGAACATGATGACCGATAAATTTGACATGGTAGCGAAGACCTTCCTCGGACTGGAAGGGGTGCTTGCCGACGAGTTACGGGCTCTGGGCGCCGAAGATGTGACAGAGGGAAACCGTGTAGTTTCGTTCAAGGGTGACAAGGAAATGCTCTATAAGACGAACTTCGCCTGCCGCACAGCGGTGCGCGTGCTCAAGCCGTTCCTCACCTTGAAGTCAACAAGCGCCGATGATCTTTATGAGCAGCTCAAGACATTTGACTGGGAACAACTGATGACGGTCAAGACGACATTTGCCATTGATGCCACGGTCTATAGTGAAAACTTCAACAATTCGCGTTTTGTCACCTATCGTGTCAAGGATGCCATTGCCGACTTCTTTAATGAGAAATATGGCCAGCGTCCCAGCATTCGCGTGTCCAATCCCGAAATTCGTTTTGATGTCCACATCTCGGGCCGTGACGTGACCCTGTCGCTCGACAGCAGTGGTGATCCGCTGTTCAAGCGCGGCTGGCGCGTGGCACAGACCGACGCTCCCATCAACGAGGTGCTGGCTGCCGGAATCATCCTGCTCAGCGGTTGGGACGGCAAGACCGACTTGGTTGACCCCATGTGCGGTTCGGGCACATTCTTGATCGAGGCGGCACTCATCGGCGCCAACATCGCTCCTGGAGTTTATCGCGACAGCTATGCCTTCCAGCAGTGGCCCGACTATGACGAGGAACTGTTCAACAAGATATATAATGACGACAGCGCTGAGCGTGAATTCAATCACAAGATCTATGGCAGTGACATTGAGGGCAAGGCCATCGCTATTGCCCGCGCCAATGTCAAGAATGCGGGCTTGAACAAGTATATCGAGCTTGAGCGCCGTGACTTGCGCGAGATAACCATTGTGCCTCCCAAGGGTACGCTCATTACAAACCCGCCCTATGGCGAGCGCCTGAACATGGATGACATCGACCAGTTCTACCGCGACCTGGGTACCAAATTAAAACACACCTTCATGGGCTATAATGCATGGCTCATCTGCAGCGATAAGGAACAGTCCTTCAAGATAGGACTGAAGCCCTCGTTGCGTTATTCACTCAATAATGGCGGCCTTGATTGCGAGCTGCTGCAGTTTGTGATCTTTGACGGCTCCTATAACGACATGCGAGGTCGCGGTGAGAATATCCACAACGAGGACTTCCGCGCCAGTGAACGCAGTCAGGGAATTGTGCGGCCCAACCGCCCCTCGTCTTCTGCAACCCGATTGGGCTCATCTGACAAGCGTCCAGACCGCCGTCGTGATAATCGGGAACGTCCAAAGCCAGGCCCGAGCCGTGGGGCTGCACCACGTGACCCTGAAATCAGTGAGGAAGAGCGCCAGCGTCGCTCCACAATCGCCCGCAACCGCCGCATGATGTCTGATGTCGATAACCGCGACAAGACTGGCCGCTACGACGATGACTTTGACCAGGAATTCCGTCACACCGAGACGTTTGCCAAGCGCATCCTGCGTGACCGCAAGCCCACACTGAGTGCCGACAAGGAAGTCCCCATCATCCACGGCCGCCGCAAGAGCTGGAAACGTCGCGACCTGGACGAGTCCAACGACACTCCTGACAACAAATAACACGTAGAAGACAAAAGACAAAAAAGACAATCAAATCGGATTATTAATTGTCCTTCTTGTCTTCTTGACCCAAAACTGATGACGAGAAGGGAAAGCATCAATGAGTTTTTTAACAGCCGGGCGTTTATGATTTTGAGTGCCTTAGCACTCGTTATCGTGACGGCTGTGGCCTTGGTGATGGGTGTTGTGCCTGTCTCGGTTGACGGTAGCAGCATTTTCTTCTCGTTTAACGGCAAACTCCTCGAGCCCGGTCCCATGTCGGCGGCTATCAATGTGCTATGCCTGCTGGCGACGGGTGGCGTCATGTTGGCATTGAACAAGGTGTTTACCTTTGTGCGCTCGACAACCCACTTGTTTGCCTCGGCGTTCTTCTGGCTGCAGACGGCACACCCACAGGGGCTTGTGGCATTGAATGCCGGCACCTTGCTGTGCCTCGTGACGGCTGTGGCCACATTGCCGCTGTTCGCGTCATTCCAGGACCGTCACTCCCAGCGCAGCATTTTCCTGATATTTGCATTGGCCGCAGCGGGCTGTATGTTTCATTACGGCTTTCTGGTACTCATCCCCGCATTTTTGCTGGGCTTCCTTAATATGGGTGTTTTTAACCTGAAGGGAGTCTTAGCGATGCTTTTTGGCCTGGTGACGCCGTTTTGGATTGTCTTGGGCTTGGGCATTGTGTCTGTGGCCGATTTCCATGCCCCCGCCTTCATGGGTCTGTGGCATTTCAACCTTGGTGGCGTGGTCAATCTGCTGCTTGTCTTGGCGGCCGTCATTGCTGTGTTGGGCTTTGTGCTGGCCATGATGAATCTGACAACGATCATGAACTATAGGATGCAGACCCGCGTGTATAACGCTTTCTTTGTTTTCATGCTCATTATGGTTGTTCTTGCCATGATCATCAACTATCATGACGTGGCAATATTCCTCCCCTTGTTGGGGCTGATGATGGCTGTTCAGTTGGCGCTGACCCACACGCTGCGCCCCACCATGCCCTACCGCTACTTGTTCATCCTTCTTCTCATCGCTGGATGCATTGCGATGGGTACCGCTAATGTGTTGATGTCATGAAAATCGTTGTTGATAGCCACATACCGAATATCCGGGGCCTGATTGAACCGCGGGCAACAGTCGTGTACCTTGGGCCTGAGGAAATCACCAGCGCCGCAGTCAAGGATGCCGATGCGCTCATCATCCGCACGCGCACCCGTTGCAACGCCTCGTTGCTTGACGGCAGCCGTGTGCGTTTCATCGGCTCGGCAACCATTGGCACCGACCATATCGACCTTGACTATTGTGCTGACCGTGGCATCACGGTGCGCAATGCTCCGGGTTGCAATGCCCCAGCCGTCGCCCAATGGGTATTTGCCGCCATTGCTGCCTGGATGCGTGCCCGCAACATCGCCAGTGCCGATGGTCTCACCCTGGGCATCGTTGGCGTCGGGCACATCGGCTCCATCGTCGCCCGTTGGGCTCGTCAACTCGGCTTCAACGTCCTGCTTAACGATCCACCCAGGGAAAATGGGGGCGGTTCTTTTGATGTCATTTTCTCCCCACTCGACGAGTTGCAGCGTTGCTGCGACATTGTCACGTTCCACACGCCCATCACCCGCGGCGGCCAGTGGCCCACGTGGCACCTGTGCGACCAGGAGTTTCTCAGCGGCTTGCAGCGATGCCGCTTGATTATTAATGCCGCACGTGGCCCCATTGCCGATAATGCCGCCCTATTGCGCTGGCCGGGTGATGTAGCGCTTGACTGTTGGGAGAATGAGCCCGACATTTCCCTCGACCTGCTCGACAAAACCATCGTCGCGACGCCCCACATCGCTGGCTATAGTGCCGAGGGCAAGCAACGCGGCACCGCCATGATGCTCGCTGCCCTGAATGACTTTTACGGCTGGAATATCCCAATCCCCGTGATTGAAGCCCCGGCCACGGGTGCCCAACTGGTGTCGCTTGCTGGGATAGCTGCCAGCTACGATATTGCGGACGACACCGCCCGGCTCAAAGCCGCTCCCGCCACCTTCGAATCCCAGCGCAACCACTACGCCCACCGCCCCGAGTTCCAATAACGGCTGTAATACCCGTTTGGGTCATTGTCTCAATCGTAGTAGTGTTGGACACGGCTATGTGTTCTAAGAGTAACTACTCGATTGAACTAAACTACTTTAAAATAGTACCTTATCATCTTTTAGCCTTTGTGTGAAGCATTTTGGTTAGGTAGTGACCGTTGGTGGCCTCTGACGTTAAAAGATGAAAAATCGGGGCTTAAAGTATTGACAAACGGCTACTGATGTTGTAATTTTGCACCAAATTGAGGTAGTATGCCCCGTGCATATCCTACCCGCAATATAGATTTAACAACAAAGCATTGTAATTAATGGCAACTAAAGAAAAGAAATCTCAAGTTGAGAAGAAGGTTGGCGGCAAGGTATCCTATCCGCTGGGGAAAATCAATTTCATCCTCATGGCTGTCTGCCTGTTGCTGATCATCATCGGCTTCTGGCTGATGGCAGGTAGCGCCAACACTGGCGACAAGTTCAATAATGACTTGTTTGAGACCAGTCGCGTCACGACAGGCCCCATCATTGCCTTCTTGGGCTTTGTGCTCATGGCATTTGCCATCATCTACCGCAAGAAAGACGCTAAACCCACCGACGACAGTATTGACGTAAAAGAATAAGCCCTAATCAGCATGGATCTGCTGCAAGCAATCATCATTGCCATTGTGGAAGGACTCACCGAGTTTCTTCCCGTTTCGTCAACCGGCCACATGATCATCACCCAGCACCTGTTGGGCGTTGCTCAGGGCGATGCTTTTGTGCATGCGTTCACGTTCATCATCCAGTTTGGAGCCATCCTGTCGGTAGTGGTGCTTTATTGGAAACGGTTTTTCCGTCTTGACCACACTCCGGCGCCCCAGGGTGCCTCGTCGTGGCAACGCTTCAAGCACAAGTGGTACTTCTACTGGCTGTTGCTGGTGGGGGTGGTGCCGGCAGTTGTTATCGGTTTGGCGGCTAAGAAATCGGGGCTGCTCGACTGGCTGCTCGACAGCGTCTTGGTTGTCGCCATCATGCTGGTAGCGGGAGGCGTGTTCATGCTGTTCTGTGACCGCATCTTCAATAAGGGAAGTGAAGCCGTGGAGCTGGATGAGCGCAAGGCATTCAAGATAGGTTTGTTCCAGTGTATATCGGTTATTCCGGGCGTGAGCCGCAGCATGGCTACCATCGTGGGCGGTATGTCACAGAAACTCACCCGGCGCAAGGCCGCTGAATTCTCCTTCTTCCTGGCTGTGCCCACTATGGCTGGCGCCACCCTGCTGGACCTTGTGGACTTGTTCCAGGACAATGCCGACTGGGCGACCACCCACAATATCATTGTCTTGATTGTGGGCTGTGTGGTCGCTTTTATCGTGGCGCTGCTCGCCATGAAGTGGTTTGTGAATTTCTTGACCAAGTATGGTTTTAAAGCCTTTGGCTGGTACCGCATCATTGTGGGTGCTCTCATTCTGGCCATGCTGTTAAGCGGTCAATCGTTACAGATGGTGGACTAAAGGGGCATTTAAAGGGATTAACGCACCGATTGTCTAAAATGTTAAATCCGATAGAAGGCGAAATATTCTGCATCGACAAGCCGTTGAGGATGACCTCCTTTGCCGCTGTCAAGAAGGTGCGCGCCGTGTTGCGCACCCATCTGGGCACACGGCAGGTCAAGGTGGGTCATGCCGGTACGCTCGACCCGCTGGCCACCGGCGTGTTGCTGCTGTGCACGGGCCATGCCACCAAGCGCATCGACGAGTTGCAGGCTGGTGTAAAGGAATATATCGCCGACCTGAGGTTGGGTGCCACAACACCCAGCTATGACCTGGAGACCGAGGTGGATGCCACCTACGAGTGGCACCACATCGATCGTGCCCTCATCGACCGAGTGCTGCAAGAGCAGTTCACAGGTAGCATTGAGCAGGTGCCCCCCTCGTTTTCGGCCTGTAAAATCGACGGTAAACCCGCCTACAAGCTGGCCCGAAAAGGACAAGACGTGGAAATCCGTCCCAAGACGCTCGTCATCGACGAGATCGAAGTGCTGCAATGTGGCCTGCCCGATGAGCCGACCCTGCAGTTGCGGGTGGTGTGCAGCAAGGGTACCTACATCCGCGCCCTGGCCCGTGACATCGGTGTGGCGTTGGGTAGCGGAGCCCACCTGACGGCACTGCGACGCACTCGCGTGGGTGACATCACCATTAATGACTGCCTTACCCTCGACGGCTTGGTCGAGAAACTTGATAGCGAGACCTATGTCTCCCCCGAACAAGCGGCCGCCGAGCGGCTGGAACGTGAGCGCCAGGAGAACCGTGAGCGGGCAGCCCGGCAGAAGGCCGAACGTCAGGCCCGCAAGCAGGCGAAGAAATGTGAAGCTCCCCCGCGCCGCACCTCGCAGATCAAATGAGCTGATAACCAGCTCGTGACAACTGAAAACAGAATAGAATTAACAATATAATTTAGCGCTTTAGTGGCTTAGCGTGAGGCCAATAAAGAGAAAGCTAATTGAAAACAGATTAGAGATATGAAACTGTCAGAATTCAATACCCGGATGCCCGAGGACCTGATTGCCTCGCATCCTGTTCCCGTGCGTGATGAGTCGCGACTGATGGTGTTGCACAAGCGCAGCAACCAGATTGAGCATCGCGTGTTCAAGGAAATCCTTGAATACTTCAATCCGCATGACATGTTCGTGTTCAACGATACGCAGGTGTTCCCCGCCAAGCTTTTCGGTAACAAGGAGAAGACCGGCGCACGCATCGAGGTGTTCCTGCTCAGGGAATTGAATCCCAACAACAAGTTGTGGGACGTGCTTGTTGAGCCTGCCCGCAAGATCCGCATCGGCAACAAGCTCTACTTTGGCCTGGACGACTCGATGGTGGCCGAGGTCATCGACAACACCACCTCGCGCGGACGCACGCTGCGCTTCCTCTATGACGGCGATCACGACCAGTTCAAGAAGGATCTCTACAACTTGGGTAACACGCCGTTGCCCTATTATATCCAGCGCGAAGCCGAGCCTGATGATGCCGAGCGTTATCAGACTATTTTCTCGAGCAAAGAGGGTGCCGTGGTTGCTCCTGCAGCGGGTCTGCACTTCTCGCGAGAGTTGCTGCGTCGCATGGAAATACGTGACATCGACTATGATTTCATCACGATGCACATCAGCCTTGGCAGCTATCGCGATATTGATGTCGAGGACCTTTCCAAGCATCGTATGGACAGTGAGGAGATGGACGTCAGCGCTGAGATTGCCGAGAAAGTCAACTCCTTGCGCGACGGCGGCAACAAGGTGTGCGCCATCGGTACGTCGGTACTGCGCGCCTTCGAGACCTGCGTGGGCATGAACGGGCATATCAAACCCTTCGGGGGATGGTCCAACAAGTTCCTCTTCCCGCCCTATGAGTGCACGACCTGTGACGCGCTGGTGACAAACTTCCACATGCCTTATTCCATCATGCTCATGGCGCAGGCTGCGTTTGGTGGCTACGAGCAGACGATGGACGCTTACCGTGTCGCCATCGAGGAGAAGTACCGCTTTGGTGCCTATGGCGATGCCATGCTTATCCTCAACGACTAAACAGAGCTAACTGCAGCAAACGACTAAGGTCACAAAATTGTCATTCATGGCAACTTTTGTGACCTCAGTTTTTTTACATCCGGGAATCATCCAAAAATTGTAGAGACGCAAAATTTTGCGTCTCCCATTGTGTATCGTTACTGCAATGCCCCCATCGTGAGGCCCCCTATGCCTCTCGCTAAGTCGCTAAGAAATAGAGTCGCCCTGCGGGCGAAAAATCCAAACATATTTGATTTGTCTTAATTAGTTCAAGATTTGTTTCAATTTTTGCCCGCTAGGGCATATCCCCACACAAAACAGATAAAATAATACAAATAAAAATCAAATTTGTTCCACTGAATGTATAAACTATTGCTTGGAACATGATTTTGGTGTGCTTAAATGGGAAAACTTGTTGGGGTTGAGTGAAAAATTGAAAATTTTTATTATCTTTGCAGGATAATGTTGTAATTAACTAAATAACAATACAATTAATAACTAAAAAATCATCAATTTTATGTGGTTAACTAATTCATCTGTAGGACGAAAGATTGTGATGTCAGTCACCGGTCTTTTCCTTGTCCTATTTGTAACATTTCATGCACTGATGAACGCGGTGGCCCTCATTTCCTTCGAGGCTTATGATGCCATCTGCGAATTCCTCGGTGCCAATTGGTATGCTCTGCTGGGTACATTGATCCTGGCAGGCGGCTTTGCAATTCACATCATCTTCGCGTTCATTCTCACGTTCCAGAACCGCAAGGCACGTGGCAATAACCGCTATGCTGTGACCTCCAAGCCCAAAGATGTCGAGTGGGCTTCTCAGAACATGCTCGTTCTGGGTCTTATCGTTTGCTGCTTCTTGATTCTGCACCTCGTGCAGTTCTGGGCCAAAATGCAGTTGCCCGAAATGATGGGTGACCATGTGATGAACGGTACTCACTACCTGCAGGCTACCTTTAGCCAGTTGTGGGTACTGCCCGTTTATCTCATTGGTTTTGCCGCCTTGTGGTTCCACATCAGCCACGGTTTCTGGAGCGCTTTCCAGACCCTGGGTACCGCCAACGACAAGTGGATTCCCCGCTGGCAGTGCATCTCCAAGTGGTGGGCCACTATCGTGTTTATCCTGTTTGCTGTAGAGGCTTGCTACTTTACCTGGTTCTTTGCCCTCTAATCGCTGAGTATTAACCTTTTAAAATTTGTAACACAAATGGAAGAAAACAAAATGAACGCTCAGCCCATCGATTCCAAGATTCCCGAGGGACCCATCGCTGAGAAGTGGACCAACTATAAGGCTCATCAAAAACTCGTCAACCCCGCCAACAAGCGCAAACTCGACAT
>ONIL01000015.1 GCA_900317835.1 uncultured Prevotellaceae bacterium | reverse complement strand
ACGATGTCGCCCATCTTGTCCTCCTTGAGGCCACGGGTGGTGATGGCGGGAGTACCCAGACGCAGACCGCTGGTCTGGAAGGCGCTGCGGTCGTCGAAGGGAACCATGTTCTTGTTGACGGTGATGTCGGCAGCAACGAGGGCAGCCTCAGCCACCTTACCGGTCAACTCGGGATACTTGGTGCGCAGGTCAACCAGCATGCAGTGGTTGTCGGTACCACCCGAGCAGATCTTATAACCCTTGTCGATAAGGGCCTGGGCCATAGCGGCGGCATTGGTGCGCACCTGGATGGCGTAGTCCTTAAATGAGGGTTGGAGGATCTCGCCAAAGGCGACAGCCTTAGCGGCAATCACGTGCTCGAGGGGACCGCCCTGAACGCCGGGGAAGACGGCGCTGTCGAGCAGCGACGACATCTTGCGGATGACGCCCTTCTTGGTGGTCTTGCCCCAGGGATTGTCGAAGTCCTTACCCAGCAGGATGATACCGCCACGGGGACCACGCAGGGTCTTGTGGGTGGTACTGGTCACGATGTGAGCATACTTCAAGGGGTTGTTCAGCAGGCCAGCGGCGATGAGGCCGGCGGGGTGTGCCATGTCGATCATGAGCAGTGCGCCCACGCTGTCGGCAATCTTGCGCATGCGCTCGTAATCCCACTCGCGGCTATAGGCGCTAGCACCACCGACGATCAGCTTGGGACGTTCGCGCTGTGCCACCTCTTCCATCTGGTCATAGTCCACCAGGTTGGTGTCGGGGGTCACGTTATATTCACAAGCCTCGAACATCAGACCCGAGAAATTGACGGGGCTACCGTGTGACAGGTGGCCACCATGAGCCAGATTCAGACCCATGAACTTGTCGCCAGGCTTGAGGCATGCCATGAAGACGGCCATGTTAGCCTGAGCACCCGAGTGGGGCTGCACGTTAACATACTCGGCATCGAAGATCTGTTTCAGGCGCTCGATAGCGACGTTCTCACTCTCGTCAACACACTGGCAGCCGCCATAGTAGCGGTGGCCAGGATAACCCTCGGCATACTTGTTGGTCAGGCAGCTGCCCATGGCCTGCATAACCTGATCACTCACGAAGTTCTCACTGGCGATGAGCTCAATGCCGTGTTGCTGACGCTGATGTTCACGCTCGATGATGTCAAAAATCACTTTGTCTCGTTCCATTTTTACGTTTAAGTTTAATGTTAAATGATTAAAGATATTATTCAATTAGTTTCTTCTTTTTGCGTACCGACCAGCCGAAGTGGCCTAACTCCTCGCCCAGTGAGTAATAGTGGCCGTGACAGTAGGTGATCAGGTCAGCGGCTTTGAGGTCGAGAGCCCCACTGTGACTGTCGATGTAACGGTCATCGGCAATGACGTTCATCACCTCGCCGATGAACATGTCGTGAGAACCCAGTCGCATGATGTCGCGCACACGGCACTCGATGCTCACAGGAGCCTCCAGGACAAACGGGGCAGCGACGGTCTCGCCCTTGACAGGCGTGAGCCGCATCTCGCGCCACTTGTCGCAATCGCGCCCCGAACGCACACCGCACCAGTCGGTAGCGCGTGCCATCTGGCGTGTTGTGAGATTGAGCGTGAACGCCATGTTGCGCTGCACAATACCATGACTGTGTCGCTCGGGCCTGATAGACACATAACACATGGCCGGATCACTGCAGATTGTCCCCGTCCATGCCGCCGTGAAGAGGTTGTATTCCTCGGGCGACGCACCACAGCTGACAAGCAGCGCGGGCAACGGGTAAATCATGGTGCCAGGTCTCCAGCTTTGTTTCATGTGTTATTGACTATTAAGCAATTTGCGGCAAAGGTAATGCTTTTTTAGTTAATAGCGAATAGTTAGCAGTTAATAGTTTTTTATTTTTTAGGTTTTGGAGCGCGAAGTAAAAGATGTTAATAACTTTACACCTGCCAATGCTTGCCACGATGGGGAAAATATCTATCTTTGTGGATTGTAAAACAACCAAATATTAACTAGACCGTGCACATCGTTATCGCAGGAAACATCGGGAGCGGTAAATCCACTCTGGCCGAGATGCTTGCCAAGCATTACGGCTGGGAGCCTTTTATGGAGCCCGTTGTGGACAACCCCTACCTGAGCGACTACTACAAGGACATCAAGCGCTGGTCGTTTGCCCTTGAGGTATTCTTCCTGAAGCAACGCTTCAAGGACATCCTGGGCATCAACTCGAGCGACAAGACCATCATCCAGGACCGCAGCATCTTTGAGGGCGTGTATATCTTCACGACCAACAACCATGACATGGGCAACCTGGACGACCGCGATTTTGAGACCTACATGGAATTGTTTGAGCAGATGATGAAGATTGTTCGTCTGCCCGACCTGATGATTTACCTGCGCTCGAGCGTCCCACACCTGGTCGACAACATCCGCAAGCGCGGGCGCGACTATGAGCAGACGATGCCGCTGAAGTACCTGTCAAACCTCAATGAGCGTTATGAGGAGTTTGTGATGAAGACCTATCAGGGGCGCAAACTCGTCATTGACGTTGACGACATGGACTACAAGAACAATCCCGAGGACTTTGCCGCAATCATAGACAAGATTGATGCGACGATGTTTGGTATCTTTGGGCCCCTGGACTAACTGGACGGACTGGATGGGCAGGATTAGATTGAGAAATAAAACTTAAAACTAAATAGATATGCATATAGCAGTAGCAGGAAACATCGGCAGCGGCAAGACGACCTTGACTAAGCTGCTGGCCAAGCACTACGGGTGGAGTCCACGCTTTGAGCCAGTGGATAACAACCCTTATCTTGAGGATTTCTACGCCGACATGTCGCGGTGGTCGTTCAACTTGCAGATATACTTCCTGAACAAGCGTTTCAAGGAGGTTGTGGAAATTTCACAAAGCGATGCCGACATCATTCAGGACCGCACCATCTATGAGGACGCGTGTATCTTCGCTCCCAACCTGCACGGGCAGGGGCTCATGAGTGACCGCGACTTCAACAACTACCGCGACCTGTTTGACCTGATGATGTCGCTGGTGAAGATGCCTGACCTGATGATTTACATTCGTTCGACCATCCCCAACCTGGTGCAACAGATCCAGAAGCGCGGACGCGACTATGAGCAGACGATGCGTCTGGACTACCTGGAGGGACTGAACAAGCGCTACGAGGACTGGATTACCAACTACAAGGGCAACCTGATCATCATCAACGGCGATGAGGTGAAATTCGGCGACAGCGAGGAAGCATTCCAGCAGGTGTGCGACAAGATTGACGCTAATCTGTACGGTATATTCTCCCCTTTCAACCAGCGGTAACCATCACGGCACTGGAGAAGCGAGCAACACTAGATGTTCTTGACACGCGCAACCACCTGACCGATGAAAAAGACGGGTGATGTGCCAAGGATAATGTATAGCCATGTTGTCGCATCAAGTGGAGCGCAATTGAACAAGGGCGAGAAGAACTGAACAAGGACTATCTGCCCGATGAAGACGATGGCGGCCACTGCCCAGAAGACCTTGCTGTCCTCCATGTTGTTAAATGCTGATTTTCCTGTTGCGAACGCCCTGGCGTTGAGCATATTCCAGAACTGCAAGAAAACGAACACACTGAAAAAGATGCCCATTTCATGGGGATTGATGTTGGGGTTGATTCCACGGACGAAGACACGTCCTCCGTTAGCCTCACGCACGAAGTAATAGTACAAACCAATCATCAAAACGGCGAAAATGGTGCCACTGATCATGATGAACTTCATCATCGTGGGTGTGATGATGCTCGCGCGCGAGTCACGCGGCGCCTGGCGCATGAGCACGCTGTTGGGCGGCAACGAAGCCAGAGCGAGGGCGGCGAAGGTATCCATGATGAGGTTGACCCACAGCATCTGGGTCACAGTGAGCGCGGGCTGCTTGCTGAAGAATGAGCATATTGCCACCACCAGGCAGGCACACACGTTTACCGCCAACTGGAACAGGATGAAACGCTGAATGTTGCTATAGAGCGAACGCCCCCACAACACAGCCTTGTTGATGCTCATGAATGAATTGTCCAGAATGGTGATGTCGCTGGCCTCCTTGGCCACTGCGGTGCCATCGCCCATCGAGAGACCCACTTGGGCCGCATTGAGCGCAGGAGCATCGTTGGTACCGTCGCCCGTGACGGCAACCACCTCGCCCTGCTGCTGGAGCAGACGTACCAAGCGTGCCTTGTCATCGGGGCGTGCTCGGGCCATGATCTTGATGCTGGCAGCGCGCTGTGCCGCCTCATCATCGGAAAGAGCTGCAAAATCAGGGCCAGTGATGATGGCGTCGTCAGCGTCATCGCTGGTCCATAGCCCCACTTGACGTCCAATCTCGCGGGCTGTGGGTCCCGTGTCGCCTGTGACAATCTTGACCTTGACACCGGCATTGCGGCAATCTTGAATAGCGGCAGGCACATCCTGGCGAACGGGGTCACTGATGGCGACGATACCCTGGAAAGTAAGGTCAATCGCTTCGCCTTTCTTCAGTGACTGGATGATATGGTCAGGCTCTTGAGTGTCATCCAGTTCGCTATAGGCAAACGCCAGAGTGCGCATGGCCTTGGACTGGTAGCTGGAGAGCTCATCGGTAATCTGTTCAAAGGGCACATCGCCCGTCACCTTGTTGCTCAAACGCATGACAATCTCAGGAGCACCCTTGACCAGCAAAAGCCGCTTGCCATTGGCACTTGTGATGACCGTAGCCATCATTTTCGTCATTGTTGAGAACGGCATCTGGGTCAACACCTCACACTGGTCTCGCACGGCCAAATAGTCCACGTTTTTATCGTGCAGCCACAGGAGCAAAGCCCCCTCGGTGGGATTTCCCAACGCAACGATGTTGTCAGGATCACTGTCGTCAAGAAATGCGGTGCTGTTGCTTGCTATCGCCTCCTTGACAATGTCGCTAGCCTCATCATCGGCAAGGTGGTCACCACCTTCAAGACCGTAGAAATGGGCCTGATAGACCTGCATCTTGTTCTGTGTGAGCGTGCCCGTCTTGTCGGTACAGATGACAGTGGTGGCGCCCATCGTCTCGCAGGCGTGCATGCGACGCACAAGGTTATTGTGCTTTAACATCTTGCGCATACTCAACGCCAATGACAACGTGACGCTCATGGGCAGGCCCTCGGGCACCGACACCACGATGAGCGTGACGGCAAGCATCACTGTCTCGATGAAATACTGTGCATCGGCAACAAGCCCCTCACTTCCAGCCCAGAAGAACTCCACAACGCGCCCCAGCACCAGCAATCCTGCCATGATATAACTGCCACGGGCAATGATGCGCCCCAAGCGGTCCAGCTGCTGGGTGAGCGGCGTCTTGATGTTATTGTCGATCTGTGCGTCACGATAGATCTTGCCATATTCAGTCTTGTCCCCCACCCGCTCGACACGCATGACGGCATTACCCTCGATGACGGTACTGGCTCGCAGCAAGAGCGTCGGGGGATAGGTTGCCTCGGTTGCCAATGACGCAGCTTCCCTGTCATGCGTTTTCCTGGCTGAGGGCTCGCCCGTGAAGGAGCTCTCATCGACGGTGAGATTGAAGCTGTCAATGACTTGTCCATCGGCAGGCACTTTCTCGCCTGTCTCGAGAATGACGATATCACCCACCACAATGTCGTGGCGCGGCACCTGAGTGATGTGTCCTGAACGCATGACCTTGACCATGACGTTGTCATCAGTCTGATTCAGCAAACGGAATTTCTTATTGGCATTTACCTCAACCAGGAAGCCCACAAGCGTCGCCAGAATCACGGCAAGCAGTATGCCCAGCGGCTCAAAGAAGATGCTGGAGCCCATGTTCAGCCAGTAATACTCATAGATCGAGAGCGCAATGGACAAGACAAGGGCCACCAAGAGAATCTTGATGAGCGGATCGTTGAATTTCTCAAGGAATTGTTTCCACAAGGGAGCATGTGCCGGCGGTGTGAGCACATTGTTGCCGTGCTCTAATCGACTGGCAAGCACTTGCTCGTCGGTCAGTCCGGTATCGTGCTTCTTTTTGCTCATTGCGGGAGATGAAGAGGTAAGGGGCGACGAACGAAACGCTCCTTGTTGAAGATAGAATCCCAACGCAACTTGATGACGCCCCACAGCGCCTCAAAGAAGATGCTGGTATTCATCTTGCTGGTACCCCTGACACGGTTAATGAAAACGATAGGCACTTCCTTGATCTTGAAGCCAATGCGGTGGGCAGTGAACTTCATTTCGATCTGGAAGGCATAACCCTTGAACTCGATGGCATCCAGGTTAATCGACTGGAGCACCTCGCGACGATAGCATACAAACCCGGCAGTGGCATCACGAACATCCATGCCGGTGATGAGGCGGACATAGGCCGATGCGTAGTAGCTCATGAGCATCCTACCCATCGGCCAGTTGACGACATTTACGCCTGTAATGTATCTTGAACCGACCGCTACATCCGCTCCACCTGTAGCACAGGCAGCCTGCAATTCATGCAGTTTTTCGACAGGATGCGAGAAATCGGCGTCCATCTCAATCATGTATTCATAACCGTGATCTATCGCCCACTTGAAGCCAGCGATATAAGCAGTTCCCAGACCCAATTTGCCCGCACGCTTGATAATATTCACACGGTCAGGACGTTCGGCGATAATCGACTCGACGATGGCGGCAGTGCCATCAGGCGAATTATCGTCGATGACGAGCACATCAAACTGATGCTCAGTCACATTGAGCACGGCATGAATGATGTCGTGGATATTCTCCTTCTCGTTATAGGTCGGTATGATAACTACACTATCTAACTTCATTTGCGTTTTGAATTAATAATCTTGAGGTCAAAAATGAACACAAAGGTACAATTATATTTTCATTAATGACGTTCTCAAATGCAAGAATATTACTTTTGTTTCCTCGTTTTTTTAAACTTTTGCAACGATTAACATCCTTTTAACAGCAAAAACCGTGCCAAATGAGCCCCATGCAAAGACATGATGACTCTATTTTCCATGATGCTGGTCAAAAGGATCAAGCATGAAGCCTATACCCTGCATAGTCAGCGACGGGTGATACGGGCCAGATAGTCGTAGTGCCCTCCACGTGCCACAATCTCGCAATGGAAGCCATGGGCAATGGCTTGATCGGCAAGCGTTTCAGGGTCAATGAACAACCAGGGGAACGGGTCTCCCTTGACATTGCGGTACTGCATCTGATAGGTCAATTCGCCATAGTAGCCTTCGATGCCGGTCAGGTCAATGATGCCGTCCTCATCCTCAAAGATATAACAGATGTCACTGGAATCGCATAATAATTGCCCACCAGGAGCCAAAAGGGAGTCTAATTGCATGAAAAATGACGGCATCCTGTCCAGGACGCCCACAATCCCGATGCCGTTCATGAGCATGAGGATGGTGTCGAAGCAGCCTTGCAAAGTGAAGAAATCCTGCTGACGTGTGTCCCTCACTCCACGATCGCGCATCGTCGTCACCGCCAGCGGCGAAATGTCAATGGCAGTCACCCGCTTGCCCATCTCCTGCAAGGCAAGCGAGTGACAACCAGCACCTGCCCCAACGTCGAGAATGCTGCCTTTTGCCAGACGCAAGGCTTCCTGTTCGATGGCCGGCATGTCGTCCAACGAGCGAAAAAGCGTCTTTACTGGTATCTCGTCCTCCTCAAACATGGGCGAGAACACACGCAGGCGCGCCGCCTTACCAGTGTTGTGGAAGTCGGCGATAGCCTGGCCCATCGGGTCTTTGTCTTCTCTCATTATCAATCGGTTATATCTTATGCATGTGATAACCCATCGCATTGAGCTGCACAGCCGATCCCAGCTTGTACATGCATTGTAGGCAAGCGACATAGCCCTTGAAAGCCTCAATAGTACCCGGCTCGACATCGAGGCGGAACAGAGCGCGCTTGACACGCTCGGCACAGTCACCGACAAGGGTCTGCATCTTCTCGGCAGCATCGCCTTGCAGATTCAGCACCTCGTCCATGATGTACTCGTCGAGGTTGTCAAAGCCACGTTTGTCTCGCATGGGGGTGTAAAGATCCTCAACGGCAGCATAGCGCTCCCAGTCGGTGTCCCAATACTTGGCCACCGCCATGCCGATGAACATCATCCAGCCCAATGACGCCACAGGATAGTCGGCAAACTCCCGGATCCCATCAGGCAGGTATTCCTCAGCGATCTTGGGCCACTTAGCCTCAACGTCAGGGCACTCAGGCATGCGCTCGTCCACGGCGCCACGCCTCACCAGATAGCGGTGCACGTCCTCTTGCAGCGTTGTAGCAAAATCCTCCATCATGTCTAGAATTTCACGCGACGCTCGGGCTCATTGAAGGAGAAGAAGCGCGCTTCGCCCTCGGTAATATACATGGCAGCCATGTTATCGTCGGCTTGATATAGCTGCTTGAGTTCGGGATTCTGGTCGAGGAGGTATTGCTTCATGACCACATCATCGTCGTTGACCAGTTTGCCGCTCACACGAATCCACTCGGCGCCGTTGGCCTTGGTGGCACTCAGCTCAAAGTTGGAGTTCTTGACCAACTGCTTGAACACGTCCTTGCTCTTGCCGGACATGAGGTAGAGACGGCCATTGTAAATCTCACTCACGCCAAAGGGGCGCACCCTGGCATTGTCGCCATCGACCGTAGCGAGGTAAAACACCTTGCACTCGGCCAAATAATCCTTGATTTCTTGTAAAATATCCATAATCTATAAATCTATTTCTATTGTGGGATAATCTTAATTTATTCTATTCTGACTCGGACGGCACGGATGGGCTCCCCATTGGAGCGGCTAACGAAGTCCAAGTCTGGGCCATTAGAGCTGAAGTCCAGAACGAAGGCGACGTCAGGATCGATAGTAGAGAGCGTGCGCGACCAGTAGAAGCCCCATCTGGTGGTGTAAGTCGAATCAAGATAACGGGTGCCGGTAACGGGCAAGAACATCGTGTTGCCATTGGGACCAGTCACCAACTGACCGTCCACGCCGTTGACCGTCGTCCATGTCCAAGTGCAATTATTGATCAATTCTTCAACTTGAGTCCTGTTGGGAATGCACCAATCCTGCCCCCAAATCATATATGCGGCGTCGTCCTCAGGATCCAAATAATCCTGGTTGTCAACCGTGCCATAAGTGTCCAAAGTACAGTATTTTGTTAATGTGCTGCCGGAGCCGTTGCACCATTTATAGGTCTCCCAGCCATAGTACTCTTTGGGTTCAAGTTCTCCCCAGGAGAAGTAGTCGCCACATTCCTCGGGGCTGTTTGCACCCACGTTCATCGTCGCCCACAGTGTGCCGCTGGGCAATCCCAAGTCAACCCACTCGTGCTCAACGGGAGGAATCACGGGCTCATCTTCCCAGGTGCCTGACAACAGATAGTCGACCAAGGCAGTCACATCGGCAATATTGACCATTCCGTCTTGATTCACATCGCCACGCTCATACTGCACGCCAGCGGTGAATGACGCCATCATCAACAAGAACACAATCAGTAAGGAAACTGTTTTTTTCATATCATTTCGTTTTTTAAGAGGTTAAACACTTGATTATTGATTCACTGCAAAGATATGAAAATTATTACATTTCCTTGCCTTGAAGGCAGTAGATTTTTATGGGGTAGTTGCTTTTTGACATGGTGGCCTTGCTGGGGGGCACGTAATTTTGCGGCGTGAACAATGACAAACCGATTCAAAAAACCATACATTAAAATAATTATCATGAAGACACCAACAAACAATGAAGAACACATGAGGGTGCTGCGGGCCGCCTACCAGGCATGGATGAACGCCGACGGCCTGCGGCAGGCAAGACTCAGGAACAAACGTTTCACCTACGGCGACCAGTGGGGCGACCTGATGCGGGACAACCAGGGCCGCGTGATGACCGAGGGTGAACACCTGGCACACCAAGGATGCCAAAGCATCACCAATAACCTCATTCGCAAACTGGTGAAAACGATTATCGGTCGTTTCCGCACCCAGTACATCAAGCAAGGCGATAACGGCAGCGACGGCGAGATCAGCCGTCAGAACGAGCTCGATGAACTCGACAGCCGCGCCCTGGAGGAATTCCTTATCTCGGGCTGCTGCATCCAGCGCGTTGACACTTGCCACAAGCCAGGCGAGAGTGATCAAGTAAGGGTTGATAACGTGAACATCAGCCATCTGTTTATCAGCCCCATGAACGACACCAGGTCGTGGGACTGTGAACTCATCGGACAACTGCATGACCTGAACATCGCCCAGCTGCTGCGTCGTGTGGCTGGCGGCAACCAGCGCAAGGCGGCATGGGTGAGGCGACTGTACACCGAACGTGCCGAGGAGCGACTCATTGACCTCACCACTCATTTGGGCGCCGACACGCAACAGGGCACTGACTTTTGGCATGCGAGCGACGGCAAGTGCCGTGCCATTGAAGTGTGGACGCTCGAAAGCCGTGAGGTCATTGTCTGCCACAACCGTCGAGAGGGGACACTCAGTGTCGAACCCATCGCAGCGGCCCACCGCCTGAAGAACCACCCTGACATAACGACACAATGGGACATTGCTACGGTGTGGCACTGCCGATGGTTCAGCCCCATGGGCGATCTGCTAGCGGAATATGACTCGCCATGGGGTCATGGCAGCCATCCCTTTGTCGTCAAGCTCTACCCGTTGACCGACGGTGAGGTTCATGCCGTTGTCGAGGACATCATCGACACACAGAAGCATGTCAACCGCATGATTTCCTTACTAGACCAGGTGATGCGCTCGAGTGCCAAGGGCGTGTTGCTGTTCCCCGAGACCGCTCTGCCCGACGGCTGGACATGGGAGGATGCCCGCCGCTGCTGGTCCAGCGCCAATGGTCTGTTGCCCTACAATCCGCGGTACAGTGAAGCCAAACCTGAGCAAATCAGCACCAATGGTACTAACATCGGGGCGTACCAAATGATTGAGTTGCAGATGAAACTGTTTGAGGAAATCAGCGGCGTCAGTGGTGCCCTGCAAGGCAAGGATCCGACAGTGAACAGCGGTGGAGCCTACCAACTGCAAAGCGAGAACGCGAACATCGCGCTGAGCGACGTGTACGACACATTTGATGCCTTCCGTCGGCAGCGTGACAAGAAAATCAACCAAATAACCAATTAAAACCAACACAACCATGAATGAACAAGAGAATCATGAAGCAGTAGCGGTGACACCACCGCCCTTTCGGCCGAAAGAGGTACAACAAGATGCACCCACGGCCACCTCCCCTTCCCTTGCGGAACAAATCGCGACGCTGGGACTTGACGAAGCCGTCAGCAACCGTCTTACCGAAATGATCCATGGCATGGAATCCCTGGAACTCACTCCTGAAGTGCTCAGCACGCTCGCCCGAGGAATCACCCATGACGAAGACGTACAGAATGCTGACGCGGCGGGTTACCTGCGCGGTAAGAACGAGAAAATAGAGGCGGTGATGCATCAGCAATCCCCTGACGACGACACGTCGCCATCGATGACCACGTTTCCCCGTTACAAGCGACGCAGCATTTGGGAAAGGTAAGTCCTGGTTAACAGTTAATAGTATAGTGTTATTCATTTTTAAATCATTATTACCATGAACATCAACAATTTTACTAAGGCGATGCGCTGGATGCGCCGCCACAAGAAGTTAGTCATCTTTATCATCACCATGATCCTGATTGCCATGCTGGCCTCGTGCCTCACAGGCGGACATGCAGGCGCCACAATGGCAGTGGGGATGATCATCGCAGGTGTGGAAGACGGCAAGCACGTTGTTGACGGCCCGTTGACAACCGACCTGAGCCGTGAGGGGTCACCAGACCTGTTACTCAATGAGATCGACCAGCAAATCGTGAAAATCCGCCCCATGTCAACACCCATTGACCAAATCTCGCGTTATGCGGGAAGCAAGCATGCGGGCAGCATGATCGTAGATTACTACAGCGTGGATACCAAGCCGACGAAAACCCTACTTGCCGAGGATGTAGAGGAATCCACACCTCAAGCCGGTCAAGACAGCCCTGTCATTGTTATCAAGACGAGGAACAATGAAATCTTTGACCCGACCGACACTATTCTCGTCCAAAACGTAGCAGGCTATGAGCCGGGCACTGCGACCGAGAGCAGCCAGGACCTGATGCTGTATGTGGTGGACCGCAACAGCGAGGGCGTGAGTGTGATGGCAGTCAACGGTCCCACCATCAACGGAGTGCCCAACTGTTTCCCTAATATCATGAACGGAGCGTCGCTCATCCGCATGGGACGTGCCGCTAGTGAACTCGACGTGCAGTCACCGCAGTTTGAGGCCCTGCCCAAGAAGAGCCGCAACCTGTGCCAAATCTTCAAGATGCAGGTGGAGCAGTCAACGCTGCAACGTCTCTCAAACAAGGAAGTGGGCTGGACGATGAGCGACCAGGAAGAGGCTGCTGTCTATGACATGCGCATGGGTATCGAGAAGTCCTACCTCTTTGGTGTAGCACGCCAGATGTGGGATCCGAACAAGAAAGAGTACGTCTATTTCACGGGAGGAATCTGGAACCAGGCCGGCAAGACCTCCTATCTGGAATCTTCCACCGAATTCAACGAGGAGATGCTTGTCGAGCTCATGCGTGACGCCTTCACGGGAAACACGGGCAGCAAACGCAAGATACTCATTGGCGGCAGCGGCCTGATTACTCTGATCAGCAAGTTGGACTACACCCGCGTCATCCATGCAGGTCAGCATGTGACCAAGTGGGGCATTGACTTTGCCGAGTTGCGCAGTAAGTTCGGTTGCCTGTACCTGCTTTTAAGTGAGGTATTTGACGAGGTGGGTATGTCTTTCAATGGCATTGTCATCGACCCAGAGTATATCCAGAAGTACACTCACATCCCCTTCAGCACCGAGCAGCTCAACCTCAAGAAGAGCGGCGTGCGCAATGTTGACGCCCTGGTGATGACTGAGGCTTCTTGTCTGGTACTGCGTTATCCCCAAGCGCACATGCGCATCATCACCCGATGAAATACTTTACCATCAAGGAGTTGACGCGCTCGGACACGGCACGTCGCATGGGCATCGACAACACGCCGCCAGCCAATGCTGTCACTGCCTTGCATGCACTTGTCGATCACGTTCTCGACCCGTTGCGTGAAGCATGGGGTGGCCCCATCAGGGTCAACAGCGGCTACCGGTGTCCCGAACTGAACAAAGCAGTGGGCGGCACGCCCACTAGTCAGCACCAGCGAGGCGAGGCAGCCGACATCACCGTGGGCACACGCCGTGGCAACCGACAACTGCTAGCCCTGATGAAGCAGATGAAACTGCCTGTTGATCAGTGCATCGATGAGAAGGGATGCCGATGGATTCACGTGAGCCACCGGGCGGGGCATAACCGCCGCATGTACATGAAATTCTAGCCTAATGGCAATAGCAAGGGCAAGACTTGACGGACTGTTGACCGTCCAAGCCTTGCCCTTGTTGCGTTTAGGTTGAGTAGCTTTTTAATTGGTAAGGATGATATCAATGACCTTGTTCACATCAGTGATGTTCACGTCATTATCACCATTCACGTCACCCTCGACAACAGGAACCACACCGAAGATGCTTACACCAATAATCTGCCCCATAGCCTCGAGATTGATGTCAATGTTGGCATCAAGGGCCGTCTTAGTGAAACGGGCCGTCATGTCGATGGGCACTTCTCCCAACAGGGGACCCAGCCAAGCGTCTTCTCCTCCAACCGAGGGATCATCACCAGCAGTAATGGTAATGGGTTGAACGTAACGGATGGTGGTATAGCCATACTCATCGTGGCCTATGACTCCTGATACCTCGATGTTGCCCACAGGAAGGGGAACATCTTCCTGAACGAGAACGAAGTTCTTGAGGGTCAAGGTGTAATAGCCATTTTCCTCAACAATGACAACGGGAATCTCTTCCTGTTCGGCAACGTTGTCATTGACGGTCACCTTGAGGTGACTGGTGTAGGTTGTGGCGCTGAGCGCCACGCAGCAGCACAAAGCCGCTAAAGTCAAATAAAACTTCTTCATTATAGTAATGTTGATATTGAAATTATATTTCCCGTTTAGTTACCGCCAAGTAATTTGTCGATCAATGAGGTCACATCAGCAATAGTAATCTTGCTGTCACCATCCAGATCGGCATTCGGAAGGATGACTTCGCCACCGCCAAGCAAGCAGTCGATGAGTGTAGTCACGTCACCGATAGTGACAGAGCCGTCATTATCGACGTCGCCAATGATTGCAGCAGGAGCAGCCACATTGATGACGTAGCAGTTTGCGGTCTGCAAGTCGGCTGAAACGACAGTGAGAGCGATGCGGTAGCTGCCGTCAGCGTTCTGCTCCATCGTCTTGGTGAGCACGGCGCTCACACCCTCGATCGCTGCAGTGAAATCGTCAAGATTGGGTTCACCTGTAATGTCCATGTTATAGGCTTTTACAGCGGGATTCCAGCCCTGGATAGTTGTGCCCTGGTAACGCAGATCAGTCATCTCACCCAGGTAAACCAGTTGCATGTCATCGACGTAGAGGGCGTCGTTCTTGCTGCCCTGGCCAGGATTGCCGTTGGTCGAGAAAGTGACGAAAATGGCCTCGCTGGCAGCACCATTGGCAGCATAGCTGTCGTAGTCAAAGGGGAAGGAATAGTGGGTCCAGTCACCAGCGGGAATCTGGCCGCCCACGATGCTGCCCGACAGGTTGGTGTAAACCATATCCACGGGTTCCTGATAGTAGGTGCCATCAAAGGTCTTCACACTGACGCTGGCCTTGTTGTTGGCGTTGGCGGTGCCCTGAGTGTACTTCATCCACACGTTGAACACGTCAGGCTTGGCATACAGGGGCATATAGAACAGGTCGCCGTTAGCATCGGTCTCGGTCGAAGTTTTGTCCATCTCGGCATGGTTAGAAGTGCTGGAGGCATTCATCGCACCGGCCATGAGGCGGCCGTTGGTCATAGTGCCGTTAGCAACGATGCCAATGATGGAATTAGCGGTCATCACAGCACTATAGCCGGTAGCGCCAGCACGTACGTCCTGACTTTTCTCCAGCTTGACAAGAGCTGCCGAAGTGCTGGCATAGGTGCCGCCAGCGCTCTTGAATCCGTGCCAGCGGTCGGGCTCACCAGTGCTTGCAGTCCAGGCCTCAAAGCCGCTGTTTGGCAGCTGGAAGTGGTCATACACGTTGTCAAACCATATCGTGATGTCAGCGTCGGGAACAACGACATTGGCAGTCAGCATCGCGTCAATGGTGCGGACCAGCAGAACGGCACGATGATGCTGAGAGCCAATAACCACATCGCGCTCAGCGCTATAAACCTTGATGCCACCGGCAGTGGCACTGGGCAGGTTTTCAAATGTGACGTTACCAATACCGAACTGGGAAACGATGAACGTAATTGCGTTTAAGTTGTTTTCTTCACTAATCACCACTTCAGCATCATTAGATGTGAGAGTACTTCCTGAATTAGTAACTACTGAAGTTCCATAGTAAGTCTGGTTTGCTGCATTGATGGTCACCACGGCTGTCAATGCAAGGCAAAGGGTCAAAAACGTTTTCTTCATTTAAATAAATACTTTAGTTATTGATTTCTAATTGTTTTCATTTTATTTTATAGAGGATGCCCAGCGTGCCATAAATCGGACGCAATGTTTGCACCGAGTGGAAATCGCTCTTGAAGAGTCCGCTCAGACCGTAGGTCAACTCGGCAAACGCGCCCCAACGGCGGCTAAACTGCCAATCGGCACCCACATCGAGTCCCCATTGCATGTGGCGCATGTTCTTGTCGAAGTCAAAGTCACCTCGCTCTCCAGGCTCAGTGCCCATCTCAATCTTGGCACCGACAGGAGTTCCCTCACGCAAGTAGCCGTCATAGGCCCATCCCCAAAAGCGGCGGTTGGTCAGCCAAGCCATGAACACGCCCCCGCGCAACTGCCATTTATCATTGAGCTGATAAGCGGCCTGGATGGGCAAGGTAATGCGACGCTGGGCAGTCTTGATGCGCACGTTACCGACAAAGACGCCGTCGAGCGTCTCTCCACCTCTCACGACCTCGATGTCATAGTTCTTGACACGGCTATCCACATCCATGCTACCGAGTTCAAAACGCAATCCCGAATGAAGGAGCCACTGCCCGTTCAAGGGATAAGAAGCCTCGGCAGCCACCGAGAAATTGAACCCGGGGTTGAAACTGTTGATGTGGCGTATCTTGTTGTCCAGGCTGGTGGGCACGGTGCCACCCAAGGCATATCCCAAGCGCGCATCAAAGCTGATGCTGTCGAGCACCGAAGCGTTGCCACCCATCACTACCAATAGGACAAACAATAAAGATAACAATATATGTCGTTTCATGTCGGTCATTCTTCTAATTAATCATTATTCCTCATGAGTGCAAATGAGACGCACCTTGTCAACACACAGACGGCTGCCTATTGCCCCGATAAAGTCACCACCACTGGCACTTGATGAGAACACGATGGCCAGACTGTAACCCCTGTTGGCAAGCAACTGCGGGTCAACATCGGCACGATACTCAAATTTCACATCCCACGGCGTCCATTGGGCCGTGGGAGCAACATAGCCCATATTGGCCACAGCCACAATCAGGTCACTGGAGAGAATATTGTCGCCATAGAGCACGACCTCGTTTCCAGCGTCATCATGATTGCGGTAAAAGACGGCATAGACCGACGCCGAGTCGGTGCGGCCATTGATGGGATTGCCATTGAAATCTTGAACTGTCGGACCCGGTTGATAGGTGTAATAGCCCGTGAATTTGTCAGGCATATCGGTGAACGGGATACCGAAACGCGTGGCGTGCAGGTGGTCGCTCATCGCAATCCTGATATCGAATGTGCCCAGGTACATGTTGCCAGCAGCCAACCGCTTATTGGCCATGCGACCAAACGGTCCGGTGTCACAGGTGCGCAGGCACACTGCGGCACCGTCATAGCCGTCAAGCAAGGGAGTCGTCGGGTAATCCTCGGGCAGTGCAGTGCTCATTGAGATGCGGTAGCCAGCATTAGCCGTTGCCCAATCATTACCCAGCGAGCCGTCGGGGAGCACGTTATGCCAGATGTAATAGCGCTGTGAAGCCGTTTCCAACTCAAAGTGCTCAAAGTCATAGCTCAGCGTGTCGGCAACAGTAACATGAGTCGGCACCACACTGATGCGGTAACTGCGTTGCCACTTGCCGTCCTGGGATGTCACCTGATAGGAAACAGGCCCCATGCTGAAGTCGTGAACTGTGCCGCTTGCGGGCTGCACGGTTGCGCCTGGCGAAAGTGTCAGCACTGGGGCTAATGCACTGACATCGGCATCACCTCGCACAATGAAGGTGACAGTGCTGTCGGTTGACAGTACCACCTGGAGCGAGTCGGTCGCTTGGAAGAAGAAGCCCTGAGGGTCTGACACATGCAAGAGCACGGTCTCGATATCGGCCTCGCAATAGTCGGGCTCATCGCCGAAGCATGAAGTGGTCAACCCCATCATCAGCAATGCCAATGCGCTCACTAGGGGATGTATATAATTATTCCTTTTTACCATTACTATCGTTAATTCTAATTTTCAAACCTGCAAAGTTAGACAAATTATTGTTTTCATCAATGACTTAACCCCAGATTTTTTCAATATCGCCATTTAAGAGCACATTTCATGCCAGCTTGATCGGCAGGTCGTTTTCAGTAATTGTTGAAGGAAAATTCACAGATATTCTTGTATTTTAAAAATTTATAGTTAATTTTGTGGGTTGAATGTGTGTTGAAGGCTGCGATTCCTTTCAACTGCCGATTGATTGAAATATCTAGCAACCAGTGTTTTATAGCATTTCAAACCATTAGGCCCATAATTCTGATTAGATTTGCCTAACACTCGCAAAACCAACCACATAACGACATGAAAAGATGACACTAAAAGATGGAACAACTCATAAATAAACTCATGGACCTGAGATTGTTCAGGTCATTCAAGGTGAAAACCACACCGCGGTGGATTATCCTGTTACTGGACATGTTGATTGTTATGGTCAGCTATATTTCGACCGTAGTGGCAGACATGTATTCGCTGCACATCGTCAATACCCCCTTGAACTTTTTAACTATTGGCGCGATTGTATTTATAGTCTATTTTGCAGTTTCCTACATTTCCAAGAGTTATACTTGTGTTATTCGTCTCTCGGTCATCGAGGACTTGTACCGCATCTTCATGGCTGTTGCCGCTTCGACCCTGTTGTTAGCAACAATCAACACATTGTGGCTGGGCATCACGCACACCGAACTCATGAAGTTCTGGAATATCTTGATTATCGGTGCCTTGTCATTCTCGATGATGATGATTGAAAGATTGTGCATCAAGTACCTGTACATGCGCATGAACAGTGCTGTCGAGGGTCGCAAACGCGTGCTCGTGCTGGGCACGTCATTCAACTCGGTATTCCTGGCCAACGCGCTCAAGGGAGAGATTGGCGGTAAATACCTACCTGTGGGACTGTTGAGTATCAAAGCTAATGAGACGCGCAACGAGATTAATGGCTTGAAAATCTATCACTTCGACCCCGAAACCATTGGTGAAACCTTCAATCGAGACAACATCGATGGTCTCATTTTTGACGCCAAGAGCAATAACCTGATGAGCAGCGGCTTTGCCGACTGTTTTATCAAGAACGATATCGCCCTGTTGTCCATCAATAGGGTGGCAGAATTTGATAACGAGAGCGAGAAGGACAACAACACCGGCATCTCCACATTTATTAAAGAGGTGCAGATCGAGGATCTGCTGGGGCGTGACCCCATCGTGCTCAACAATCCGCTGGTGAACAAGCACATCAACGGTTCTTGTGTACTCATCACTGGCGCTTGTGGCTCTATCGGCAGTGAGATTGTCCGTCAGGTATCCAATTACGGAGCAAAAAAAATCATTCTGTTCGACCAGGCCGAAACGCCCATGCACGATTTGTCTCTGGAGATGAAAAAAGACCATCCCGAAGCTGACATCGAACTGTTCATGGGTGATGTCCGCAACCGCGAACGCGTAGAGGAAGCTTTCAAGAAATTCCGCCCCTGTTACGTGTTCCATGCAGCGGCCTACAAGCATGTGCCCATGATGGAGATTAATCCTACCGAAGCCATCATCGCCAATGTGAAGGGCACCCGCAATGTCGCCGACATTGCTTTGAAGTATGATGTTTACAAATTTGTCATGATCTCGACCGACAAAGCAGTCAACCCCACCAACATCATGGGCTGCACCAAGCGCCTGGCTGAGATTTACTGTCAATCGCTGTTTTATGATTCACAGCGCAAGGGCAAGAAGACGCAGTTCATTACAACTCGCTTTGGCAATGTGTTGGGAAGCAACGGTTCGGTCATTCCTCTATTCCGCAAGCAGATTGCCTCTGGCGGGCCCGTTACGGTCACTCACAAAGACATCATCCGTTACTTCATGACCATCCCCGAAGCCTGTTCACTGGTGCTCGAGGCGGGCTGCATGGGCAATGGTGGTGAGATTTACATCTTTGACATGGGTGAGCCTGTCAAGATCTATGACATGGCGCGCCGCATGATATCGCTGGCTGGCCTCAAGCCCGATGTTGACATCAAGATTGAAGAAATCGGCCTACGCCCTGGTGAGAAGTTATACGAGGAACTGCTCAACGATAAGGAGAAGACCACGGCCACCGTCAATAAGAAAATCATGATAGCCAAGGTCAAGACCTATAATTATGCCGACGTGTGCAAGAACATTGACAAGATCATCAACTGCGCCTCTCGAGGCGATGTGCACGGCATGGTCTATGCCATGAAGGAGTTTGTCCCTGAGTACAAGAGCCAGCACAGCAAGTTTGAGGCCATCGACAGGGAAATTGAGAATGAGAATGAGGAGAAGACACCGTTAAGCATGTTGGCAGCACAGCCACATGCCGAGTAACCAAACGTGACCATAAAAACATCAGGGGCAGAATTGAATAGTTCTGCCCCTGATGTTTTATTATCTGATGAATGGTTACATTCTGGGATAGCCATCATACTTATCGCTCGGTCGCCAGTTGCGGGTGAGAATCCACATTGTCAACACCGCCAACACAAGCGTGAGCACGATCATCGACATGAGCATGTACTTGGAGAGCATACGGCCCATAACAGCAGCCCAAATATCGCCCATACGACTGATTACCAACTCCATAGCTTCCTTATAGTCAACCCAAAGCACACACGTCATAGAGAAGGGAATGAGCGACATCACAGCATAGCTTGTAATAACGCCTTTCTTGTCGCGGTAGTTACCCAGGAATTTCCTTAACACTTCGGCAAGGCAACCAAATCCCACACAGCCGATAGCAAAGTACTCATGGCCCTCGCCAATCAAGAAGTTACACATCAATAAAAGAACGGCACAAATGATGGCAACACCCGGCATGGGGAAGCGCTGGCACAACTTGAAATAAGGCCAAGCCGCAATCACGGCGATAAACACAGCACTATAGGTCCATGCAAATGGATGAAAGAAACCTAACATTTCCACCAAGAAAAATGCTGCTACATACAGCAAAGCCAAAAGCAGTACTTTTATTGCTCCTTCCATACGAATAAGATATAATTATTTACAATATCCTGCAAATTTACTTCATTCTATTGATTTCACAACAAAAAAATGTAATAAATCTCACTTTTTTTGAAGAAAATAGCGCGATTCATCAAGATTTTTGGTGGAAAAGTCAATAAATTGTACCTTTGCAGCCGTGAAGATCATCAGGACAAGGATATTGCCTTTTAGCGGGTTCACGGCTATCAATTTGCTGGGAATCCTTTTTGTGCATCCAGGGGTTTACCTGAGCAATGAGTTGATCAACCATGAGCGCATCCACTCGGCACAACAGCGCGAGTTGCTTTTCCTGTTCTTCTATCTTGCCTATGTGTTCGAGTGGCTGGCAAGGCTGCCCATGCGAGGGAATGCTTACCGCAACATCTCGTTTGAACGAGAAGCATACGCCAACCAACGCGACCTTAATTACCTCAAATACCGACGACATTATGCCTGGCGACATTACATGAAGCGCCGACCACGTCAATTCAAATCCATCAACTGAATGAAAAAGAAAAGAATACTCATCACCATGTTGTTGGCGCTTGCAGCCACCATGCATCTGGTCGCTTACACCCCACAGGAGGCGGTCAACAAGTTTATTTCGCACAGCTCATTGCGTTATGCATCGGTGGGTGTTACCGTCATCGACCTGGATAGCGCAAAAACCATCGCCAGTTATCGTCCGGAACAAGCCAATATTACCGCCTCGACGATGAAAACCGTCGTGTCATCGGCTGCCCTAGGAATGCTTGGACCGCATTTCCGATTCGAGACACCAGTCTATCTTGACGGCGAAGTCCAGAACGGCCTATTCAGGGGAGACATTATCATCCGTGGCATGGGAGACCCCACGTTGGGTTCAGTTTTCATGCCCTGCCAAGCCAACATCGTTGAGGAAATCATCGATGCGCTTCATGCCTTAGGTATCACGCAAGTTGAAGGAGCCATCTGCTGCGATGACAGCTACTACGGCTACCCCTACTTTGACGAGGATTGGGACGTGGGTGACCTGGCCTACGACTATGGCGCCGCAGTCCATGCATTGAACTACCACGATAACCTGATGACGGTATCCTACACGATGGATTCACGTGGCAGGGTGTCACACTCTTCCATCACGCCATCCACACCTGGCGTGAAAATCATCAGCCGCTGTCGTGCCAGTCGTGGCCGCAACGCCATTACACCCTACCTTGACTATAGTGTGCCAGCGCTGATACTCACAGGCGAGACCACGGCAAAGACCTATCGCAGCACATATGCCAACCCCACCCCAGCCCCCATGTTAAGGGACAGTGTGGAACAGGCACTGTATCACAGCGGCATCTACTTCAGACGTAACGACAGCGCACGCAACGAGGTTGGCGAGAACGCTGAATATTCTATCCTGGTATTGCACAAGTCTCCCGAATTAACTGAAATTATCACCTCGTTGCTGGACCGCAGCGACAACATGTTTGCCCATGCCCTGTTGCGTGCTATCGGTGCCCGTGAGTGGGGGCAGAAGAGCATGAACGCTATGCCTTCGGACCTCGACGCCATCGGTGTTGCAGCCGTCAAGCGTTGGTTAGAGCTTCAAGGTATCGATACCGAACCACTTTTCATGCGCGATGGCAGTGGTCTGGCTAGAGGCAACAAGGCATCGGTAAACTTTTTTGGCGATATGCTCACGATGATGGCACACCGGCGTTTTGACGGTGTGCGCTTGTGCGACCTCATGCCGCAGGCAAAGGGGCGTGCTGGCAAGACATTGAAGGACAATCCATTGAGTGACATGATTGTGCTCAAGTCGGGCAGCATGCGCCATGTGCAGTGTTATGTCGGTTATTATCCTGCCGATGAGCCACGTTATGCCTTTGCGGTATTGGTCAACAACTTCACTTGCTCTCAAGCAAGCATCCGCGAGCAGATTGGCACCTTCCTTTGCAATCTTTTTGAAGGAAAATAGTTGGTGATTCAAAAAAAATGTCTATACTTGCAGGTTAAATGTAAAGCAAAATCTTGGCGCATTGCCGCTAAGCAACAATAAAACAGATGATTATGAATATGTCTATAGAGAAAATGCTATCTCATGTCTATGAGATAGAGGGATTGATGCTCGTTACCCGCCGATTGGGTGACGAAAACACTCCCGATGTCATCACCAATAAAATCAAACGCAAAGTGCGCGAGTTGGCCGAGATGTACGGCATGACCATCGCCGAGAAATTTGAGCCACAAGAAACTCCCACCACTCCCGAGGCTCAAGAAAGTCCAGCCACTCCAGAGACTCCAGCCGCTCCAGAGATTCCCGACACACTAGAGACTCAAGAGGTTCAAGACAGTCCAGTCATTCAAGAGTCTCCAGTCACTCCTGCCCCCGTCGACGACCAGGAAGATGACCTTGAGGAGCCCGTTGCCGATCCTCAACCCGTTCAGGTGACTCCGCCGCCCTTTATGCCTCCTGTTGAGGAGGGTAACGGCGAACCCGTTCCTGAACCAGACCCCGAGGTGCTCCCCGAGGATGACCGTGATCTTGAAGACATCACTGTCGAGTTTATCGAGGCCGAGGACAACACTGTCCCTGAGCCCGAAGAAGAGATGCCCATCCCCCCTGTTCCCACTGAATTCCCCGAGGTGGATGAGGCCCCATTGCGCGTTGACGAAAAGTTGCAACGCAATTTGTCAAAGGACATTCGCAAGGCCTTCTCAATCAATGACCGTTTCCTTTTCCAGCGTGAGTTGTTTGCAGGGAGTGCCAGCGCGATGAATACGGCCATTGAGCACATCGAGATGATGAGAAGCTATGGTAACGCCGAGTTGTATTTCTACAGCCAGTTACACTGGGATCGAGAGAATGAGGTGGTTCAGAGCTTCATGAGCATTGTGCGCAACCACTTCCAGTCCTGATCGCCCACTCAACATGGCAGGCAAGCTGTACATAGTGCCCACACCCGTCGGCAATCTTAACGACATGACTCCTCGAGCCATCGAGGTGCTTAAGGCTGTTGACACCATCCTGGCCGAGGACACACGCACCAGTGGCGTGCTACTCAAGCACTTTGACATTGCCACACCCATGCGCAGCCATCACAAGTTCAATGAGCACGAGGCTGTTACGGCTGTGGTCGAGCAGTTGCAAGGCGACTCGGTGATGGCACTCATCAGCGATGCAGGCACGCCAGGCATCAGCGACCCCGGATTCCTGTTGTCACGGGAATGCCGCCGACAAGGTATCGAGGTTGAGACTTTGCCCGGTGCCACAGCATTTGTGCCAGCACTGGTCAACTCGGGGCTGCCCTGTGACCGGTTTGTGTTTGAAGGCTTCCTCCCCCAGAAGAAAGGCCGCGCAACACGTCTTAATGAGCTCAAGGAGCAACCGTTGACCATGGTATTCTATGAATCCCCACTGCGGTTATTGAAGACCCTGCAGCAATTTGCCGAGGTTTTCGGCCCCGACCGAGAGGCCAGTGTGGTGCGCGAGATCAGCAAGTTGCACAACACGACCCACAACGGCACACTGGCTGAACTCGTGGATTATTTCACAGCCAATGCGCCACGTGGCGAGATCGTCATCATCGTTGGCGGCAGTCCAGCGGTGACACCGGTCAAGGTGGACAAATATGCCCAATTCAAGCAAAAGAACGCAAAAGTGTAATGATATAATAATGTAAAGACAAACCATCAAATCCAATAAAGTATGAAAAAGATTTTCTATTTTGTTTTGTTCATGGTAGGGCTCGCAATATTGCCAGCCTGCCAGCGCAGTAACAAACTGGAACAACAAGCCATGCGGCAGGACTCCATCAACACTGTGTTGCAGGATTCCATCGCCAACGCCAATGCTGAGAAAGACAGCCTCATGCAACTCATGAGCGACATTGCCGACGGAATGGCTCAAATCAAGGAACTGGAAGACATCGTCTCGGTCAACAACTTGAATGGCGAGACGCCTGACCGCAAGAAACAGCTGCGTGATGACATCGTGCTCATTCAGCAATCCATCAACAAGCACAAGAGCCGTCTAGCAGAGTTGGAGAAACGACTCAAACAGTCCACCAACTACAATGCCAACATGGAGAAGTCGATCGCCTCGATGAAACAGCAGCTCGACGAGCAGCAGAAGACCATCAACAACTTGACCGATCAACTGGCGGCTGCCCACATCCAAATTAAGAACCTGAACCAGAGTGTGGATTCGCTCAATGCAGTCAACAAGGCTGTGGTTAAGGAAAAAGAGGCAGCACAGCAGGAATCCAAGAACCTCACTAATGAGGTGAACAACCTGAACTCTTGCTACTATGTCATCGGCTCCAAGAAAGAACTCAAGGACAACAAAATCATTGAGACTGGTTTCCTGCGCAAGACCAAGATCCTGGAAGGCGACTTTGAGATGTCTTACTTCACTAAGGCCGACCGCCGCACATTGAGTGAGATACCTCTGCACAGCGCCAAGGCCCAACTCATGACCAACCATCCCAAAGATTCCTACGAAATCGTGGACCATGGCAACGTCAAGACGCTGCACATCATCAATGCCGACCGTTTTTGGGAAAAATCCAATTTCCTTGTCGTTAAGGTGGATTGATGAACGTCGTCCTGGCATTTGACAAGTTCAAAGGCTGTGCCACATCCCAGCAGCTTAACGAAGCCGCAAGGCAAGCCTTGAGCGATACATTTCCAAGTGTGAAAGTCGATTGTGTACCCGTTGCCGATGGCGGTGACGGGACGGTCGAAGTGCTTGCTGCAACCCGCCAAGGCCAATGGTTAATGATGCAGGCACCGGGGCCCTTGCTGCAATTGCCCCCAGTCAATGCTCGCTACTACTTGTGTGAAGACGGCACTGCCTTCATTGAGGTGGCCGCCGCCAGTGGCTTGGCCCTTGTTCCTGACCAAGCGCGAGATGTGATACGCGCCACAACACTGGGCACGGGACTGCTGATGCGTGATGCCATGGAACATGGCAGCCAGCATATCGTGTTGGGACTGGGTGGCTCGGCTACCTGTGATGCAGGAATGGGTATCATGAGCGCCTTGGGGGCCGAATTCACCGACAGCGATGGCCATTACCTCTACCCCTGCGGTGAATCCCTGGAAATAATCCGGCACATCGAAACCCGCGGCATCCCTCAAGAGGTGCTGGACTGCCGTTTCACCCTTTTGACCGATGTGGATAATCCCCTGTGTGGCAAGAACGGCACAGCCAGTGTTTACAGTCCACAGAAGGGGGCCAGTGCCCAGCAGGTGGAACAACTGGAACGCGGGATGCAGCATATAGCGGCAATCATCGGCGAGAATTGCGCCTCGCAAGCCGGATGTGGCGCTGCTGGCGGCATTCCTGCCCTCATGAGTCATCTGCTGGATTGCCAGCTGCTCGCTGGAGCCCCCTATATCCTTGCTGAGAACGGATTGGACCAAGCACTTGAACATGCCGACCTTGTCATCACCGGCGAAGGGCGGTTGGACCGTCAAACCATGATGGGCAAAGGGCCCGGACAAGTCATCCAGATGGCACAGCGGCTAGGCGTCCCCGTGGCTGCCATTTGCGGGCTCGTGGATAAAGATTTCGACGTCCCGGCTGCAGGGCTGAAATCAGTCATGGCCGTGAGTGATGGTCTCCCGCTTGAAGAGGCCATTTCTCCTGTTGGCACCCTCGCCCGTGTCGCCACGGCTGCCACGTCGCTCATCGGCAGTCTTCTCACTGACTAATTCTCACACAACACAACAAATAAGGGAGGCTGTGCCAGAATTCTGACACAGCCCCTCGATTATGATGGGTTTACAAATTGGCGGCTTTATTATCTTTGCAGGATGAGATCAATGAGGGCATTAACGTCCCAAATCGAGAACTCACCATCGCCGCTCACGTCAAAGGTGGCATCATAGGGCATCCCTGTAAGCAGCGCATCGATTATCTCATTCACATCAGTGATATTCACTTGTCCGTCATGGTTCACATCGCCCACCAGGAAATCCAGTTGTTCACCTGTCATGTTGGTGAACAGGTTCCAATTGGTAGCTCCCTCATAGTCCTCGAGCGATGCTGCAGGAACAAGCACACTGGCATTCTTGTACACGCCATTGGCAAAGCAGTCCTTGGACACGATTTCGGGCGGCGTCAGCGCTTTGCAAGTGATTGATGAAATCAACAGGCTGGACGAGAAGGCCCTCTTGTCCAGTTTCTCGACTTGACGTCCCAAGGTCAATTCCGTCAATGACGTACAGACACTGAATGCTTTCTCTCCAATGCTTTTCACACCATCCTCGATGGTCACGGTTGCCAAGTTAACGCAGGTCATGAAAGCATTTTTCCCAATGGAGGTCACATCGTTGCCAATCGTCACATCCACCAGGTCATCGCAATAATTGAAGGCGAAATCTTGAATGGCAGTCACGCCACGAGGCACCACCAAGTGCTCTAACCGATTTCCAGCGACATTCAGATGCAATGCCAGTGACAAGGGGTTGGAATACTCGTTCTCAAAGGAAATCCCACACCATGCCGCCAAATCCTCAACATCAACCCGCGTTAAGCCCGAGCAGCCCTTGAAAGCCGACTCACCAATTGAGGCGACACTGCCAGGAATGGAGACACTGGTCAATGAACTAGCGCCATAAAAGGCACATTTTTTGATGTTTTCAACCCCATGCGGCACCACCAGTTGGGTAACCTCTTCCCCGTTCATGAAAAGATGCTTGGCTAGAGATAAGGGATTGGAGTCAATGTTAGCGAAGTCAATGCCACACCACTTGGAAATATCGCTAATATAAACCCCCTTCAACTGTCCACATTTCAAAAAAGCGCTTGGCCCAATCGTCCTGATTGAGGCAGGCAGTGCCAGCTGCTCAAGCATTGAACAATTCTTAAAGGCCCCTGCACCGATCGAAACCAACTTGTCGCCCATGTTAACCCGAGTCAAATGATTACACAAAGTAAACACCGAGTCATTGAGGACGGTGAGATTTTGAGGTAGTGCTACATCGGTAAGCGATGTACAAGAATAGAATGTCGCTTCGTCAATCGACGTGTCATCACTCATGAAGGTTACGTCGGCAAGTGCCGAGCAATAGGCGAAAGACGCATAACCGAGATTGCGGGTAGAAGCAGGAATCGTGACCGCAGTCAACGATTCACATGAATTGAACGCATAGTAATCAAACTCCTCCACATCGTTAAGAATGACTTCGGCCAGTTTGGGGCACATGGCCATTGCCGCATACCCGATCATGCCAACAGAGCCATTTACTGTAAACGATTCCAGGTAATCATTATAAGCGAATGAGAACTCTCCCAACTCATCCACCCGACCATTGACCGTCACTGATCTCAAATTCTCACAACCCCAAAAAGCATCTTCACCGATTATCGACAACGATCCCGGTATAGTCACAGACTTCAGGCTGCGACACATGCCGAAGACATCATTATTCACCTGTTGCACCGACTCGGGAATCACAAGGTCCTGAACCTCCTGACCATTGACAAATAATCGGCCATTAGTTAGCGGAGAACTCAAATAGTTCTCCAACTCAACCGTACACCATGCCGCCAGATCCTCGATATTGACCACATCCAGGGCCGTGCATTCATTGAACGCGGCAGTCCCGATGAAAGTAACCGCTCGGCCGATATTTATTGAACGTAGATTTGAGCAATATGAAAAGGCAAAGCGCTCGATGCGCTTGATGGTCGAGGGAAGAACCACCTCGGTCAATTCGCTGGAATTACGGAAGGCGTCGGCTCCAATCGACGTCACGGTATAGGTCTTCCCATCATGAGTAACCGTCGATGGGATGATGACCTTGCCGCTGTAGCTATTCAGCATCGCACTGCGAGAAGTCACGGTGGCTTCATTTCCATTCTCGAGATAGAAAATCCCATCCTCCTCAAAGTCAAAGGAATCGGCATAGTCTTCCTCGGTGGCAGGTCTAAGCAGATGATGCATGTCTTGTCCGTAGTTATATCCGTCACCTCCCGAACCTGCCATGGCATCAAGGGCAAAATAGCCGTCATAACTACCTCCCCATCCCCAATTCACATGATACAGGCCATCCTGATAACCATCCAGCACAAAAGCATGGCCCACTTCATCGCTGAATCCCGTGTAGAGCACCGGGTAGCCCTGCGACAAATTCTCCATCAGGAGTTGATTCCACTCATCATCACTGTAGTCATCTCGAGGCAGACAAGTCGCCTTAGGACTGTATCCGAATAGTTTTAGGCCCGCCAACTGGTCTTCTTCCCATGCTCCACTGCCACTGGGAGTATAGTCCATATAACAGGACTGACCACAATAGCGCATCAGCCGGGCTACAGCAGCGCCCTGTACGGCCGTATAATCATCATAATAGGTATAAGTGTCACGCATGTTATCCCAGTCAAGTCGGGTGCCGGGAAGAGCAGGCACCGTAATGGCACAAGAATAAGTAACGTAAGATGACAAAGCGGGCAATTCTTCGGGATACTTCCAGTAATACATCACTTGAGCCATTGCGGTGGCGATACATCCAGTCGCACAATACTGGCCGTCGTAAATGGGGCATTCATCACAATATGGAGTTCCTTGACTCCACTGGCAGGAGAGCAACGGCTGTACATTCGACATGGAGAGACGAGCACGTGAGCGTTTGGGCTTAGTTTTTGTGACGGCATCACGTTGCTCGTGGGTTCGCAGCCACTCGATTTGCCGTTTATACTCATCGAGCCAGTAGCGCATGTTGCATGGCAGCTTATCCTTGTCGAACGAGCCCTGTCCATAGCCCAGGATTTCCTCGGAACAATCCTCGCCCGACACGATGACAAACGCCAAACCGGTGCTCTCGTTAAACACATAGAAGTCTACCTCGTCGGCGTTGATTGATGATTTCTCGACATGGGCCATCTGTAATGACGCGCCCGGCGACATCAACTTGCGGTGAGCTAGGGACTTCAGGAAACTGGCAGCGCGAGCCTGGGCTGACGCCTCATCAACGCTTGCCGCACTCAACGGCAACACCAGCACAGCCAGTATTGCCACAATCATTAATTTGCAAATAAAATGTTTCATCATCCAAAATGTTTAGATTTTAAATAAATTAGCTTTTTCCCTACAGATAGCGCAAATTAATATAATAAAGATTAAAAAAGCAACAATTTTTCAGCAAAAAACACCTTTTACTGAAAAAATGTTTTAAAAGTGTAAAAAATTTAGACAATTGCACCCGTTATCGGGTACGGCGGGCATCAATGGCCACCAAGGATGATGTCAATCACAGCGTTGATATCGGCGATATTTACCTCACCATCCTTGTTCACATCATCGGTGGCGACGAAATTACCACTGAGCAACACGTCAATGAGTTCGTTCACATCGACAATGTTCACCTCGCCATCCAGGTTCACGTCACCGATGGGCGTCTCGAACGATTTCATGTACCACAGGCCGGCAATCGCACGATCGGCATCAACGGTCATGCCGGTAATGGGCTTGTTCATGTAGCCACCCTTGAACACCTGGGCAGGCGGCACCGAGTTGTTGGTGAGCGAGTCCAATGCGCCTTGAGGCCACAAGTCATACCTGTTAGTATAACCCGACAAAACGTTGTCGGCGGGAATGATGGTCATGCGCTGATGGGACGAGATGTTATTGGGTGTATTGTTGTCCCATGCGTTCTTGTTATAGTCCACATGGATAATCATAATGCCCTCGGCGGCGATATAGGCATCCCAGCCCGTCTTGGTGCGGTATTCCAGCAAATAGTACTCATCAGGATTGGCATCATTCACGACCTTGACCGCATTGCCTTCATCAGTATTCAACGGGGCAAGGGTGTAATGAGTATTCTCCACTGGGTCAATCAAGTCCATCCAACCCATAAAATGGCGTTCATAGGAGGTATAGCCCACTGGCGTGTAGCCATTGTTGAGATAGCATCCATTGTCCATGAGGTCCCAGTTGTTCATACCATATGCGCTGCCGTTATTGGTGGGATAAAAATCAGGCAATCCCAGGCAGTGACTGAACTCGTGACAGAATGTGCCCACGCCATCAATCCTATTACTGGTATCATAGCTGCCCTCCAACTCATTAAACACAGCAAACTTGTCAACAGTCACGCCATCCATCGGGAATGCCCCTTGGGTACTGTAGCCCCATGCAAAGCACTCCTCCATGTCCCATTGGCACGGCCACACCGACTCAGGGACAGTGCGCCAGGCCTGGGCCTCGCCTACACCGGCATAGAGCACCACCACTACATCGACATAACCGTCACCGTCATTGTCATAGTCACTGAAATCAACCGTGCTGTCCACGCCCTCGCAGGCCTCAATAATCATTGTGCCCAACTGCTTGTCGTAGCCCTTGCTATCATTGCCACCATAGAAGTAGCGGTCATTTACAAGTTGCACGGGCCCCAAGATGTCAAACTGGGGCGAGAACAGTCCTCGTGACTGTGACTGAAAGTAGTGCAGGCTGCTGAATTCGTTCTCGTTGAACTGGTTCTCAAATGTGACAACGGGGTCAGCATCAATAAATTTCACGTCGGTATAGTTCACAAGGATGATGGGAATGCGTGGTGACCCCATCGTGGGCACTTGGGGATTGTCGTTGCTCTCCTCGCGACGAGGTGAGTGACGACTTGACGCTTCGAGCGTCATCTGGTCACGGTAAACGGTGATGAACGCCTGCTCCTCAATGCCACGGCTGCCCGCATCATGGGCGACCACATTGCTCAACGAGCCATTGGCCGTGTAGCAATAATCCCCACTTGTGGTTTGGCCAACCGTCAGGCCGTCCATTGTCATGACACAGTGATTGAATTTGCCGCCGCGCATGATCAGCGTCACGGACGAGCCATCACTCTGAACATGGGTGAAGGGAACGGGCTTGGCAGGAACCGCCATGGCCATGTTCCAAAATGTGACTAA
The DNA here is from genome assembly GCA_900317835.1 of uncultured Prevotellaceae bacterium. GTDB lineage: Bacteria > Bacteroidota > Bacteroidia > Bacteroidales > Muribaculaceae > Sodaliphilus. The sequence goes on along the minus strand of ONIL01000015.1, from coordinate 105,852 downwards.
AGCCACTATCACTAACGAAATCTTTTTCATCATCTGAACAAATTATTGGTTGGCCTTTTCTCCGGCCAGATAGTCCTTCATGTTTGCCTTCCAGTCAACGTCGTTCTTGACATCAATGAAGTTATCAATTTTCCATGCTCTGTCTTCTTTACACATGTCAAGGCGCAAGGCGGTCACGATGCCCAAGTTATGAAGATTGAGCTCGACAGTAGCAGTTGAGTCGGTCATCGACGTCACATGCACATCACTCACCGCGAGTTCTCCCCAATCCTGCCCCATGATCCAATAGTCGGCCTCAAAGAAGCCCACCATGCCGTCTTCTTGGTGTGTGGCGTCATAGGTCGTCACCTGTGTGATCCAATCGTTCCAATCTCGGGTACAGTATTTGATTGCGGGTGGTTTTTTGCCAACGAGGCGGTCTCTGAGGCCATTAGAATTGGCCAGCACTTCATAGTGATGAAACACATCGGCATAAATCTCATTTACACGCTCCACCACCTGTGCAGTGTCCAGGAGAACTTTATTCTCAACTTTCTCTACGCGAGTGTTCATCGAGCATGAGCACAACCAGCAAGCAGCCAGTGCCATTATCAGCAGTTTCTTGATCATTACATCTTCTTTTATTGTTACACGGCCACAAATTTACATATAATTCTCGGAATTCTTTGTAAATTTGCACCAGTATGTTGAAAGTAGTTGCTATCATGCTGAGCGGGATGGCTGTCGGTTTCCTCTTGAGAAAACGGCGGCTCAGGGTGGTGCCCCACGCGGTGACGGTGCTCATCTGGGCATTGTTGTTCCTGCTGGGCGTGGAAGTAGGCACCAATCCGCAAGTCATTGAGGGCATCACAAGCCTGGGATTAGAAGCCTTGTGGTTGTCATTGGCAGGGCTGGTGGGAACAGTGCTCTTCTCGTGGGCATTGTGGAAGTGGACGTCTCGCCATCAGAAAGGAGGTAAGCAATGAAAGGCAGCCTGATTATTGTGGGGTTTTTCATCGCGGGCATCATCTGCGGCTTGACTGGATGGATGCCGGAATTGGATGGCAACGTGAGCTTTCTGACCTTGTGCGGCTTGCTGTTTTGCGTCGGTATAACCGTTGGCAATAACACCGAACTGTTGAAGAGTTTTCGACAACTTAATCCCCGACTGATGCTACTGCCGTTGATGACCATCGCGGGTACACTTGCCGCGACTGCAATCGCATCATTGGGTTTACCGGGAAGCTCGTTATCCGACTGTCTAGCTGTGGGGTCAGGCTTCGGTTATTACTCATTGTCAAGCATTCTCATCACTCAATATCGCGGTCCCGACCTAGGAACTGTCGCCTTGCTTGCCAATATCATTCGCGAGGTGTTCACCCTGCTGGGAGCGCCATTGCTGGTGCGCTACTTCGGCCCCTTGGCGCCCATTTCGGCAGGCGGTGCAACGACAATGGACACCACCCTACCCATCATCACCCGAACCAGCGGTCAGGACTTTGTCATCCTTTCCCTATTCCACGGTTTCCTCGTTGATTTCTCGGTGCCTTTCCTCGTTACTTTCTTCTGCGGACTAAGTTAAAGAATCAAGTCTTATTGGGCGCAAACGTCACGCGGGAAGGTGTCGATTTGATTCATGCGCTTGAGAATGGTTTTGTGCATCTTCTTCATCTTGGCCGTGGGATGACCACTGTCGCGATGCAACGGATTGGGCAGCGAAACAGCGATATAGGCGCTTTGTGACTTGGTCAGGTTGTCGGGGGTGGTGCCAAAATTGATGCGCGCCACAGCATCAGCGCCATAAATTCCTCGTCCCATTTCGATAGAATTGAGATAAACCTCCATAATGCGCTCCTTGCCCCATATTTTCTCGATCAGGAACGTAAAATAGGCCTCTAGCCCTTTGCGCAGCCACGACCGCTGCTGCCACAGGAAGACGTTACGGGCCGTCTGCTGGCTGATGGTGCTTGCACCACGCTGGCGCTTACCCTCCTGGGCCTCGATCTGCGCCTTTTGGATCTGCTCAAGGTCAAAGCCGTGGTGCTTGAGGAACAGGTTGTCCTCGCTGGCCATGACCGCCTGGGGCAGGTTATGGCTGATTTTCTCGAGCGGCACCCAGTGGTGATTAATTTCGGGCGCATTGCCGTCAATCATTTGTTCCACGGCACGGATGAGCATCAGCGGTGTAATATAAACAGGGATATACTTGAGTATCACCACGGCCAGAATAGTCGAGGTGATAAAGAAAATCAGTATGTTCCGCAGCCAGCGAGTTATCGTTTTCATATTGTTTTTGCCAATATTTTCAGTTCCTAGTGCGTTTTTCCTGCGCAGTCGGGGCACAGGCCCTTGAGCACATAGTTGATGCTGTGTATCTCGAAGTTGCCCGGCAAGGCAACCAGTGGCACCTGAGTCGTCTGCAGACAGAAGGTGCGCCCGCAACGCTCGCAGTTGAAGTGGGCATGCATGTGGTCGATGTGGCCGTCATCCTCACCGCAATGGCAGTCGGGGCTGCAAACTGCATACTTGAACATGCCCGTGCCGTCGTCGATGGCGTGGATGAGGTGGTGTGTCAAGAACAGCGTGATGGTGCGGTAGATGGTCGATTTGTCCACCGTGTCCAGTTCGTCCTCCAGGCTCTGCAGCGAGAAGGCATCGTCGTGGGCCATCATCGTGCGCAGCAGCAGGATGCGCAGCGCCGTGGGTTTCACGTCGTGCAGCTCCAGCTGGGTGATATATTTACTCTCGTCCTTCATCGCCAATTTCAAACAGGGAAAAGTTCACCTTGCCATAGACGCGTTGCTGCGAGAAATGGGGCAAATCGTTGAAGTCGTGCTCACGCGGATGCTCCATGATGAACAGCGTGCCGTCATGCACCAGCGGCGATTCAAGTACCAACTGGGGAATCTCACCAAAACGCGGCAGATCGTAGGGCGGGTCGGCAAAGATGATGTCAAACGACTGGCGGCAAGTGGCCACAAACTTGAACACGTCGCCGCGAACGAGCGTCAAATTGGGGTCGCCCAACTGTTGCTGGACACGCTTGATGAACTCGGCCTGGACACGTGCTTTTTCGACGGCCGTCACATGGGCACATCCGCGCGACAGGAACTCAAAGCTCATAGCCCCCGTGCCTGCAAACAAGTCAAGCACCGTTTTACCTTCCAGGTCAATGATGTTGCCCAGGACATTGAACAGGTTCTCGCGCGCCATGTCGGTAGTGGGGCGCGCGGTGATGTTGGTGGGCACGTCAAAGCGACGTCGTCCGTATTTTCCGCTGATTATTCGCATAGGGCAAGCAATATCAATTCCAGTGGCGACTGCATCGCATTACGTCCCAGCCGCATCGCGGCTGCAGGATACTCGGCAGGCATCACCAATTTCACATATTCCCTTAATACAGGAGTCATCATGCCACGGGTTTCACCGTTTCCAGCCAACTGCAATTCGTCGGTCAACTGGTCAAGGCCATGCGCGCGCCAGGCACTCAGTGCAAAGTAGGCCGCATCCTGTGCGCTCGTGAAGGGATAGGTGTTGGCACACTGCAATTCGCTGTCACGATAGATCGCCATGTCCATATAGTCCTCTTGCAGGTTCAGGAACATTTGTGAGACTGATTTGCCGCGGCTCAACTCCTTGAAATAGCTGCACAACGGGAACAGATGGTGATAAACGACAGGATAATTGAAAGTTCGGCCCAGAAATGCCTGTAATCCGCGAGGCATCAGGTGGGCTATCTTCACCTCGTTTTCGGACAGCGCACACACCGCAGCATCACCATCATCGCCAGGGAAAGCAGCACGGACCAACGTCAGGCAGTCATCATCGCCTGTTGCATGCGGCAGCACCACGAAGTGGGGTGAATGAACTATCACACGCACCCTCTTGTACTCATTCAAGAGCACGGGCGTGTTATAAATGGCGTCCTCGAGCGATTGCAGCGAATCATCGGGCATCGGCACCTGACCACTGATGAGCGAATTGGCCACTTGCGGGGTGAACAGGATATAATTCACCTGCTGCCCGTCAATGGCAACAATCAGTTCCCACACCTCGGGATGCTGTATGTTGATATTTTCATTCCCTTCCATCAGTCGGCAAAAGTACAAAAATCTCCCCATACGCCCCAAATAATTCCCCAATCTCTTGCCATTAAACCTTAAAACGACTACCTTTGCACATTGTGATTATAAGCAATAATGATTATGACTACTAACCGATTCCATTGGATATCCTCTCTTGTCCTAGTTCTAATACTCGCATCTTGCTCAGGAGGCAACAAGGTCGCCAATGAGCAGTTTGCTTTTTTTGACAACCTGGGCATCACTGTCACCGATAAGTTGTTGCTGGGAGACAGTCTTGTCTTATCCGACATCTACAACGGCCAATCAAACCAGGAAAACGATATTGACGGCATCTCGCTCAACAACGATCAGTATCAGGCGCTTATCGTGCCAGCCGGTCGGGAATTTGCCAACGCAATGAGCCTGTGGCAACTGCTGGGCGTGAGGGACGCAGGTAATGGCCACACACTCTCAGCATACTATGTGGGCGACAACGTGGGCTACTGCATCTATCTCATCGTCCATGACAGCAAGGGCAAAGTGCTTGACGCCCTCAATGCGCGTGAGTTGCACCTCGTTTGGCGCGCTAACCTGAGTGATCCCGATGACAATAACGCCTTTGCCCTCGACGGGACCATTACCTTTGAAGGCAAGAACAAGTTAACGCTGCACCGCGTCATGAGCCACTGCATGATGGACTTTGATGCCGATGTCAAGAGTGACGAGAAGTGGCGGCAAGGCTGGGATCAGACCTATAGTATCGATGACGATGGCCAATTTATCCTCCATGGTCAACAGGTAGTGACCGAGCAAGGCAAAATCGACCAGTATGCGGTAATGGACTTCAGGTCATGGGACATGCTGGTGTGCTCGCTGCACGACGACGGTGTCATGAACGTGTGGAACGACCATGCGGCGCTGGTCAACGAGACCTATGATCCCGAATACAAGTACAACCCCTTCCCGTGGGATGTGACCAGGCTCTATGAGATGAATCCGCAGCGCTTCCTCAAATGGATGGCTGCCAAGCGGGAAGACGGCAACCACCTGCTACCCTACTTCAAACTCGGGGTTGATGACCGTCCCGCACTCATCGACGAAATAGGCAGCCTTGACGATCCTGCCGCCCGCCAGTGGCTCACCGCCATCGTCAATTCCTGGGACAACACTCCCCTCACCCGCCACTTGTAAACCAGCCACTACCTGAACCGGTTGGGCAATGCAAGACTCTGCCTTGCTTGCATGGTTTGCGATTTTTAATTACCTTTGTGACCGATAAATAAAACAAGACGACTATTATGGCAACAGTTGACGACAAGAAAATCATCTTCTCGATGGTGGGCGTGAGCAAAACCATCCAGCAGAACCAGAAGCAAATCCTCAAGAACATCTACCTCTCGTTCTACTATGGCGCCAAGATCGGCATCATCGGCTTGAACGGTGCGGGAAAATCAACGCTGATGAAAATCATCGCTGGCCTGGATACACAATATCAAGGCCAGGTGGTGTTCGCCCCAGGTTATTCGGTGGGCTACCTGCCTCAGGATCCGCAGCTTGACCCAACCAAAACTGTCAAGGAGGTGGTTCAGGAAGGAGTTCAACATGTGGTGGATGCACTCAAGGAGTTTGAGGACATCAACCTCAAGTTTGGGCTTCCAGAGTACTATGAGGACCCCGAGAAGATGGACAAGCTGTTTGCCCGACAAGCCGAGTTGCAGGACATCATCGACGCGACAGATGCCTGGAACCTGGATAATCGGTTGGAACGCGCGATGGACGCCCTTCGCTGTCCTGAGGGGGACCAGTTGACCGAGCACTTGAGCGGTGGCGAGCGACGCCGCGTGGCCCTGTGCCGCCTGCTGTTGCAGAAGCCCGACGTCCTGCTGCTCGATGAGCCCACCAACCACCTTGACGCAGAGTCCATCGACTGGCTGGAGCAGCACCTGCAGCAATATGAAGGCACGGTCATCGCCGTGACCCACGACCGATACTTCCTTGACAATGTCGCCGGTTGGATCCTTGAGCTCGACCGTGGCGAGGGAATCCCCTGGAAGGGCAACTACAGCAGCTGGCTGGAACAGAAGACCCAGCGCCTCGCTCAAGAGGAGAAGACCGAGAGCAAGCGCCAGAAGACATTGCAGCGCGAGCTGGAATGGGTGCGCATGGCTCCCAAGGCCCGTCAAGCCAAGGGCAAGGCGCGCTTGAACAGTTACGACAAACTGCTGAACGAGACCGTCAAGGAGAAAGAGGAGAAGCTCGAAATCTTCATCCCCAACGGTCCTCGCTTGGGCAACAAGGTCATCGAGGCGCAGCACGTGGCAAAGGCCTATGGCGACAAGTTGCTGTTTGATGACCTGAACTTCATGCTGCCGCCCAACGGCATCGTGGGTGTCATTGGCCCCAACGGCGCCGGCAAGACGACGCTCTTCCGCCTGATTATGGGTTTGGAGAAACCCGACAGCGGCACCTTTGAGGTCGGTGAGACTGTCAAGGCGGTGTATGTGGACCAGCAGCACACGAGCATCGACCCCGACAAGACCGTCTATGAGGTCATCTCGGGAGGTGTGGAGCTGCTACGCATGGGCGGGCGCGACGTGAATGCCCGCGCCTATCTGTCACGTTTCAACTTCAGCGGCGTGGACCAGCAGAAGAAGTGCGGCGTCCTCTCGGGCGGTGAACGCAACCGCCTGCAGCTGGCATTGGCACTCAAGGAGGAGGGCAACGTCCTGTTGCTTGATGAGCCCACCAACGATATCGACGTGAACACCCTGCGTGCCCTTGAGGAAGGTCTCGAGGACTTCGCCGGTTGCGCTGTGGTCATCAGCCACGACCGCTGGTTCCTCGACCGCATCTGCACCCACATCCTGGCCTTCGAGGGCAATAGCAACGTGTTCTTCTTTGAGGGCAGCTACAGCGAATATGAGGAAAACAAATTGAAACGCCTGGGCAAGGAAGAGCCCACCCGTGTGCGTTACCGCAAGTTAGAGGTTTAAAGGAAATCATTTAAGGTTATAGAATATGAGAAATCTTGTAATTATCCTGTTGGCATTGGCCATCACGTCATGTACGGGCAAGTGGCAACCCGGAAACCAGATCGAGAACGGACACGATTTCCTGTGCAACGCGGGCATCTGTGATGACTCGCTCAACGTGGCTGATGATATCAACTACAATGATGACGGTGCCAACCTGCCGCGCCACATCCTTGACCTGGCCACATGTCAAGCCATTGGACTCGACAAGATGATGCCTGTGGACACACAGACCACCATTGTGCGCGTCTGGGGACTGAAGGATTACCCCGACAAGAGCATTTCCCTGTTGCTGGGAGAGACATACTATGGAGATGCCCGCACTTGCTGGCTAGCCACCTATGACAAGAACGGCATGATAGACTTCATGCATCTGGGAGAATGCGGAGGGTTGAACCTGTCCTATCAGGACTACATTGACGAGCACACGCGCATCATGGGCATCGACTCGATGCGCCTGGTCATGCCCGACCAGTTTGGAAAGCCAATGCAACTGAGCCGCTGGATATCCTACAACATGAAACGTGATGGTATTGAAACCGATTCCACCTTGTGGTTTATCCACCATGAGTTACCAATCACCATCGCCGAGGACGGCTACTTCACCATCGGCAAAATCGGCACCGTTTACAGTGCCGACACCACCGTGCTCAACAATTACTGGCGCAGCAAGCGGCAACTGGAAGTGTTCTCATGGACTCCATTGAGCGACACGACCGTGTATGACCGCATGAACACTTATCTTGAAGGGGCAAAAGGCTCCATCACCGAGCCCAAGCAACTGCTTGGCGATTTCGGCGTGCTGGTAAATGGATACTTCCACCGTGACACCGAGAGATTCATGCGGTGGTGCAGTGAACACCCTGACAGCCAGTTGACAAAAGGCACGGTGATTCATTACAAGGAGGTGAGCCCCGAGTGGCTGCTTGACCAACTCAAGAGAATCAAGGATCCCGCTCTGCAGAAACGCGCCAAGAAATTCTGGGGATTGAAATAGCCTTGAAACTGATAGATCGAAAAAATGGGAGAAACGGAGTCTATGAATCATCCGTTTCTCCCGTTTTTTGGTATTCTCCAATTTTTGGGGAGTTGCTTTGCTGTTTGGCCTTTTTTACACGTCGGCGGCGCGGAGCAGCGAGGCGATGGTCTGCCAGAGGATAGTTAGCGTCGCAACACCCATCATCATGTTATAGAGGATGTCGCGCACCGTGATGGCACCCCAATCCTGGCCACGCCACATCATCAGCCAGCACAGCGCACAAGCTATCAGGGCGATAGCATAGAGCAACGGGGTTGCCCATGAACCATGGGAACGCTTCTCGGGCAACTTGTTGAGCACACGGCGGGTGAACCAGGGATTCTCCCCTGGGTCATGCGCACCCTGCTTGAGCACCTGCGCCAGTTTCTTGTCTTCTTCGTTGGTATTCATATCCTTATAACGATTTAATTATCGATAAATTGTTTCATCTTGCCTTTTGCGCGGTGGATGAGTGACTTGACCGAGCCTTCGGGCAACTGCATGATCTTGGCCACCTGCTTCAAGGGCTGATCCTCGATATAGAACAGGGTGACAGCGACGCGCTCGTTATCGTTGAGACGTGCCAACGCCTCCTGCACCGTCATCGAGGCATCGATAGCATCAGCTGCGGCGGTGCTGACGTCACCCAGGCGTGCGATGTCCTCGACATGCTCCTCCTGGTGACGGCGGGTGTGGTTATAGAACTCGTTGTAGGCAATGCGGTACAGCCAGGTGCCGAAAGACGAAAGCCCCTTGAAACTGCGGATGCCCACATAAGCCTTGATGAACGTCTCCTGTGCCAGGTCGTCGGTCAGCATCTCATCGCCCGTGGTCAGGTTCAGCAGGAACCGGCGCACGCGCGGCTGATAGGCCTCGACGAGCCTGCCGAATGCGTCCCGGTTGTCGGCCAGGGCGCATTGCGACAGCAGTCTTATTTCATCAAGCTTGGATAACATATCTCTTTACTTTTCTTCTGCTACGTCCCTCACGCTAAGTCGCGAAGGCGCGAAGTTTTATATAAGACGCTCGGCATCAATAGGGCTGATAGGGCTGGTTCTCGTCATCGGTGCGGTAATCATTGTCCATGGGCGGGGGCACGGGGATACCTTCACGCATCGGTTGACTCTTGGGTGCCATCTGGCCGGCACGTTTCCAGGCCTCTTGCAATGACTTCTGCTCCTTGTAGAGGATAAATCCCTTGCAAACACCCACGAACATCAGTGCCAAGCCGGTGGGCCAGAACGGATTTTCGAAATCACCAATAGCCACGCTGAAGAGTATCAGCAATGCTCCCCAGCCCATCCACTTGATGGCGGGCATCAAGGCGCGCCAGTTGACCATATCGGTCATCACGATGGGATTATCGGGAGTCTGGCCACTGATGGGAGTGCCCACAGGCACTTGACCGGGCGCCGACGTCACGACAGGCTGCTGCACATAGATGGCGGTGCGTTTGCTATCGTTCAACGAGAGTTCATTGAGCGGGTAGTTGTTCATAATGGCCTTCTCGATGACACGGTACTTATTGCGCCGATTCAGGAAGCGGAAGAACAACACCAAGGCTACAATTCCCAGCAAACAGAAAGAGCCGCTGATAGCCCATTGTTTGGCCACACTGGCCCACTGGTTGCTGATCTCCTTGATATCCTCAGGAGCGAGTTCGCCCCTCTGGTCACCGATTTCCACGGTGGTGCCGCTGGAAGTCAAGGTATCGTCCAAAGCCTCGTTGATTTTCTCTTGCATCTTCTGCAGGTCCAAGCCGCTCACGGTCACCGACTGGTTGCCGTTGGTCATGACTACCGAATCACCTTTCATGGCCACATGAGCCTTGCTTGAGGGAGTCGCCTTGATGGTCGGTCCCGCCGTGGCGGTGAATGCCATCATCAGCATCATTGCGAGTGTCAGAATCGTCTTTCTCATTGTCTTATTTCTTTTAAGTTGTTGTTAATAGTTTGTGGCTCTATGCCGTTTTCATGCATTAGACGCTGTATCGGTCTAAAAAAGTTGCACAAAGATGAAAAAAATTTTGGAATTATTTCCTAACTTTGTGCGTGATAAGTAGAAAAATCATTTCCAACCTCTAAAAAACGTCGATATAATGAAACGAATCATCATGCTGCTTGTCGCCATTGCCGTGACAGCAGGTTTATGTGCCAATGCCGATGAGGCGCTCAAGCGCGAGATGCGCGCCGCATGGGTCGCCACCGTCTATCGCATCGATTGGCCCACATCGGTGAACAATCCCACCGCCCAAAAGAACGAACTTAATGCCTATCTTGACAATCTCAAGGCGCAGCATTTCAATGCCATCTTCTTACAAGTGCGAACGATGTGCGATGCCTTCTACAAGTCCAGTTATGAGCCGTGGTCGAGTTACCTGACGGGTACCCGCGGCATGGATCCGGGCTATGACCCGCTGGATTATGCCGTCCAGCAGTGCCACGCCCGCGGTATAGAGTGCCACGCCTGGATCAACCCTTACCGCTGGAGCACGGGCACCGACTGGAACACGCCTCAGGACCAGGAGTTGAAAGCCTCGGGGATGCTGCTCTCCTACACGAGCGGGGACAAGACGATGACCATCCTCAACCCCGGTCTGCCTGCCACCCGCGAGCGCATCTGCAACGTGATCCGGGAAATCATCACCAACTATGACGTGGACGGCATCGTGTTCGACGACTATTTCTATCCCAACGGCATCCCCACCAACAACAAGGCCGAGGATTATAACCTGTGGAACGATTCCTATGTAGACATGACATTTGCTGACTGGCGTCGCAACAACGTCAACATGATGGTTGCCGACGTCTATAACATGATTCAGCAGACCAAGCCCGAGGTACGCTTCGGCATCAGCCCTGCCGGAGTGGCAGGCACGGCCAGCACATCGGCCGATCAGCATGGCGTCACCCCCTGTCCCACGGGCAGCGACTGGCAGTACAACGGCATCTTCAGCGACCCGTTAGCCTGGCTGGAGCAGGGCACCATCGACTACATCTCGCCTCAACTCTACTGGAAGACGACCCACTCGACCAACCCGTTCGGCCCGCTGACCAAGTGGTGGAGCTACATCGCCAAGCATTACGGCCGCCACCACTATGCCAGCCACAGCATCTCGTTCCTGGCCGAGACCAGCAATACGGCCAACGATTGGGCCGAGATTGTCCAGCAAATCAGCTTTTCACGCCAATATACCGTGGACAACTCACCAGGTGTCGTGCTCTATAGTGCCAAGAACATCAACGGCAACAACGGCGGCGCTGGCGGCCTAGGCAACTATCTGCTTGCCAATACCTTCCAGCACCCCGCCATGATTCCTGCCGTGACATGGAAGAACGCTCCTGGATATGGAGCTCCTGCAGGACTGGCCCAGGACGGCGGCATACTGAGCTGGACACTCCAAGAGGGAACATTGGTCAAGTACTCGGTCTATGCCGTGCCTGCCGACATCACCATTCAACAGGCCATGAGCACAGTCACCGACGGCATCAAGAGCGACTACTTGCTCGGCGTGACCTATAAGCCCGAGTATTTCCTGCCTAGTGCCTACCAGAGCGGCTACTGGTATGCCGTGTGCGTCATTGACGGCTACGGCAACGAGAGCGAGCCTGCCTACCTGGGTATAGGCGACAACCCCGACCAGCCCACACCCGTGACCTACAGCATCGAGAAGGTGTGGGAAATCAGTAACCTCGGCTTCCTCACTACTGCCGACGCGCGTCAGGGCTTCGGCATGAACGGCAAGTTCTACATCAACGACAAGGGCTCCAGCACCATCCTTGTGGTGGATGAGAACGGATTGACGGGCGAGACCTTTGAGGGCGGCGCTAACGTGGGTTGCACCCGCGACGAGGCCGGCAACCTCGTGGTGAGCAACGCCATCTTCCCTGACCCCTGGTCACGACGCGAAATCAAGGTCATCAGCCCCACCACGGGCAACGTGGCCACCTATACCCTACCCGCTGATGTCACCAGCTTCGGCCGCTGCGACCTCTTGGGCTTTGCACGGGGCAACCTGCTGGAAGATGGTGAGTTCTTCATCGTGGGCGCCAACAGCGGCTCCGCCATCAGCCGCATCACTATCACCGATGGCGAACTGGACACCGACAACACCTATCTGGCCAACTGCGACGGAGTTGCAGCCACTACAGGCACCATGCTCAATGCCTACACCGATGCGGCCGGCAACGAGGCAGTGCTGTTTGTGAATCGCTCCAGCGGGTCGGTAGTCAAGATGCTGCCCGACGGGGACAACTTCACCGGCACGAGTTTCTCGCTGCCCAACAAGGGCAACTGCAACGGCGCATTCCCCTTCGTGTGGAACGGTGTGGATTATGTGGTCTATCCAACCCTTATTAACTACCGCGACGGCTTTGCTGTAGCCAAGCCCAATAGTGACGAGCCCCTAGTCAGCGTTCCACAGTCCTCGACGACCGATGCCAATACCTTTCAGGCCAACTGGCTCAATGCCGAGGTAATTGATTCGCGCAATGTGACCATCTACCAGTACTATCCGGGAGGACACCTGACCGTGTGGCGGCTGACCAAGCAGGGCGGCATCCTGCGAGGTGATGTGAATGACGACTCCACAGTCAACATTGGCGATGTTACTGCCCTCATCGACTACCTCCTGAGTGGCAATGATGAAGGCATCAATCTCGACAATGCCGACTGTACGCAAGAGGGTGGCGTCAATATAGACGATGCGACCTTCCTTATAGACTACCTGCTGAGTGGCTCCTGGCCCGAGTAAGAATAGGACCCTACAAATACTGACCAAAAACCTCCCCGGTCGCTATCGTGTGCCGGGGAGGTTTTGGTAATTTCTAATCTAGGAAGGAATTAAAGGGCAAGGCGTAATCCAACGTATCGAATCCCTCCAAACTGGACTTCAGTGCCCCTGCTAGACACACGGCAAACTGTGGCGGCGTTGACCCAACTGCCACCCCGAATTACTCGATAAGGATAACCCTCTTCGGGTCCTGTCGGATTAGTTTGTGCTTCACTGCTGTATTCCCCATACCAGTCTTGGCACCATTCCCAAACGTTGCCACTCATATCATACAGGCCTAACTCATTCATGCATTTGGTGCCGACGGGCCGCGTCACGCTTCCTGAAATATTGGAATACCACGCCACATCATTGATTTTACTACTGCCGGCATATCTATAACCCTTACTTTGGTTACCGCCTCGCGCCGCAAATTCCCACTCGGCTTCTGTCGGCAAACGGAATGTTTTGCCCGTCATCTCGTTTAACTTGGTGATGAACGTCTGGCAATCTTCCCATGACACACACTCCACGGGGCGGTTCGTGTTGCCAATAAAATAACTGGGATTGCTGCCCATCACTGCTTGCCATAACTCCTGAGTTACCTCTGTCTTTCCGATGCTGTAAGACGAAAGTGAGACTTGATGAGCAGGCTTTTCATCTTTCTTGGCAGCGGCGCCCTGTTCGGCTGTTGCACCCATCGTGAAGGTTCCGCCCTCAACTTCGACCATCGTGAATGACACCCCGTTGACAGTGAAAGTCTCAGTAACAGCGGCAGGTGCCGATTCCACATTGATGGCGAGAACCGCGGTAGCCCCTGTGGAGGTGTTGGTCACATTGAGGGCTGTCGTGCCTTCTTGGCATCCCGTTACCGTGAGTCTATTGCCATCTATAGTATATGTGACGTGCTCTTCTCCGCCCTCAACAGCATATTCTCCATCGCCATTGAGAATAGTGACCGACCTGTTTTCACCGACACATAATTTCAATGCCGATTCTGAAAGGTCGAATTCACCCTCATAAAGAATGACACGCAGCCCGACGGTGTTGCTCCTAATCGACTGGTCAATGCCATTTCTACACGATACTCGGCAACTCTTGGCCTCGTTGTTCCAGTTGCCGCCACGGATTACATGAATATCGCCCCATTCGCTCCATTCGGGTCCCGTTGGATTTGTTTGTGCTTCGTCGCTGTATTGTCCATACAAGTCCCAGCACATCTCATCCACGTTGCCCGACATGTCATACAAGCCCAACTCATTAGGAGTTTTAATGGCGACGGGATGGGTTTGGTCGCCGATATAGTCGCCAGTGTTGTTATACCACGCCACGTCATCAATGTTATTACTGCCGGCGTATTTATAACCCCTACTCATGTTTCCGCCACGAGCGGCATATTCCCATTCGGCCTCGGTTGGCAAACGGAACGTTTTGCCTGTCAACAAAGTCATCTGGGTGATGAATGCCTGGCAATCATTCCAGGATACGTTCTCAACAGGAAGACTCAAGTCATCGGTATTTCCATTGGCACTTCTAAAGTTGCTAGGATTGAAGGCCATCACTGCTTTCCACAAAGCCTGGGTTACCTCGGTTTGGCCGATACTGAACGACGACAATGTCACTTGGTGGGCAGGGCTTTCATTATTGTCGGCTTCGGTGTCATTGTCGTTGGCACCCATGGTGAACGTGCCACCTTCAACTTTGACCATGTTGAACGATACACCATTCACGGTAATGGCTTCGGTTTCTGGTGGATTCGGTATCGTACCGCCCAAAATAACGTCGATGACAGCGTTGATGTCTGTGATATTGACCTCGCCGTCATTGTTCACATCAGCACTCTGGCTGCTGCCACCGCCAAGAATCACGTTGATGACGGCGTTAACATCAGCGATATTAACCTCGCCGTCATTGTTCACGTCGCCTGGCAAGTTTGCTGCATAGGCATCTATCGGCGAGAGCCATGCCAGCAGCAGTAAGGAAATTATAATTCGTGTAATGCCTTTCATCATTGTTCAGATTTTTCTTTCGTTATTAATAGCTTTCTGATTACGGCTGCAAAGCTAGTGAAAAAATACTGAACTATCAAAAACGACTATGTTTATTACGAATTATGATCTCAGTTTTAGGTTGATATTCTCATTCTAATGCCCACTGCAACTTGGACGAGAACATCATCATTAGCGATGTCACGTTCCTCATCGACTATCTCGTGACCGGCATTTGGCCCGAATAAGGCAACGTGTATTACGCTTTAAACTGATTGCCCCCAAGCTGTGTTCTGCACACAGCTTGGGGGCAATTCTCATACGATTCCAGTGTCATACAGTGTCTTCCAAGTCCTCGATTTGCTCAAGGACTTCACGGTAGTGGCGCTGGGTTTTAAAGTGCACCTTCAAGCCAATCAATGCGCCAACAATGATGCCCACGATGCAACAAGGCACTAAATACTCGCTGCCACCTGTCTTCTGTGCCATCTCATAGACAGCCCATGAGGCCCAAGCCAGTGCAACAGGAATGCCGAACCACGGCCAGTTGCCATCGCGCTTCTTGGCAACAGCCAGTTTGCGCTTCACCTCCAACAGGTTGCCACCCATCAAGTTGTCGTCTCGCAGTACGCTTCCGTTAAAGTAAATGAATCCCGCTACCGCTAGCATCAGCACACACAGGGCAATCCACAGGCCAACAGAAAGACCGTTCAGCATTACAAAGGCCCAGTAACCATAGGGAATCATCACCAGAGCTATAATTGCGATAACCAGATAGCGCCTGTTGATGGTATTTACACCTCGCTTGATGGAGCGGCGGATGAAGCGGTCGTTCACAATCGTCTGTTCCTCGAGTTTTTCTTTCAATATCGCCATTTGCTGGCGCATTTCGTCAAGTTCGTAGTCCATAATCTTAACAGTTTTTTAATCGTTCATTTTTTTGAGTTGTTCTTTGATGCGGTATAGGCGGGTCGACACTGCGGTCGTCGAGATGCCCACAACTTGTCCGATTTCCTCGTAGGGCATGTTTTCCAGCCACAACAGCACGATTGCCCGGTCGAAGGGCTGCAAGCGGCTGATGCGCTTGTGCAGCATGTCCACTTGGCGGGTATCCTCGTCGTGGTCCTCAAACAGGTTGATGTTCATCGACAGCGGCTCGGTGCTCGTGCGGCGTTTCTTGCGTTCCTGCGATATGCAGGTGTTCAGCGCCACGCGGTAGATCCACGTTTTCACATTGCTGCGGTTCTCGAATCCCTCAAAGCCCCGCCACAGATTGATGACCGCCTCTTGGAAGAGGTCGTTCACCTCATCGGCATCTTTTGAGAACATGTAGCACACGGTGTAGATGGTGCTCTTGTTCTGCTTGATCGTCTGTGCAAATTTGCTTTCCAGTTCGTTCATTTTTCTAGCGTTTTAAAACTTTCATTTGCCCGTTAGACGCACTTAACTCAAAAAAATCACGCAAAAATAAAAAAACTTTTCCAGATAATCGTTTGACTTTCGATTGCTGTAGGAATCATATCGAAAATGAAAAAGTTGGCACGCAATTTGCCAATATGGGTGAAGAGTACTAATTTTGCAGTTTGAATTCACATCTTTATAATAGAAAAAGAATGATTATCATCAATAAGGTCCATGAGTTGTGCGAAGCCGTAAAGGCTTTTCGTCAGGCAGGTAAGTCGGTTGGTCTGGTGCCCACGATGGGTGCCCTTCACGAGGGTCACAAGTCGCTCGTCGAGCGTGCCCGCAAGGAGAACGACGCTGTTGTCGTCAGTTGCTTCCTGAACCCGACGCAGTTCAACAACAAGGAAGACTTGCGCACCTATCCCCGCACCGCCGAGCGTGATGCGGCGATGCTTGAGTCATGTGGCGTGGACGTGGCTTTCATGCCCACCGTCGAGGAGATTTATCCCGAGCCCGACACCCGCGTGTTTGACCTCGGCCCTGTTGCCCAAGTGATGGAAGGCGCTATGCGCCCGGGCCATTTCAACGGCGTGTGCCAGATTGTGAGCAAGCTCTTCACGTGGGTAATGCCCGACCGAGCCTACTTCGGTGAAAAGGACTTCCAGCAGATTGCCGTCATCCGCGCGATGATCAAGCAGCTGGGATTTGACATCAATATCGTGCAGTGCCCGTGCATCCGCGAGGACGACGGCCTGGCCAAGAGCAGCCGCAATGTGCGACTCACCCCCGAGGTGCGTAAAGTGGCTCCGCAGATTTATACCACCTTGAAGCGCAGCGTGGAGTTTGCTAAAGACCACACCGTGGAGCAGACGCACGACTGGGTAGTGGCCACACTCAATGCCTGGCCCGAGATGGAAACCGAGTATTTCTCGATTTGTGACGGCATCACGCTGCAACCTGTGACCAGCTGGGACGAGAGCGACTACATCGTGGGATGCATCACCGTCTATTGCGGCGACGTGCGCGAGATCGATAACATCACCTACAAGAAAATCCAGAACTAAGGGTTTAAAGTATATAGTTTAACAACTGATTAAAATTCAATTGACTATGTATATCCAAGTCATGAAATCAAAGATACACCGCGTGACGGTCACCGATGCCAACCTTAACTACATTGGCAGCATCACTATCGACCAGGACCTGATGGATGCAGCAGGCATCATCGAGGGTGAACGCGTGTATATCGTTGACGTGAATAACGGCGAGCGGTTAGACACTTACACAATCGCTGGCGAGCGCGGCAGTGGCACCATCTGCTTGAACGGCGCCGCAGCCCGCAAGGTCGAGGTGGGCGACATCGTCATCATCATGGCCTATGCCATTGTCACACCCGAGGAAGGCCGTGAGTTCAAGCCCAAAGTCGTTTTCCCCGACACGGCTACCAACCGCCTCATCAAGAAGAAATAATCACCCCTCCACTTCACAGAATCACGCTAAGGCGCTAAAGTGCTAAGCCATAAAAACATAAAAACAGCGCCTTAGCGTATTAGATTTCTGCATTAGCAACGATAAGTAATAAAAAACCTCAATCGCAATATGTTTGAAAATTTATCAGAGAAACTTGAACGCTCATTCAAAGTCCTGAAAGGACAAGGTCGCATTACCGAAATCAACGTGGCATCAACCCTCAAGGAGGTGCGCCGCGCCCTGGTTGACGCCGACGTCAGCTATCCTGTCGCCAAGAAGTTTGTCGATGACGTCAAGGCCAAAGCCATGGGTCAAAATGTCATCAACGCTGTCAATCCCAGCCAGTTGATGGTCAAAATCGTGCACGACGAGTTGGCCACCCTGATGGGTGGCGAGGAAGCTACCTTCAGCATCGAGGGTAATCCCGCTGTCATCCTGATGTCGGGTCTGCAAGGTTCCGGTAAGACCACTTTCACCGGCAAGCTTGCCAACCGACTGAAAGAAGGCAAGGAAAAACGCAAACCACTGCTGGTGGCCTGTGACGTCTATCGTCCCGCTGCTATCGAGCAGTTGAAGACCATTGCCCAGCAGATCGACGTGCCCGTCTATAGCGAGCCTGATAGCAAAGACCCCGTGCAGATTGCTTTACACGCCATTGAGCAAGCCAAGCAAGAAGGCTATGACCTGGTGATTGTTGATACCGCCGGTCGTCTGGCAGTCGATGAGGCCATGATGGTCGAGATCAAGGCTATTAAGGACGCCATCCATCCTAACGAGACACTGTTTGTCGTGGACTCGATGACAGGTCAGGATGCGGTGAACACCGCTAAGGCGTTTAATGAGCGACTGGACTTTGACGGCGTCGTGCTCACCAAGCTCGACGGTGACACACGCGGTGGTGCCGCACTGTCGATCCGTGCCGTCGTTGACAAGCCTATCAAGTTCGTCGGTATCGGTGAGAAGATGACCGACCTTGACCCCTTCCGCCCTGCCGGTATGGCCGACCGAATCCTGGGCATGGGCGACATCGTGTCGTTTGTGGACCGCATGCAGCAGCAGTATGATGAGGAAGAGGCCGAGAAGCTGGAGAAGAAAATCAAGCAGAACAAGTTCGACTTTGACGACTTCATCAAGCAGATCAAGCAAATCAAGAAGATGGGCAACCTCAAGAGCCTGGCATCGATGATTCCTGGCGTGGGCAAGGCTATCAAGGATATTGACATCCCCGACGACGCTTTCAAGGGCGTTGAAGCCATCATCGGCTCGATGACCCCGCAGGAGCGTTCCAACCCCGACATCATTGACGCCAGCCGCCGCAAGCGCATCGCTGCCGGCAGCGGCACCAGTGTTGAGGAAGTCAACCGCTTGTTGAAGCAGTTCCTGTCGATGCGCAAGGTCATGCACCAGGTATCGACCAATCCCATGCAGATGATGCGTAGCGCCAAGGCACAAGCCAAGGCTACCAAGCGCGGCCGTTAATCACTGGAATTATTTTTATCATTTGCATTAGCCCGCACAGGTAATACTCACAAGACAATGAAACTTCTCTCCATATTGATGCTGTCAATCGTGTCGCTGCTGCAGAGCAACCACACGGTGAATCTGGCATTTGTGGGCGACGCCATGCAGCATGCGCCCCAAATCACTGCCGCACAACGTGCCGACGGCACCTACGACTACAGTGACTGTTTCGCCCACTTGCAGGACGACATCACTTGGGCCGACCTGGCAGTGGTCAATTTGGAGTGCCCGTTGGGTGGCAAGCCCTACACGGGCTATCCGTGCTTCAGCGCCCCCGACAGCTATGCGGTGCAGTTGCGCGACGTGGGTTTCGACTTGTTCTTGACCGCCAACAACCATTGTCTTGACCGCCGCGACAAGGGTTTGGTGCGCACGTGCCAGGCACTGGATTCGTTGGGCATTCCCCACATCGGCACTTACCGTGACCAGCAGGATCGCGCCCAACGCATCCCCTATATCGCCAATGTCAAGGGCATGAAAATTGCCTTCCTGGACTACACCTACGGCACCAACGGCATCCCTATTCAAGGCAACGTCATCGTGGACTTCATTGACCAGCAACTCATTGCCGACGACATTGCGCTGGCCCGTGAGCGTGGGGCAAATGCCATCTGCGTGAACCTGCATTGGGGTATCGAATACCAACTCAGACCCGTCGCATCCCAACGCACACTCGCCGACTGGCTCGTCAGCCAGGGCGTTGACCTCATCATCGGTGGACATCCCCATGTGGTGGAACCGATGGAAGTGCGCTACAGCAAGGAACACGACAAGAACGTGCTACTGGTCTATAGCATGGGTAACTTTATCAGCAACCAGAGCGATATCGACTGCCGTGGCGGCGCCATGGTCAAGGTGTCATTGAAGATGCAGAATGGGCGAGCCGTTATAGCCGAGCCACGATACAAACTCTTCTTTGTCCAGAAGCCTCAAGCCCGTGGCGAGAACTACGTCCTCATTCCCGAATCCCGTCCTGACCTGTTGCGCCCCGACAGCAAGGCTGAGTTCACACGATTCATGTCCCGCACCCACGACCTGGTCACTAGACATAACATCGACGTCCCCGCAGAACAGTAGAATTCATCATTGGACAATCCAGCCCAAATAAACAGGAGACAACAGCAATGGAATTGACTGTTGCCTCCTGAGTTATTTTAAAGCACTAACTATTTACCAGGTGCCACCCAGCACGAAATCGATCAGTGCAGTGACATCGGCAATATTGATGCCATCTATCAGGTTGCAGTCGGCAGCTTCGAGATCAATGGATTCAGCGTTGCCAGTCAGCACGAAATCGATCAGAGCCGTCACATCGCTAATATTGACAAGTTGGTCATGGTTCACATCACCACGTATGCTGGCCGGACCCTCGGTGTAGATGTACTCGATGCGGGTAACAGGCAACTCCACATTGGTGCCACAACCCAGCATAGCAGTGGCGTTAGGGAAGTCTGATCCTTGAGCATAGTCAATAAAACTTTCAGTGTTGTCGGTATAAGTCATTGCCTTGCCACCAATACCTGAGGTATAGAACGGAGCATAGTCAGAGCCCATCGTGCAGTTATCATCGTCCTGAGCGTCAAAGACAATGGTGACAACAAGGCTCTTTCCAGGAGTAATAGCGAACATTGAAGAAGAACTCAACGGAATTTGTATCTCAACATCCTCGCCGTAGCAATTCAACAAGTCTATGCCGTAGTTGTCTATATAGGCCAAGTTATCAAAGCTGAAAAACTGCTTGATGCCATCTTCATTCTTGGCGAATTCCACTGCGTCAGATTCATGAAGATAAACCTTCACGTTGCGAATGATGTCTTCATAACTCTCACTATAGAATTTGAAACTAATACTGGTAATTTGCACGTTATCCTTGCCCTCAAAGTCTGCGAGCAGGTCAGGCGTGTAAATCATCTGTGCTCCCGTATGGGCCAAATAGAAATTGGTGGGAGCCATGTCAAAATAGGAACCATTGTAGAACTCGCTGGCATTGGTGAAACCACCCACCTCAATAACGCCCTCCTTTACTGTCTGAGCCTGCATGCTCAGACTAAATGCAGCTATTGCTGCCATTAAAAAAGTCAGTTTTTTCATCATAAAAAATCATTTAAATATAATAACAACTAAATAAAACCGTCGCTAAAATACTAAAACACACCAAAACGGCTCTTTCTAGCCCTCTTTCTAATACCGTGTATACGGTCAATAATCAAGACAGGTACTGCTTCACGTCGATGGCGGCGCGGCAACCTCCTGCAGCAGCAACGATGGCCTGACGGTAATGCGGGTCGGCAACGTCACCAGCGGCAAAAACGCCCTCGACGTTGGTCGCAGTGTTATGGCCCGTCAAGCGGATGTAGCCCTGCTCGTCTAGGTCAATCTGGCCACCCAGGAACTCGGTGTTGGGACGGTGGCCGATGGCCAGGAAAAAGCCGTCGATGGCGATGTCAAACAGTTCCTCCTTGTCGGTGCCCTTGAAGCGCACCAGGTGAGCGCCCTCCACACCATTGTCGCCAAACAGGCCCACGGTGTTGGTGTTGAACAGGATTTCAATCTTGTCGTTATCCTTAACACGCTGCTGCATGGCCTCGCTAGCACGCAGGTAATCCTTGCGCACGATGAGATAAACCTTGTTGGCCAGGTGGCTCAAGTAGTCGGCTTCTTCACATGCGGTATCACCGCCGCCCACAACTGCCACGACCTTCTTGCGGTAGAAGAAACCGTCGCATGTGGCACAGGCCGAGACGCCCTGCCCCGCATACTTTGTCTCGTCGGGCAAGCCCAGATACTTGGCGGTGGCACCCGTGGCCACGATGATAGTGTCGGCTGTCATTTGCTCGCCTCCGTCGAGGGTGACCAGGAATGGGCGCTGGCTCATGTCGATGCCAGCCACGAGGCCCGATTTCATCTTAGCGCCCAGGTTTACAGCCTGCTGGCGCATGTTGTCCATCAATTGGAAACCGTCAATGCCCTCGGGGAAGCCAGGAAAATTCTCGATTGTGGTCGTTTGGGTCAGCTGCCCACCCACCTGCAGGCCCTCGATGAGCAAGCAGTCAATGGCCGAGCGCACCAGATAAATTGCTGCCGTATAGCCGGCAGGACCCGAGCCGATAATTAAGCACTTGGTATGTTGCATAATAGTTAGGAGTTAGGAGTTACTTTATTACTTCGTCCAGGTAGTCGTAGAAGGCAGGATCCTCGCCCACGATAGTCTTGGCCACCCTTCCCTCGGGGTCGATGATGACCTTAGTGGGAAATCCGCGCACGGCGTATAGGTCAACGGGATTGTCACCCTTCTCCTGGTCCCAATAGACATGCAGCCAGGGTATCTCGTGCTTGGCAACAGCGGCTTTCCACTTCTCGACCGTGTCGTTGCAGTCCACGCCCAGGATTTCGAGTTTGCCGGCATACTTGGCGTAGTATTCCTTCATCTTGGGCATGCCCTTGATGCACCATCCGCACCACGAGCCCCAGAAGTCGAGAATCACCCACTTGCCACGCAACGAACTCAGCGCCAGTGGATTGCCGTTGATGTCGTTGAGCGTGAAGTCGGGGGCCAAGTTACCCTCCAGTCCCTCTTGGAGTGCCTGATTAGCTTTTTCCTTCTCGATGGAGGCAAGAATGCCCTTGTACATGTTAGCGGCAAGGCTGCCACGGGCACGCTCGGTCAGCAACGCCGCACCCTCCTTGATGTGCTCGTCGTCATTGCCCAAGTCGGCGAGCAGCATCGCCGATGCGTCAGCATCGGGATGAGCCTTGACATAGCCCAGCACTGCATCGGCCAAGGCTTGTTCCAGAGCGGGATATTTCTCCTCAAACTCTTTGTCTATCTCCTCCTCGGGGACACCTGCCAAATACTTGTTCTGGCATTCTTTCATGAAGGCTTGAGCCGCCTCTTGAGGAGCCTTGATCAGATTGGAGGCCTCCTCATAGTCGCGATAGAACTGTGAGCCGCCCACGGTGTAATCTTCGCCTTCACCCTTGATGACCGCATGCTCACCAGGCAAAGCAGGTATGGAAAACCCTTTCTCAGCACTCAATTGGCCATCTTCCAGGCCGAACACGTGGAGCATTGCTGCATCTTCCAGGTCAAATGCCATGTCCATCTTGTCACCATCGATGGCACGACTCTCCTGAAGCAGCATTTCACCGCTGGCACCGACGAGAAAGACGCGTACCGAGTCGCCCAGCCCCTTATAGGAGCCACTGACCGTTAATTTGCCGCCCTGGGCCATCATGCCCAGCGCCATCATGCCCACGAGCATGGAAAGAATCAATTTCTTCATTTTTATTATTTAATTATATTTCACTTCATATTTATCCCCGCAAATATAGCATCTTTTCCTAAATAATACAATGAATTGAAAAACTAATGGATTTTTTCATTAACTTTGCAGGTTGTAAAATAACCAAAAACCAAAGTAGAAGATGAAGAGAATTGCGACTTTGTTGACGTTGGTAACGGTGGCGATGATGGCCGTTGCCCAGATGGCTAATCCCGTTACGTTTACATCCCAACTCAAGACGACCAATGGTTCCAGCGAGGGCGAGATTGTCTTTACGGGCAAGATTGACAAGGGCTGGCACGTGTATTCCACCAACCTGGGTGATGCGGGTCCTACCGAGGCCGCTATTGTCTTCCACAAGAAGGACGGTGTGGAGCCTGTGGGCGCTCTCAAGGCTGTGGGCAAGGAAATCTCCCAGTTCGACGAGATGTTCGGCACCAAGCTGCGTTACTTCGAGAACAATGTGCAGTTTGTACAAAAGGTGAAATTCACCAAGCCAAACTACGACATTGACGCCGACCTCGAGTATGGCGCATGCAACGACCAGTCGTGCCTGCCTCCCTCTACTGCAAGTCTGAAGAAGTCAGGCAAGTCACCTGCCGTTGATGGTGACACCGACAAGAATAAGGAGAAAGAGGAACAAGAAAAAGCCGAAGCCCTAGCTAAGGCCAAGGCCGACTCCCTCGCTGCCCTGGCAGCCGCCGCTGCCGACAGTGCTGCCATGGGAGCACCGGTGGACAGTTCCGCCCTCGCTGCACTGGACCATGATGCGCTGTGGAAGCCTGTGGTAGGTGATATCCAGCGAATGGACGGCACCGACGGCGCTAGTGGTGGCCGCTCGTTGTGGTACATCTTCCTGCTGGGTCTGCTGGGCGGTCTTGTGGCACTTTTCACGCCGTGCGTGTGGCCTATCATCCCGATGACGGTGAGCTTCTTCCTCAAGCGCGCCAAGGATGATAAGAAAAAGGGTATCAAGGATGCCATTACCTATGGCATCTCGATTGTGGTCATCTATCTGCTTTTGGGTCTGATCGTGACTGCCATCTTTGGCCCCAGTGCACTGAACGCCCTCTCGACCAACGCCGTGTTCAATATCTTCCTGTGCCTGCTGCTGGTAGTGTTTGCGCTGTCGTTCTTTGGCATGTTCGAAATCAAGCTGCCCAGCAAGTGGTCTAACGCTGTTGACAACAAGGCCAGCAACACCAGCGGCCTGCTGTCCATCTTCCTGATGGCCTTCACGCTGGCGCTGGTATCGTTCTCCTGCACGGGTCCCATCATCGGTTTCCTGCTGGTTGATTTTGCTACCAGCGGCAACTTCTGGGGGCCTGCCATCGGCATGTTGGGCTTTGCATTGGCCTTGGCGCTGCCGTTCACGCTGTTTGCCCTCTTCCCCTCGTGGCTGAAGTCGGCTCCCAAGTCGGGCGGCTGGATGAACATTCTCAAGGTGGTACTCGGTTTCATCGAGCTGGCATTTGCCTGCAAGTTCTTCTCGGTAGCCGACCTGGCCTACGGCTGGCACCTGATGGACCGCGAGGTGTTCCTGTGCCTGTGGATCGCCATCTTCGGTCTGCTGGGACTCTACCTCATCGGCAAACTCAAATTCCAAAGCGATATCGTCATGCCTGGCGATGAGACCAAGCCCATGCCCGTGATCTGCATCATGGGCGGACTGATCTCGATTGCCTTCGCCATCTATATGATTCCGGGGCTGTGGGGCGCACCGTGCAAGGCCGTGAGTGCCTTTGCACCGCCCATGAACACGCAGGACTTCAACCTCAACACCAAGGAGGTGCGCGCCGCCTACACCGACTATGAGCAGGGTATGGCCGCCGCTGCCGCTGCCGGCAAACCCGTATTCCTGGACTTCACCGGCTTCGGTTGTGTGAACTGCCGCAAGATGGAGGCTGCCGTTTGGACCGATCCCAGTGTGGCCGACAAGTTGAACCAGGACTACGTGCTCATCTCGCTGTTTGTTGACGACAAGCGCCCGTTGCCTGAGCCCATTGAGGTCCGGCGACAAGTGGAGCTACCTGCAGCGCTACAAGTTCGGCAGCAACACGCAGCCGTTCTACGTGTGCGTGGATCCGCAGGGCAACGCCTTGAGCGGCTCATTCAGCTACAAGGAGGATGTCCCCGCCTTCCTCGACTTCCTGGACGGCGGCCTGACAAAATTCAAAGAATAAATTTGAGACTTATTACCGCCCTGACGGGCGGGAAATTAAACAAATTTATATTTAAAATTTCAAGGTCTGATGACTGCCGAAGAACATAATAAGTTTTACATTTTCTTTCATGAGATTACTGGTGAGGCTATGTTAGTTCATCGTGAATTTCATGAAGGCTTATTGGAATCGGCTTATGAGGCAGCCTTAGAGTATTTATTAAAAACTAAAGGCTATAATGTTGAGCGGCAGGTCTATTTGCCTATGTATTGGAAAGACGTGCAACTTAATCAGCATTATTGCATGGACCTTGTAATCAATGACAATATTATTGTAGAGCTCAAGGCATGTAGCAATATTTCACTATCCCATCGCAAGCAGTTATGGAATTATATGAACCTGACTCACATGCCCTATGGGATGCTGCTGAACTTTGGTGCCAAAAGTTTTTATAGTGAATGGTATCACCGACACGAAGATGGAAACATCGAGAAAATATCTTGGCGCGATCCTGTTCAAGAGATGATTGATGTCAAAATCGAAAATTGCAATCAATTCTCGTAAATCCAATTTGTGATAATTTTAAAATATAATTTGTTTAATTTCCCGTGCGAAGCACGGTTATACGATATCAATAAATTGAGCATAAAATAAATATGATTGAAGAGAAGATTAGAGAACAGATTATTGCGTTGATGAAACGTGAGATAGTGCCTGCAGTGGGTTGCACCGAGCCCATGGCCGTGGCATTGTGCGTAGCCCGCGCCACTGAGACGCTTGGCTCTAAACCTGAGAAAATCACTGCCCTGTTGAGCGCCAACATCCTCAAGAACGCTATGGGCGTTGGCATCCCCGGCACCGGCATGATAGGCCTTCCCATCGCCATAGCCCTGGGTGCTCTGATCGGCAAGAGCGAGTACAAGCTCGAGGTGCTCAAGGACATCACACCCGAGGCTCTGGAAGAAGGTAAACAATTCATCAACGAGGGACGCATTGACATTCAGCTGAAACAAGACTGTTGCGACAAGCTGTACGTCGAAGCCATCTGCGAGGGTGGTGGCCACATCGCCAGCGCTATCATCCAGGGTTCACACACTGGCTTTGTGAGCACCTCCTATGATAACGCCGTCATGCTCATTGACGAGATGCCTGACGGTTTTGAAGGAGATGACAGCGACGACATTGAGCTGAACCTGCGACTCGTCTATGACTTCGCCATGCAGGCCCCGCTCGACGAGATCAGTTTCATCCTCGAGACACGAGACTACAACCTCAAAGCCGCCCAAGAGTCGCTCAAAGGCAACTACGGCCACTGTCTGGGCAAGACGATGGACCGCCCGCTGAGTCACGGCATCTTCGGCAACACGATCTTCTCTCGCATCCTGTCCAAGACCGCCCTGGCCACAGACGCGCGCATGGGTGGTGCGCTCATTCCCGTGATGAGCAACAGCGGCTCGGGCAACCAGGGCATCTGCGCAACCAATCCTGTGGCTGTCTATGCCATTGAGAACGAGAACACCGAGGAAGAGCTCATCCGAGCCCTGACGCTGAGCCACCTGACGGCAATCTACATCAAGCAGAGTCTGGGCAAACTGAGTGCTCTGTGTGGCTGCGTGGTAGCCTCCATCGGCAGCTCGTGCCTGCCACGCGGTAAAGAACATGATAGCCAACCTGACGGGCATGATCTGTGACGGTGCCAAGCCCAGCTGCGCGCTGAAGATTGCCTCGGGCGTATCGACGGCCCTGATTAGCGCCGTGCTGGCTATAGAGGGCCGCCATGTCACCAGTGCCGAGGGCATCATCGACGACGACGTGGACCGCTCAATCCGCAACCTGACCATCATCGGTGCCGACGCGATGTGCGCCACCGACACCATGGTCCTCGACATCATGACCAACAAGTAATCATATTACAGCAAGTAACCGATAAGGGGCTCAACCACAATCACTGCAGGTGAAGCCCACTCGCAAACGAGTGTCTGCCAAAAAAGGATTGGTGGACACTCATTTAGCAATTGGCCATTAAAAAATCATGGACTGCCTTGTTGGCAGCCCATGACAAATGAATTTAAAGCGATATAAGCGTTTTAGTCGTCAGCAACGAAGCCGCTGTAGCGGAATCCATGTACACGATACTTGGCATAGCCATAAGCATCGGGATAACCGTCGTCGCTGAAGGTTACATAGAACTCGATGGCATCGGTGGGCACACCACTAGCCAGATGGGCACCACCCGGTATGATCTTACCACCGGTAATGGTCACATTGATATCCTCATAACCCTCGACGAGGTTATTCTCATCGGTAGTAGAGGTCGAGAAGGTCATCGCGTCAGGATCACAGTTCACCTTAACGGCGAAATCCCAGAAGTTACCCAGGTCACTAACAATCATCTCGTTGGGATTGTTGGCTGCCGTGTTGTAGGTCAGCACGTGGATCATTCCCAGTCCGAAGAGCTCGTCATCGCTATAGACCAGTTCGCCGTTAGCGTCAACAGCATCGACGGTCACATACCAGTCACCTGCCGTTTTCACTCCCGCAGTATCGCCAATCTCTTCTTTCTCGCATGACGTGAAAGCAACCAGCAAGCCCGCCAGCATTAGTATTGAATATAATGTCTTTTTCATAATCATATTCGGATTAAATAAGTTCATAGTTAGTCACTAACTTTGTTGAGCACAAGATCCATAAAGATCTGACCAGCATAGGAAACGAAGTAGCTAATCACGCCATTCTCTGGGTCATAGGTTCCGCCATCGATGTAGTCAACACCGTCACCCCAGCCAGCGATATAGCTGTCAACGAGCTCGATGTTGCCATCGTTGTCGAGAGTCAGATAAGCCGTCATGCAATAACGGGTGCCATAGGCACGGATCTGATTATACCAGCCACCGAACAGGTCGTTGACATAGTAGAAACCAGGAGCCAGCTCGGTAAATTCGATACCAACGCACTGGTCGGTATTGCCATAGGCAGCAGCATACTCAGCAAATGTTCTGCCAGCCGTACCATAGAGCGTAGCATTCATATCGGTATCGTAGACACCTGCCATTGAGAGCGTAACGCTTGAGTCATAGACAATCACATTACGAGTAGCTGTGGCACTGAAACCGTCAGAGTTGGTCACCTTGTAGGACACCTGGTAAAGACCAATGCTATTGTTGTCGATATTGTCACTTACTACCACTTGTGAGGTAACGTCCTCACCACCCAAATCAGCAGAGTAACCTGGGTCAACATAATTCTCACCCAAGCTCAAGAGCACGTCACCACCCTCAAGGGTAATCACGGGATAGTAGGTAACGTCGGTCAGGCCCTCAGTATCCTTCTCACATGAGGTGAGCGACAGAGCGACCAGAGCTCCCATTGCCAAATATTTTATATTCTTCATATTCATTTTTCTTTTTAAAGAATTAACAATACTGTTAGTTACTTAGCCCAGAATACGGGAGCGCTATCGCCAGGATAGTCGGGAGCGTTCTGGTTGCGGTTAGCCGACGACTCGGCATAGGGGAAGCGCTGCAGGATTGTGGTCACGGCGGTATTGCACTTGATGGGCTTGTAAAGGGTGCCGGGAACATACAGGTCAGGATTGTAAGCATCTGACTGCTCGTTGTAGATCTGGTCACCGGTCACACTACCCATAGCGGGATAGCCCAGACGACGCAACTCGCACCAGCCCTCGAAGCTGTTGTAGCCCGAGAGGTCGATCCACTTCTGGATACCGATAGCACGCTTGTAGTTGCTTGCATCAAGAGGATAGGCTGAGAGAGCTGCTTCAGCACCCGTCACGCCAGCGTTGGCAAACGAAGCCTCGATGGCCTTGCGGTAATACTCCTGAGCCATGCCGTTGTTGCCGTTCTTGGCATAGTACTCGGCGATGTAGAAGTTCACATCCGAGGTACTGATCAGGACAACGGGATCATCAAAGTGAGCATTCGGACGGCACCAGTACGTGGATTTGTACTTGCTGGTCGTGCTGAAGTTGGTACCGCTCACGCTACCGGTGTAGTCACCATCGGCATTGGGAGTGAAGTAGGCCTGCAGACGGGCATCGCCATACTCGCTCATCGTGCCATACAACGCGAGGTTGAGCACGATGTTCTGCTGCGATGCGCCATAGCTGGCGAAGGCATCCTCCATGAAGAAGGGGTTAGCCTGGCCTGCCTCATTCTTCCAGCAACCGGCAAACTGCACGTTAGCTGCGGGGAAGTTATCCTCCTGAATCAGGGCTGCAATCTGAGCATTCACGTCCTTAACACCGCTCTCACGGGTAAGAATGCGAAGTTTCAGAGCGTTGGCAAACTGAATCCAGCTTGCTGCAGTAGCACCGGGGAACAGGATGCTGGTAGCCACCTGGTCACCGCCATTAGCTTTTTCCAGTGCCTCATCAAGCTCGGCAAGAATGCCGTCATAGATGGTCTGGCCATCATCATACTCGGGAGTGAGATAACTCAGGTTCTGAGCCTGGGTATAAGGAACCTCACCATAGCAGTCAACGAGCACCTGATAGGTGAACGCGCGCAAGGTGGTAGCAGCCAGATAGGTGCCCCAATCCTCTTCAGCGCTCGAGAGCTCGCGGATCGTCTTCAGGTTGTTAAGCACGCGGGTGTTCAGCTGAGTGTAGGTGCTGCTCGAGCGCACTGCACTCATCGTAAACTGGCTATAGTCCAGATAGTTGCTGGTACCGAAGTACTGCGAATAGTACTGGGTAAAATATCCTGTTGAAGTGCGCAGGAAGTCGCCATAGCTGTGGGCAAGGTTGAGCTCGGCAGCAGGCAACATCATCGACGAAGTCATGTTCTCCTGTGTGGGAGAATTGGGATCCTGGTTGATGTCCAAGAAGTCATCACAGGATGTTAGCGACAATCCGAGCACCAGTAGACTTGCAAAAAATATCTTTTTCATAATCTTTTTCTCCTCATTAATTAATTAGTACTTAATGGTCAGATTCAAGCCATAGACACGGCACGAGGGGTTGCTGTAGAGCTCACCGAAGTTACCTGCAAGGTCGGTACCGGTCGTGGTGGTCTCGGGATCGACATAGTAGTTGTCCTTGGCAGTCCAAATGAACAGGTTGTTGCCGAACACGGTCAGGGCAACATTGCTCAGCTTCATACCATTAACCCAGCTCTTGGGCAATTCCCAAGTCAGACTCAGGTTGCGCAGCTTGGCGAACGTGCGGTCAAGCAGGTAGGCCTCACCACCATTACCCCAACCATAATCGTTGAAGTAGGTCTGATAGCTACCATCGCTCACGAAGATGGGCGTGAGGTTCTCGCTGTAGGTACCGTCACCATTGTCAACCACACTACCGGGGATGATAAACGGACGACGATCGTTGTAACGTGTCACGATGCCGTTACCAGTGAACTGCATCAAGTTCTTAGTGCGAGAGAACATGTGGCCACCATAGCGGATATCCAGAGCGGCGCTCAGGGTGAAGCCATAGGCGCTCAACGAGGTGGTGACACCACCGGTCCACTTGTTGTTCATGTCCTTGCCCGTATCCATTACACTGCTGCTCAAGACAGGCTGACCAGCGGCATCAACAACGGGATGCTCAACACCATTGTCGTCGGTATAGATCTCGGGAAGATAAGTGTAGTAGGAACCCATGGGCTTGCCTTCCTCAGCATACATGTAAACGGCGTCGTTACCGGCCGAGAAGCTGTAGATGGTCACCTTGCCGCCCTCCAAGCTCTCAGGCATGGTGAGAACCTTGTTGCGGTTGATGGCGATATTGAAGCCCAAATCCCAACGGAAGTTGTTCAGCAGCACGGGGGTCGTGTTAACGAGCAACTCGACACCACGGTTGCGAACCTTACCGAAGTTGGTCACCACGCTGCTGTAACCGGTTGACGGGTCAACGGGCAGGGTGAAGATCTGGTCCTTAGTCGTGCGGGTATAGTAGGTAGCATCGATGCCCAAGCGGCTGTTGAAGAACTGCAGGTTAATACCAGCCTCAAACTCGGTGGTCATCTCAGGCTTCAGGTTAGCTGAACCAGCGGTGGTCGATGTCTGGAAAGCATTGATGGCGGCAAACGGGAACGTCAGGTCGGTACCACTGTAGTAACCATAGGCAAAGCCCTGAACATAGCGCGGGTCGATCATGTAGGGATCGGCATCATTACCAGTCCTACCATAAGCCAGGCGCAACTTACCGAAGTTCAGGATACTGTTCTGCGGAATCAAGCGGGTGAAAATCCAGCTCAAGGTTGCACCAGGATAGAAGAAGCTGTTCTTCTTGATGGGCAGGGTGGATGACCACTCGTTGCGGCCAGTCAGGTTCAGGTACAGCATGTCATCCCAACCCAAGGTCACGTCACCGAACAAAGCCACCTGGCGGCGCTTGCTCTGTGACTCGGACAGGGTGGACTTGGTAGCACCGTTGCTCAGATCCCAGAAATCGGACTCGAAGGTCAGACCATCGGTCTGTCCCACCATCGAGGTGGCATAACGCTCGTTGATGTTCACACCGGCAATAGCAGCGAGGCTCAGTCGCTCGTTCATGAAGTTGCGGGTGTAGTCGGCCAGGAAGTCATGGTTGAGCTCATAGCGACGGCCGTAAGCCGAGTACACGTAACCCTCCTGGTTCATGTTGCTGGGAGCATAACCATAGTCCTCGATGATGAGTGCATCGTCAAGAGCAATCTCGGGCTCACCGATCTTGCGGTCGAAGTCGGTGTAGTCAAAACCGAAGCGATAGGTAAAGGTAAGGTCATTGATCGGGTTGATGTCGGCCTGGATCTTACCGTGCATCTGCTTCGAGTCAACATGGTTGTAGTTTTTCTCAATTGCCCAATAGGGGTTGGTGATGCCGTAGGGGGTGAAGTAAGCCTCGGGGGTGAAGAATGCCTTGCTGGTGTCCTTCATGTCCACGATGCTGATATCACGCGGCAACTCAAGCAGACCGTCGATCATTGACGTACCTTGATAGCTACCCACCATGTCATTCTCGGACTTCGCATAGCTGATCGAGGATGAAAGCTTCAGCCAATCGGTAGCCTCAAAGCCATTGCGGAAGTCAAAGGTGTGACGGGTGTAAGTATCCTTGTCGTAGGGCAGGATACCGTCATCGCCCACGTAGTTATAGGACAGGTAGTAATTCACCTTATTGTCATTGGAGACGCCACTGAAGGCAATGCTGTGGTTATTTGTCCATCCCAGGTCAAAGAAGTCACGGACATTGTTCTCCTTGGCTGTATAATCGTGAATCAGCTGCTGGTTGTTCCAGATGGGACCGTAAATCTGACGGCTGCCATCCAGTTCGGGACCCCATGAACCATTCTCGATGAAAGTCTGGGCACCGTTCCAACCCTGGCCCCACTGGTTCTGCAACTTGGGCAACAGTGAGATCTGGCGTGCCTGAACACTACCATTATACTCGATCGAGAAGTTCTTGCCTTCACCCTTGCGACCCTGCTTGGTGGTCACGATGATGACACCGTTGGCGGCACGGCTACCATACAATGCGGTAGCGGCGGCACCCTTGAGCACGGTCATGCTCTCGATGTCGTTGGGCGAGATGCTGGAGATACCACCAGCACTCTGGGCTTTACCCATACCGGTCAGCGTGGTACTCTGCAAGGGCACACCATCAACAACATACAGCGGCTGGTTGCTACCATTAATGGAGCTGAAACCACGGATGATAACCGAGTTGGCTGAACCGGGGTCACTTGAGGTGGACTGCACCTGCAGACCAGCGACCTTACCACTGAGCGAAGTCATTGCCTCGCCAGTGTGTGCACCGGTAATGTCCTCGGCCTTCACCTGTTGAGCCGCATAACCTAGTGACTTCTGTTTGCGTGTGATACCCATGGCAGTCACAACCACTTCCTCGAGGGTTGTATTGTCCTCTTCAAGGGCAACAGTTACATAACTCGTAACCGCAACAACCCGTGACATATAGCCCACGCAACTCACTCTAAGTTGCGTCACGTTGTCATTAACGGTTACTGTGAATTCACCGTTCAGGTCAGTCGAGGTACCCTGGGACGAGCCGATGGCTTGCACAGTGGCGCCTATAAGTGGCTCATTGTCACTGGCACTGACGACTTTACCGGTAACGGTCTTGTTGGCCCATGCACTCATTGTGATGAGGCATATGGCCATCAGAGTTGATAAAAGTCTCTTCATACAGTAAACAATTAGTTAACCCATCGGCATGCTCAAGCGAGCGCATACTTCAACATGCCGGTGGATTGATGTTGGTTATCTCTAAAGGGTTTTGTAACAGCAAGTGCGCTCTGCTTACTGATTTTTGTCTTTTCAAAGGAAGATGCCGTTGATTCACTGATGGCAACACCACAAACGAGCAATAGCCGGGATGGACCAGCTATACGGCTCACTGTCGCTACCAAACAAGTCTTTTCAATCATCTTAATTTAAGGCATAATTACCTTTTTC
Organism: uncultured Prevotellaceae bacterium; assembly: GCA_900317835.1. Lineage (GTDB taxonomy): Bacteria > Bacteroidota > Bacteroidia > Bacteroidales > Muribaculaceae > Sodaliphilus. The sequence continues at coordinate 71,748 of ONIL01000015.1, read as the reverse complement.
ATTTCATTCATTAGCCCTCTGCAGGTTTACAGTTGGACTCGCAAAGATAAACATTTTTTCACACAAGCAATACCTTTATTTATAAAAATCAAGAAAAAATACCGTCTTTTACGGAGAAATGACCATTTTCTTGACAATTTGTGACCCCACATCCTCATCTGTGCCTAATTCCTTCACATCAACAGGTAAAAAAGCAAGAAGGGCAACTTGCGACATGCCCTTCTTGCTTTATTGTATCTTTTTAACACTATCACAATAATCTGTGACGTTGCAAACCATCAACTGATCCCCGTCGGGACGCGTCATGGCACAGTACCGCATCCATCATTCCGCACACTTCACTATCTGGATGGCACAGCCGCCACCAGGAGCAAGATGCAAGTTGAGGATGCTGGTCCTGTCAACGTCAAGCCGACGTATGGTCATTACATAAGGATTATTGCGGTAATCGGCATCGGGACCATCCTCATAGATGATGGCCTGATAGCGACCGTTGCCCAGGAAGTCGAGAGGCAAAGTGAGGTCACGGGCCACATCATCGGTCACACTGCCGACGTACCAGTTGTCGGTGCCGCGTTCCTGACGGGCGTAGGTCACATACTTGCCCATCGATGCATGGGGCACGAGGGTGCGTTCCCAATTGGTGGGAACTTCCTCGATGAACTTGAATGCGGGCTGATGCTCGTAGTTCTCGATGAGGTCGGCTGCCATGTGGCCGGGGCTATATATAACAATGTATTCGGCCAACTGATGGCTGAGCGTGTTCTGAGGACGTGTACCCGGCACGGAGTCATTGCGGTACTCGAAGATGCCTGGCGTGAAATCCATCGGACCTCCCAAGCCGCGCGTGAACGGCAGAATACACTCGTGGTAAGGCGGATTGCCGCCACGACGGTCAAACGCGTTGTATTCCTGACCGCGCATGCTCTCGGTAGCGATGAGGTTGGGCCAGGTGCGCTGGATGCCACTGGGCATGGCGCCCTCATGGTTAACAATCATCAGGTGGTGGCGTGCCGCGGTCTCGATGACCTTGCGGAAGTGCTGAACACCCCACTGCGAGTGCTGCAACTCGCCGTTATAGAAATGGGAGTTGACATAACCCGTCTTGACCGTGTTGATGCCCAGCGACTCATAGAGCTTGTAGGCCTCCTCGAGCTGGTTCTCGTAGTTTTGGGCGGCACCGCCAGTCTCGTTGTGGGCGATGATGCGCACGCCACGCTCGGCTGCATAACGGCACAAGCCAGCGAGGTCATAGTCGGGATAGGCCTTGGTAAACGAGAAGCCGTCGCCGTGTTTGGTCCAATCGGTGTCCCAACCGTAGTTCCAGCCCTCGACCAAAACGCCACCCAGTCCATGCTTAGCGGCAAAGTCGATGTAGCGCTTGGTGTTCTCGGTGGTGGCACCGTGGCGCTCTCCCTGAGACCAGGTCCACTTCTGCTTCTGCAATGCCCACCAGATGCCCACATACTTCGTCGGCTTGATCCATGAGGTGTCCTCAATCTTGCAAGGGTCGTTCAGGTTCAACGGCATGCGCGAGAGCAGGATGTCGGCAGCCTTGTGCCCGATGATGATGGCACGCCAGGGCGAGACGCGGGTGTCCCCCACCCTCACCTTGTCGCCATTCTGCCAGGGCACGAGGTCAGCCTTGAGGGTCGTCCCCTCGTGAGCGAAGTTCATCGTCGAGTAATCGGTCAGGTTGGCATCCATAATCGCCATGTAGAGCGACGGATTGACCTCGAGGGCCACGGGTCCTGACATCTTGCCTTTCTTGCTCACGGGCTCGCAGGTGTAAATGCCCTCATAATAAGGTGTCAACGCGGGGATTGACCAGGCCTGTGCATCGCTGGGCAGGGCAAACTGCGTCACCTCATCCATGATGACGAAGTCCTGCAGGCCGCGCTGGCGCGGGAACTCGTAGCGGAAGGCGATGCCGTCGTCAAAGGCGCGGAACACCACGCCCAGCTGACGCTTCATGCCACCCTTTTCTTGCAGAGCCACCTTCAGCTCATTATAATGGTTGCGAACCTGGGCATCCTCGCCCCAGGGTTGGCTCCAAGTCTCGTCGAGCGACGTCCGTGTCACCTTGCCCATCTTGAAGTTGTCCTTCAGGTCGCCGTCCTTGAGCACCAGGCCCAGTGCCGAGCGGCCGATAACGGTCTCACCGCCACGCATCACCTGATACCAGGCCTTACCGCCGTCCACGCCCACGGTCACCGTCAGCGCCCCGTCGGGCGAAGTTACCGTCACGTCCTTAGCAACAGCTAGCACGTTGACCAACAGGCATATCAAGGCTAAAAAAAGAGTTCTTCTCATATCGTTTCCAATTTCATTTGTTAATTCAAAATTTACAAATGCAAATATAGCGCTTTTTTCTCGAATAGCGCCATTTCTTGCCCCTAAACTTGAATTTTTTTAAAAAAATGGGGGTGCATCAACTCCTCGTAACCTCAACGAGTCACATTTCGGCACACCCCCATCCAATTATCAATCAGGGCAGAACAATAGAAGCAGGAAATACGCTCTGCCCTGACATGGGGTAATAGGATTTACTTGGGTGTCACACCTTCGACCGTCACCGTGAAGTAGTAGTCACGGTCAAGCACTACATCATAGTCGGGCGCCTGCACGCCGCCACCGCTGTTGTTGAAGATGAGGTGCTCGGCCTCGCCAGCGCTGGTGAACTCCCAGTAGAGGTAGTCCACACCGTCAACGGTCTTGTTGCCCGTGGGGGCAACACCGGGCCATCCGCCGAAGAACTCCTTGTCACCCCAGGCGTACAGCGTGATGGCATCCCAACCCGTCTGATTGTCGATGTAGATGTAATGCAGCTGAGGTTCAGGAGTGGTTCCACCGCCCTGATAGTCCTTGCTGATGACTTCGTAGCCACCGTCGAAGATGCGGACGTAGATATCGTGGTCGATGGTGAAATACAAGTCGTCACCTTCCCATTGTACGCCATTGTTATTGTTGTTCGGAATCAGGTGGAGACTGAGACCAGTGTTAGCCTCACCCAAATCAAAGTAGGTGTACTCCAGTCCGTTGATGGTCTGTGTGCCCGTGGGAGCCATGCCCGGCCATCCACCGAATGCTTCAGCGTCACCCCAGGCATAGAGGGCAAGGTCGGTCTGGCTCGACTCATTGAGTACGAACAGCGCAAAGCCGTCGTGCTTTGGACCTACCGTAATCTCTTCCACGCCATCCGCGGTGACACGCAGATAGAGGTCGTGGTCGATGACGTAGTTGAAATCTGCCAATTGGATGCCGCCACCGGCATTGTTGAAGATGAGGTGCTGGCTCAGACCAGTATTTGCCTCGCCCATATCCCAGTACTTGTACTGCTGTCCGTTGATGGTCTGTGTACCCGTAGGAGCCATGCCTGGCCATCCACCGAATGCTTCAGCATCACCCCACTGATAAAGCGTGATGGCATTCCATCCTGTCTCGTCAATCACATAGACCACATAGCCGTCATGCTCAATCTCGGGACCGTCGCCACTCCAGTAGTAGCTCTCCCAGCGCTCACCCCACACGTTGGTGAAGGTGCCCAACCCAGGATTGTCGGTGTGATGGGCTATTTCGCCCTTGACGGTGAATTCGGTGCCCTGAGTGGCACTGTAGAAACGGAATCCGTCGGCAAGGGTCTTGCCAGCCTCAAAGGTAGCGGGATCCAAATAGATGCCCCACTTCATGTCATTATTGGGGGCCTTCATGAGTTTCCATTCCTCCTTGCCCATCGAAGCACTGTCGCCATTGAAAGCACCCATGATGTAGATTTCCTCGTCCACAGCAGTGCCGTAGGGGGCAATGAACTCGAGCAGGATGCGGTCGGCACGCGTCTCAAATTGCTGGCGCTCGTGGTCAAAGATGATGTCTTCGTCGTTGGAACAACTGGTCATCACGCTCATCGCGGCCATCAGCACCAATATCAGACTATATATATTCCTTGTTTTCATATCTATGTCTTTATTATAATGTGTGATAACAATCAATAATTGGGATTCTGGATAAGACCAGGGTTAACAGTCAATGCCGACTGAGGCAGCGGATACCACTCATACTTCGTGTTGCGCTGTGCAGGCAGGTCGATGCCGGCCTCGGTAGCACGGCCCCAGAACCACCAGGTGCCCTGGGTGAACTTGTTGAAGCGGCGCAGGTCGGTGCGGCGACGGTTGCCCTCGCCAAGATATTCCTTGCCCCACTCACTGAGCATCCAATCCATGTCAAAGCTGCTGAAGCCAGGTCCCGCAATTGCGAGGGCTGACGCGCGGTTAGCAGCACTGAAATAGCGCTGACGAACGGCGTCGACATAGTTCTTGGCCTCGCCACTGTTGCCCTTGCGCATCTCGCACTCGGCCACATTGTAGTAGGCCTCGGCCAGACGGAACTGCACATCGTCAATCGACTTGAAGCCGCCTGCATCATCGTTGGGATAAAGGGGATATTTCACCAGACGCACACCTGAGTTGGTCTCACCCCAGCGAGGGCTCATCACGGTCTCGAGAGTGCGGCCCTGATTCAGGAAGGTACCCACCTGATCCACATAGACCAGATCCTGACCATCGCGGTCGGCGTCGGCCTTGAGGACATCACCCGTGCCGAAGTTAGCACGCATCACGCCCTTGAGGAACATGCCGGGGCCGTGGGTCTTGGTCGTCACGTTATACACATAATTCTGCTTGCGGATGTCGCGGTCGTCAAAGCGCTCGTAGGGGGCACCCAACTTGTCGTTGTAGGGGGCTCCGAGGAAGCAGTTGGCGCCCTCACTGCCACCTGTGGGCAGCACAGTTCCAGCATTGTCAAAGCTGGGCACGAGGCAAACGCAGTTCCAGGCACCGATGCCATCGTAGGACTGGCCGAAGTAATCGGCATAGCCGTACCACATGCCCACCATTGTGCGCACGTTGCTGATGGCGTTGGCGGCACCCTGGCCGTCCTCAGCCGCGAGGGCAAAGATGACCTCTGGGCACTTCACGTTGTCGATGCTGTACAGGTCACGGTAATTCTCGGCAAGACGATAGGAACCATAGTCACCGTTGATGATCTGCTTGGACAATGCCTCGCACTCGTCATAATGGGCTTCATTGATGAAAATTTCGGCATTAAGCAGCAGACGGGCCTTGAGCAGGCGGTTCATCGCCTGGTTGGCACGATTCACGGTACTGCGGCTACCGTCCTCCTTGGCGAGCTGCATGTAGGTCTCGTCAAGTTCCTGTGCAATGAAATCATAGATTTTCTTGCAGGAGGTGTCCCAATCGGGATCAGCGGTACCGGGCACCTCACTGCCAGCCTTGACGTTCAAGGGCAGCGCACCACCCCAGAGTTCAAACAGGCAGTAGTAGTTCCAGGCGCGGATGGTGCGCACCTCAGCAACATACTGGTTGAGTTTATCTTGATCCATTCCCAGGTCGGCAGCATTCAGCCCCTCCAGGTCATTGAGCAACAGGTTGGCCAAGCCGACAGCGGTCCAAGCACCCGACCAGGCGTTCTGGATGATGGTGGACTCACTGTTCCAGTTGTGCCAAGAGAGCACAGTCTTCATGGCCTCGTCCCAACCCCACTGGCCACCGTTCCACACACGCCAGGTAATCTGGTCGGCAGGATACTCGCTCAAGTGGAAGAAGTTCTCGCCGGCGAGGGTCGATGACGTCTGGTTATAGATGGCGGCAACAGCACCCTTGACGCTGGCTTCATTCTGGTAATACACAGTGGCGTCAATACGGTCATTGACCTTCTCGTCCAGGTCGGTACACGATGCCAGACCCAACACGCTCACTGCAATCGCTATGATGATATATTTGAAATCTTTCATAATCATTTGTCTATTTAGAGATTAGTGGAAACGAACTGTCACGCCCAAGGTGAACTGGAAGGCCTGCGGGTAAGCGCTGTTGACATCGATACCCGGAGTGATGCCTGTTGAAGTGACAATCGAGGGATCATTGCCCTTGTAGCCCGTGATGGTAAACAAGTTACTTGCCGAGAGATAGACGCGCAGGCTCTCAAGCAGGTTGCGGGTCTTGGGCATGAAAGTGTAACCCAGGGTCACATTGTCAAGCTTGAAGTAATCACCCTTCTCGAGGAAATAGCTCGAGATGATGCTACCGCCGGCATTCACGTCAGCATAGTCGGTATAAGCGCTGGCCAGCACATTGTCGGTACCGCAGCCCTTGAGACCCATGCCATAACGGCGCATGTTGAAGATCTTGTAACCAAAGGCACCACGCATCAGTGTGCTCAGGTCCCAATTGCGCCAGTTGAAAGAGTTGGTCCACGAGAGGAAGTGCTTGGGTGCACCATTGCCGATGTTGCGCTTCCAGGCGGGATCGGCCTGAGCCGCAGGAACAGCGTTTCCATCATTGTCATAGACCATTAACAGGCCGTTCTCGTCGATACCCGCATGCTCAAAGCCGTAGTATTGGCCAATCAGGCCACCCTCGGCCACGCGGAAGAAGTACTCGCTGGTTCCCACGCCGGGCTTGCGGTACAGATCCAGATAACTCATCTGATAGACATCGCTCGAGAGCTTGGTCAACTTGGTCTTGCCTGTGCTCCAGTTGATGCCGGTAGTCCACTTGACAGCAGTATTGGCCAGCACATCATAATCGAGGACGACCTCGACACCGGTATTCTTGGTGGTACCCACGTTCACGAGAATGGAGTTGTAGATGAACGGGGGTTGCGGAGCGGTGTAGTTGTAAAGCAGGTCTTGGCTGCGGCGGTCGTAGTACTCAACACTACCACGCAGGCGGCTGTTGAGAGCGACAAAGTCCACACCCACGTTGAAGGCCGTCGATTTCTCCCAAGCCAGGTCGGGGTTGGCGTTAACCGAGGGGGCATAGCCGTTGATCCACTCACCATCAATATAGTAGGCACCATAGCCGCTGTAGGTCGAGAGCGACTGGTAAGCATTGAAGTCACTGCGGCCCGTCACACCGTAGGAGATGCGGGGCTTCAGGCTCTGGAAGGTACGGGAAAGTCCTTCGGCAAAGGGAGTGCGGATAATTTCCCATGCCAATGATACCGAGGGGAAGTTACCCCACTTCTTGTTGGCACCGAACTTGGTGCTGCCCTCATGACGCAACGAAGCTGCAGCAAAGAGCATATCCTTATAATTATAGTTCAAGCGACCAAAGAAACCGATCAAGGTCGATTCTGACGAGCCGGCCCACATGTTGGCCTTGCCGTCGCGCAGATAGGTACCGTTGGCGATGCCATGATAGTTCATGCTGTCATACACAAAGCCCATGTTCTCGTTGCCGCTCTGCTCCCAACGGGTGCGCTCCCATGAGTAGCCCACCACAGCCTTAAGCTGGTGGTCATCGAGCGTAAGGGTATAATTGCCCAACCACTCCAGACGGTTAGTCCACCACTTCTGGTAGTTGATGTTGGCACGACCAGCATAGCCGTTCCAGTAGCTCTCGCTCGAGGTGCTGGGAGTGTAGAAGTTGGATTTCAGATCATTGTATTGCAACGCATAGCTCAACGTCGTGTTCAGCAGGTGATGGTCGCTGCGGATGAGGTTGACCTTAACGTCACCGTTACCCAGCAGATAGATGCGGTCACCGTTGCTCACGTTATTCTTCAAGTCATTCACCGGGTTGTGGATATCGGTGGGGCTGTTGGGCTGATAGTAGGTTCCATCCTCGTTGAAAACGGGGATGGTGGGATTCATCGTCAACGCTGTGTCAAACAGGCCGTCGTTGCCCCATTTCTCGTGCACCTTGCGTCCCGAGAGCGAAGCGTTGAACTGCAGGAAGTTGTCCAGCACACGCTGCTCACCCACAAAGCGTGCACCATACTCCTCACGGCCCGACACAATGTCAAGACCATTGCCACGCTTGTAGTTGACCGAAGCACCGAAGTAGCCGTTCTTGGTAGAACTGTCAATTGACAGGTACTGGTTGAGGTTATAGCTCATCGGACGGGTAATCTCGTCCCACCAGTTGGTGTCACCACCGTAGTCCTGGCCGCGGCGCGAACGACGGAACTCATCGGTCGTCAGGATGCGGGGCTTTGACTTGGCAAAGTTGGCAGCGATATAGCTGTCATAGGTCACCGTGGTCACACCAGGTGCACCGGCGCCCTTCTTGGTGGTCACAAGGATAACACCATTGGCACCACGCGTACCGTAGATCGCAGCCGAGCCGGCATCTTTCAACACCGTGATGCTCTCAACGTCCTGAGTGGCGATGTTGCGCAGGTCACCGCCGGCAATGCCGTCGATGACAATCAACGGGCCATTGGACGCTGTGAGCGAACCGGCACCACGCACCTGGAAGTCAGTCATCGAGTTGGGGTTGGCAGCAGCGGCAGTGCTCACATTCAGACCAGCCACCTTACCTGCCACGAGGGCGAGGGGGTCACTGGCGAGACCTTGGTTAAACTGCTTCTTATCGATTTGCACAACCGAGCTCGAAATCTCTTTCTTAGCCAGCGAGCCATAACCCACAACCACCACCTCGTTGAGTTGCGAGCGCTCCTCGACAAGGATGATTTCCAGATGGCTCTGGCCATTGATCGACACTTCTTGTGTCTCATAACCGATGTAGGAGACAACAAGGGTTCCGTTACTCGGGGCATTCTCGATGGTGAATCGACCATCAAAGTCGGTAACGCTTCCGTTAGATGTGCCCTTGACAGCAACACTGGCGCCAATCAAGTCCTCGCCGGTCTCATCCACGATGTGGCCGGTCAAGGTCAAGGTCTGCGCCGAAATGCCCAGGGCAAGCATCATTGCAGCGCACAGCAGCAGAGCGCGTTGCAACATTCTTGTTTTACACTTCTTCATGTTAACAGGTTAATTTAATAATATAATGTGATAAAATCTTGAATAATCTAGATTTCAATATAGTCAATAGTTCGGTTTTGCAAAGTTAGCACCTCAAAATCGGGCGTCCAATGCTGTCAAGTGAAAATCAAAATAATGAAAACTTGTAAAATTTTGGTTAACAGTGATTTGAATAAAACACAGGGGATTAAGAATCAAACTTCGTATCAATGTTTGGTAACCCTGATTATGGGTATTTTAGGCTTAATCAATCGTTTTGACGCGGGCCTCGAAGTCGTCCTTGTTGATGGCACGCGCTTTGAGCTTGGAGCGGTAGGTGTAGATGGTCGTCAGGCTGGCCCGCAGGATATTGGCGATGCTCTGGTTATCGGTGATGCCGATGCGAATCAAAGCAAGCACACGCGACTCGGTAGTCAAGCGCTTACCATTCTTGACCTCGATCTTGCCGCCTTCCTGCAGCAGTTTGTTGACTTCGTCGACAAAGTTGGGGAAAATGTTGAGGAACGCGTTGTCAAAGTTCTCGTAGAACAGCTGCGCGTTCTCGTTGCCGTGGTGGGTACTCTTGAGTTCGCGTGCCAGATCCTCGGTCTTGCGGTCACGGTAGAGCCGGTAGAGGGCCTTGCGCTGTTCCTCGCCACGGTCAATAAAACGGCTCGACAAGGTCAAGAAACGGGCAATGTACTCCTCTTTCAACTTCTCGCGCTCGCGCAGCAGGCCGTTGGTCGTGTGCAACTGCTCGACCGTGTCGCCCAGCTGGCCGTTCACAGCCTTCAACCGCTCGTTGATGGCCCGCTTTTGCTCATTCAGGCGGCGATAACGCTTCAGCAGCTGGTAGATGGCAATGACGCCTACCACGAGCAGCAACGCGATGACCGAGATGGCCATGAGCAGCCACATCATGTTGCGATGGTTGCGACCCTGCTTGGTCTCATAAGCACTGAGGATTTTGGGCACGATGCGTGACGACTGGATGTTGCGCAAGCGTGTGCCATAAAAATTGGCATCGTCCACGGCAACGCGCATGTAGCGGTAAGCACGGTCGATGTCGCCCTCGTCAAACAGGCGATCGGCAATAGCCCTCATCGAAGTGTTCTCGCGGATGCAGCCCTCGAGGTCGCTCTCGGCACTCTTGATGAGGTACTCCATCTGTCGGTCGGTATCACCCAGCTGCGAGTAATAGAATGCCATCATGCTTGTGATAATCGAGTACAGGCGTTCACCGCTCTTGTAATTCGTCATCACCCCCTTCAACAGGTCGATGGCCGCTTGCGGATGCTGGTCGTCGGCACTACACTCGGCCATGGTGAGCAGGTAGCTCACATTATTATGCGGCACATCTATGCTGGTGATGCCACGCCTCAGCTCAACCAGCTGTTTTACGCAGTCTTCGGCATATTGGGTACCTTGCATGTATTCCGCCTGGTAGATGAGCAAATCAATTTGCGTACGGTAGTACTGGATCAGCTGATCGGCATCCAGACTGGTGGCATCCACCAGTCCCAGGGTCCTGCGGGTCTCGTCGATGAGGCAGGCGGTGGACAGGATATGCGCCAGGTTCAGGCGACTCTCGTTCATCAGATGCCCGTTACCCATCGACTGGGCCAGTCTCAAGCATTCGCTCACATAGGAATATGCCGAGTCATACTGATAAGCAGAATACTCCTCATAGAGTTTTTTCATTACGGAATAGCGGGTGATTGCCGAACCAGTTCTTATCATGTCGGCCTTCATCTGAGCGAGGCGGGTCTCCTTGTCGGCAACAATCTGGGGCTGGGCAGCAATCAGGCTATCGAGTCGACTGAAATCGACATCCCGAGTGGAGCCCATCACGCCGATGGCAGTCAAGCCCATCAGTATTGCCAACACACATCCACGTATTATTATGGTTCTATTCATGCCCTTCTTGAATTACCGCCGGCACAACAATCACCCCTGGCTACTACCACAAATCTTTTAAGAAAGAATGATATCAATCAATGCCGAAACGTCAGCAATATTGACTTCACCATTGGCATTCACATCGGCACGCTCAAGTACCTCGTCATCGACAGTAGCACCCAAGATAATGTCAACCAGTTTGCTAACGTCTGCAATATTGACTTCACCATTGTTGTCGATATCGCCCCTGATGACAGTGGATGCAGGTTCTCCCTTAATATACACCTTGTAGCCATTGGCGGGTATAGAGAAACTCTGAGTCGAGTAAAAGTTCACAGGAGTTGAGGTCAATCCAGCCGACAAGTTATTCACATCGATGGCCAGTTTCCATTCACCGGCTTCAAGACCCGTAACCGTAGTATTCACAGTACTAGAGCTCAAGTTGAGCACCACCAGGCACTTCTGGGCATTGTGGCTGCGCTGATAGGCAACGACATTGGAGTTGCCAGTGTTCATGAACTGCACCTCGCTCGCGCGGTTGCCATTGTCGATGAGGGCATCGCAGCTGTGCTTGAGGGCAGTGAGGGCCTTGACGGTGTTCTGCATCTTGCTGTCAACTGAGTTCCAGTTAATGGGCGTGCGGTTGAAGTAGTCCAGCTTGCGATTCAACAGATAGCCCGTCTCTTGACCATTATACAACAGGGGCATACCATAGAGCGTGAACGTCAATACGGTGAAAGCATACACATTGTTGCCATACTGGGTCTGCATCGAACTGTTGTAGTTCTGGTCATGATTGGTGAGGTAAACCATTCGGCTAATGTCGATAAAGCGCAGGTCACTCACCAGGTTGCGGCACTGGTTGAGCACGCCCGCGGGGTTGTTCTTGTTGTTGACAAGCTGCGACTGGAAGCCCCAGGCATAGTCATAGTCCCAACCGCACACGAGCAGGCGCGGCACGCTGTTAGCCATATCACCCTCACCCAGCATGGTGATGGTCTTGCCGGGCTTGTACTCCTTCAACGCCTTGATGGCACGGGTCCAGAACTCAGTGGGAATCGTGTTACTGCTAATGTAGTCGCAACGATAACCGTCAATGTCGGCCTGGTCAATCCAGTACTCCATCGCCTCGATCATTGCCAGCTGGGTAGCCTCCTTGCTGTAGTCGAGCTGATAGACGTCGCCATAGCCGTTGGGACTGGTGAGTGTCGAGTTATAGTATTCACGATGCTCAGTGATCCACACGTTGTCCTTGGCAGTGTGGTTGGCAACCCAGTCCAGCCACACCTGCATGCCACGTTGATGGGCTGCGTTGACAAAGGCCTTGAGGTCGGCCATAGTACCGAAATCACTGTTCACTGCATGATAGTCGCGGGGAGCATAGGGGCTGCCCAGTGAACCGATGCGGCCCAGAATTCCACGAGGATGGATGGGCATGAGCCAGATGATATCAATGCCCAGGTCCTTGAGGTAGTCAAGGCGCTGCTGCGCGGCTGCAAGGGTGCCCTGGCTGGTAAAGTTATACAGGTCAAGCTGATAGATGACATTCTGATTGGGGACGAAGGTGCTTTCACCTGCGCCTATCACCTTAGTCAACTGTCCCATGACATAGTAGCCATGATTGGTGAACGTACCGTCAACTCGGCCCGATTCATTGTTCCATGTAAAAATGAGACCTGTTGGCGTTGTCAACGTGCCAGTATAGGTCCATTTGTAAATTTTGTTGCCACTCTGGGTATCACCCATGTAGGTCATCGAGGGGCCAGGCCAGGACGTGCCCACATAGTCTCGGCCATCAGTATTGCCAGCCCACACCCAAATCTTGGGAGCGTCATTGACTGTATTGTTGGCCTCAAAGAACACACATACTTCGCTATCGCTCGTCAACGTCGGCTCATAGACCGCCGCAGTTGCGAGCAAAGCAAACATTAACGCGAAAGTAAAAGAAAGAATTCGTTTCATTTTGGTTATCATTTATTGTTTATTGTTTTTGATTTTTTACAAAGGTACACATAAAAAAGCTCTCATCTGCAATTATAAAGAAAAATCTAAATATTTAAAAATACTAAAAATCTTATTTACAATTAATTATAACAAAATTAACTCAATATAAATCTAAGAATATTTCATGATGATTTTTCATCGATTCTCACCTGATTTGGATTCAAAACGCTACTTCACTGTTTCAAATTGGGCCAAATGAATGCAATTTTGTTTAATTTTGCACTCCTAGAAACGATAAGGAACTTTCATGGTATCGACAATACATCTCATTGGAGTCATCATTACCATCGCGCTATTGCTGGCCGTCAGTTGGCTGTCAGGACGCAAGGTGAAGGATGCACACAGTTTCACGACTGGCGGCAATGCGGGCAGTTGGATGGTATGCGGAGCCCTATTGGGCACGCTGGCTGGTGGTCAGTCTACCATTGGCACGGCCCAACTGGCGTTTTGCTATGGGCTGTCGGCATGGTGGTTCACCATCGGGGCGGGACTGGGTTCACTCGTGCTTGGCCTGTTCTACGCGGGACCATTGCGTCGCAGCGGGTGCAACACCCTGCTCGAGGTGGTCAGTCGCGAATATGGACGCAAGGCCGAGACTGTGGGATCCATATTATTCCTTATCGGCATCTTCATCAGCATCATGTCCCAGGTGCTGTCGTCATCGGCGATGATTGGCAGTTTGTTTGGGATTCCCACGCTATGGGCCTCAATCACTGGAGCCGTGCTCATCATGCTGATGGTACTGTTTGGCGGCATACGCAGTGCAGGAGCGGGTGGCATTGTCAAGTTGGTATTGTTGTACCTGTGTTCACTGGCCGCCGGTGTCGTGGTTTGGCATGTGGCGGGAGGACTGGCTGGACTGCGAGATGGTGTGGAGAACATCTATCACTCCCCTGCCCTCGCCCAACTCAACGGCCTAACTGATATCGAGAGCATCCATCAGCGCTATGGCAGCATGTTTGCCCGAGGCGTGTTCAAGGACTTGGGCGGTTGTCTGTCGCTCGTGTTGGGCGTGGTGTGCACACAGAGTTATGCCCAGTGCATTTGGTCGGCCGCCAGCACACCCAAGGCGCGTCGAGGCGCCTTCCTGTGTTCCATGTTCATGCCCATCATCGGTGCGGCGTGCACCCTTGTGGGCATCTACATGCGTGGGCACTACGTCACCGCCGATGAGTTGAACTTGCTGAAATCTGCCGGAGAACAGCTGCCAGCAGGCATTGGCGTCATCGAGAACTCGGCGCAGGCATTTCCGGCTTTCATTCTCAAGTATTTACCGGCATGGCTGGGCGGCCTGATGCTGGGAACGATGCTTATCAACATCCTGGGATGCGGCAGCGGTTTGTCGCTTGGAGCTGCTACAATCCTGGTTCGGGACGTGTACGGCAACTTCAAGCGGCGCATGGGCATGACTGCGTCGCCGTTGTCGCCACTGACACAGACGCGACTTTCCATCGTGGGCATCCTCGCGGCGGCCGTGATTGCGACATTGCTGTTCCACAGCACTTTGATCAACGATCTGGGGTTCTTGTCGCTGGGCCTGCGTGCCGTAGCCATCCTGTTCCCGTTGAGTTTTGCCCTTTGGCTACCAGGCCGATTCAAGCCAATCCACGTGCTCCTCTCGATGCCTGTCGGTGTGATTTCCATGCTGCTGGCTAATGCTACTGCGCTACCTGGCGATGCCGTCTATTACGGCCTTGCTGCCTCGCTTATCATCATACTGGCCTCAGCGCGAGCCACTTCAAGGTAACAGATATCAAAAAGGCAAGAAAGACGATTTAATGACACAAATTGCCATTATTGTCTTTCTTGCCTTAAATTTTGTACACAGACAAGTAATTAGCCCAGAATTACGTCGATGACGGAGTTGATATCGGCAATGTTGACCTCGCCGTCGCCATTGACGTCACCAGCAAGGGTAGTCGTGCCCGACAGAATCATATCGATGACAGCATTAACGTCAGCAATGTTGACTTCGCCATCACCGTTGACGTCACCCACCAGTCCGTCATTCTCGCGATAAACGAACGAAATAATAGGTCCATAACTTGTAGTGTGGGTGTTGCCGTCAAAGTCCAAATAACTGGACTTGCAACGTGCATAATAAGTCTCGCCATCCTGCAGGAGCTTGCTGTTCACCTTAATTTCCTCGGCAGGCAAGGTGGTGGCATATTGGCCATCCTTGAGCGTCTCGATGAAGCGGGTGCGCCCCCATGTTGTCTCGCTGTTTGATACTTCAACGACATAGGACGTCGCCCACTGCTGAGGCTTGAGAGTGATATGCTGGCCCTTATAGAGCACGCCCCCATCTACAGGCACGGCAAAATGGGCCGCCGCATGGGCTACCGAGAAACGTACGACATTGCTGGTCATCGCAATACCATCAACGGTGAGCAGGACACGCGCAAAGTAGGTATTGCCTGGCTCAAGCACTTCTTCAGGGATGACAATTGAACCTGTTGATGAAGAGCCAGTAAACACAATCGTTGAGAAAGCATCATCGGCTGCTACCTGAAGTGTCGCCAGTTCGGTACTGCCACAGGCGTACCACGTGGCAGTGACTGGAGCATCCAAATCCTCGCTGCCGTCGGCAGGATGAATCATCGTGAGCAACATGGGTGTGAAAGCTCGTACCTCGCTCACCCCGCTGTAGCAGCTGTCGGCACAAGACTGCACGCGCCAGTACTGCTCAACACCATGAGACAGCTTATTGAACATCAAGACGCTAGCAACGGTGTCGGTGACTGTTATATTCTCCATCACATTGCCAAATTCTGGGCTTGAAGCCAGTTCAATGACATAGCTGGATGCGCCATCAACTCCATGCCATGTGAAATTAAAGGGGGCATTGACCGTCTGTCCATCGTCTGGACTGATGAGCACAGGATTATCGAGTTGGTCCAATTCAACACTCAGGAAAGCAGGCTCCCACTCGTTGCCCACACGGTCAAGGACGCACACAGCGAACTGGTAGCCCTGACGGTACTGCTCAGGTATATCATATACAGGCTCATAGCTCATGCCCAGCAGATAGTCAATCTGGCCGTTGAACGTCGTGGTATTCATCGTCATGGGAAACGCATAAACCGTGTACCGCACATTGTCATAGCCTTCCCACAGAAGCTGGTTGCCTGTGCGTGCCATATCTCGAACAATACCAGGGTTAAAGCCTTGCTTCCACGGCAGCGCGGGAGGCAAAGCAGGACGAGTGAACACGGTATTCTTGAGATAATGACCCAACGAGTTGCTGTTAAAGGCATACAGGTACTTGCATGAGTAGAAGATGGCACCCGGATTACCATCCAGGGAACTGGTGCGGTTGAGTTCCACCTCATCAGCATATTCCTTGTACTGGACCTCGGTCGAAGCATTGGTAATGGAAGAAATGGATGAGGAAATATATACCTGCCGTCCGAACTTGTTGGCCACTTTTCCCCACCAGGGCGTGATTTTGCCATAGTCGGCAGTGGCTCCGATTTTCCAATAAACCTGAGGTGAGATATAGTCAATACTCTGGGCAGCGAGCCATGCCAACGGGTCACTGAAGATACCATTATACTGCCAATCACTGCCCGAGGGGCACGGATCCACACCATACTGACTGGCAACCGCCGGGTTGGTGGCAGCGACACCAGCAGGAGAGATGCCATAACGGACCTCGGGGCGCGTCTCTTGAATCA
Source organism: uncultured Prevotellaceae bacterium (assembly GCA_900317835.1). Lineage (GTDB taxonomy): Bacteria > Bacteroidota > Bacteroidia > Bacteroidales > Muribaculaceae > Sodaliphilus. The sequence continues at coordinate 55,401 of ONIL01000015.1, read as the reverse complement.
TGTCATAGACAGCCTGCACCATACGGTTGACGTTGTCACGGCGCCAGTCACCAAAGGAGAGCGTCGTGCCCGACTCCTGCCACTCGCCGTAGTCCTGGGCGGTAGCATCGGTGGGAATGCCTTCGGGATAGAAGTAGTCATCATAGAGGATACCGTCAACGTCATAGTTGGTGATGATTTCCTTGCACACGGCAACAATGCGGTCGATGGTGCGTTGCTGTCCGGGATCAAGGATGATGGTCGAGCCATGGGTTAGCAGCCAGCCGTCTTCCTTGAGTTCCTGATCCATAGCGGTGTTCCAGTCGGTGCCAGTGCTCCAACGATAGGGATTTACCCAAGCATGGCACTCCATGCCGCGCTTGTGGCATCCCTCGACAACATATTGCAACGGGTCAAAACCAGGATCTTGCCCCCGATGGCCGGTCAAGAAACTCGACCATGGCTCCAGGCTTGACTGATACATCGCGTCACACATCGAGCGCACTTGAAAGTTCACCGCATTAAAGCGGTTGACCTGCAACGAGTCTAGCAGGCGGTCCATCTGTTGCATCTGCTTGGTAGCACCAGCGCCCTGCGACGGCCAATCGAGGCCCCACACGGTCGCGATCCAAGCCGAGCGGAATTCCCGCTTGGGCATACCATAGCCCCAGGCACAAGTTATCGTGCCCGAGAGCAACACAGCCGCGAGCATCATTGTAAAATAGCGTTTCATAACTTATTGAACTTTGGTTATAGTCTGTCAAATGGGATGCGGGCCAACAACTCGCCAAAGCGGTTGGCCCCTTCCTGCAATTGCCCTTCGACCATCTTGCGCAGGAAGAACGGGAGATTGAGCTGTAGCTCGGCCGTGCTCATTGTTGTGGCATCGGGCTGCGGCTCAAGGTTAATGACCATATTGATGGGAACAGGAGATTGTGACGCGGTATAGACAACCCGCTGCCCCTCGATACTGTTCTCGTGGTCGAGTGCCAGTGTCACCTCACCCATTGGCGACTGAATGGCGATGGAGTCCTGTGTAAACTTCACCGTGTCAAGATGTTGCCGTGCTGCTTCATCGATTTTGTCGGCATTGGCCTCGATCAGCTGTTGGATAAGCGAGGGATTGGTGAGTTTGTTGTATATCGTTGCTGCATCACATGTGATGGCATGGGGAGCACTCTTGAATGATTCCATTGTTCAGAGATAAAAAGAATAATAATTAATCGACAGAGTCAAAGCCAGCAGGCGTCCAATTCTCGGGATCGCTGTGCCATTGCTGCAAGGTGTCGGCATCGGCCTGAGTGAGCTGTTCGCTATCCATGGCGACGTCAAGCATCGTCTCAAAATTGGTGAGTGTGATAACGGGCAACTTGGCACGCTTGAGGGCATTGGCCGCACGGGAAAACTGGTAGTCAAATATCACAATGGCGCCCACGACGATGCCACCGGCGTCACGCACGGTATTGAGGCTTTTCATGCAGTTGTTACCCGTGGAGAGCTGATCCTCGATGAGCACGACCTTCTGGCCTGGCTTGATATCACCCTCAATCAGGTTCTCCAACCCATGATCTTTGGGGGTGGAACGCACATATACAAAAGGCATTGCCAGCGAATCGGCCACCAGGGCACCATGAGCGATGGCACCAGTCGCGATACCGGCAATCACCTCGGTCTCGCCAAAATTCTCCATGATGAGCCTCGCCATTTCCACCTTGATGAGGTTGCGCACCTCGGGATAGGACAGGGTCATCCTCAAGTCGGTATATATGGGAGAATTCCACCCGGTAGCCCAAGCAAAGGGGCTGTCGGGCTGCAATTTGATGGCACTGATCTGCATCAGTTTCTCAGCGAGCAAAACATCTAATTTCTTCATTTTTGGTCATTAAAGGTTAAAAGACTGGCGAAATTAGCAAAAATCCCTCGGTTACATGACACATATTGTCAAATATTTTACAAAAAACTTGTTAATGCGGCACCACCCTACCCCAAAAGCATAGCATGGCCACAAGAGGCCAACTGGTAGTGGCAGTATTTGTATTGTTGGAAAACTTTCATTAATTTTGCAGTTTAATAGTAAAAATCTTTATTATTCTAAGGAATATGGCATTCGATAAAACTGGTATAGTGCTTGAGGGAGGCGGCATGCGCGGGATGTTCACGTGCGGTATCCTGGATGTGCTGATGGAAAACCACATCTATCTTGATGGCATGGTGGGCGTGTCGGCAGGCATCGCCTTCGGTTGCAACTACAAGTCACGTCAAGCAGGCCGCGCTTTGCGCTACAACGTGCGATTTGCCCGTGACAAGCGCTACAGCGGCATCATGTCACTGTTGAAGACCGGTAACTATTACAACGCCTGGTTTGCCTATCATCTGGTGCCGACACATTATGATGTGTTTGATTACAATGCCTTTGATGAATCACCCATGGAATGCTATGCTGTCTGCTTTGATGTCAACTCCGGCGAGGGCGTGTATCATCGGTTGGACAAGGTAAACAACGAATGCTTTGAGTGGATTCGTGCATCAGCATCGATGCCTGTAGTCGCCCAGCCGGTCGAAGTCGGCGGGCATTTACTGCTCGATGGCGGACTAGCTGACTCCATTCCCCTGGAATTCATGATGAACAAGGGCTACAAGCGCAATGTGGTTATCCTCACCCGCGAGGATGGATTCCGCAAGACTACCGAGCATGGAATGTGGCTGCTGAAGCCGCTGCTGCGCAAGTATCCCAAGGTCATCGAGGCGTTGCGCCACCGTCCCGCACTTTATAACCAGCAAGTGCAACTGGTGCGCGAGCAGGAGCGCAAAGGCACCGCCTTTGTATTCAGGCCAGCCAAGCCTCTTGACATCAGCCGCACCACCCATGATCCTGAAGAGATGAACCGTGTCTATCAACTGGGGCGCGAGGCCGCCTTGCAACGCCTTGACGAACTGAAGAAGTTCCTTGCCAACGAGGAAGCCCCATTGACCGATGAATAGTCCCAAACAGCCACTGACGCCACAACAGGCGTTAAACCGAGCTGCAGCCCTGTGTGCCCGCAGCGAACAGGCCAGTGGTGACATTCACGACAAACTGGTCAAGTGGGGGCTGAATGCCAATGAGGTCCGTCAAGTATTGAATCAACTTGTCGAACAAGGTTTTATCGATAACGAGCGTTATGCCCGAGCGTTTGTGAAGGACCGTTTTGCCTTCAACGGCTGGGGCAGAATCAAGATTGCGCACCAGTTAAAACTCAAGGGCATACCCGCTGACGTCATCGACACAGCGATGGCCGTCATCGACGAGGACGCTTACCAACAGCGGCTACTGGAACTGCTGCAGGCCAAGTGGAGGACCGTCAATGGCCGTGAACGACGCGCTGCGTGGGCGGCGATGATGAGATTTGCCGCTTCGCGTGGATTTGAAGTCCAAATCGCCAGTAAATGTGTGAAACGTGTAACCGACATTGATGCTGAAAACGATTAGACAATGGCTTGAAGCGGCCGGAGACATGTTCATGCCACGGCTGTGCCCCGTCTGCGAAGCTGCACTCAACGATGACGAGAAATGGCTGTGCCGCCAATGCCTCGCCACGCTACCCCGCACCCGATTTGAAGACGTGGAATTCAACACGATGGAGCAGCTCTTTGCAGGCAAGGTTCCCATTGAACGGGCCACAGCCTATTTCTTCTATGAAAAAGACTCCCCGTTTGCTTCGATCCTTCATGACATCAAATACCGGGGGCGGCCAGGCATGGGGCGCTGGCTGGCTGCGCATGCCGTGAAAGAAATGGATGGCAGTCATTTCTTTGACGCCATTGACGTGGTGACAGCCGTGCCGTTGCATCGCAGCAAAATCGCCTCACGCGGCTATAATCAAAGCGAGTATCTTGCCCGGGGCATTGCCGATTCCTTGAATGTCCCGTATATGGAGATTCTCAAGGCAGTGCGCCCCCACTCCACCCAAACGCATAAAGGCGCCATGGAACGATGGCTTAACATCCAGGGCAATTATGCCCTGCGCGACCTGGAAGCCGACTTGGAAAACAAACACATCCTGCTGGTTGACGATGTCGTCACAACGGGCTCGACGCTCACGGTGTGCGCCATGCTGCTCAAGTCTATACCTGGCGTTCAAGTGTCGGTATTCACACTAGCAGCAGCCCGACTCCAGTAACGGCGAGGGGCTGCTGCAATTCCTGTATACCCTAATAACAATCAACGGCACCGCTGGGGCGCCGTTGATCCATATCAATTAGAATTCCTCTTTTTCCTTAGCGAGATTGCGGTATGCAAGTTTGTCCTCAAGATACTCTTGAGTGGCTATCAGTGTGGGCTTGGGCAGTTTCTCGTAGTACTTCGAAATCTCAATCTGCTCACGGTTCTCACTGATCTCCTCAAGATTATCATTCAGTGTTGCGAACTCCTGAAGCTTCTTCTCAAGGTCAGACTTCATTTCGGCAGCAATCTGGTTAGCACGCTTGCTGATAATGCTAACAGTCTCATAGATGTTGCCTGTGGGCTCAGCCATCTCGATGATGTCATGCACTGTAGTGGTGAGTGGCGCGTTTGTCTTCTTGTAATCCATGTCTTACTTGAAATTATATTATAATGTATTGTTATTGTCTCTATAATGCTTAATGGCTATTGACGTACTTGTTGGCGATCTTGAAGATGTTGTCAGCTTCTTTGCGCATCTTGCTGTCAGGATAATCGTTGATGAATGAGTAATACTCGTCGATAACCGTGCGGAAACGGTCCATCTTCTTTTCTTCAACACTCTCGCTGGCCTCCTTGTATCGTGCTCGCAGGACCAGCATTTCAAGATCCTCCTTATATTTGCTATAGGGATAGGACTTGATGGCATTCTGTGCCGTGATCACAGCACTCTCATAGTTGTTGCCCATGTAGTTACCCAGGTTGTAGTAGAGGGTGGCATTCTGCAACTCCTTGAGCACCAACTTGTCCTGTAACTCAAACACTGCATTTTGCGCTATCGAGGCCTTATCGCTCTTGGGGAAATAGTCAAGGAAGGCTTGCAATTCCTCCATCGCGCGGATGGTCTCGGTTTGGTCCAACTGAGCGTCGGGCGAATCAAGATAGAAGCCATAACCGGCATAGAAGCGTGCCAACTCAGCATACTGTCCACGCGGGTAACGCTGGTAATACTGCTTGAAGTAGGAGCCCGCACTGATGTAATCCTTGTTCTCGTAGTAGCTCAACGCCAACAGATAGAGTGACTCCTCGGCATGAGGCGAGCCACGAAAGATGGGAACAAGCTCGGTCAAGATGGTATAGGCCTGAGCATAACGTTTGTTCTCAAACGCCTTTTTGGCATAGGCATACTTGTACTCAAGGTCACTGCTTTTCATCACCTTGTTATACTCGCCACACCCCATCAGCACACAGGCTATAGCCAATATTACCGTCAATCTCTTTATCATTGAAAAACCGATTTAGCGCATTTAGCCCGCAAAATTACTCTTTTTTTCTAAGATGTACAAGGACGACCGCTTTATTTCGCAAAATTTAACGGAAGCAAGACCTGTCATTTAGGGTTTTTCACGCCGAAAAGCCAATGTGCCAGGAACGGGCTCAACCTGATGACGTTGCTGACCAACAGACAGACGGCAATGATCAGGATGGCAATTAATGACGATGCCGCAAACTCCAGCACAGGCATGGGATGATCCTTAAAGACTGTTACAATATTCAAGTTGAGAGGTATCAAGAAAAAGTGTAACAGATAGATGTCAAGTGTGCGTCGGCCAGTGTATTGCATGATGCGCCCCAACCGCCTCTCGCTTGAAAAAACCGCTTGTTTCTTCCTGAAGAAAGCAAAGACGATAATTACACCCGTCAAGGAGAGAAGACCACCGCAGATAACCTGAGGAATGGCCCAATTGCCCAATCTGAAAGCATTCGTCAAAAAATAGAACAGGATACAGATCGTCAAGAACCATTTAGTGTCAAGCAATCTTTCGACTGCGGCAAAATGCTTTCTCACCAATGTTCCCAAAGCAAAGAATAAGAAAAGATACCACTGCCCAACACTGAGAAAAGCCGAAATGTGCTCAGGCAAAGGAATATGATCCTTCAACACGTTCCACCTCGTCGCGTACAGGCACACACCCAACACGGCAAGAAGGACATCCCCCCATTTGTTACGGACAAAGAACCTGATCGTTGCATAGAAAACAAAAAACTCAAACAAGACGAAAGTGAACCAGTATCCCGCCTTGGCATCCGAGAATATGCTTTCAATCAAATTCTTATCTTTGACATAGATGAAGGTGACGAAAAATAGAAACGGAGAGATGAGCTGAACAGGAATCTTCTTCTTGAAAAACCTGACAATCTGCTTCACGTCCCATACTACCCCAACCTTGTACAGTACAAATCCACTGATGAAAAAGAACAATGGCATGCGAATCTGGAGAAGATATAGCGTGATTGACCGTTGACCATCACCAAGGACATTAAAACACAAGTTGGAGATATGGTGAGCCACAACGAGAAACATGGTGAATCCTCGCAGGGCGTCGATATATTCGATTCGTTTTGTGCCAGTTTGCAACTCCTGGCCTGGATTTGTTATAACTTGACTATCCATTATTTATATAAATGGAAAACGCGTTGATTTTATTCTTCAAACTGCAAAAGTACTAAAAAAACTGAAGATGGTATCAGTCTTTGGGATTAAAATGAACAACACGTGTATTCCATCTGTAAAAAACGGGAACGATACTGAAGCTGAACCTGAAAATATTTTAAATGCGGTGCGAGGAAAAGGCCAAATAATTTGGCACTTCGCCCATGTTACACTAAATTTGCACCTAGAATAACAATCTTAACACTAAATGACATTATGAAAATCGGAGACAAGATACCCGAAGATTTGGGCGTTGACATGAATGGCAACGAAGTAAAGGCCAGCGACTTTGCAGGCAAGAAACTCATCATCTATTTTTATCCGAAGGATAACACGCCCGGGTGCACTGCCGAGGCCTGCAGCCTGGCAACGGGTTATGGCGCACTGAAGCGTGCGGGATTTGCTCTGCTGGGCGTGAGCAAGGACAGCGCAGCGAGTCATCAGAAGTTTGCCGACAAGTACAGCCTTCCCTTCCCGCTGATTGCCGACACCGACACGACGCTGAACCAAGCTTTTGGCGTCTGGCGCGAGAAGAAAATGGCAGGCCGCACCTACATGGGCACTGTGCGCACCACGTTCATCATTGATGAGCAAGGCATCGTGAAACACATTATCGAGAAAGTGAACACCAAGGATAGTGCTAATCAAATTTTGGAACTCGGATTATGAAAAAGATATTATTTGCCATCACGATGATGGTGCTGGCCTCAGGTGCCAGTGCACTAACGCTTGAGGAATGTGTGTTGCGCGGCAATTCACCCAAGGGAATCGGGGCGATGCAACCCTCGAAGAGCGACGGTCGCTATTTCTACCGCCTGAGTGACGACGGCAACGCCATCAACCGCATCACTTATGCCAAGGGCGATGAAAGTGTACTGCTCGACACCAGTGATGAACTGGTGACAGGATGGGACGACTTTGAGGTGACTGCTGATGGTGCCTATGTCCTGTTGTGGAACAACTCCCAGGAAATTTACCGCTACAGTTTCAGTGCCGACTACTACGTTTACGACCTGAAGAACAAGACACTCAAGTCGTTGAGCGATGGAGGCAGTGAGGAAATTGCCACACTCTCGCCCGACGGCAAGCGAGTGGCCTATGTCAAGGACAACAACGTCTTTGTGCGCAACTTGGAAGATGGCACCACGGTGCAGGTAACCCATGACGGCAAGAAAAACAACATCATCTACGGTGTGCCCGACTGGGTTTACCAGGAGGAGTTGGGAATGCTCAACACCTTGAACTGGTCGAGCGACAGCCGTTCGCTGGCGTTCCTGCGCTGGGACGAGAGTCAAGTGAAAATGGCCTCGATGGTCATCTATCAGGGCACCTGCAACCCTCGGGACGAGTATGAGCTCTATCCTGGCCGATATGACTTCAAGTATCCCGTAGCAGGCGAGAAAAACTCGGTAGTGACCGTCCATTGCTATGATGTGGTGGATGGCACTTTCAAGCAGTTGAATGTTCCCCTGGACGAGGAGGACTACGTGTGCCACATCACCTTCAGCCCCGACCCGCAGCGACTGATGGTACAGCGCCTGAACCGTCACCAGAACGACCTGCGCATCTATGCTGTCAACCCCCGCACGGGCGACGCCAAGCAGGTCTATCACGAGACCTCCGACACGTGGGTCAATGCCGAGGCCAGCCAGCAGGTGCAATACGAGGACAACTTCTTTGTCATCCCCAGCGAGCGAACGGGCTACATGCAACTCTACCAGTATGACCTGGAGGGCAACCTCATGCGCCAGCTTACTAATGACGACAACCGCATTGTATCACAATTCTACGGTTATGACAAGGCCACCAAACGGTTTTACTATCAGGCTTCATGCGGCCCGTTGAATCGTGTCGTTGAGTATGTCGATGCCAAGGGAAAGGTGACACGTCTTGCTCCATCAACCGCTGACGGCCAGGGCACTGCATCGGCTATCTTCAACGGAGACTTTAGCTATTACGTGGGCTGTTACAGCGATGCCCAGACCCCTCACCAGTACCGCATCTATGACCGCAAGGGCAAGCGGGTGCGCGACTTGCAACTCAATGAGGAGTACGCCCTTCGCTACACTGCTGTGGATGTACCCAAGAAGGAATTCTTCACCATGGAGCATGACGGCTATACCCTTAATGGATACATGATTAAGCCCGTAGACTTTGACCCAAACAAGAAGTATCCTGTTATCATGGAGCATTACAATGGTCCCGGCTCGCAGGAGGTGGTCAACCGCTGGCGCATGGGCTGGGAACAGTACTTTGCCACCGAGGGCTATATCGTGTGCGAGGTGGACAGCCGCGGCACGGGATTCCGTGGCAAGGAATTCGAGTCGATGACCTACCTCAATCTGGGAAAATATGAGACCGAGGATGCCGTTGCGGCGGCCAATTACATGGCACAGCAGCCCTGGGTGGATGCCGACCACATCGGCATCATGGGTTGGAGTTACGGCGGTTTCCAGACACTGATGGCGATGAGCGAGCCAGGCAGCAACTATGCCTGCGGCGTGAGCATTGCTCCTGTTACAACATGGCGCTACTATGACAGCATCTACACCGAGCGTTACATGCGCACACCCCAGGAGAACCCCGAGGGCTACAGCAATTTCCCGCTTAATCGTGCCGAGAACCTGAATGGCCGAGTGCTCATCATGTTCGGCAGCGCCGACGACAATGTCCACATCGTCAACTCAATGCAGTATGTGTCAAAACTGGTAGACATGAACCGCACCTGCGACATGATGGTCTTCCCCAACATGAACCACAGCATCCGCGACTGCTCGGCCCGCTATGTGGTCTACAAGCGCGCTCTGGAGTTCTACAACCAGTACCTGAAGTAATTTTCCCTGCGGGGCTAATGCGAATTTCACGAATTATACTAATTCTTTATGTTGATTTATCCAAAAGAATCATACGACATCACAGGATGTTTGATGGATGTTCACCGAGAATTGGGTTGTGGATTTCTTGAGGCGGTCTATCAAGAAGCATTGGCAATTGAGTTTAAAAAAGCCGGAATTCCCTTCAAACGTGAGGTACCTCTACAAATCAATTATAAAGGGTCACTCTAACAAAGGAATATATTGCTGATTTTGTTTGTTATGATAAAATCATTATTGAGCTCAAGGCTGTATCTCAAATTGCTGATATTCATAAAAGTCAAGTAAAAAATTACCTGAAAGCAACTGGATACCGACTTGGAATACTGGCAAATTTTGGTTCTACTAGTTTAGAAACTGCTCGTGTTTGCAATAGTAACAACCTATTAGATAAATAAAAATAATTAGTGGAATTAGTTTAATTTGTGTAATTCGCATTGTAAAATTGTTTGTGGAATCCGCAATAAAAAAGACCTATGGATTACAGGGATGTGTTTTTTGTGGTGACAGGGCCGACGGCGACTGGCAAGACAGCTCGGGCGGTGCATCTGGCCAAGGCCATTGACGGCGAAATCATCAGCGCCGACTCGCGCCAGATCTACCGTGGCATGGACATCGGCACGGGCAAGGACCTGGCCGAGTATGACGGCGTGCCCTATCACCTCATCGACATCCGCCCTGCGGGCTACCGCTACAGCCTTTATGAGTTTCTGGAGGATTTTGAGAGGGTTTACAACGACATCCGAGGACGCGGCAAACCTGTCATCATGTGCGGCGGCACGGGGATGTATGTCGAGACCGTGGTCAAGGGCATCAAGCTGCCACCCGTTCCCCGCAACGAAGAGCTCAGGGCCGAACTGGCTGGCAAGTCATTGGAGGAATTGACGGCCCTACTGAAAACAATGAAGACCTTGCGCAACAACAGCGACATCGACACCGTGGCACGTGCCACACGCGCCATCGAGATCTGCCGCTACTATGAGCTGCACCCTGAACTCAAGGCCCTCACCGAGCCCCACCCCATGGAAAACGCACTGGTCATCGGCGTGGAGGTGGACCGTGATACGCGTCGTGAACGCATCAGCCGCCGCCTGCGCGCCCGCTTGGACGAGGGCATGATTGACGAGGTGCGCCGCCTCATCAATGTCGAGGGCATCGACCCCGAGGATTTGATATATTACGGTCTGGAATATAAGTTTGTCACCCAGTATGTCATCGGACAATTGAGCGAGGAAGAAATGTTCCATCAGTTGGAGATTGCTATCCACCAGTTTGCCAAACGCCAAATGACCTGGTTCCGCGGCATGGAAAAGCGCGGCACCCACATCCACTGGCTGTCGTGCCACCTCTCCCCCGACGACTTCACCCAACAAGTCCTCGCCCTAGCCGATTCCATGTCAGACAGTCCCGAATAGAGACTTGTCACTCAGATTGTTTCTTTTTGATGTTTTTGATGAATTCCTCGCGGGCGTGACGCAGGCGGCGCTGCCGTTCCTGTTCGCGGCGTCGACGGCGCTTCTCGGCGTCCTCCTGGCGGTATGCAAAATCGTTGTCAGCCATCTGGATTATTCCTTGTGGAAGGTGTCGCTGAAGAGAGTGCGGTTCATGATACTGCGGCCCAGGGTCAACTCGTCGGTAAACTCGATCTCGTTGCCCACGCTGACGCCGCGCGCCAGGATGGTGATTTTCACGTCGGGATAAGGTGCCAGACGACGAAAGATGTAGAAGTTGGTAGTATCGCCCTCCATTGTGGCGCTTAGGGCCAAAATAACCTCCTTGATGCCGCCTGCCTTGACGCGCTCCTCCAGGCTGTCTACCTCGATGTCGGCGGGGCCGATGCCATCCATGGGCGAGATGAGACCGCCCAGCACATGGTATAGGCCGTTGTGCTGGTGGGTGTTCTCGATACTCATCACGTCCTTGACGTTCTCGACCACGCAGATGGTCGAAGCGTCGCGCGACGGATTGGAGCAGATGGGACACACCTCGGTCTCACTGATGTTGTGGCACACATGGCAGTAACGGATCTCGCGGCGCAACCTGATGATGGCTTCGCCGAAAGAGACCGCCTCCTGCTCGTCCTGCTTGAGCAAGTGGAGCACCAGGCGCAGGGCGGTCTTGCGCCCGATGCCCGGCAATTTGGCGAACTCACTGACTGCCGTTTCCAGCAACCGTGAAGCAAATTCCTGTTCCATAATTCACTACTGAATGAGAGAGCAAAGATAGTCATTTTGCCACGCTTCGGGGCTTATTTCACAATATTTAATCATTATATGTTGCATTTTGCTTGTAGCAGTGCTTAAAAAAGATTACCTTTGCGCTGGTAAAATTTCGAAGAATCAACATTAAAAGATTAAATAACATAACATTATGGCATTTTTAACTAACGACAAATTGGTCATCGTCGGCGCTGCCGGTATGATCGGTTCTAACATGGTACAAACAGCCCTGATGATGGGCTTGACTAACAACATCTGCCTCTATGATGTGTTCTCGCCCGAGGGCGTGGCCGAGGAGATGCGCCAGAGCGGTTTCGGCGACGTGAACATCGTTGCCACCACCGACGTCAAGGAAGCTTTCACTAACGCTAAGTATATCATCTCCAGTGGCGGCGCTCCCCGCAAGGAGGGCATGACCCGCGAGGACCTGCTGGCTGGCAACTGCAAGATTGCCGAGGAGCTTGGCATGAACATCAAGCAGTACTGCCCCGACGTGAAGCACGTTATCATTATCTTCAACCCCGCCGACCTGACGGGTCTGGTGACTTTGTTGTACAGCGGCTTGAAGCCCTGCCAGGTGACCACCCTCGCTGCACTCGACACCACACGTCTGCAGAACGCTTTGGCCAAGAAGTTCAATGTGATGCGTAGCCAGATCACCGGCTGTGCCACCTATGGCGGCCACGGCGAGCAGATGGCAGTGTTCGGCAGCCATGTCGAGATTGCCGGTCGCAAGTTGATCGACATCATGGGTACCGACGAGTTCCCCCGTGAGGAGTGGGAGCAGATGAAGCGTGACGTTACCCAGGGCGGTGCCCAAATCATCAAGCTGCGCGGCCGCAGCTCGTTCCAGAGCCCCTCTTACTTGTCGGTAGAGATGATGCGTGCTGCCATGGGCGGTGAGAAGTTCAACTTCCCCGTTGGCACCTACGTGAACAACGACAAGTACAACCACATCATGATGGCCATGGACACCATACTCGACGAGAACGGTGCTTCCTACAAGGTGCCGCAGGGAATTCCCAGCGAGAACGCCAGACTCGACGCCAGCTACGAGCACCTGTGCAAGATGCGCGACGAGTTGGTTGACCTGGGCATCGTGCCCCCCATCAGCGAGTGGAACAAGATCAACCCCAACCTGTAAATCCCGATCCCGCAAGGGACTAAGATTTCCATATTCAAGCCTGGAGCGGCCTTGTGTGGCAGTACTCCAGGCTTTTTCATATAAATTTCCTTAAAATTTTGGGGAATAGGAAAGTTTGATGTACTTTTGCAGTGCTTTTCGTGAGAGAAGCGTTACAGCGCGGGCAGTTAGCGCAGTTGGTTCAGAGCATCTGCCTTACAAGCAGAGGGTCGGGGGTTCGAATCCCTCACTGCCCACCATATTTATTATCATTTATCACAGTAATTAGAATTACTCAATTAAGCCAACGGCCGCGAGGCCACTAAAAGTTTATAATTTCATTATCAAACTCTAACCAAACAATTACAGCAATTATGGACGAGAATTTGAAGAAACCTAAGAGGCCCAGGATTGGGGAGACCAGCGCAAATCTTGATGACAACATGGAGAATGGTCGCTACGAGAAAGTAGAGTATAATGCTCATGAACCGCATCAGGGAGAAGAATCAACTACACCCGAAGGTTACCAACAACATGAAGAAGGCTATCAACCCCGCCAGCAGGGCGGTTACCATCGTCAGGGCTATCAACCCCGTCAGCAAGGCGGTTATCAGCCCCGCTATCAGCAGCGCCAAGGTGGTTACCAGCAGCGTCAAGGCGGTTATCAGCCCCGTTACCAGCAGCGTTACCAGCAGCCACAGGCCGTTGGCGAACAAGAAGCCAATGCCGAGGGCGGCTCAATGAATCCTGAACAGCAGGGCGGCTATCAGCCCCGTCAGGGTGGCTACCAGCCCCGCCAGGGTGGTTATCAGCCCCGTCAGCAGGGTGGCTATCAGCCCCGTCAAGGCGGTTACCAGCCCCGCCAGGGTGGTTACCAGCCCCGTCAGGGTGGTTACCAGCAGCGTCAGGGTGGCTACCAGCAGCGTCAGGGTGGCTACCAGCAGCGTCAGGGCGGTTATCAACAGCGTCAGGGCGGCTACCAGCAGCGTCAGCAAGGTGGTTACCAGCAGCGTCAGCAAGGTGGCTATCAGCAGCGTCAGGGCGGCTATCAGCAGCGCCCTCAGCGCAAGGGCCCCAAGCCCCAAATGCGCTTCACGCCTAAGCCTCAACGCGTCATCTATGAGGAGCCCGCTATCGATCCCAACATGGAGGTTCGCCTGAACAAATTCATGGCCAATGCCGGCATCTGCTCACGCCGTGTGGCCGATGAATATATCCAGAAGGGCCTTGTCAAGGTCAACGGCAACGTTGTTACCGAGTTGGGCATGAAGATCACACCCAAGGACATCGTGGAGTATAACGACAAGGTCGTTACCACCGAGAAGAAGTGCTACATCCTGCTCAACAAGCCCAAGGACTGTGTTACCACCAGCGACGATCCCAATGGCCGCAAGACCGTGATGGACCTGGTGAAGGGTGCCTGTGAGGAGCGCATCTATCCAGTGGGACGCCTGGACCGCAACACCACTGGTGTGCTCTTGCTCACCAACGACGGTGTGGACCGACAAGCCCATCAGCGAGGAGGACATGCAGCACATCGCCGACGGCGTTGAGCTCGACGACGGTCCCATCCACGCCGACGCCGTGAGCTATGTCTCGCCCACCGACCGCAAGCAGGCCGGCATCGAGATCCACTCGGGCCGCAACCGCGTCGTTCGCCGCATTTTTGAATCGCTGGGTTATCATGTGGTGAAGCTCGACCGCGTTTATTTCGCAGGCTTGACCAAGAAGAACCTGCCCCGTGGCCGCTGGCGCTATCTGACCCAGGAAGAGGTTAACTTCTTGAAACAAAACTCATTTGAATAATCAACCTAACGACATTACCCTTGGCCCGACTTCATGTCGGGTCAAAGGTTAATGACAAAACAGAAACACTACATAGACAAAATGGCATTGAAACGCACTAAAATCGTTGATATTTTTGATCCCGCTCTGGTGGGACAGCAGGTATGTGTCAAGGGCTGGGTACGCAGCCGCCGCGGTAACAAGTTTGTCCAGTTCGTCGCATTGAACGACGGCTCGACAATCAACAACCTGCAAATCGTCATCGACCTTGAGAAGTTCAGCGAGGAGGAGCTGCGCCCCATTACTACGGGTGCCAGCCTTCACGTCGAGGGACAGCTCGTACAATCCCAAGGCAAGGGCCAGACCGTTGAGGTTCAAGCACAAAGCATCGAGATTTACGGCACCTGTGACGAGGACTATCCCATGCAGAAGAAAGGCCACACGCTGGAGTTCCTGCGTTCGAAGGCGCACCTGCGCATGCGCACCAACACCTTTGGTGCCGTGTTCCGCATCCGTCACCACCTGGCGTTTGCCATCCACAAGTTCTTCAACGACAAGGGCTTTTTCTACCTGCACACGCCGTTGATCACTGCCAGTGACTGTGAGGGTGCCGGCGACATGTTCCAGGTGACCACTCTTGACCTGGGCGACCTGCCCAAGACCGAGGACGGCAAGACCGACTACTCGAAGGACTTCTTCGGCAAATCCACGAGCCTGACCGTGTCGGGACAGCTCGAGGGCGAGCTGGGAGCCACCGCGCTGGGAGCCATCTACACCTTTGGCCCCACCTTCCGCGCCGAGAACAGCAACACCCCGCGCCACCTGGCCGAGTTCTGGATGATCGAGCCCGAGATGGCCTTCTATGACATCACCGACAACATGGATCTGGCCGAGGAATTCATCAAGTTCTGCGTCAACTATGCTCTCGAGCACTGCCAGGACGACCTCGAGTTCCTCAACAAGATGTATGACAACACGCTCATCGAGCGCCTGCACAGCGTCCTCAAGGAGCCGTTCGTGCGCCTGACCTACACCGAGGGCATCGAGATTCTCAAGCAGGCCAAGAAGAAGTTTGAATTCCCCGTGGATTGGGGTGTGGACCTGCAGAGCGAGCACGAGCGCTACCTTGTCGAGGAGCACTTCAAGCGCCCTGTCATCCTCACCGACTACCCGCGTGAGATCAAGGCCTTCTACATGAAACAGAACGAGGACGGCAAGACCGTTCGCGCCATGGACGTGCTCTTCCCCATGATCGGCGAGATCATCGGCGGTAGTGAGCGTGAGGCCGACTACAACAAGCTCATGAGCGAGATCGAGCGTCGTGGCATCCCCATGAAGGACATGTGGTGGTATCTCGACACCCGCCGCTTCGGCACCGTGCCTCACAGCGGTTTCGGTCTGGGCTTCGAGCGCCTGATCCTGTTCGTGACCGGTATGGCCAACATCCGCGACGTCATCCCGTTCCCGCGCACGCCCAACAACGCCGAGTTCTAATCCACTCGACGTCAATCTGATAAAGCAGCCATAACAGGAGCCATCCTGCTGTCACTGTTTTTCGGAGTTTTTTAATATCTTTTGCGAATCCAGTGTCAATAATTGGCACTGGACTGTTTTTCCTTTGCACTGTCAAACGAAATTATTCATCCATTTAAATACAAACAAACTATGACAGAGCAAATTTTAAAACAAGAAGTGATGATTGACGGTCAGCAGGTGTTGAGCATCGCCACACCCGACATCGTGAGCAACCACGTGAGCGAGACAGCACCCCACGCACTTCACACGGTCGAGGTCGATCCCGTCAAGCTGCAAGTGATGCAGAATGCTGTCGCCAAAATCGAGAAAGCCTTCGGCCATTGCGCGATCATGCGCATGAACGACGAGAGTGTTGAGGACGTTGACGTCATCCCCACGGGATCCATTGGTCTGGACCGCGCGCTGGGCGTGGGTGGATATCCCCGTGGCCGCATCATCGAGATCTACGGCCCCGAGTCATCGGGCAAGACCACGCTAGCACTGCACGCCATCGCCCAGGCGCAGCAGACGGGCGGCATCGCTGCCTATATCGATGCCGAACACGCGTTCGACCGCTCCTATGCCGAAGCCGTCGGAGTGAACACACGCAACCTGTGGATCTCGCAACCCGACAACGGCGAGCAGGCTCTGGAGATTGCTGACCAGTTGATCAGGTCGGCGGCGATCGACGTGATCGTCATCGACAGCGTCGCCGCCCTCACCCCCAAGGCTGAAGTCGAGGGCGAGATGGGCGAGAGCAAAATGGGCCTTCAGGCGCGGTTGATGAGCCAGGCCTTGAGGAAACTCACCGCCACTATCGCCAAGACGCGCACATGCTGCATCTTCATCAACCAGCTGCGCGAGAAGCTGGGCGTGCTGTTCGGCAACCCCGAGACGACTACTGGCGGGAACGCCTTGAAGTTCTACAGCAGTGTGCGTCTGGACATCCGCCGCCTGGCGCACATCAAGGACGGCGAGCGGGTTCTGGGGGCACAGACACGCGTCAAGGTCGTGAAAAACAAGGTCGCCCCACCCTTCCGCAAAGCCGAGTTCGACGTCATCTACGGCACGGGCATCAGCCGTGAGGGCGAGATCATTGACTTGGGTGTCGAGGCAGGCATCATCAAGAAGAGCGGCGCATGGTTCAGCTGGCAGGATATGCGCCTGGGCCAGGGACGCGAAGCAGCCAAGCAATTCCTCGCCGACAATCCCGAGACGGCTGATGCTATCGCCAAGCTGCTGCAAGTCTCCTGAACCATAATCTAATACCATGAAAACCACCCGTGGGAGAGAACACCACGCCTCAACTGTCTGCTGACTCTACGAGCGTTCCATGGATAGCTCGCAAGAAATCGAATAGTTTACATAGGCATCCGTCGGACTGCGATAATATAATGGTTTGATTTCTCGAGCATAACGCAATCTGATGACAGTGTGTCAATACAGTTCCGGTGTGCTCTCCCACTTTTTATAATAAAAATGTGCAATCGTTTGCATATATAAAAAATGTTAACAGGTTGTTTTCCACCACATTATTATAATAACATTCAATTATATTTGCTTGCTGAAAAATTGTAGATGTTAATTGTATCTTCTTGTATCTTTGGCGCATGATTCCAACCAGAATTCAAGCGAGGATGATTCAAGATGCATGCATCTATGTGCTAACAGATTAACTTTGAACGAATTAACATATTTTTAATCACTTAATTACAGATGAAAAAGGTAAAATTTCTAACCAAAACAACATGGAGGCTATTGGCCTTGATGTTATGTCTGGCTGCGACCGTGCCGCAGTTGCATGCTCAGACCTACACTGTGGCCGGCACTCCTGCCGCAGTACTCGGCACCGAATGGGATCCGAGCAACACCAGCAATGACATGGTGCGCATGGGTAGCACGACCTACTACTACCTGAACAAGACCGCTAACGTCAATTCGGGAAGCTATCAGTTCAAGGTTGCCCTAAATCACTCATGGGGCACCGCCTACCCAAGTAACAACTATAATTACAGCGTTAGTTCATCTGGCACGCAAAGCATCGTGTACATCTTCAACACGAGCGGCAATGCCGTTTCGGTGTTCGGCCCGTTCAAGACGCTGACCGTTGCAGGCAGCCAGACCGAATTGTTAGGCTCCAGTTGGGGTCAGACCGATGCCAACAATGACATGACCACAAACGACGGAGTGAACTACACGCTGTCGTTCACCGATGTGAACGTCACGCAAGGTCCCTACCAGTTTAAAGTCGTTCAGGACCATGCCTGGACCAACGCTTGGCCAGGCTCAAACTACAATTATTCAATCAACTTCACAGGCGTTGCCGATGTGGTATTCTCGTTTAATGTGATTACCAAGGACGTCAACGTCAATGTGACCGAGAAATCAGTCACTCCTGTCACCCCTAACTATTATATCACAGGTGACGGTGGTCTGGTGCCTAGTGGATGGAGTTTCACTCCTACCACCGCCATGACCTATGATGAAAATAATGATGTCTATACTTACAGCTATAATGTCACTACAGCAGGCACTTACTACTTCGCCTTCGCCGACGGAGCCGGCGGCAGCTGGGATGACTTCAACGCCAATCACCGTTATGCTCCCAACAGCGGCAATGTGGAAGTGAACGTGGATGGAACCTGGGTCACTACACAGAAAGGTAGTAGCAGCTATTACATTACGGTGGATCCCGGTCAAGTGACCATAACCTTTGATGCCAATACCCCTAGATTCAAGGTTGTAGGTACAGCTCCCACCGCTCCTGTCGACTACTACGTCGTGGGTGAGGACACCAACCTCTTCCCGAACGGCTGGAGCACTGGCACCGAGAACCTGATGATTGACAACAACGGCACCTATACCTGGACCGCAAACAACGTCCATTTGGTAGCAGGCACCAACTATGAGTACAAGGTTCTGGGCAGTGACAACTCCTGGCACCCCAGCGGCAATAACGCCACGTTCAGCGTGGCTGATAATGGCACCTACAATGTAGTGTTCACCTTTGACGGCACCAACGTGAACGCCGTGCCCACACTGGTTCAGGCCGACCCGACCTACACCTACGACATCTACGTGCGCTACACGGGCGAAGAGAATGTGAGCAACGTATTCATCTACGCATGGGATGCCGTCGGTAATCTGTCGGACGCTTGGGACGGCAGCACTGGTGGCACCGCACTGTCGAACCTGACCACGCAGGAAGTCAACGGTTTCACCTACTACCATGTGACCTACACTTCCTATAGCACGACCATAGGCGTAATCTTCAATGAGAACGGTAGCGGTGATACCAAAACCGCCGATCTGACTGCATTGCCTGGCAATAACTACTTCACCTACGGTGGAGGCAGCAACGTCACTGGCCCGATGACTCAACCCGATGTGCCCGACTTCTACGTTGTGGGTGAGAACACCAGTATCTTCCCCAACGGCTGGAGCATCGGCAGCGAGACGCACATGACCGAGGATAACGGCACCTATACCTGGACCGTAAACAACATCCATCTTGCCGCCGGCACTTATGACTACAAGGTTACCGGCACCAACGGTTCATGGTATCCCGCTGACGATAACGCCTCGTTCCAGATTGATGCCAATGGCACCTACAATGTAGTGTTCACCTTCGACGGCACCAACGTGAATGCTGTGGCAACGCTGATTCAGGCCGACCCGATCTATACTTACGACATCTACGTGCGCTACGATGGCACCGAGCCTATCGGCAACGTGTACCTGTATGCTTGGGACTCCAACGGCACTCTTTCGGATGCTTGGGAGGGAAGCACGGGCGGCACCTCGCTGTCGAGCCTGACTTCTCAGGTCATCAACGGCTTCACCTACTACCACGTGACCTACACTTCCTATGACACAACCATAGGCGTGATCTTCAACGAGAACGGCAGCAGCAGCACCCAAACCGCCAACCTGACCGCTGAACCTGGCACTAGCTATTTCACTTACGGTGGCGGCAACACAGTGGACGGTCCCAATGACGAGGCCGACAGCCGTCCCGACATGTACCTCATTGGTTATGCCAACACACAGCAATGGGCATCCAATGCGGGTATCAAGATGAGTTATAACGAGACAACTGGCATCTACACGCTGGATAATGTTGTACTCACTGCCATGAGTAACTTCGCCTTCACTACCAAGATTGGCGCTGACAACGATGACTGGGACACCGTCAATGCACACCGTTTGAGTTCCAACGGCGAGAGCAACTGGGCTATCACCGAGGAGTTCATCGGCGAGTGGATGAGTTATGTACCCTACAGCACTGTGGGCGAGAACCACAACTGGTTTGTTGACCAGCAGGGCGCCTATACCATCGAGGTGGATCCCACGAACCACAAGGTGAGGGTATCACGCAGCAATCCTGAGCTCTACATCGGCTACGGCGTCAACTGGAACTGGCAGGACAACAGCCAAATGTTGACCACTGTTGACGGTATCGTCTATCAGACAACCATCACGCTCAACCAGGGTGACTACTTCCTGTTCACCAACGACCTGAACAACGGAGTGACATGGGGTGCTAATAATGATGGCTATGAAATCAATGACTTCATGGTGAATTACGCCCAGACGTTGAATCAGAACAACTCCAACAACTATCACTTTGTGGGTACTACCGGCAAGTATGTTGTTGTCGTGAACCTCGAGAAGAAAACCGTGACGCTGCGTCGCACTGCCGATGGCGGCACGAAGACGCAGACCAAGATCTATCTCCAGAAGACTTCGAATGTAGAGCTTGACCCCGCTGGCGGCACCTATCAGGGCCAGACGCTGGATGGCAAGCGTGGTGGTATCTATTCCTGGAACAAGCTCAACCTCAAGAACCAGGAAGGCCGCACCTATGAGGTCGCTCAAGATGGTCCCACCAACTACACCTACGAAGGCGAGGTAATGATCGATGGCCAGAATTATGTGGGCAACGGCTACCTCAATGACATGAATGACACCACCACCGTCGATGGCAAGGAGTGGTATGCATGGAGCGTCAGCAACTCGATCTGTGAGTTCTATTTCATCCGCAAGAACAATGCTAATGACCTCAAGTCACAGATTATCATGCGTCGTTCGGGTGAAATCTGGCTCACCTGGATTGACGAGGATGCCACCACCAACCGCCAGCCCAACGCACAGCACTGCGACAGCTTGCTTGAGGTGACCCGCAACTACTATCAAGTGAGTTCGAGTGGCGTGAGCGATTGCGAGACCATGCTCGAGGACCACTACTATGTTTACTACACCAACACCACTGGTTGGGACTCGGTTTACTGCTACGCTTGGTATGAAGTGGGCGACAATGTTGTCGAGTTCACCAGGCCCTATCCTGGATCGAAGTGCACGTTCGTGGGCTATGACGAGGATGGTTACGAGGTATGGTGCTACGACTTCGGCTTGATCGAGGACTTTGACCACAACATGATTCCCACCAATGTCATCTTTGACAACGGCTTGGGTGGCGGCAGTGAAGGCGAAGCCGGTGACAATGTCCGCCAGCAGACGGGTGACCTTGTATTCAGCAATGGCGCCTGCTATGACTACCTGGGATTGATCTACTTGGGCAACTCGCTCAGCGCCATCATCAACAGTGGCGTTGTCAATGGTCCCAAATACACTGTTGAAGACGACCTTGTGGGCGTTTACTATGACAAGAATGCCGTGACACAGATCCCGGTTTATGACCAATCAGGAGAGTTGCTTGAGACCGTCGAGGTTCATGGTGCTCTGTATGCCAAGGATATGGACAATTATGCCGCCAAGTCGAGAATGCCCGATGGCACTACCGACTACGTTTATGGCGTTTGTGCCCACACAAAGACCGCAACCTATCCCGGTGGCTCACAGATCCAGCTCAAGCGCACCGACTATGACCAGAGTAACTGGGTTAAGATTGTGATCTCGCCCAACTTTGACAACGCCAATGCCAAGAGCAATGGTGACGTGAACCAGAGTGGAGACTTCGACACGATGACCTTTGAGGATATCGAGAATGACATCTTGGATCCCTATAAGGAGGAACATTACCTTGATCAGTACGTTGGCCGCATCATTCCTGGCCGCACCATGTCGGGTAATATTGTGAACAATGTCAATCCTCAGATGCACATCACCAATATCGCAAGGCCCGGTGCTGAGTACGATTACGAGAAGAACGTTTACATCACGCCTCACTTCAATGACACGGTAGTGTTCAGCTACGTTCATCAAGACTGGAACCCCGGCACCTATAACGGCGTTTATAAGGCTGAGCCCATCATGGGTTACGACCAGCAGGGCAACCAGATCATAGACACCACTATTGTGGATAAGTCCACATTGTACAAGATGTTCTATGTGGCACCCAAGCCTCAGGAGGTGGCCTACATCACATGGGCTGTATTCGTTCACGACGATCCCAATCACAATATCGGTACTGAGGGATGCATTTCAGAACCTGATGATCCCGGCGCATTCTATGTGCCCATGAACTGGAACCGCAAAGGTCAATTGTGGGACGGTACTAACCCTAACGACCCGAATGGCGCTTGGGGAACGACTTATGGTCCCTTCAGCAACGGCTACATGCAGTATGCTGCATTCAAGGTCAATTGGTCATTGTTCGAAGACATGGAAATCCCCTTCGATCCCAGTGATCCCAATGCTCAACAAGGTCGCGAGCAAGAACCCTGGTACCGCATCTTCAAGCCAGGCCAGGCCTACAAGATCATGGCTATCATCCGTTATGCTCACGGCGAGAAATTGACCGATGTGGAATACATGCCTGGTGTCTATAAGGGCAATGGCTATAATGATGGTAACGATCCCGACTATCCCGACCATGTATCGAATGCCCCGCGCCGTTCCAACAGCACTTGGGCCGATCTGGCTGTAGCTCCCTATAAACCTGAAAGCTTGGCGAACAGCAAGTTCATCGTCTTCCCGTTGAAGGGCAGCAGCGAGGATTCTAACGGCAATGACCTGGGTAATGTGACGACCGTTAACGAGGTGAAGGCCGCACGCACCGAGGTGAGCAAGCGCTACTACAACCTGATGGGTGTAGAGAGCGACAAGCCGTTCAGCGGTCTGAACATCATCGTGACGACCTACAGCGACGGCAGCCGCAGCTCCAGCAAGGTGCTCATGCGCTAACGCAGGCCCGCCTGTAATCACAACTAGCAATCATGCAGCCGCATCAGGAATTGATCCTGGTGCGGCTGTTGTCGTGTGAGGGGGTGGCATGATCAACAAGAGCAAAGTGGGAATTTTTGGCTCATCCTAACCACGAAAAGTAAAAAGTTTGTTGTAACTTTGTCGATGAAAAGAAACACTTCAAAAACCGATATGACAATTATGGCAAAATCACGCAATTTCATGTTTTTGTGCCTGTGCGCTCTGATGGTAATTCCCGCGCTGCGCGCCGAGCATCTGATGATTATCGCTGTTAACGACACCCACAGCCAGATCGACCCTGCCAGCGACGGCAAGGGCGGCGTGGCACGTCGCAGGGCCATCTATGACCACATGCGTGCGACCAACGACATCACGGTACTCATCCATGCCGGTGATGCCGTTCAGGGCACGCTGTTCTTCTCGCTATACCGTGGCGAGGTGGAATTTGCGCTAATGGACACGCTTGGCTATGACGCGATCATCCTTGGCAACCACGAGTTTGACAACGGCATGGAGGAGCTGGCGGCACACTACCGCGACGTGGATGCCGTGAAGATGAGTGCCAACTACGACTTCAGCGCAACGCCGCTTGACGGCTTGTTCCACCCCTATTGGATCAAGGCCGTGGGCGACAAGCGGGTCGGCTTCTTTGGCATCAACGTGAACCCCTCGGGACTGATTGCCGACATGAATTGTGAGAACCTGGGCTACCACTCAGCACCCGATGTGGCCGACGCCACGGCCCGCTACCTCAAGGAGGTGCAGCATGTGAACTATGCCATCATGGTGTCACACATCGGTTACAGCAGCTATGAGCCCAGTGAACCCAACGACACGCTCATCATCGGTCACAGCCACTATATCGACATGGTCATCAGTTCCCACTCCCACACCGTTATCAAGCCCGGCGGCGGCTGGGACCGCATAGCCAATGCCGACGGCAAGATGATTCCCATCGGCCAGAACGGCAAGAGCGGCAAGCTGGTTTCCACCTATGACCTGGATCTGGAGACAGGCGACATCGTCTATCACCAAATCGATGTGGATGACACGTGGGACGAGGCCGCTAGCCATTACACGGCAATGAATGCTTGGCTTGACCAATACCGCCACGGTGTGGACAGCATCATGAACAATCCCGTGGGCACCAGTGCACGATTCATGAAAAATTCCAGCGCTGCCGCACAGAACTGGGTGAGCGATGCCACCATGGAAATCATTAAGGAGCTCTCGGGCATTCAGAATATCGACTGCGCCATCATGAACAAGGGCGGCATCCGCACCGACATGCCCAAGGGTGTTGTCACCGAGGGTGTCATCAGCTCGATGTTCCCGTTCGACAACCGCTTTGTCGTGCTCGAGATGCCCGGCACCGAACTGATTGAAAGCATCAAGCTGATGTGTGGCCGCGGTGGTGATGCCGTCAGCAAGGAACTGCGTGCCACCTACAACGACAAAGGCGAGATGACCAGTGCCAAGCTCAAAGGCAAGAAAATCGACCCGAAAAAGACCTATATCGTCGCCACCATTGACTACCTGGCCAACGGAGGCGACTACATGACGCCAATGACAAGGTGTGAGCGCCTGTTTGTCGATACCCAGAAGTATGGCAACCACATCCTCACCTATGTCAAGAGCCTGCAGGCCCAAGGCAAGAAAATCGACGCCAAGGATGACGTGAGAATCGAGAAAAAATAAGAACTACGAATTACGCGAAGGATATTTGCCATCAATTTGTCAACTTAGCGTAATTGGACGTTTAAACGACCCAAAAAAGAAGAGACAATGACCAAATTCAAACGTATCTTACTGGTAACCGCCGCTGTAACGCTCACGTTGTGTGCCGCGGCACGAGGCAACGCCAAACTGCCCAACCTGTTCAACAATGTGGACCAGGTGGCCATGAACCAATGGGTGGACAGCGTGTTCAACTCGCTGTCGCCCGAGGCACGCATCGGCCAGCTCATCGTCGCAGCAGTTACCCCAAGGAGCAATGACATCACTCGCGAACAGGTCAAGCAACTTGTCACCAAAAACCTGGTGGGCGGTCTCATCTATGAGGAAAGCACCATCGCCGAGCAGGTGGAGATCACCAACTTGGCACAGTCGCTCGCCAGCGTGCCCCTGATGATCACTATCGATGGCGAGTGGGGATTGGGCATGAGGCTCAAGGAGGTACCCAACTTCCAGCGCAACCTCATCTTGGGTGCGCTCGATGACGACATGCTCCTCTATGAATATGGTCGTGAAGTGGCGCGCCAATGCCGCCGCATGGGCATTCAGGTGAACTTCGCACCGGTTCTCGATGTGAATGACAACCCGCTTAATCCCGTTATCGGCAACCGCTCCTTCGGCGAGAGCCCCGAATTGGTCGCCAGGCACGCTATCGCCTTTGCGCGCGGCCTGGAGGATGGCGGAGTGATGGCTGTGGGCAAGCACTTCCCGGGACATGGGTCGTCGAGCGAGGACTCCCACAAGACGCTGCCTGTCATCAACAAGACATTACAGGAAATCAACACCTGTGAACTCGTGCCTTTCAGAAAATTCATCGATGCCGGATTGAGCGGCATCCTGACGGCACATCTGCTCGTGCCCGCCATCGAGGGGGGCAAGGCTCCCACGAGCCTGTCAAGCGACTGTGTAGCGACGCTGTTGCGTGGCGATATGGGTTTTGAGGGACTCATCTTCACCGACGCACTGAACATGAGGGGAGCAACGCAGATGCTCAAGGGATCGGCCTGTGTCAACGCCCTGCTTGCAGGCAACGACGTGTTGCTCATGCCCGAGAACATCGGCGACGAGATTGCGGCCGTGAAGCAAGCCGTTGACAAGGGCACCATCAGCCAGAGCCTAATAGACGAGCGCTGCAAGAAGATGCTACGCTACAAGTATGCCCTGAATTTGAGCAGCCCTCAACATGTGAACACAGCCAACTTGACTGGCGACGTCAATTCCCAGCACGCCCAGGTGCTCAAGCGCCAGCTCACCGCCGGCAGTATCACAGTAATCAAGAATAACGACAATATCCTGCCCATCCACAACCTGCAGAGTCGCCATATCGCCGTGGCAACCATCGGCAACGAGAACGGCACGGCATCCATGTTCACGCGCAGGTGCGCCGACTATGCCCAGGTAAAGCGTTTTGACCTGGCCAAGGCCGGCAGTGCCGCCGAACTCGCTGAACAACTTCACGATGGCCATTTCAACACCATCATCGTCGAGGTGAGCGGTGACAATGACGCCAATCGTGCTGCTCTCGAGACCATTGCCAAGAAGTGCAAGAACGTCATTGCCGTGCTCACTTGCAAGCCTTACGAAATCAAGAACTTCGGCAAGGCAATCACCAACAAGCACGTCAAGGCCGTGGTGCTCACCTACGAGAACTCGACGCTGGCCGAGGACTATGCCGCGCAGACCATCTTTGGCGGTAACGCCGCTAACGGCAATCTGCCCATTTCATTGAGCTTTGACGGCAAGAAGACCCGCTATGACGCCGGTCATGGCATCCATTACGCCGCCAACCGCCTGGGGTACTCCATTCCTGCCGAGGTGGGTCTGGACAACCGCCTGACGGCCCAAATCGACTCTGTGTGCCGCCTGGGTGTACAACAGCATGCCTTCCCCGGTTGCCAGGTGATTGTGGCACGTCACGGCAAGGTCATCTATAAGGGCTCATTCGGCACTATCGACTACAGCAGCAACATCAAGGTGGATGACAACACGCTGTTCGGGCTTGCATCAGTCTCCAAGGCTACTGGCACCATCAGTGGCGTGATGAAAGCCTTTGACGACGGCAAGTTCCGTCTTGATGACAAGGCCAGCCAGTATATTCCTGGCCTTCGCGATGGCGACAAGGAGGATATCACCTTCCGCGACCTGCTTTATCATGAGACAGGTATGCCCGCATCGCTCGACATGTGGAAAATGATGATGGATCCCAACACCTATAGCGGAGTGCTCATTGCCGGAGCCGAGGATGCCACCCACCCCATCAAGGTCATGAACGGTGCTTGGGGACACAAAGACGCCAAGTTGCGCACCGACATCCTCTCGACCGTCAAGACCGACAAATTCAATATCGCCATTGCCGACGGCATCTGGGGCGGTCGCGTGACTTATGACTCAATCATGAACCGCATGTACCATGCTCCGCTGGGCAAGAAGAAGTACCTGTACAGCTGCTGCAACTTTTCGTTGCTGGCCGATGCTGTACAGCGCATGACCCACTCGCCTCTCAACTACTATGTGAACAACTACATCTTCGCACCGCTGGGAGCTTACCACACGCTCTACAGGCCGTTGAGCAAGTATTCACGCGACGAAATCGCCTATACCGAGAAGGATACCTACTTGCGCCGTCAGCACATCCATGGCTACGTGCACGATGAGTTGGCTGCTTTCTCGGGCGGCGTACAGGGCAATGCCGGCTTGTTCAGCAACGCCAACGACCTGGCCAAACTGTTCCAGATGTGGTTGAACGGGGGCACCTATGGCGGCGTGAGGTTGTTGAAGGCATCTACTGTCGAGACCTTTACGACCCAGAAGAGCCCCAACAGTCATCGCGGCCTGGGCTTCGACAAACCCGTCGTGGGTAATCCCAACGAGAGCAACACCTGTCCCGAGGCAACTCCCGAGACCTACGGCCACACGGGATTCACAGGCACCTGCTTCTGGGTCGATCCCAAGAATGACATGTTCTACATCTTCTTGAGTAACCGTGTGAGCCCCACGCGCAACAACCCCAACTTTGGTCGCATCAGCGCGCGCAGCCACATCAACACCCTTATTTATAAGGCGATTCGTGAGTAAGTATTAATTATTTGTTTTTTTGAGAATAGATTGATATGAAGAAATTTGCATTCATTTTCACAGCCCTATTGTTGCTAGCATCGTGCAGCAAGGGCTACAAGGTGACGGTCACTTTCCCTGATGATAGCGCCAATGGAGAGACCGCTTTCCTGACCAACTATGACACTGGCGACACGCTGCTGAGCGCCACCGTCGAAAACCAGATGTGCACCTTTGAGGGCAACGATGCTGGCAAGGGCTTCTTTGCCCGACTGCTTGTGGGCGGTAACCGTTACGGATTCATCGTTGAACCTGGCGAGGTGAAGCTCAATATTGCGGAGGGTACCGCTATCAGCCCCCTCAACGATAAAATGGCGGCATGGAGCAAAAACATGGAGCTCATCGCCAACGACTCCACCCTTACCGAGGAAGAGAGCGATGCCAATTATGCCGAGGGATTGAGGAAGTTCTATGAGGAAAACAAGGACAACGCCATCGGTCCTTGGGCATTCTGCAACTATCTGATGTATAAGGACTTCACCGAGGCTGAAATTGACGACATGCTCAAACAGGCACCTGCCGAGTATGCCCAGCTCAAGCGCGTTGAAAAGGCTAAGAACGCCGCCCACCAATTGACTGTTACCGCTGTAGGTCAAAAGTTTACCGACTTTGAGGTACCCGCTAGCGACGGTTCGGTGCAGAAGTTGTCGGACTACGTCGGCAAGGACAAAGTGACCGTGGTTGACTTCTGGGCAAGCTGGTGCCCACCCTGCCGTGCCGAAATTCCCAAACTGCAAGCCCTCAAGGCCAAGTATGGCGACAAGTTTGATGTGCTGGGCGTTGCCGTGTGGGACAATCCTGACGACACCCGCAAGGCTATGCAAGAGCTCAACATCACATGGCCTGTCATCATCGGCACCCAAAACCTGAATGAGCCTACTGACCTCTATGGCATTAAGGGCATTCCCCACATCATCGTCTTCGGCCCCGACGGCACCATCTTGGCCCGTGGCCTTACTGGCGAAGATCTGGCCAACAAACTGGCTGAGGTAATCAAGTAACCTCGAGTTTTCAGAGAACTCAGAGAGTGATAACAAATCAGCGGTTGGTTCCCGTAATGGGAGCCAACCGCTGTCTTATTGGAAAGAATGATGCCTTTCTTTACTCGGCCTCAACGGCAGCCTGTGCAGCAGCAAGGCGGGCGATGGGCACGCGATAGGGTGAGCAGGAAACGTAGTCAAGGTTGAGCTTGTTGCAGAACTTCACGCTCTTGGGCTCACCACCGTGCTCACCGCAGATGCCGACGTTGAGGTCGGGGTTAGCGGCACGGCCCTTGCGGGTAGCCATCTCAACGAGCTGGCCAACACCTTCCTGGTCGAGAACCTGGAACGGATCCTCCTTGAGGATGCCCAGTTCCTTGTAGATCGAGAGGAACTTGCCGGCGTCATCGCGCGAGTAACCGAAGGTCATCTGAGTCAAGTCGTTGGTACCGAAGGAGAAGAAGTCAACCACTTGAGCAATCTGGTCGGCAACGAGGGCTGCACGCGGAATCTCAATCATGGTACCTACCTTGTAGGCAACGGTCTCGCCACGCTCGGCAAATACCTTCTTGGCGGTCTCGTTGATGATGTCGGCCTGCATCTGGATCTCGTTCTTCACACCGATCAGGGGAACCATGATCTTGGGATGAACATCAACGCCCTTAGCCTTGACGTTGAGGGCAGCCTCGATGATGGCGCGGGCCTGCATCTCGGTGATCTCGGGATAGGTGTTGCCTAGACGGCAGCCACGGTGACCCAGCATGGGGTTGAACTCCTCAAGGCCGTCGCAGATGAGCTTCACTTCCTCGAGCTTGCGACCGGTCTCCTCGGCCAGTTCACGCATGGTCTCGAGCTGGTGGGGTACGAACTCGTGCAAGGGAGGATCGAGCAGGCGGATGGTTACCTCATAGCCGTCCATGGCCTCAAAGATACCCTCGAAGTCGCCACGCTGCAGCGGGAGCAGCTTGTTCAGAGCGACGCGGCGCGATTCCTCGTCGGGAGCGATGATCATCTCGCGCATGGCTTTGATGCGGTCACCCTCGAAGAACATGTGCTCAGTGCGGCACAGACCGATACCGTGGGCACCCAGCTCGCGAGCCTTCAGGGCGTCGCGGGGCGAGTCGGCATTGGTGTAAACGTCCATCTTGCTGTACTTCTCGGCAAGTGCCATAACAGCAGCGTAGTCGCCGCCCAGGTCGGGATCTACAGTTGCAACGGCACCGTCGTAAACCTCGCCGGTGCTACCATTGATCGAAATCCAGTCACCCTCGTTGTAGGTCTTACCGTTCATCTCTACGGTGCGGGCCTTGTAGTCCACCTTGATGGTACCGGCACCCGACACACAGCACTTACCCATACCACGGGCCACAACGGCAGCGTGCGAGGTCATACCGCCACGGGCGGTGAGGATACCCTGAGCCACGCTCATACCGCGCAGGTCCTCGGGAGAGGTCTCGATGCGCACCATGATGACTTTCTTCTTGCGCGAAGCCCATTCCTCGGCATCGTCGGCAAAGAACACGATTTGACCGGTAGCGGCACCGGGGCTGGCGGGCAGACCCTTGGCCATCACCTTGGCGCTCTTAACGGCAGCCTTGTCAAATACGGGGTGCAGCAGCTCATCGAGCTTACCGGGCTCCATGCGCTTGATGACGGTCTTCTCGTCGATAGCGCCTTCGCGCAGCAGGTCCATGGCGATCTTCACCATAGCGGCGCCGGTGCGCTTGCCATTGCGGGTCTGGAGCAGCCAGAGCTTGCCGTCCTGGATGGTGAACTCCATGTCCTGCATGTCGTGGTAGTGCTCCTCGAGGTTGTGCTGGATCTTAACGAGCTCAGCAGCGCACTCGGGCATCGACTCCTCGAGGGAGGGATACTTCGAGGCACGCTCTTCCTCGCTGATACCCTGCATCTCGGCCCAGCGGCGGCTGCCCACGGTCATGATCTGTTGCGGGGTGCGTACACCAGCCACAACGTCCTCGCCCTGAGCATTGATCAGGTACTCACCGTTGAACAGGTTCTCACCGGTACCGGCGTCACGCGAGAAGCAAACGCCAGTAGCACTGTTGTTGCCCATGTTACCATAGACCATGGCCTGCACGTTGACTGCCGTACCATACTCCTCGGGGATCTGGTTCATGCGGCGGTACAGGATAGCGCGCTCGTTGTTCCAGCTGTCAAACACAGCGTAGATGGCGCCCCACAGCTGATCGTAGGCATCGGTGGGGAAGTCCTTGCCGGTATTCTCTTTAACAGCAGCCTTGAAGCGAACTACCAGTTCCTTGAGGTCATCGACATCAAGCTCGGTGTCCAGCTTCACGCCCTTCTTCTCTTTCATCTCCTCGATAATGGCCTCGAACGGGTCAATATCGTTCTTGTTCTGGGGCTTCATGCCCAGCACAACGTCACCGTACATCTGCACGAAACGGCGATAGCTGTCCCATGCGAAGCGGGGGTTGCCCGACTTCTGTGCCATCGTCTCGGCTACGGCATCATTGATACCCAGGTTGAGGACGGTGTCCATCATACCAGGCATCGACACGGGAGCACCCGAGCGAACCGATACCAGCTGGGGGTTGCTAGGATCATTGAACTTGTTACCGGTCAATTTCTCGATGTGTGCAACTGATTTCATCACATCGTCCTTGATCAAAGCCACAACAGCCTCACGACCTTTCTCGTTGTAGAGGCGGCAAACTTCGGTAGTAATAGTGAAACCCGGGGGAACAGGAACACCAATCAAGTTCATTTCGGCAAGGTTAGCACCCTTGCCACCCAGCAGATCCTTCATGTCGGCACGGCCTTCTGCCTGACCGTTACCAAAAGTGTAAATCGTCTTCATTTACTAAACTTTTTCTAATTGAATATATTTGCAAATAATATTAATTTCGGGTTTTGCGGTGCAAAGGTAGTCATTTTATGCCAATTTTTAGCATCATCCACCCAAAAAACTCATTATTTTATTTTTTTTGCCAAGTATTTAAAAATCTTTTATATTTTGAAAGGAATAACACCCTTTTTCATTACAATTTACCAGCATTTTCACAACGATTCATCATGTGCAACGTCCATCTCCCTCACATAATAAGAAACCCGCGGCAATTACAATTCTTAATGTCAGTTATTTTTTGGAGCAAAATGGTGCGAGTAATGAAAAAAGCATTACCTTTGTGGATTGTAAATGACTGATATCGCAAATTGATCATATGGACAACAATATTAAAAAGATACTCAATGATGACACCAATGGGCTGTTGACCTATGAGTACATCGCCAACAACATGGGCAGTATCGATGAGGACATGCCAGCCCTGGTTGACAACATGATATTAAAGGACCGAACGGGACAGTTTGTGGTGAGCACCGCACGCTACCTCAATGCCATCGACCGCGAGAAATACGCATCGAGCATCGACCTGCTGGTCAAGGCCGCCATAGCCAAAGACCGCGACCACGTTTATCTGTCCTACTTGGCCGCTTCGCTATGGGGTGACGACTTCAAGGAGCACGCTGCCGAACTGAGTGCCAAGGACGATAACTTCCGCCGCATCTATAAGCGATTATACCCCGTCGGCATCTGATTGCAAGTTAATCCTAGCTAACTATTATAATGAAAAGGAATTTATTTTTATCATTTGTGATGGCCGCATTCTCGTTCATGACATGCTTAGCCATCAACTCAAACAGCGAGAGCCAGAGCATCGCTCCCGACCAAAAACAAACCAACGATAACACAAAAATGACACAAGTCAAACTCGAAACCTCGCTGGGCGACATCGTTGTCGAACTCTACAACGAGACACCCCTGCACCGTGACAACTTCATCAAGTTGGTCAAAGAAGGATATTATGACGGCGTGCTTTTCCACCGCGTGATCAAGGACTTCATGATCCAGACCGGTGACGGCAAATCCAAGACCGCTGGTCCCAATACCATGCTGGGCGACGGCGATCCCGGATACACGATTCCTGCCGAATTTGTATATCCCAAGTACTTCCACAAGCGCGGCGCCCTTGCAGCTGCCCGCACTGGCGACCAGGTGAACCCTGAGCGCCGCAGCAGCGGCAGCCAGTTCTACATCGTCACTGGTAAGATTTTTGGCAGTGAGGAGCTGAAAATGATGGCCCAGGGCATGGCCGACATGCAGAAGAAGAACATCTTCATGCGCCTGGTGAACGAGAATCGCCAACGCATCGATGAGCTGCAGAGGAATCATGACGATGCAGGCATACAGGCACTCCAGACTGAGCTTATCCAACTCACTGAGGCTGAGGCCGCAAGCGCCATACCCTCGATGACCGACGAGCAGCTCAATGCATATACCAGCGTGGGCGGCACGCCACACCTCGATGGGCAGTACACCGTCTTCGGCGAGGTGATTTCAGGCATGGATGTCGTGGACATGATCCAGAACGTCGAGACTGGTAGCGCCGACCGTCCTGTCACTGATGTCAAAATCATCAAGGCCACTATAGTCAAGTAACGGTTATCGCGATCCACTGCCGAGGAAAATAAGGGGCATTTGAGGCAAACAGGTCTCAAGTGCCCCACAATTTTGCATAAATGAGGTAAAAAAGTAGCATTTTTTAAAAAAAATCGATGAAATGGTTTTGCGGTTGAGAAAATATGAGTAAATTTGGGGTTTAGAATTTAACAACGAGTGTCAATGAGCCGCTCGATTATAAACTAAAGTAATTATGATGGAACCGCGTGAACAATCTGAATCGATGAACAATCTCGAGAAGGATCAGATCTTGAGCACTGAGCCCCAGAACGAGGCCCAGGAAGTAGTGAATGAAGAAGTTGAAGTCGAAGAACCCGTTGCCGAGGAACCCACTGTTGAACAGCCCGCAACCGAGCAACCCGTGGCCGAAGAGCCCGCTGCCGAGGAGCCAGAAGCTCATGACACACCCAAGCTGGATCTTGCCGGCAAGAGTAAGGGTGAGCTCGTGGACATGATGCGTGAGTTGGGTACCCGCCCCATCGAGGAAGTCAAGGACGAGGTGCAGGCCATCAAGGCTGCATTCTTTGCCCTGCGCCGCGAGGAGATTGCCAAGGAGAGGGAGGAATTCCTAGCCAATGGAAATGACGAGGGCGACTTCACCGCCAAGGAGGACGACGACGAGAACAACTTAAAGGAACTGCTCAATGTGCTCAAGGAAAGACGCACCGAGTATAACGCGGCCCAGGAAGCCAACCGAGAGGCCAATCTTGAAAAGAAGCGCCAGATTATCGCGCTCATCAACGAGATTGCCAACGACCCCGATAACATCAACCGCCAGTTCAACCGCGTGAAGCAGTTGCAACAGGACTTCAAGGACGCCGGCGAAGTGCCCGCCACTGCCGACACTGAAATCTGGAAAGAATTCCAGCGTGCGACCGAGCGCTTCTACGATGTGCTCAAGATGAACAAGGAACTGCGCGACTATGATTTCAAGAAGAATCTGGAACTCAAGCAACAGCTGTGCGAGGAGGCCGAGGCGCTCGATGAGGAAACCGACATCGTCACCGCTTTCAGGAAGTTGCAGGAACTGCACAACAAGTGGCGCGAGATAGGTCCCGTGGCCAAGGAGTTGCGCGAGGAACTGTGGACCCGCTTCAAGGCCGCTTCCAGTGCCATCAACAAGAAATATCAAACCTTCTTTGAAGACCGCAAGAGCAAGGAGAAGGAAAATGCCGATGCCAAGACTGCATTGTGCGAGAAGATTGAGCAGATCTCGACTGATGATCTCAAGACCTATGCCCAATGGGATGAGGTGACCAAGCAGATCATCGCCCTCCAGGAAGACTGGAAGAAACTGGGATATGCGTCACGCAAGGCCAATGCGGCCCTGTTTGCACGTTTCCGCAAGTCGTGTGACGAATTCTTCAGCAAGAAGGCCGAGTTCTACAAGACGATGAAGGAGGAACTCAATGCCAACCTGGCCAAGAAGATTGAATTGTGTGAGCGAGCAGAGGCCCTCATGGACTCCACCGAGTGGAAAGAGGCCACTGACAAGTTTGTCGAGATGCAGAAGGAGTGGAAGACCATCGGTCCCGTTGTGAAGAAATACAGCGACAACGTGTGGAAACGCTTCATTGCCGCCTGTGACCACTTCTTTGAGCAGAAGAAGAAACAGAACGTCAACGTCCATGCTGTCGAGCACGACAACCTCAAGGCTAAGAAAGATATCATCGCTACGCTCAAGAGCACCATCGAGGAAGCTGCCGAAGACGCTGCTCAGACTGTTCGCGACCTGATGGACCGTTGGCAGGAAATCGGCCACGTGCCCTTCAAGGAGAAGGATAAGATCTACACCCAGTACAGGGAGCTGATCGACAAGGCATTCGACACGCTCAACATGCGCGGCTCACGTCCTCGTGGCGATGGCGGATCTCCTCGTGGCGGACGCGCAGCGGGTAGTGACCGTGGCCTGAGCGAACGCGACAGGCTTGTGCGCACCTACGAGCAACGCATGAGCGAGCTCAAGACCTTTGAGAACAACATGGGCTTCCTCACGGCCAACACCAAGAGCGGTAACTCGCTGGTTCAGGAAATGGAACGCCGCATCGCTCGCCTCAAAGAAGAAATCGCCGAACTGGAACAGAAAATCAAGGAGCTTGACAATGCCTGACCTGTCACTAGTAACAATAATTGACAGCATTTAGTTTTGAAACCACGACACTGAGGGGGCGCCAACATGAGCCCCCCTCGGCTTGTTCATCATTTCTACCCAAGTGACCGCACACGCCAATGAAAAGTAAAGGCCGATATGGACAATTCATCAGATGGATATTCAGCATTATCGATATGCTGATTGTCAATCTTGTCTATTTCTGCAGTTTCTTGTGGCATCACGATTTACTGCCCGCAGGTAATGCGTTATATTCCCGCCCCGTCTGGTTGGCGCTGAATATTGCGATGCTTGTGTGTCTTTATTTCTACAGTAACGTGCATGAGCGGCGCGTGTTCTACGCCGAGAAGGTCGCGGGGCAAGCACTCAAACTGGTGCTCACCCATGCCGGTATATTCGTCACGCTCACATCCTTCCTGGGCAATCATGACACGCCATGGCAACGCATGTTGCTGTTCTATGTCATCTTCTTTATCGCATTGGCCACATGGTGGGTACTCTCGCGCCAGGTGGTCAAGTTATACCGCAACCAGGGCTTTAACTTCAAGCGCGTCATCGTCATCGGCGGAGGCACCGTGGGCGTGCGCTTGATCAACGAGATGCAGTCCGACCAGGGTTACGGTTTCCATATCGTGGGATTCTTTGACAACAACCCCAAGTCACGCTCGGCGTCGGCTGTCTATCAGGGCACGCTCAACGACGTGGAACAGTTTGTCAAGACCCATCAGGTGGACGAGATGTTCTGCTGCGTTCCCGACATCGAGGACAACCAAAACGTGTCGCGCATGATACGCATTGCCGACAACAATGCGGTCGATTTCTATTATGTGCCACAGTTCGGGCGCACGGTGACCCGCCAGTTTGAGCTGCAGTCCATCGGCGACGTGCCCATCCTTGCCGTTCACCCCTACCCCTTGAAAAATCCCATCAACCGACTGGTTAAGCGCTCGTTTGACCTATTGATATCAACGATTGTTCTGATATTATCGCCACTGGTGATCATTCCTGTCGCCATCGGCATCAAGTTGTCCTCACCCGGCCCCATCTTCTTTGTGCAGAAGCGCACGGGCTATCGAGGTCAAGCCTTCAACTGCTACAAATTCCGCACCATGCGCGTCAACGATGACAGCGACACGCTGCAAGCCACTAAGGGTGACCCCCGCGTGACCAAATTCGGTAACTTCCTGCGTCGCACGAGCATCGACGAACTGCCGCAATTCTATAATGTGTGGCGAGGCGAGATGAGCATCGTTGGCCCCCGTCCACACATGGTGGCACAGACCGAGATGTACAGTGAACTCATCGATAAGTACATGTTGCGCCACACCATCAAACCCGGTATCACGGGTTGGGCCCAAGTGCGCGGTTATCGCGGCCAAACCGAGGAATTGTGGCAGATGGAGAAGCGTGTGGAGTATGACGTGTGGTACGCTGAGAACTGGACTTTCTTCCTGGACCTGAAAATCATCTTCCGCACGGCATGGAATGCCATTCACGGCGAGGATAACGCATATTAGTTTCTAGTTTTTTTTATGGTGGCAGTGATGTCTCAATTGCTGCAACTGTGTTAATGAAAGAGCGTCATGACACGTGAGGAATATGCACTGGCACTGTTGAGGAGTTGCTATGGCTATGACAGCTTCCGTGGTCAACAATGGGACATCATCTCTCACACGCTTGATGGGGGCAACAGTATCGTGCTCATGCCCACTGGAGGCGGCAAGTCGCTGTGCTATCAGATTCCTGGTCTGATGAGCGAAAACGGGTTTGCCATCGTCATCTCTCCGTTGCTGGCGTTGATGAACGACCAGATTGACGCCTTGCAGCAGAACGGCATCCCCGCTCTTGCATTAAACAGCGAGAAGAGTGACCACGAGAACCGCGAGACGGTCGAACTGCTCATGCAGGGAAAAGTCAAGCTGCTCTATATCTCACCCGAACGGCTTCTCAGCGAGATTGACCGGTGGAGTACAGCCATTACCGACCGCATCTGTCTGTTTGCCGTTGATGAGGCACATTGTATCTCGCAATGGGGGCATGACTTCAGACCTGAATACACCCAGTTGGGGGCGCTCAAGCAACGTTTTCCACACATTCCCGTGATGGCGCTCACCGCCACGGCCGACCGCATCACCCGAGACGACATCGCTCAGCAACTCAACATCCCTGACGCCAAGCTGTTCGTGAGTTCATTTGACCGTCCCAACATCTCACTGAATGTGGTGAGGGGCTCCACTGGCAGGCAGAAGTTGAGGCAGATCGTTCAATTCATTAACCTGCATCAAGGCGAGAGCGGCATCATCTACTGCTTGCGCCGCAAGGATACCGAAAAAATGGCCGCTGAACTTACCCGCCTAGGCATCGGCGCCAAACCGTTCCATGCGCTCATGAGTGCCAAGGAGAAACAACAGGTGCAGCGCGATTTCATCAACGACGACTTGAAGGTTGTGTGCGCCACGATCGCCTTCGGCATGGGCATCGACAAGAGTAATGTCAGGTATGTCATCCACAGCAACATGCCGCGCAATATCGAAAGCTATTATCAGGAAATAGGTCGTGCCGGACGCGACGGCCTTCCTGCCGAGGCTCTGCTCTTTTACAGTTATGGCGATGTCGTGACCTTACAGCAATTTGCCAGGCAGTCTGGACAGATACAAGTCAACATGGACAAGTTGAAGCGGATGCAGCAGTTTGCCGAGAGTGACGTGTGCCGCCGGCGCATCCTCCTGAATTACTTCAATGAGCGTTTTGACCACGATTGCCACAACTGCGACGTGTGCAATAATCCCCCTGAGCGTTTTGATGGCACGCGATTGGCACAAATGGCGCTGAGCGCCATCATGCGCACCGACCAACAGACGGGCCTTTTCACAGTGACCGATATCTTAAGAGGATGGCGCAAAGCTGAGGTCATTGAAAAAGGATATGACAGGCTGAAGACCTTCGGTGTGGGGCGTGACCTTAGCGTTCCCGAATGGAACGCCTACCTGTTGCAGATGCTGCAGATGGGATTGTTTGATATCGCCTATGACGAGAACAATCACTTGAAAATCACCGAATATGGCCAGGAGGTGCTCTATGGTCGCCAGACCATCCAGTTGAGCCGTTACCAGCGCCAAGGTTTCAATGTCAAGAAGCGAGCAACTGCGACGATACCCATGACCACGAATACCACCGAAGTTTCCATCGCGAGTAAAGAGATGGACCGTGAATTGTTCGAGCATCTGCGTGACGTGCGCAAGGCCATTGCCAAAGCCAGCAACATACCGCCATACATGGTCTTCAGCGACAAGTCACTGCAAGCCATGGCCACCGAGAAACCCACGACCCAATCAGAATTCGGCATCCTCTATGGAGTGGGCGATGTGAAGTGCCAAAAGTACTGGCGACCCTTCACCGCCGCCATCAGGGAATACCAGGGCTCTAGATGATTCCTGTCAAGTAGAGGAAGATGAAGATAATCGAGACTGGGGCGACGTAACGCAGGCAGAAGATGAGATACGGTTCCATCATGCCTTTCAGACGTCCGCCATTGGTCAACTGATCATGAACGATCTTGCGGTCCAATATCCATCCCACATACACAGCCGTGAACAGTCCGCCCAAGAGCATGAAGATGTTGCTGGCGGCATAGTCCATCATGTCGAAGATATTCTTGCCCCACAACTTGATATCATCAAGCACATTGAACGACAAGGCGGCCACAGTAGCCAATACTAACGTGATCAACGCAACCCAACCGATAGCATGAGGACGAGACAGTTTACGCTCCTCCATGAGGAAGGTAATGGGAATCTCGCTCAGGGAAATGGTCGAGGTCAATGATGCGAAGAACACCAGCAGGAAGAAAAGCAATGCCCACACGTAACCACCTGTCATCTGCTGGAAAATACCAGGCAACACCTCAAAGATGAGGCGAGGACCTGCGGTAGGCTCTACACCAAACGAGAAAACGGCGGGAAAAATCATTACGCCAGAGAGGATGGCCACCAACGTGTCGAGCACTGCAACAATCACTGCATCCTTGGTCAACGAGGTATCATCCTTGAAATAGGAACTGTATGTCACCAGACATGAAATACCTATTGACAGTGACAGGAACGCCTGCCCGAAGGCATCGAGCACGCCACGCATAGTTAAAGCGGAGAAGTCGGGATAGAAAAGGAACTTGAGACCCTTGCTAGCCCCAGGCATGAGCAACGAATTGATACAGAAGATGATGAGAATCACGAACAACAGTGGCATCATGGTTCTTGACACTCGCTCGATGCCCTTCTCAATACCGCGACTCATCACCATGAAATTCAGCACAAGGAAAAGGACCGTCCAGCCCACACAACGCCATGGATTGGCCACCAGCGAGGTAAACATCTCGTTATACTCCTGTGGTGAGTGACCACTCAATTGCCCCAGTGCAGCCTGATAAAGGTATTCAATAATCCACCCGCACACAACGCTATAGAAACCTATCACAATGAAACTGCCCAAGATGCAGATGTAGGTGAACAGGTAATATTTCTTGCCAGGAGACAGTTGCCTTAATGCGGCTTTCATGTTGCTATGGGTAGAGCGGCCAATGATGAACTCACTCAATATCACAGGGATGCCCATCACCAGGATGCAACCGATATACACCAAGATAAACGCACCACCGCCATTCACTCCGGCCTCATAAGGGAAACGCCAAATGTTACCCAAACCTACCGCAGAACCCACTGCCGCAGCAATGGCACCCAAACGAGTCGCAAATCCTACACGTCGTGTCATAGTCAAAATAGATTTTAAAGTATCACTGCAAAAGTACTAAAAAACGTTGATTGCTCACACCAGTCATCATAGATTTTCAATATTCCGCACCTCATCTACTTAGAATCGAGGTACTGGATCGATGGGGCGAGGTGGCTTATTGGGCTTCGGAGACGAAGATGGAGGGGTACGCCGTTTTTTGGATTTCTTATTAGGTGAACGCTTTTTCTTTTGGGACTTCGGGACAGTCACTTTGGAGGAATCTATCTCACTTTCAAACATGAGCATTTCGGCTGTCTTCACATCTTTAGGAACAGCATCACGGCAGGAACGATTGGCCAATGTTCCCGCCATGACAAGTGCGATAAGGACCAGAAGCACAATGGTGCCTCGCCGCTCACGCCTGCTCATCTTGAAGAAGCCCTTCCTGTCATTCATCTGAATCATCAAGCAAAAGTAACACAAAAAACCATAAAACGCAGGATTAGCAAGCCTCATTTTCAAGAGAAATTTATTTTTTTGTCACAAAAATGTCATACAGCCATATCCTAAATCATATTTTTTTTGTACTTTTGCGCCGTGAATTAATACTTACGTTTTGAACTTTAAATGAAATCATTTATCCTATCTATACCTAAAGGAATCGCCACAGTGTGCATGTTAGTGCTTGTGTTCTATTTTACACTAGCACGCAACCCGTTTGGAATCAACGCATTGCGTATTTTCCCCTATGCTGAGCAGGTGGGCCATTTGATTCTTTATTTTGTGGTTGCATTGGTGTTCATCATGGACTATGCCAAGGCAAAACTGCCTCATCACAGCAAAGTCAATCATGAAATTGCACTTGCCACGGTAGCAGCTGTCCTTTCTTTCGTCATGGAACTTGTCCTGATGGTTTACAGCCATGGATATAACTATAACATCACCAATGTCTACTTCGCATCGATTGGCGCGTTGTTGGCATTCCTGTTCTACCACTACTGGTTATATCACCCCTTCCGCTACTACCTGTATCACTCGGTACAGCACCACTGGCGTTATCAGCATCGCCGCAAGAAGAAGAGAGATATACGCTTCAAGCTTTAAAAGCTGAGCGAAGTAAAGCTTTTCATAATGTATAAGTTTTTTAGGCAATTTTTTGGAGAAATCCAGAAAGTTGCCTATTTTTGTCATGTCTAAGTATATGTCACTCTGAATTTTTACGGCCATGTTATTCTCGGACAAAATCAAGCAATTGCGCATCGACAGCGGCAAACGGCAGAAAGATCTTGCCAAGGCCATCGGCGTTGATGTGCCGGCCTATAGCCGCTATGAACACGGCGAACGGCGCCCTAAACGCGAACAAGTCTTGAGGTTAGCCCGCATCTTCAAGACCGATCCTGATGAACTTGTCGCGATGTGGCTCGCTGATGAGGCCTATTCCCATATCGCCCACGACAAGATGGCGACCCGTGCTGCCGCACTGTTGCGCGGTGTGCTCGATGGCAATCAACCCGAGGATCCAGCACAGCAAACTGTTCAAGCCACGCAGACCCCGACCATCCAACGCGACCTTGTTTCCAAACTGGGCCGAATGCCACGTCTGCTGCACGGCGATGCCGCTGACGTGATGCCGCACATCGAGGACGAGAGCATCGACTGCATTGTCACTACCCCGCCCTACTGGCGCCGGCGCACCCAAGGCACCGAGAGCATCTCCGCCAAAAGCGCTGATGAATTCATCAACCAGATACTGCATGTCATGCGTGAAGCCTACCGCGTGCTCAAACCGCATGGCTCATTGTGGATCAACATGGGCGATGATACTACCGACGGTTTTGTTCAGGGAATTCCATGGCGCATAGTGCTGGCCATGATCGACCAGCAGAGGTGGCATTTGGTCAATGAGGTGGTGTGGAACAAAATCACCACATCCCCGCAGGGCAGCCATGACCACCTGCGCAAGGTACATGAATTCCTCTTCCATCTCGTCAAGGACGACGACTTCTATTATAATGATGCGGAACTTCGACACGCTTGTGCCATCATCCTGCGCAACGATGATAAGGGACGCAATAAATCCTCAAGGGTCAAGGAACAGTACCTGCAACCCGACAGTGTCCAAGGCGTTGTACCAGGTGACGTGTGGACCATCGGCGTGCAACGGTCAGGCATTGCACATTACTGCGTTGCCCCCGACACGCTCTATCGCCTGCCTATCATCGCCACATGCCCCCGCGACGGCATCGTGTTAGACCCGTACTGCGGAACGGGAACAGCCTGCAAAATAGCCTATGAATTGAACCTGCGCAGCATCGGCATCGACATTAACGGTGATTACATCCGTCAAGCCAGGGCTAGCATTGAACAAAAGCCATTAAGCCTGTTCTAGAACGACGGGGCGACAGGACTAGCTGGTTTTTCTGGATTTTTTTGTAATTTTGCGGCCAAAATTACAACAGGAGCATGATTTCAATCCAGGGACTCAAAGTGGAGTTTGGCAGCCAGGTACTGTTCGAGAACATCAACTACGTTGTCAACAAACGGGATAAAATTGCGCTTGTAGGCAAGAACGGAGCCGGCAAGACCACTATGTTGAAAATAATCACTGGTGAGCAGCAGCCCACCAGTGGCACAGTTGCACGCCAATCAGACATCACCATCGGCTACTTGCCGCAGCAGATGAAGCTCATCGACACGCTGACGGTTAAGCAGGAAGCGGCGCGGGCGTTCGAGCACCTGCAGCAGATGGATGAGGCCATTGACCGCATGAACCAGCAATTGGCAGAGCGCACCGACTATGACAGCGAGGACTATCAGGAACTCATCGAGCGCGTCGCCGAGAAGACTGAATTGCGGGCTCTGATGCAGAGCGAGAACATTGAGGCCGAGATTGAGAAGACCCTCATGGGTCTGGGATTTGAGCGCACTGACTTTGACCGGCCCACGAGCGAATTCAGTGGCGGCTGGCGCATGCGCATCGAGTTGGCCAAGCTGCTGCTGCGCCGCCCCGACGTGTTATTGCTCGATGAGCCCACCAACCACCTTGACATCGAGTCCATCCAGTGGCTGGAGTCTTTCCTTAAGAACCGCAACGGAGCATTGCTACTCGTCTCTCACGATCGCGCGTTTATAGATAATGTGACTAACCGCACTATTGAGATATCGCTGGGCAAGATATATGACTACAAAGTGAGTTACAGCCAGTTTGTGGAACTGCGCAAGGAACGCGTCGAGCAACAGATGCGGGCCTACGAGAACCAGCAGAAGCTCATCCACGACACCGAGGACTTCATCGAGCGATTCCGCTACAAGGCCACCAAGGCCGTTCAGGTGCAGAGCCGCATCAAGATGCTCGACAAGCTGGAGCGCATCGAGGTCGATGAGGTGGATCGCTCGCGCATGAGACTCAAGTTCCCGCCGGCTCCCCGCAGCGGAGACTATCCCATTATTGTCGAAGACCTGTG
Organism: uncultured Prevotellaceae bacterium; assembly: GCA_900317835.1. Taxonomy (GTDB): domain Bacteria; phylum Bacteroidota; class Bacteroidia; order Bacteroidales; family Muribaculaceae; genus Sodaliphilus. Next base: position 11,474 of record ONIL01000015.1, on the reverse strand, counting down.
CAAGGACTATGGTGCACTGAATGTGTTCCACGATGTGACTTTCACCATCAAGCGCGGCGAGAAAGTCGCCTTTGTGGGCAAGAACGGTGCGGGCAAATCCACCCTTGTCAAGTGCATCATGGGTGAAATCCCCTTTGATGGCAAACTTCAAATCGGCCACAACGTCAAGATCGGCTACTTTGCCCAAAACCAGGCTCAACTACTCGACGAGACGCTGACCGTCCACGATACCATCGACTATGTGGCCGTGGGCGACATCCGCACACGCATCAACGACATCCTGGGCGCCTTCATGTTCGGCGGCAAGAATGCCGACAAGAAGGTGAAAGTGCTGAGTGGAGGCGAGAAGAGCCGTTTGGCGATGATACGTCTGCTGTTACAACCCGTCAACCTGCTCATTCTCGACGAGCCCACCAACCATCTGGATATGCCCAGCAAGGACGTATTGAAGGAAGCAATCCAGGCCTTTGACGGCACAGTAATTGTTGTGTCGCACGACCGCGATTTCCTCAACGGCATTGTCAGCAAGGTATATGAGTTCGGCGAGCATCGAGTGCGTGAACATTTGGGTGGCATCTACGACTTCCTGCAGAAGAAGCAGTTAGACTCCTTGCAGCAACTCGAGGTAAAGGACACTCCGGCAGCAAGCACATTGCCCGAAGGCGAACCGACTGAGCCAATGAGTCAGGGCAAAGCTGACTACCAAAAGCAAAAAGAGCGAGAGCGCCGCATCCGCCAGGCCGAGAAAAAGGTCAAAACGCTTGAAGCAAAAATCGCTGAACTCGAGCAACAACTCGCCGACATCGAGGACAAACTCTCCACCGCATCTAGCGAGGATCTGGACATCTACTATACCCACTCCAAGATCAACCGCGAGCTCGAGGAGGTGATGGCTAACTGGGAGCAGGCATCCGAGGAACTGGATAAAGTAAAAAGTTGATAGACATGTTGAGGTCAGTTGAAATCCACAGTGGCAATGCTGATGATAAGGCATTGAGGGAATTGTATGAGACAACTTTTCCTGTCGAGGAGCAGATCCCATACGATGACTTGATTCATCTGCTTGACGTGATGGATATCGACTACACAGCCTACTATGATGGGGAAATGCTGGTGGGATTGACAATGGTGATGCGATTGCCAAGGTATAACTGGGGCTGGTACTTTGCCGTACGCGAGGAGTTGAGAGGTAAGGGCTTTGGACAAACCATACTGTCGGCAGTCCTTAATAAGTACCGCAAGGGAACTCCCTTCGTCATCGACATCGAGTCGCCCTGGCAACCCCACGCGCCCAATCCTGAGCAACGCAAGAGACGACATGCCTTCTACCTGCGCAACGGCATGAAGGACACAGGCGCTAACCGCACCTATAACGGCATCACCTTCACCATCATGTCGAACAGCGACGAGCCGTTCACCCAACAGGATTATGAGGACATCGTCACCTCGCTACGGCAAGTGTGGAAGAACATGCCCGGACAACAATAAACGCTAACTAATAAGACTATTTAACCTTTCAGGCTTGCCCGATTCAAGGCTAACGGCTATTTTTGCGGTCATGAAACGGGTGTTATCCATACTCATGACACTGGTCGCCCTCATTGGCATGGCCCAGGAGAATCCAAGCCTTAAATTACAGTTTGACCAGTCCAAAATCAGTCCGCAGTTCACCATTCCTGAACTGCCCACGACTATCACACCCGCCTCCAATATCAAGCCCACATTTAACGCCAATCTGCCCACAGTAGCTGACCTCAAACTGGACTTTAGAATCATCACCCTTGCCGACTCACTCGCCTTTTATCAACAGGAAAGGCCTAACTACAAACCCACTCTGCCCCACTTCAGTTTTGACACCAACCCCTATAGCCGCGACTGGTCTTCAAGCGGAATCATCACGCGCGTGGGAGCGGGTTACCTCTCGGGATCGGGCAGTCACTTGACCTACCCCGGCTTGGGCGACATGGCAAGTGCCAGTGTCGCCTTCACCATGCCCATGGGCGAGCGGCTGCAGGTCACTGCAGGCGTGACGGGCAGCAAGTACCACTTCGATCGCAATGCGTGGAACGATTATGGTGTGTTCGGTAATGCCTCCTATCGCCTTAACGACCGTCTGTCACTCAACGCTTTCGGGCAATACTACGTCAACCAGCAGTTCCACTCGGTAGCGGCAATGCCGTTCTTGGGCAGCTCGTCCTACGGCGGCACCCTGGGTTGGCGTGCCAGCGACAATTTCTCGCTCGATGTGGGTGCCCGGCGCATCTACGACCCTTACACGGGCAGATGGCGCACCTTGCCAGTCATCCAGCCCACCCTCAACCTGCTGGGCGCTCCTATCTCGTTCGATGCGGGACCATTGCTTTATCAGGTGTTGGAATACATGTTCGGCAGCGGCAAGAAGAGCCGCGACTGGGGTGATCCAAGATACCGTCCCGTTGGCGTGCCCGATGCCATTCGCAACCAGCCCGGGTTCAATCCCAATAGTCCAGTACCGATACCCGACGTCTTCCGCCACTGAATTCACCGTTTTAGGGATTTTTTATGGTATTGATTTGGGCGAGTGCGAAAGATATAGTAATTTTGCACGTTAAACCGCCATTGAATGGTTATCAAGAGTACAATAGAGGACGTCATCAGGGAAGACCTGGCTGAAATCTGGTCCATCCTGAACAGCGAGGAGAAGCATCTCATTGCCGAGAACTTCATCCTTCACAACTACCGTAAAAACCAGATTATCTATGCCGAGAAAGATGAACCACAATACCTGTGGGTGCTCATCAAGGGCAAGGTAAAACGGTTCAAGAACGGCATCGGCGGCAAGCAGCAGATTCTGCGTCTGTATCGGCCCATTCAGTACTTTGGTTACCGCGCATGGTTTGCGGGGGAGCCCTACGTTGCCAGCACAATGGCTATCGAACCGTCTCAAGTGGGTTGTCTGCCCATGACCGTGGTCAAGCAACTCATTGACGGCAACATGAAGTTAGCATGGTTTTTCATCCACGAGTTGTCAAAGCACCTGGGCGGCAGTGACTCCAAGGTGGTGACACTGACGCAGAAGCACATTCGTGGCCGTTTGGCCGAAGCCTTGTGCATGCTTGTGGACAATTACGGCTATGAGGACGATGGAAAGACACTGAAGATCTACATGGCACGCGAGGATCTCGCCAACCTGTCGAACATGACAACAGCCAACGCCATCCGCACGCTCTCGTCTTTTGCCCAGGAACGTATCATTACCGTGGACGGCCGTCGCATCCGCGTCGTTGACGAGTCCACGTTGCGCAACATCAGCCGCTTCGGATAACGAACTATGATTATCGCTCAACAGAAACGCAAGGAAAACATCGCCGAGTATCTCCTCTACCTGTGGCAGGTCGAGGACTTGTTGCGCGCCTGCAAGCTCGACATCAACACGGTTGAGCAGAAGGTGATTTCGCGATATGACGTTGACGACAAGACCCGTCTCGAAATCAAGGAGTGGTATGAGTCGCTTATCAAGATGATGGAACTGGAAAACGTGCGTGAGCGAGGCCACATCCGCGTGTGCCACAACGTGCTTATCCGGCTCAACGACCTGCACAATCAGCTGTTGGCTGACCAGGGCCGTTTCCCTGACTACTATGCCGACTACTACCGCACCCTGCCTTACATCGTGCAATTGCGTGCCACCCTGCCTGAACAGGAACGTCCCAGCGAGTTGGAGACCTGCTTCAATGCGCTCTATGGCGTGATGATGCTGCACCTTCAGGGCAAGGACATTTCCCAAGACACCGCAGCCGCCATCAGCCAGATTTCACATTTTATCGGCATGCTTGCCGCCTATTACAAGCGTGACGAGGAGAAACCGCTCTTTGTCGAAGACTTAAACGACAATTAATCAATGAAAACCTATAATATTCTCATCACAGGCGCCAATGGCCAACTGGGCCATGAAATGCGCAACGTGCTGGCCGACGAACAGCGTTTTAACGCTATCTACACCGATGTGGCAGGCGAAGACATCACCAACCTTGACATTACCGACGAGACTGCGGTCGATAGGATTGTGTCGCAGCACGCTATCGACATGATCGTCAACTGTGTGGCATATACCGCCGTTGACGCTGCCGAGGATGACGAGGCCACTGCAGCCCTGCTCAACGCCACTGCCGTCGGCATCCTGGCCAGTGTCGCCAAGCGCCATGGCTGCCGCATGGTCCATGTTTCGACCGACTATGTGTTTGACGGTCAAGGATGCGTCCCATATACCGAGGAGCACCCCACCAACCCGCAATCGGCCTATGGCCGAACCAAACTTAACGGCGAACGCCTGTTGATAGACATCCTGGCTGACGATGCCGTCATCCTGCGTACGGCATGGCTCTATTCGCCCTATGGCAAGAACTTTGTCAAGACGATGCTCATGCTGGGCCAGACCAAGCCGTCGCTCAAGGTCGTGTTTGACCAGGTGGGGGCCCCCACATGTGCCCACGATCTTGCAAGTGCCATCGTCACCGTCATTACTGCTGACGAGTGGCATCCCGGCATCTACCACTACAGCAACGAGGGTGTTATCTCGTGGTATGACTTTACCATTGCCATCCACCGCTTGGCAGGCATCACAGGCTGTGACGTGCAACCTTGCCATAGCGACGAGTTCCCCGCTAAAGCCCATCGTCCCGCTTACAGTGTTCTGGACAAGACACGTTTCAAAACCACCTTTGGCGTGACTGTCCCCTACTGGCTCGACAGCCTCGAGCGCACTATCAAACAACTATAATCTATTCACTGTTAACTATTCACTAAGAATAATGTCCCTGACTACCGAAATCACCCGCCGCCGCACGTTTGCCATCATCAGTCACCCTGATGCAGGCAAGACGACGCTCACCGAGAAGCTGCTGCTCTTTGGTGGTGCGATCCATGTGGCTGGTGCCGTGAAATCCAATAAAATCAAGAAAACCGCCACCAGCGACTGGATGGAGATTGAGAAGCAACGCGGCATCTCGGTCGCCACCTCGGTCATGGGATTCAACTATGGCGACTATAAGATCAATATCCTTGACACCCCTGGCCACCAGGATTTTGCCGAGGACACCTATCGTACCCTGACTGCCGTTGACAGCGTCATCATTGTCGTCGATGTCGCCAAGGGCGTCGAGACCCAGACGCGTAAGCTGATGGAGGTGTGCCGCATGCGCAACACGCCGGTCATCATCTTCGTCAACAAACTCGACCGCGAGGGCCGCGACCCGTTCGACATCCTTGACGAGCTGGAGCAGGAGTTGAAGATTGACGTTCGCCCGCTGAGCTGGCCCATCAACATCGGAGCCCATTTCAAGGGTGTGTATAACATCTATGAGCACAACATCAGCCTGTTCAAGCCCGACAAGCAGCATGTGACCGACCGTGTGGATATCAACGACATTAACGACCCGGCTATCGATAAGGCCGTGGGCGCTGCCGATGCCGAGAAACTGCGTGCCGACATTGAGCTCATTGACGGTGTCTATCCCGACTTCAACACGCTGGACTACCTTGACGGCAAGGTAGCACCTGTATTCTTCGGCTCGGCGCTGAACACCTTTGGCGTGAAAGAGCTGCTCGACTGCTTTGTACGCATAGCCCCGTCGCCCCGTCCCGTAACTGCCATTGAGCGCACAGTAGAGCCCGGTGAGGACAAGTTCACGGGCTTCGTGTTCAAGATCCACGCCAACATGGACCCCAACCACCGCAGTTGCATCGCCTTTGTCAAGGTGTGCTCAGGTGTGTTCCAGCGCAATGGCAACTACAAGCACGTGCGCAGCGGCAAGAGCTATCGCTTCAGCGCACCGACGGCTTTCATGGCTCAGAAGAAGGAAATCATCGACGAGGTGTACCCAGGTGACATTGTCGGCTTGCCCGACAATGGCATCTTCAAGATCGGCGACACACTGACCGAGGGCGAGGATCTCCACTTCCGCGGTCTGCCCAGTTTCTCGCCTGAGATGTTCAAGTACATCGAGAACAGCGACCCAATGAAGACCAAACAGCTCAACAAGGGTCTGGAGCAACTGATGGACGAGGGTGTCGCCCAGATGTTTATCAACCAATTCAACAACCGCAAGATCATCGGCACCGTTGGCCAGCTGCAGTTTGAGGTCATCCAGTACCGCCTGCTGCATGAGTATGGCGCCCAGTGCCGCTGGGAACCTATCCACCTGTATAAGGCATGCTGGATCGAGAGCGATGACGAGGAGGCACTGGATGCCTTCAAGAAGCGCAAGCACCAGTTCATGGCGCTGGACCTTGAAGGCCGCGACGTCTTCCTCGCCGACAGCAACTATGTGCTGCAAATGGCCCAGCAGGATTTTCCCAAGATCACTTTCCACTTCACCAGTGAGTTCTAAATTCTAATATCAGTAATAATAACACGACTAAATTTTGAGATAGCAATGGAGAGACTGAAAAGATTATACGAGCAATTTGTGGGCAGCGAGCCCACCGAAATCGTTCTCATGGATAAGGCTGGCAGCAACCGCCAGTATTACCGCTTGAACGGCGAGCGCACCATCGTGGGTGTCATCGGCGAGTCGCGCGAGGAGAACGACGCGTTTATCTACATGGCACGCCACTTCCGCGAGCAGGGACTTTCGGTGCCCGAAGTCTTCGGCGTGAGCGAGGACCACATGGCTTATATCCAAGAGGATTTAGGCAAGAAGCCCGAAAATATCCTGTGGAACAAGATTCGCCGCAGCTCCATCACCCATGCTTTCACCAGCGGCGAGAAAGAATTGCTGCGCCGTGCCATGCGTGACCTGGTGGACATCCAGTTCCGTGGTGCCCAAGGATTTGACTACAACAACTGTTATCCCGCCAAGTGCTTTGACGAGCGGTCGATCAAGTGGGATTTAAACTACTTCAAATACTGCTTCCTCAAGGCCACTGGCGTGAACTTCAACGAGGATAAGCTGGAAAACGATTTTGAGCGATTGACAAGAGACCTGCTCACAGTGCCCAGCGACACGTTCATGTACCGTGACTTCCAGTCACGCAACGTGATGCTCGTGGGCGACGCCGACCATCCTGCCGACTGCAAGCTGGCGTTTATCGACTTCCAGGGCGGCCGCCGCGGCCCGTATTACTATGACGTGGCCTCGTTTGTGTGGCAATCACGCGCCAAGTATCCTGATGAATTGAAAAAAGACCTCGTTGAGGCCTACCTCAAGAAACTCAAGGAGTATATTCCTGATCTTGATGAGAAGGAATTCCACGAGAATCTGCGCTTGTTTGTGTTGTTCCGCACCTTGCAGGTGCTAGGAGCCTATGGTTTCCGCGGCTACTTCGAGAAGAAGCCCGACTTCATGAAGAACAGCATTGTTCCTGCTATTGCCAACTTGCGCAAACTGGTCATCAACCAGCCGTTTACCCGTTATCCCTACCTGAGCCTTGTCATCGACGAGTTGGTCAATCTCAAGGACTTCGTTAGCGAGGATAAGGGTCTCACCGTCAGGGTGATGAGTTTTGCCTACAAGAAAGGCATGCCCCACGACCCATCGGGCAATGGCGGCGGATTCGTCTTCGACTGCCGCGCGTTGAACAACCCCGGCAAATATGACAAATACAAAGCCTTTACCGGCCTTGACAAGAACGTGATCGAGTTCTTGCAGAAGGAGAGCACCATCGACAAGTGGCTGGAGCATGTCTATGCCCTGGTCGACGAGTCGGTTGAACGTTACAAGAAGCGCAATTTCACCGACCTGATGGTGTGCTTCGGCTGTACGGGTGGCCAGCACCGTTCGGTATATGCTGCCGAACACCTGGCCGAACACATCCACGGCAAATTCAACGTGCGCGTCGAGTTGTCGCACCGTGAACAACCTGACCACGAGCGCACCCTTAACCCTGTAGTGCAATGAAAGCGTTGATTTTTGCTGCAGGGCTGGGCACACGCCTCAAGCCCCTTACCGACGACCGCCCAAAAGCAATGGTCGAGATTGCCGGCAAACCCATGCTGCAACACGTCATCGAGCGTGTCGCCGCAGCGGGATTTGATGACATCACCATCAACATCCACCACTTTGGGCAGACAATCATCGATTTCCTGGAGCGAAACGACAACTTCGGGTTATCAATCCACATCAGCGATGAGCGAGGATTACTGCTCGACACGGGCGGCGGCATCCTCAAGGCGCGCCAGTGGCTCGACGGGGATGACCCCTTCCTGGTTCATAACACCGACATCATCAGTACGCTGGACCTCAAGGCATTCTATGACTACCACTGCCACCACGATGCCCTGGCGACCATTCTGGTCAAGGAGCGCAAGACGCAGCGCTATTTCCTGCTTGATGAGAATGACCGCCTGCGCGGGTGGACCAACAAGGCGACTGGCGAGGTCAAGCCCGATAACGGGAAAATTGAGGGGATGAAACTGCATGAAATGGCCTTCGGCGGACTGCACGTGATTTCGCCGCGCATCTTCCCCGAGTTGGAGCGCTTCCACCGCAAGGGCGGTGAGGATAAGTTCTCCATCGTGCCGTTCTACATCAACATGTGCTCCCACCACCTCATCCAGGGTTATCACCCTGACAGTGACTACCAGTGGCTCGACATCGGCAAGCCTGAGACCCTTGCCCAAGCCAAGGAATTACTCACATCAGATGGAACATCCTCACGCTAAGACGCTAAGGCGCTAAGTTTTTTATTAAACTTTCTGAAGATTATTCCATCTAAAGTAAGAATAAGTTATAAAGCAAGAGATATGAAAAAGACATTAATTATTTCAGTCATCATGCTGCTCGTGGCAGGCACTGCCACGCTCGATGCCCGCACCAAGAAATCGGCCAAAGCCAGAAAGGCTACCGCCACTCAGGTAATCTACACCGGCGATATTGCCAACAAAGTGATCGGATACAATGGGACCACGCCGCTCAACATCACCGTCAAGAACGGTGTCATCGAGAATATCGAGGTGCTTGAGAATCAGGAATCGCCCGCCTACCTCAAGCGTGCCACAGCCAAGGTGCTGCCGCAGTACATCGGCAAGACCGTTACCGAGGCCAAGAAACTCAAGGCCGACGTCGCCACGGGAGCAACCTACTCGAGCGAAGCCATCATTAAGAACATCCAGATGGGTCTTGACCAAGTGAAATCCTCCCCTTCCAAGAAAAATGCGGCAACCAAAAAGAAATCGACCAAGAAACGCCGCTGACCTTGATTAGTTGAGGTAATGAAGAGTTATCTTGAAATAAAAGTGCCCATCTCCTTTGACGATTATTGGTTCAGGGAGTTAAGAGATCTGCTGGATGGCGTCGATATACGATGGCAGCGCGGGTACTATCACATCACGATGGCTTTCCTGGACTATGCACCTGATAACGTGAACCTGCTTCCGGGACTTAACGAGAGACTGTGTGACGCGATTGCACCGACCATTACCTTCGACACGCTCAGCGCCTTTGCAACAGGCGGTGGTCAAAGGCAGGTTATCCACCTGACGACGACCAACGTCCCCACTGACTTTCTTGCTCTTGTTAAAGATGTCAGGGATTATTTCACCAGCAAGGGCTGTCAAATCCAATCAGCCTTTAAGCTGCATGTCACCCTTGGCAGGGTGCAGGACCCAAGGATGAACGTGAGCAAGCTCAAGGAGATCATCTCACAGGTGGACCTGCCCTCGTTCACAATGAAACTGACAGCGGTTGAGTACCGCATTTTCCGCGGCAGGACACTCGGGCTGTGGAAATTGATGGACTAATCAACACAGACAAAATCTCAAGACTAAAATAATCGCCCCAATCGGAGCGATTTTTTAGTATGTATTCTCCTGTTTTCCGCAACGGGACACGCCAATTGCGACGCTGACGTTGACAGCAAGCAGTCATGTGAATTGCATCTTCTCATGCCGCAAAGGCAAAATCATACAAGCAAATAACACCAGTTCAGAAAAAACATGTATCTTTGCGCTAATTAATTCCTGCTATTATGAAAATAATTAACTCATTTTTCACTTTACTTGTTTTTGCTTCTATGATGTCGACAACGGGCTTGAAGGCCCAAGCACAGACCAAGGAGGCACCTGACTGGAGAAAACTCCATTACCTGTCCGAAGAAGAAATGCATACCCCTGTGAGGAGTAGCATCAACTTCTCGGAGACACCCGCGCCAACCGAAGCGCCCCGCTTCGTGGCAGAGTTTGAGCCCATGCAGGGCGTTATGATTCGCTATCCACTGGGCATACCGCTTAGCTTGGTTAAATCGTTGGCCGAGAACTGCCAGGTGTACTGCATTGTGCAGTCGTCCCAACAGTCAAGCGCACGGTCGAGTTTCACCAACGCGGGGGTAAACATGAGTCGCGTCACCTTTGTGATAGCGAATTCTGATTCCTACTGGGTGCGCGACTACGGTCCCTGGTATATCTTTGCCGGCAAGACTCCTGCCATTGTCGACAACGTGTATAATCGTCCTCGACCTAACGACGATGCGATACCTCAGACCTTTGCCACGTTCTGGGATATCCCCCTCTACAGCATGAACCTGCAACACACCGGAGGCAACATGATGGAGGACGGACGCGGACACGGCGTTAGCGACGATCTGGTCATTAGTGAGAACAACAATAACGAGGCCAACGTGCGCCAAAAGATGCTCGACTACCTGGGCATCGACAACTACCACATCACCATCGACCCGCAGGGAGAATACATTGCCCATGTCGATTGCTGGGGAAAATACCTAGCCCCTGATAAAATCCTAATCGCGAAACTGCCACAGTCCAACAGCCGATATAAGTACTATGAGGAAGTGGCTAACTATTTCGCCACAACCAACTGCTGCTGGGGTTATCCCTACAAGGTCTACCGTGTAGAAGAACCTGGTGGCAGCACCCTAGCCCCCTATACCAACAGCCTTATCCTCAACAAGCACGTCTACGTGCCGCTGGGTAGCAACAGCACTTACAATGAACGTGCGCTCCAAGTCTACAGAGACGCCATGCCTGGCTACGAGGTGATTGGCGTGTCCAACACATCCTACAGCACCGGTTGGCAAAACACCGATGCCCTGCACTGCCGCACGCGTGGTGTGATGGACTTCGAGATGCTGTTTGTCGACCACAGGAACGTGCTTTTCGGCACGCAGGAGTGTGGAGATTCTATCGCCGTGACGAGCAAGTTTATCGCCTATAGCGGAAAACCCCTGAAAGAGGACTCGTTACTGGTCTACTACAGCATTGACAACGGCCCCTACCAGACCGCACACATGACAGCCACCGGCAATCCCGATGAATATGTGGGCTACATCAAGGGCTATCACCAGGCGTCAGAGGTTGACTACTACGTCTTCGGTGCCGACGAGTCAGGACACCGCTATCAGCAACCTGTGTTCGGCGAGCTTGACCCCCACCACTTCACTGTCCACATTTCCTTCACCCTGGGCGACGTGAACGAGGATGGTTTTGTGAATATTGAAGACGTGACCACGTTGATTGATTACATCCTGGGCTCCACTCCTTC
>ONIL01000055.1 GCA_900317835.1 uncultured Prevotellaceae bacterium | reverse complement strand
TAAACTAAAAATCCAATTTGTTTAATTTCTCCGTGCGTAGCACGGATTCCTTTGCTGGTATTGCAATTATGACACAGCCTCACTCCTAACTAATCATTGGGGTGTTCGGCGAGATAGCGCCACATGGGGGCTGCCATGAGCGCCTGCAGCTGGCGGTTCTCTCGTAGCATCGCCTCAATCTCGTCGCGCGTGAGCAGCAGCACGGCGATGTCCTCACCGGCATCGAGTTGTTGGTCGCTGACGCGCTCCACGCCCTCGGCCAGGAAGCAGTGGGTGATGTTGTCACAGATGCTGGGATTCTGTCCCACGGTCATAATTTCGCGCCATTGACCGCCGCCGTAGCCCGTTTCCTCAAGCAGTTCGCGCTGAGCCGCCTGCAAGGGCGTTTCGCCCTGTTCCATCACACCGGCACACAGCTCATCGAGCACCACGTCCATGGCATGGCGGTACTGGCGAACCATGACAAACAGCCCCTCGCTGGTGATGGCGATGACGTTGACCCACTCGGGGTACTCCAGCACATAATGCTCGGGGTTGATGCGCCCGTCGGGCAGTTGTACTTTGTCGACGCGGGCGGTGAGCCAGGGCCGCTGGATGATGTAGCGACTCTCGAGCGTGGTCCATTTCTTGATTTCCTTTGCCATAAACCAATCATTTGTTCTTTTATTATAACGTGGAATCAGGGTAAATGGTACTTGATTGAGAAAAAAAGACTACCTTTGCGCTCGTGGAAGTAAGGACAATCATCAAGAAAGGACGCGAGAAAAAAGTATGGTTCGCCATACGCGTGACCTATAACCGCGAACTCAAGGTCAAGGAAGACCTTGACGCCCGCGGCATCACCAACTTCGTGCCCATGCAGTACCGCCGCGAGGAGCGTCACGGCGTGATGGTCAAGCGCCTGGTCCCCAGCGTGCACAACCTTATCTTTATCCACATCACCCCCAGCGACATGAAGGAGTACAAGATGATGACCGAGTTGCCCATCCGCTACATCATGAACCGCGAGACCCATGAGCCCATCACCGTGCCCACCCACGAGATGGAGAACTTCATCAAGGTCGCTGGCACCTATGACGAAAAGCTCATCTATCTCAATCCCGACCCAGGAGACTTCACCCGAGGTGAGCGTGTGCGCATCATCGGAGGCACCTTTGCCGGCGCCGAGGGTGTGTTTGTGCGCCTCAAGGGAGACCGCCGCGTCGTCATCAACGTCGAGGGTCTTGTGGCTGTCGCCACTACCTTTGTCCATCCCTCGATGATTGAGAAAATCACTGAACCTGACAAAGACACTTTAGATAACGCATTATAATCACAATGAACGAGAATAAGCAGAAAGTCGCTCTCATCACGGGCATCACTGGCCAGGACGGATCCTATCTGGCAGAGCTGTTGCTGGACAAGGGCTATGAGGTGCATGGCATCCTGCGCCGCAGCAGCAGTTTTAACACTGGCCGCATCGAGCACCTGTATCTCGACGAGTGGGTGCGCGACATGAAGCAGCGCCGCCTCATTAACCTGCACTACGGTGACATGACCGACAGCAGTTCACTCATCCGCATCATCGAGAAGACACATCCCGACGAAATCTATAACCTGGCCGCACAGAGCCACGTGAAGGTATCGTTTGACGTGCCAGAATATACCGCTGAGACCGACGCCGTGGGCACTTTGCGCCTCATTGAGGCCGTGCGCATCGCCGGACGCGAGAAATCGACCAAAATTTACCAGGCTAGCACGAGCGAACTCTACGGCAAGGTGCAGGAAATTCCCCAAAGCGAGACCACGCCGTTTTATCCACGCAGCCCCTACGGCTGCGCTAAGCTCTACTCCTTCTGGATCATGAAGAATTACCGCGAGAGTTACGGCATGTTCTGTGCCAATGGCATCCTGTTCAACCATGAGAGTGAGCGCCGTGGCGAGACGTTTGTGACCCGCAAGATCACCTTTGCCGCAGCACGCATCGCTCATGGCCTTCAAGACAAATTATACTTGGGCAACCTTAATGCCCTGCGCGACTGGGGATATGCCCGAGACTATGTGGAGTGCATGTGGCTCATCATGCAACAACCGGAGCCCGATGATTTTGTCATCGCTACGGGCGAGTGCCACTCGGTGAGGGAATTCTGTACGTTGGCCTTCCATCACGCCGGCATCGAGCTGCAGTGGCAAGGCGAAGGCAGTGAAGAGAAAGGTATCGACAAGGCCACCAGACGGGTGATTGTAGAGGTGGATCCCAAGTACTTCAGGCCCGCTGAGGTGGACCAGCTGCTGGGTGACCCCTCCAAGGCCAAGCGCGAGCTGGGCTGGAATCCCCACAAGACCTCTTTTGAGGACCTCGTCCGCATCATGGTGGATCACGACATGCAACACATCAAGAAAATCTATCACCTGAAATAAGAGCATGGAAAAAGACTCAAAAATTTATGTTGCGGGCCATCGTGGGCTCGTGGGCAGCGCCATTTGGAATTCCCTGCAACGCAAGGGTTACAACAACCTCATTGGCCGCACCCACCAGGAACTCGACCTCATGGACAGCGTGGCTGTGCGGCAGTTCTTTGACCAAGAGCGTCCCGAGTATGTTGTGCTCGCAGCAGCCCATGTGGGTGGCATCATGGCTAACCTCAAGTACCGCGCCGATTTCATTTACCAGAACCTTGCTATCCAGCAGAACGTCATCGGCGAGAGTTGGCGACATGGTGTAAAGAAACTGCTCTTCTTGGGCAGCACATGCATCTATCCGCGTGAGGCACCACAGCCCATCGGCGAGAATGCCCTGCTGACATCACCATTGGAATACACCAACGAGCCCTACGCCATTGCCAAGATCGCGGGCCTAAAGATGTGCGAGTCGTTCAACCTGCAATACGGCACCAATTTCATCGCCGTGATGCCCACTAACCTCTATGGTCCACGTGACAACTTCGATCTGGAGACCAGCCACGTCATGCCTGCCATGATAAGAAAGATGCATTTGGCCAAATTGCTCAACGAGGGCAATATCGATGGCATACGCGCCGACCTGGACCGCCGTCCCGTTGAGCACGTCAACGGCAAGGCAGCAGAGGAGCAGATTATCGGGGTATTAGAGAAATATGGCATCCTGCCCGACAGGTTGCGCCTGTGGGGAACCGGAAGCCCCATCCGTGAGTTCCTGTGGAGCGAGGATATGGCCGATGCCAGCGTCTATTGCCTGGAGCATATTGACTTCAAGGACGTTCGCGGCGAGGGTGACGAGGTACGCAACTGTCACGTCAACATTGGCAGCGGCAAGGAGGTCACCATCCGCCAACTCGCCGAACTCGTCAAAGCCACCATCGGCTACCAAGGCTCCATCGAGTGGGACACCACCAAACCCGACGGCACCCTGCGCAAACTCACCGACGTGAGCAAACTCCATTCTCTGGGCTGGCGCCACACCATGGAACTCGAGGACGGCGTCCCCGCCCTCTACCGCTGGTACCTGGACAATTAAGAAAACAAGACACAATCACATCATCTGCGTGCAGTTTGTGCCCGCGGCATGGTCGTGCTCTAACTCATCAAAGCCCTCATTGACAAGCATCTACTGGTCACTAAAGGCATCTACACAGGAAAACAGGTGAGTCATTTTATTAGGTGTTTTGGGATAGACTTGTGGAGATTTTTAGATGAAAAAAGTCACTGATTTCATCCAGAATTCATACATTTGGGCAATAATTCTAAATACAATAAAAACTATGAATGTTTTGAAATCGTTTTTACTGGTGGGATGTTTCTTCGTGGCTATGTGTATGACAGCTGGTGAAGTAAACATCAGCGATGCAAGAACCAAGGCATTGCAGTTTCTCAACCAACGCTCTGCCACGATGCTTTCAATGTCCCCTCAAGAATTGAAACTCATCCACGTTGAGCCTGCACTGGCAGGCCGCGGCGCGGCAGATTTCTATGTTTTTAATGCCGAGGATGGCAGCGCGTTTGTCATTGTCGCGGGAGATGACCGTGCAGCCGATGTGCTGGCTTATGGTCCTCAAGCCTTGGATATGGAAACCGTACCTTGCAACATGCAGTGGCTGTTGAACCAATACAAGCGGCAGCTGTCTTTCCTACGAGAGCACCCCGAAATGCGCGTCAGCAAAACCTTCGGGCGTTCGACCGCCGTGCCTGTGTCTCCGCTCGTTTCATGTACATGGAACCAGCGTTCGCCCTTCTATAACCAATGCCCGACTAGCGGCTCGCAGCATTGCCTTACGGGATGTATTGCCACTGCGATGGCCCAGGTGATGTATTACTGGAAATTTCCTGCCGAGGCACCCGCGATGGACGCCTATACATCAGAGGTCAATGGCATGGCCGTGGGCGCATTGCCTGGTGGTGTGCTCGAATGGGATAATATGCTCGACGTCTATACAACTAGCGCTACGACCCAGCAGCGGGATGCCGTGGCTATGCTCATGCGTTATTGCGGGCAGGCCTGCCACATGGGATATGGCACATCGGCCAGTGGCGCTTACAGTGACGATGAATTGGCGGGCATGAAGTTGTTCGGCTACAATGCCGAGGCTATCCTACTCTCTCGCGATGACTATTCTGCCGACGAATGGGCGGGAATGATTGAGGCTCAACTGGCTGCTGGATGCCCAATTCTGTATGGAGGCGTTGACCCGGATAAGGGCATGGGTCACGGGTTCGTCGTGGATGGCTGCGGCGGTGGCATGTACCATGTGAACTGGGGCTATAGCGGCTCGGGCGATGGTTACTTTGTGCTTGATGCTTTCTCGACGATGGGCTATACGTTTTCAAGCGGACAAGAGATGCTTTACCAGGTTTATCCCACGGGCTACCTGTATGACAGGTACGCTCCAGTGATGGAACAGGCTGCAAATGTGACTTCTTCATCGTTTACTGCCGATTGGACCGACGTGACGCCCAGCGAGAATGTGACTGATTACACCTTGTATGTGCAACCTTATGATCCGTCGGCTCACGAGATGCTGCTGAATGAGACGTTCGCCGCCATAGATGTGAACATTGACGAAACGGTAGCCCTTTCGTCCAACAAAGTGGGCAATTATTGCGACAATCCTGGCTGGACAGGCAGTTTTGTCTATTTGGGCGCTGGTGGCTGCTTCATTGTCGGTGGACAGAAGTACGTGGGCTCGCTCACCACACCGCCGCTGAATGTGGGGGACGATGGCGTGATTACCGTTCGGTTCAGGTCTCGGTACTCAGGCAGCATAAGCAGCAATGCTATTGTAACATGCGGTGGCGTGGAACAGGTGGTTGAGTTGTCTCGAATGGGTGAGGAGTATGCCATCGTGTTTGAGAATGTCGACGACGGCACGACGGTGACTTTCGGCAGCACAGGCCGATATATGGGGTTTTACCTCGATGATGTGGTAGTGACTACTGGCGATGACCGTGACCCCGTCGAACTGGGCATTGGCAACAATGGATGCCTTGTATTCCCCGATATTACCGCAACTGATTACACTGTTACGGGGCTCCCGGCAGGAAGTACTTATCGTTTTCTGGTTGTCACCCATTATGCCGATGGAACATCGAAGAAGTCCAATAGCCAAGTCGTCACCTTGTCCGAACAGTCGGAGCACACCTATGAATTGGGTGATGTGAATCACGATGGTTCAGTCACCATCAAAGACTTGACCAATCTGATTGATTACTTGCTGGGTGCCAATGACAACATTTGCCCCATCTGCTCTGATGTCAATGGCGATGAAGAGGTAAACATCGGAGACGCAACCGCACTCATCGACAAGTTGTTAGCCGACAGTTAAAGTCCTAATGGATAATTCTTGGCCGAGGGCGCGACACTCCTCATCGTGTCGCGCCCCCTTGTGTACGCACGTCACGGTCATGTTCTGATGATTCACGGCGAACTTGCCGATGATAGGCCCGAAGCGGAAAGCAGTCGAGAGAAACCCTCTTGCTCACCGACCTACCCGTTTTTAAAAATAAAATTTGCAGTGGACTTAGAGTTTATCAAGATTTTGCAAGATTCTAAATCAAGTTTGGCACGGTAATTGCAGATATAGGTTCGAACTCATAATTTTTGGAGGTTTTTTAGGGTTAAACATGATTGTCAGCATGGCTCGGGAGAGTAGTGCTGA
>ONIL01000058.1 GCA_900317835.1 uncultured Prevotellaceae bacterium | reverse complement strand
CCAGTCGTGGATGTCGTCAACGATGGCTTGCTTGTAAATCCAGCCTTTGGCATCAAGCGCCTTGTAATTGTCGACGGTCTCATAGAACTTGGGCCAGACGCTGATCATGAATCGCCCGTGCAAGGCGTGGACCGAGTCGAGCATGGCCTGGGGGTTGGGGAAGCGCGAGGCCTCAAAGGTGTGGTCGCCCCAGTTCTCCAGTTTCCAGTAATTCCAGTCCTGCACAATGTTGTCGATGGGGATGCGGCGGTTGTGGAACTCGGCCAGCGTCTGCTCAATGTCTTGCGAACTCTTGTAGCGCTCGCGGCTCTGCCAGAAGCCCAGCACCCACTTGGGATACAACGAAGCCTTGCCCGTGAGGGTGCGGTAGCCCGAGATGATTTCGTCAAAGGTCTGACCAGCGATGAAGTAGTAATCCATGTCGCGGCTCATCTCGCTCCACACGGTGAGTTGCTCTCGTTCGGCAGCGCTGCGGGGTGCCGACACGCGCAGTCCACAATAAGACACGTCGCCGTCGGGTTGCCACTCAATGCGCAGCTGCGTCTTTTTGCATGAAGGCACCTGGGCGGTAAATTTCCATGCGTTGGGGTTCCATGCCGTGCGCCAGCGCTCGGGAACCACTTCCTCCCCGCCAATGTACACCTTGATGTAGCCGGCATAGTAGAGAATGAACTGGCGCAGCGTCTCGCTCACGCGTCCCTTAGGCTCGATGAAGCCTTCATAGACCACTGTCGCGCCGTTTAGGGCAAAGCCCTTCGGCAGGTTTTTAATGCCGCCGGGCTCGGTCAACTTGCCCAGTTCCGATCCTGCGGGCATGTCAAACTCAAAATAGAGGGAGTCTTCGCCACGCACCAGGCGTTGGCCGTTTTTGTCGGTATAGGTGCCCGTCAGGCTGCCTTTCTTGCCATACTTGTCATAGAGGATGAAGGCACGGTTGAGCTGCTGGTAGTCCTCGGGGTTGCCAAAGCGGCAATAGCTGTAGCTGTCCCACAGGATGCCGTAGCCGTTGGTGCTCAGCACCATGGGCACGCTCACCTTGGTATTATACTGGAACAGGTCCTCGTTCTTGCCCTTCATGTTGAGTTCGCCCGACTGGTGCTGTCCCAGGCCATAGAGCGCCTCATCTTGGTTCTCGAACTTGAGCGTCCAGGTCAAGCCCTTGCTCTGATCGTCGGTCAGGGTGCCGACGCCGATTTCGCGTTCGGGCACCTTGAATGGCTTGAACGATTTGCCGCCCACGGCCTCAGCCGCCAGGACCTTGCCGCCCTCGTCGGTGAACTTGATGCGGCCATCGGCCTTGTTGACGATAGCCGTCACGTTCTTAGCCTTGACGCAATAGCTGTCACTATTGTCAGTGACCGTGAACTTGGGCTTGGCCGTCTGCGGCACAATCATCAGGCTGGCCGGCTTGGTCGGCAGCTGTGCCTCGCAGGTGGCCTGCACGCGCACGATGTTGTCGTTCACCACTTGCAGGCGTACCACGCGAGCGGCACCTGCCTGAGCATTCTCGATGTCGATTGTCACGAAGTTGCCTTCGGTCTTGACAGCAGCCTGTGCCACAGTGGCATACAACACAAATGCCGCCATCAAAAACAGTTGTAGGGCTCTTTTCATTTTAAATTACGCTATAAACGTACAAATTTACCATTAAATTCCGAGAAATCCCGCAAATCAGAAGTTATTTATCTTTAATTTGGCCAATTACTAGCCGCAGGAGATAATCCAGGAGAGCAAAGACTTGAAAGAGATCATCGCCCGTCTCAACGAGCGATTGGACGAGCCCTTCGTCACCGCGGGCACCGTGACCGGCGACGAGGACATAAAAACTTGTGCAAGCCGAATGCAAACGAGCTCGCTCGATTTGCTGAGGCACCGCCAAGTTTATCCAACAGACGAGGACGAGTGCGAGCGCATCATGAACAATAAAATCGTGATGAAGTGTGCGCAATGCCATGCTTGCATGAGCATCGCTGACGAGAGTGATTTATTCAAATCACCGAAAATTTGAGAAAGCCGAGGACCATAAAGCTTGCTTTAATGGTGAAGACGCATCCAATTTTATCTAAATCTAAGAGACAATGAGTGTTACTTGATACAAAACTTGATACAAGATTTACTGTTTTTTAATCAATTTCTGTTCTTTATAGTTGTCATTTGAAGAAAAGTGGCTATATTTGCGAGAAAAGAAAAATAAGTTTGATTATGCCAGAGTATCTTTACTAGCGAGGTGTTCAACTCAATTAGCTGTGATCATATGATGACTTTCTTTTGTACACTAATCATTTACAACATATCATTATGAAACTGGAAGATTTATACTTGATTAACAAAGAAGAATGGCTGGATGTTATCAAGGACAAGTGCAAGAAAAGAGCGAAAACTCATTTCTGGGTTGGGTTGGTTCCCCTGATACTCATGATACTTTTCCTGATAATAGGGGCAATTTCAATTGAGCAATATGGATTTCATCTAGAAGATTTTGTTTACATCTTGACGCTATTTTTATATGCCCTTATTTCAGGTTGGTGGGTTCTAAAATCTCACAGCTTTTTAAAAACCATCGACGGTCTCGGCACTCCAGAACAGCTATTGAACAAGTTCAAAAAGGACGTTAAAGACAAAAGTATCATCTGGACGATAGGACAATTGATATTTTGCGGGTGGTTTGCTGGTTTCTTATACTTTTCCACTAATTCGACAATTATAATGAGAGTAATTGGCTGGATCGTCGTCTTAGTCTCCGCTACAGTGAGTATTTACAGATTAATACGCGGTAAATATTCTGTGGGCCCCAATGATGAGGATATCAGCCGTCGTCTGCAAGAACTCATCGGGGAAGAGTAACCTCATTCCCCGTCTTTTCAAGGTTTAATCGTTTGAAGAACTTATGCCAAAATGATAAAACGCAGGACGAGTACCAGCGGCCTCATGAACAATAAAATCGTGATCAAGTGAGCGCAATGCCATGCTAGCATGTGCATTGCCGAGCGAGAACGATTTATCCAAATTTATCTGAATCTAAAAAAAAATGATGTGTTTAGCGAAATATTCGCTACCTTTGCATTTACTTTATAATTAAATCCGTCTTGTTATGATTTATATTGTAGGAATAATAGTAGTAGCTATAATTGGATTCTTTATTCTAGGTTCAATGGGTAATAGCAAACAAAAGAGTTTTGAGAGTAAAGCTCTACAACAGCTAGCGTCTAATGGAAATACATTTACCAAGCAGACTAAAACAGATTATGGTATAATAGCTATTGACGAAGCTAAGAGAAAATTATTTCTTATTAACTCTGAATTGACGAACCAAGAACAAGTCGAAATTGATTTTGAAGATATTTATAGCTGCGAGCTGATTGTCGACAGCCAATCGGTCTTTAGAAAATCAACGGCTAGAACAATACTAGGTTCTGCTGTTGGTGGCTCTGCTTTTGGTGAAGCAGGAGCTGTCATCGGTGGATTGTCAGGTTCTTATAAAGAACATAAGAATATCAAGCAAATAGACTTGAAGATTGTTGTCAAGTCAATCTCAAACCCGACACGCAAGTTTAAGTTTTACGGAAGTGGCACGAATAGTGGATTCTTGTCGATGAGAATTAAGGAAGCGGAAGAATGGAAAGACACTATTGCAATTATTATAGATGACGTTGATTCAAGAAGCAAGCAATCTTAACTAACGTCTTTTCAAGGTCTAATCGGTTGGTTTACTTTTGTCAGAGTAAACCAATCGATTTTCTTATGATACTGACGTTAAATGGAAAACTTGTGCAAGCATTAAGCATTGCACAAATTTTCGGAGAACCGCATCTTCACCGATGCCGATGACTACAGCATGGATATGGACATCCCGTTTGATAAATCACCAGAAACCAAGCGAATTTATAGCGTTTTGGGGAATAATCACTACCTTTGTGCTATTAATAACATCAATCTTTATTAGTTATGAAAAAAATATTGCTTCTCGTTCTGATGATTCCGCTGTTAGCCAGCGCGCAGAATCGGCTACGTGTTTCCGTTTTGGGTGACTCTTACTCGACTTTTCAGGGATATATACCTGAGGGAAACGAGACATGGTACTATACCCCGGCCGACACTTCAAGAACCGATGTGGATAATGTCACTCAGGCCTGGTGGTGGCAGGTCATCAATCAGGCTGGCTGCCTCATTGAGAAAATTGAATCTTATAGCGGCGCCACGATCAGCAACCACGGCTACAACAATGAAGATTACAGCTACAGGTCGTTTGTCACCCGTTTGCCGCGCTTGGGCAGCCCTGATGTGATTTTCATCTTTGGAGCCACCAACGACGACTGGTCAGGGGCCGAATTGGGCGATTATCAATATGATAATTTCGCTCAGGCCGACTTCTACACCTATCGTCCCTCATTGGCTTACCTGCTACAGCAGGCAAAGGAGAGGTATCCCAATGTCAGAATCTTCTTTCTCATCAATGACATCTTGGACAAAGATTTTAAGGAATCGACCAAAGTTATTTGTGACCGTTACAACATTCCATATATCGAGCTAAAAGATATTGACAAGAAACAGAATCATCCCACGGTAAAAGGAATGAGGTCAATTGCACAGCAGGTCTTGACGTTTATCAACAAATAAAAAGAGCGCTGAGACCTCATTTGTGATTTGGATATACGTCTTTTCAAGACATAGGCGGTTGAACGACTTATACCAGTAACAGTTAAATGTCAATTATAGCACGAAAAGGATTATGTTATTCAAAAAGAACGTTGGTTTTATTTTGTTAGCACTATTGGCTTTTCTTGGTTTGTGTGCAGAATTTGTATTGATGCTTATTGAGCAGCATGTCAATGGGATGGATATAGCACAATGGAGCGCTAGTCAATTGATTCAACATTGGCAAATCATAATTCCAGTGTGGCTGATTGTGTCCGTTGTAGTAATTTTTCTTAGCAAAAGACTTTGTTCATTCAATGTATTTGAGCCACATTCCACACCTTCCAGGTGGCAGCTGATTCTTGGTATTGTACTGCCTGTGATATTTGCTGTGGTATTGTCGATTATCAATGAAGGACTTGGCTTTGTGAGGACCTTCAAAGCTGCATCTTTGACATTTTTTACCTTACAGTACGTCTATTACCTTCTTGAAATGCTATTGAGTGGCTTAATCATTAGTCTGTCTCAACAGGCAATCACTGACTCTTCAGCCAAACAAAGTATGTTCCCTTGGGGAGGACTGGTATTAGGACTCACTTGGGGTCTGGGCCACTATATAACAAAAGGTGATGTTTACATAGCACTCATTGCCTTTGCTTTAGCCTTATTCTTTGGTCTAATAGGATTTAAAGAAAGCCTGGCCGTTGATGTATTTGGTTTTTGCTTGCTTCGGTTGACGCATTCCCCCCTATTTCAAGGCATAAGCGGTTGAGCAACTTTTGCGGCAAATCAACCGCTATTCTTTATGATACTCACGATAAACGGCAGGCAAGCCACACTCAAGAAAGGATCTGTAATAGACTTGTGATTTAGCAATCTATAAGTGAATGCCATCCCATAATAATCGTCAAAAACCCCTGTTATACCACAAAAGGGGGGTACATTGTATCCCCCAATAATCCGCTGTCAGTCAAGCAGGAAAACAAAGATTTGAAAGGGACCATCGCCCGTCTCAGCGAGCGATTGGACGTGCCCTTTGTCACCGCGGGCACCATGACCGGCGACAAGGGCATAAAAACTTGTGCAAGTCGAATGCAATCGAACTCGTTCGATTTGCTGAGTCGCCGCCAAGTTTATCCAACCAGGCGAAGGACGAGTGGCCTCATGAACAAAAAAATCGTGATTAAATGAGCGCAATGCCATGCTTGCATGAGCATTGCCGAGCGAGAACGATTTATCCAAATCACCGAAAAAAATGAGAAAGTGAGTGTTTGCTTGGTGCTTAATAGCTGGTAAAATCTTATAAAAAATCAAAAAATGGGTTGCGGTGATACTATAAGGAACAACGGGTCCGTTATTATAGCGTAACAAATCAAAAGCAGATTACTAAAAGAAGCACTTTGATTTATCCTATCAATATTATTTTTGCTTACATTTATTTATGAAGAAGATTCTTTTGTTAATGGCCATTGTACTGCCTTTCGTTTTCATCTCATCATGTGGTGACGATAAAGATAAAGATGAGCCAGTGACTCCTGATAATCATGAGTATGTTGATCTGGGTCTGCCCAGTGGCACGTTGTGGGCAACGTGCAACATCGGTGCCACCATTCCCGAGGACATGGGCGACTACTTCGCTTGGGGAGAGACTGCTCCCAAAGAGATATATGATATGAATAACTATAAATGGTACAATAGTTCCAGCGACAAGTTGACAAAATATTGTACCGATGACAAATATGGCACTGTTGACAATAAGACCGAGTTGCTTCCTGAGGATGATGCCGCCTACGTGAACTGGGGCCCGATGTGGCGTATGCCCACCCTGGATCAACAGCAAGAACTTATAGAAAGATGCACGTGGCAATGGGTTGAGAGGAATGGTGTTTACGGCCGATTAGTTACTGGCCCCAACGGAAACACTTTGTTCTTGCCTGCTGCAGACTATCGTGGTGACAATTTACTCAACAACGTGCAATCCATCGGTGCATATTGGTCGCGCACCCTCGAGTTCGGCTACCCGTCCGGCCTTTACTTCCGCAACTTCGAATGGGAGAGTGTTTACTTGTTCTCTCACATCCGCAGCCTCGGATTCACGGTGCGTCCAGTGCGTGTCTCAAAGAAATAGCGCTCCCTGTGTCCCCTGATGCCGACGACTACAGCATGGAGATTGAACTGCCCCTGGCAGACTGTCCGCAGAACCTTGACATCTTCGGCATGATCACCTGCAAGGACGTGGACACAGGCGCATCTTCTTCGATGCAGTTTCTTTTTGAAAATAGTGAAGCCCCGCTAGCCGGAAATACCGGGTGGCGGGGCTTCGATTTGGAAGCGTGATCCTGTTGGGACTTTTGAGCGGTATCTCAAGAGTCGTTATGATACGTTAAAGTATTGTGATTTAGTAATCTATGATTGATGCTCATCTCGTAATAACCCTTGAAAATCCTTGTTATACCACAAAAGGGGGGTACATTGTACCCCCCAAGAATCCGTTGTTGATCAAGCAGGGTTAAATGCTCCAACACTACAGTTTCACGGCGTTGATGTCGATGAGGTCGTTGACGATGGCATAGATGGTTAGTCCTGCTGGACTGTGGATCTGGAGTTTCTGGGCGATGTTGCGACGGTGGGTGATAACGGTGTTGACCGAGATGCCGAGATGAGCGGCAATTTCCTTGTTGGCCATGCCTTGAACAAGGGCGATGATCACTTCCTTCTCGCGGGCAGAGAGTGTCTCATGCCCGAGGATACCTTCCTTGAAAACCATATTAGTGATGTTTCGGGTCACGTCGCCGTGCTTGACGAGTCGCTCTAAACGGCGGATGGCTGGGACAAAGATATGGTCCTCGACCAAGGCGTGCTGGGATAGCCATTCCTCGTTCTCATAGATATCGTGCAGGGCGGCAGTCAACTGGTTGTTATGCAATCCGTCTTGTGGCAGATACTTGATGATAAGGATTTTCAACTCTCTTAACTGCTGGTCGGTGGCCCCATGATGCTTGGAGAACGTCTCCACGTTGTAGTCGCTGGCGGGTTGGCCTTCAAGCAGTTTTTCCACATAGGGGAACAGCGTCTTTTGCTCATAGCTCATGTGGCGGCGTATCTCATGGGCATATGCGTCATAGAGTTTCATGATGAGCTGAGCCAAAGAGTTGTTTTCGTTGAGCGACTCCTCCAACTCGCGGCGAATGTAGGGCAACTGGAAGTCGATGAAATAGGCATGACTTGCTTCAAGATAATGCAATAGGGTGGAGACTGAGATGCGCTCATCGTCCTCGGCGACCCCGATGCCGTTGATTGCGAAGTTGACCACAGCCAGGAAGGTATGCGTATCGACGCCGTTGCTCTCGCAGGTTTCCCTCACCGTCTTGTCGCCAAAACCCAGGCTGATACCAAAAGCACCCAAAGCTTGAAGCAAATTATAGTTATCGCTGATGAGCGATATCATCTTATCGTCTGCTTCATATATCTTCTGTTCCTTCATCGTGTCTGTGTTTTTGTTCTGCCGCAAAATTAGCCATCCCCAAGGTGCCTTGCAATCATCATTTATTGGTATTTATAGCACAAAATGCCCCCAAAAGTTATGTGTTAACCTTTGAGGGCGTGCTTATGAAAAACTATTAGATCGGGGTGTTACTCTGACAGCATGGTGATCTCGATACAGCGTTTGGCGGCAAGCAGCCGCTGGGCCATGTGTTGTACGTCGGCAGCGGTCATGCTCTCGACCATCTTGCAATAGTCGCGGTCAAAGTCCACATCGTCGTCCAGTTCGTGCCAGATGATGTAGCTCCAATAGTCATTAGTGATGGCCATTTGGGCATACTGCTTAGTTAGGTAAAGTTTCACCTTGTCCATGCTGGACTCAAGGGGGCCGTTATCAGCGATGTTTTGCAACTGCTGGTAAATAATCGGGTTGAGCTCCTCGTAACGGCTGGGATCGGCATTGTAAGAGATTTTGAAGGTGGCATTGGGCTGGTCATCCTTGGCCAGTTCAAAGTCCACGCTCACGCCGTAGGTGCCGCCTTTCTCCTCACGCACCGAGTCGGTGTAGGCAATGGAGAGGCATCGCTTCAGGAAGTCCAGTTCCAAGTCGCTTTGTGCTGTAAACGGCACATCGG
>ONIL01000016.1 GCA_900317835.1 uncultured Prevotellaceae bacterium | reverse complement strand
GACGATAGCTTCAACCTGAAAACATTGTGCCCTCAATTTAGCGGCCTCACTCATTTTGGTTCTCATTTCCTTGTCTTCAATCAATTGATTGATTCGGTCGACCATCAACTGCACATCATTTACTGGAACCAGAAATCCGTTCTTGCCTTCAGTAATAATATCTTTGGGGCCACAAGGGCACTGATATGACACCACAGGCAGTCCGCATTCCATAGCCTCAACAAGTACCAGCGCAAAACCCTCTACCAATGATGTAAAAGCAAATACTGATGATCGGCTCAGAACCTGAGGGATGTTATTGGTAAATTCCTTCCTCTTCTCCATTACCATATATCTTCAAATCCCAATCGGGGTGTTTTTTTACCACTTGACCGAATATCCTTATCAATGCTGAAAAATTCTTCACATGATGAAGGCGTCCTATTGAAGATACCGTCTTTTCATTAAGTGTGGATGGCTCAGAACACTTGAATGAAACTGGATTGGGGATCACAGCAATATTTTTCCACCCTTTCCAGTTAGTTTCTTGGTCCTCTTGAGTCAGAACAACAATCCTATCATATTTCTTGTCAACAAAGTTAAACTCATAAAAGTTTGAGATGGCACCAAGAATTTTATTAATCCGTGATTGAGCATATTTCACACGATAATACCTCTCGCAATGAAATTCACGGATGATCTTCCATGATCTCTTCTTCATTGAGGCCAGCATAAATTTTTCAGCTGTACCAACTGAAATAACTACATCTGGTCTCAATTCGACAAGAAACCGCTTGAGCACCTTGCGATGAGCCAGTCGTTTAGAGTGATGAACGAAATTATTAGCAATGAAAGAGCGATCACGATCTCCTTCATGATAATTTATATCGAGGTCTATCACATGCACCTTTGGTGACACCTCATGAACAAGAGATCCTGCTTTATTGTCTGTAACGACTATATACACCTCATTTCCAGCAACTTCGGCTAAAGCATTGGCTTTAACAACAGTAACCCTCTGAATTCCTCCAGTAAATCGGATGCTATTTACACAATAGACAATCTTCATCTGATTCTTTTCGTCAATCAAACGACCCAATCCTTAAATCCAAAATGGTACTAGTTATCAATGCCGTGTCACGATCTTTCTCATCACTATAAGCAGACAAGATAAACTTAATGATAATTTGTGCTTGGCACAGAAGAAGAACACTCTCCAATGCATTGGCATATACTTTGTGTCTAGCTTTTTAAAAGCAGAAACATATGAAGATGTTGATATGATTTTCCTTATTCTACCACATTTCTCCACAAATGACCCTTTTGAAGAAACAACCCTCAAGCCTAAACCTATCAAACTGAGTGCTGTCCTATTAGATAACGATTGGGACAAATAATCCTTTTCGGCGCCTACAATTCTCAAACGACGTTGGAGCTCAAGAGATTGATCAAAGAACTCAGGCTTAAAGTTTTTGGTCAACGATGAAACATTAGATTTTCTGTAATGATTGAAGTGATTAGGCAGAGCCACTGCTATTTTACAATGATTAAACACTTCAGCATTAAACAGCAAATCTTCGGTGCCTATAATCTTTGTATCAACAAACTTGATATCATGTTGCTTAATGATGGACATTCTATAAAGTTTGCCCCATGCAGTAGAAATAGAATCACATTGCTCAGGATGTGAGAGTTGTGGACCGGTTAAACCGACCAAGCGCTGATGAAGCCAATTAAAATCCTCTCCTCGGAACAAAGACAACTCACTGAAAACCGTCACATGCTGTGATGAATTCACATACTCTTTGTCATAATTCCATAGGACGATATCCGCATCCTGATCAACGGCGGCCCTTAAAGCTGTTTCCACAGCTTCGACATCCATCCAATCGTCACTATCCAAATAAATGAGATACTCGCCAGTACTATGTGACGTACCTACATTTCGTGCACCAGAAAGCCCCTGATTCTCAATCTCAATAACTTTAACACGCTTGTCTTGCAGCTCATATTCTCGAAGGATGTCTATGGACCTATCTGGAGAGCCATCGTTCACACAGACTATCTCTAGATTCTCATAAGTCTGATTAACGACACAATCCATGCACTGCCGCAGGTAATTCTCGACATTGTAAACCGGGATAACTATTGATACTAATGGATTGCTGATCATTGATCTATCTCCTAAAACTGTTCTCTCTTGAAAACCATGAAAAACCGATTCATTATTTTCTCCACCAGTATTGGTCAAAGCCTTTAAATCCAGTAGTTCCAAAGTAATAAATGAAGAACATGAAGAAATCGAAACCTGAGTATGCAAAGAGAATCAAAGCGCTTCGTCTATCTTGGTCTTTCCAGATATTCATACGAAATAGAGGGTATGCCACCACAAGCGGATACATAAACCATGAAAGATATGCAAAACGATTAGAGTAAGCAGCTCGAATTACCATCAGCCAGAATGCATTACACAATAAATAAGTAATTGCAATCACATTATAGGTCTTGTCTTTGAACTTTCGATACATGGTCACATACCAAATCATTACTACAGGGAAAGCACTATAGAGGAAGAAATCCCATCTGAAACCTGTTTTAGAAAAAGCATACTCCTTGAAGTCCTCATCAATATTTACATATCCAGACATACGGTCGTCAAAACCTAGGGAAGCGAAGAATTGCTCCATAACAGATCCCGCAACCAAAGAAATACCAATAGAAATAAGCCAGAACCTTAACGCCATCTTGGTATCTTTCATCGCATAACGTGACACAATAGCAGCAACTATTGGCAACATCGTACTGCGATGAATACCAAACGCGAGAATCATTAGAAGGTATGCTAACACTTTTCTTGTTGTTCTTTCATCAGTCAATAAACAAATTGCCACCAACATCACACTACAAGACATGCCGTTGCGAATCCCGTTTTCACCGAAAGAAAGGAAACTAAAGGCTGTGTACACAAAGAGCATAACCATCCAGAGGTGATTACGAGTAACCAATATGGCACTTGCCAAGAACCCAATTACATAAACAAACTCAACAAACAAAAAGAACTCATAAACCGTGAAACCATTATACTTTAAAAAAATCATTACATCTGTCCATAACCACTCATCTTCGTAATTTGGGAATATATATATATGTTCAGCATTCTCAAACATAGTTGCATAATTCTTCATATCGACAAAGTCTTGATAGATAGGTCGCAAGCCAATAAAGAATATAACGATGAACGCTAAAACCACAGCAAATCCCTGAGAAGCATCACCCTCAGAGAGCAACATCTTCTGGTCACCAGAACCAACGTAATAGATTATGGTCATCCATGTGATAATCAACAATACGGAATACCACACGGTATTATAGTAGTAGGGCTCGATAAATGTAATAGGTCCCATATTGTAATTCTATCTAACTCAGATTACTATCTGCAATAAATGGTGTTATTATAAATACTATCAGCATTGCGTCTCTATCAAACGCCGAAAAGCTTGTGACACGGCAGTCGCTTTATCAACTCGTTAATGGGCACAAGTATGACGAAAATTGCTACAAACGAAACAGACGCCCGTAGCAACGATGTTCCAATTCCAGGAGCCTGGAACAATCCAAAATGTGCATAAATCATGCCGCAAGCAACAATCACTATGCGTGAGTGCCACGAGAACAAGATCATTGTGTTCTTTCCCACGTAAGAAATAAAATCAGAGCGAATCACTGACGAAAGAGTAACAATGAGCAAAATGCCGGCAATTGCAGCGATAAATGTCATTATCTCGTTTCCATACAAGCCCATTGACATATCTAAGGAATGTCCTGACAACACAATACAAGCCTTGGCAGCCACAACATTAACCACAAGACAGATGAGAACAATAGATATCAATCTGTAAATTGACGATTCTCCCACAAAGAATTCTTTTATTCTAGAAGCATGCATAAAACGATAACCCAAGTGAAAGAAGAATTGAGCCTCGAAAGCCACATCAAGATTCCAGGGCAAAGATCCCCAACCCATCCTGTACCTCATCAATCCAAATACACATAACGCCACAGATGCTATCGTCACAGCGTATTTCCAACGGCTGAAACAAAAATCTATTCCATAATATATCAATTGGGTCAGGAATAATGCGGCCAAGAACCAGATTGTCCAATAATGTTCTTGAATGAGAAAAGACCGTAACATCTCCACATAGCTTGATCTTGGCTCATTTTGCAATGCGAACACAAAACAAAAGAAAAGAAAGATTACTGCACCTAATGTGAAATAAGGTATTACCAGTCTCTTGAAACGTCTCCATGCGAATTCTGGGAATGACTGCTTCTCATGTCCTGGATATAACAATCCGCTGAGGAAGAAGAAAAGCGGCATGGCAAACGTGTGCATCCATGCAGAAGCAAACGGAACACTCAAGTGTGCAATAAACACCGACAAGAGTCCAATACCTCTAGCCGTGTCAATCCATGAAATACGATTATCTGTGCTCATTTGCCTTTTCTTAATTTATACCTAACGACCCAAACGAGAAAACGATACAACCGAAAGCGCAAGCAATAGTTCACAAATCGAAGACGGTCGCTCAAGTCTTCTCTTGAAGCTCCTGTAAGTATCTGATCTGCGACATTATCTTTATTCAACAGTGAGCGTATCGTTTTCGACACAGATGAAGAGGGTAAGGTTGTTTTCTTACACAGACAAACAACCATTAAATCCAAATTCACCATTGTCGCATTGGCGCAGGCAAGGCGTTCTAAGTCAGTGGTCGTCCTTTCTCGTTTATTCACATACAGCAATCGGGTTTTATGCCAGAAATCTTCAGCATCAAAATTCTTAATCATGCTTGATGTCACTGAACCCGAATTTGCAAAATAGTTGTATATAACCTGATGATCAACAACTACTTTTTGGCAATGTTGCAACACATCTATATTAAAAATCTGGTCTTCCCAGGGCTTCAAATCTTCAATAAGATTTATACCAAAATCCTGAATGATCTTCCTCTTGTAGACATGTTTCCACATGAAGCCATGAAGCCTCTCCCTGCCTTTCAAGTAGCCAAAGGCCTGAGGCAAAATAATCTCATGGATTAATTCATCAGCATATTCTCCTTGCTGAAACGGAGGGGGTATTAGATATACATCTTCGCCAAAGTGGAAATTATGTGCACCAATATACAGATCGCATTTCTTCTCGGCGATTTGTTCGACTACGTGATCGTATCCATGAGGCTCAAGATAATCATCCGAATCACAAAAACCGACATAATCGCCATGGCACTCTTGAATTCCCAACATTCGGGCTTTGATATAGCCTATATTATCCTTAAGACTGCGCACATAAAAACGCTTATCTCGTGCCGCATACTCTGTACAAATCTCACCACAACGATCAGGAGAGCCATTATCAATAAGGAAGAATTCCAAATCTTGGCTTTGCAACGCCATCATAGAGTCAAGCAGGCGAGGCAAGTCCTTTTCAGCCTTATATATTGTTGTTATAATACTGATTTTCACAGATTTACGATTATACTGTTTTTCAATGATCCATGTACTAGATTAACTCACAAGGCTTTGTAGTCTTTGAAAGACATCAGGTTGAGATCCTTATCGCTGATAATGAGGTTTTGTTCGCCACCGATCTCTTCAAATGGCCAAGTTATATTCAAGTCTGGGTCATTATACATAATGCCTGAGTCGCCTTCGGCATAAAAAACCTCACCGCACTTGTAACTTACAACAGAATCCTCAAGCACCAGATAACCATGGGCAAAATACTGTGGCACAAACAATGACAGCGTGTTTTCTCCTGTCAAATGTAAACCTTGCCACTTGCCAAACGTCGGTGACTCTTGTCTCAAATCAGCTATGACATCATAAACATGGCCACTCACACAGCGCACCAACTTGGCCTGTTGCTTCACCAATTGGAAATGCATGGCTCTTATTACTCCGCGCTTGGACACTGTATAGAATACTTCCTTCAACTCATGGTCAATACCATTCGCCGAGAAAGTATCTATGTTGTAATCTTTGATAAACCCACCACGCAAATCGGTTGCATGAAAAGGTTTAATCAGATAAGCACCTTTCAACTCCAATTCCTGGAACTCAAATTTTTGAACCATACCTCAAAATCAGTCATTAAGGGCCTTAAGCCATTCCATGGTCATTCGTGTTCCATCGGCAAAACTCACCTCTGGCTTGAATGCACAATCCTGTTCGATATCTGTAGTATCAAAAGCGGACAAAGGCATATTGGTTCCGGTGAATGGGACATCGCCAAACAAGGGTTTGTTATTAGGCGCCAATGCCTGTTGCATCTCAAGAATGAATTCTTTGAGCGGACGTGCATTGCCACTGCCAATGAGATATTCTTTAAATGGAACACCATCTTTAGCAACAGCATAGAAAGCTCTTGCTACATCGGTCACATACACAAAATCATAATTCTGCGTTCCGGCAGTGAACTGCAATGGTTCGTTATTTATGATCTTACGTAATGTTGTGTTGACGAACCTAGGTGACAATTCCCCTACCCCATACGCATTGGTGATCATTGGCCATAACAGGTCTATACCAATTTCGGCTGCCACCGACTTACATAAGCAATGGGCAATATGCTTTCCCATGCCGTAGATATACCCCATGCCTGGGCGGCTGCCTTGAGTATGCACTGCGGCTTCAACCTCGCGTTCCATGATGCTGCCTGCACACACGAAACGTTGACAGCCAAGCAGTTTAGCGGCCTTCATACATTCAACTGTATTGAGGGCATTCTGCATCTGCAGATTATAATCTGTCCTTTGAGGGCCAGCAGAGCCAACCCAAGCGAAATGGACAAATGTGTCGTAATCACCGAAGGGAACTACTTCATTTAACTGTTGGACATCACTGATATCCACACATTTATACTGGAATCCTGCCTGTGCTTTCAAGCGGCGGGGGGTGCTAAGGATATCTAGCGCCAACACTTCAATGCCATTATCAAGGAAGCACTGAACGGTGTTGCTTCCTACAAATCCGTCGGCTCCTGTTATTATAGCCTTCTGCATATACGTCAAGCATTAATATATTCTTGTATCTGACCTTCCATGCACGCGTCAACATCGCCACCTTCAAGCCAGCATTTGCTCCACTCTACGACCTTGGCAATGGCTGTATCCAGATTCCAATGGGGATGCCATCCAAATACTGACTTGATCTTGGAACAATCAAGTTTCAAGAAGTTGGCTTCATGAGGGCCATCGGATGTTGCTGGTGTTGACCAAGATAATCCTTCGCCCCAGTGCTTTACAAATAAGTCAACCAAAGCACCGGTCCTGTAACAATCCATATCATCCGGGCCAACGTTATACCAATCAGCACATTGAATGTCTTCATATTGCTTAGCGCAAATCATCAGATAAGCAAACAACGGTTCAAGAACATGCTGATAAGGTCTGGTTGAATAAGGATTACGTACGACTATCTCCTTTTGACTCATTGCAGCGCGCACACAGTCAGGGATGATGCGGTCATTTGCGAAGTCACCTCCTCCAATCACATTTCCAGCCCTAGCGGTCGAAACGGCCAGCTTTCCATCCTCAAAGAAACTGTTCCTGTAGCTGTGTGTAACCAATTCTGAACATGATTTAGAATTAGAATACGGATCAAAGCCATCAAGCATTTCATCTTCGCGATAGCCCCAAGGCCATTCACGATTGAGGTACACCTTGTCGGTTGTCACATTCAAAAAAGAACGGACTGACGGGCACTGGCGAAGGCATTCCATCACATTCACAGTGCCCATTACGTTCACTTCATAGGTGTAACGTGGTTGCTTGTAACTGTCACGGACTATCGGTTGGGCCGCAAGATGGATAACGATTTCAGGATTTATTTCTTCAAATGTCTGTTTCAGATGGTCAAAATCACGAATATCTCCTATAATGGAATGGCACATCTTGTCCACTCCGGCAATTTCATATAGTGACGGTTTCGTAGTGGGAGCAAGAGCGTATCCTGTCACATCAGCACCAAGATATGCAAGCAATTTACATATCCATGAGCCCTTGAAACCAGTGTGGCCAGTTACCAACACCTTCTTGCCTCGATAAAAATCAAGATTGAATTCCATACTGTTAAACACGACAGAATCGGTTATCCCTTGATGATCAATCCCACAACTTCCACGGCGCATTTCCCGAATCCCAAAGCTGCTCAAGTTTTTCTTTCTCTCGCAGGGTATCCATGCACTGCCAGAAGCCCTTGTGTACATACCCCATCAGTTGGTTATCACGCACCAAACCGTTCATGGGCTCTTTCTCAAAGATAATGCTGTCTCCCGAGATGTAATCAAATAATGCCGGTTCAAATACCATGAACCCAATGTTGATCATGTCGTCATCTTGATCACTCTTCTCACGGAAAGCCTCAACTTTACCATCGCCAGCGAGTTCAAGCACACCCTTGTTCTGGCTGAAGTTATAGACCGAGACAGTACCAATTCTATGATGGGACTTGTGGTATTCCAACAGTTCTTTCACATTGATATCACCCACAGCGTCTCCATAGGTGAGCATGAATGTCTCGTTGCCGATGTAATCTTTAATGCGCTTCACACGGCCGCCAGTCTGCGTATTCAGTCCTGTGTCAATGATTGTCACGCGCCATGGCTCAACATGCTTGCGATGGACTATCATCTCGTTGCCATTGGTGAAGTCAAAGGTAACATCCGACGTGTGAAGGAAATAGTCGGCAAACCATTCTTTGATCACATGTTGACGGTATCCCGCGCAGATGATAAAGTCATTAAAACCATAGTGAGAATACACCTTCATGATGTGCCACAGGATGGGCATCCCACCTATCTCAACCATCGGCTTGGGACGGAATTGTGATTCCTCGGAAATGCGGGTACCAAAACCTCCCGCCAGAATTACGACTTTCATGTTATACTTATGAAATCAAAGTGAATCAAAAAACTTCTCATATTCATCGACCAGTGCCTGGGTAGTGAAGTTTGCTCCAGACCTGATAGCCTCGGCATATAGGTTTATCTTTTCCCGATGGGTCAAGAGGTCTTTCAAACCTTGATAGATGGACTCATCATCATTGGGAACGATCATACCAAATCTGCCGTTGTCAAGTATTTCGTCCATACCTGAACAGTCGGTTGTGAACACTGGAACACCCAGGGCGATCGCTTCGGTCGTAGCGGTGCTATAACCCTCACGGTATGAAGAGCATGCAAACAAATCCATCTTGGAAATATACCTATAAGGGTTTTTATCAAACCCAAGCATTATAATCTCATTAGTGAGATTTTCATCAATGATTGACTGCCTGATCATTTCTTCATCTTCTCCTCGTCCAATTACATAAAGACGGACTTTATTCAGCAAATCATCTTTCTTCAAACGAGAGAAGGCCTTCACTAAACGAGGAACACCCTTAGCGTACACCAAACGTCCAACAAAACAAATGTTCAAAACATCAGCACCAAGCTCAGTCGATACTGGTTCTTTGGACAGTTTCTTTATCAGTTCAATATCATTGACGTTGTGCAAGACATGGGATGGAACATTTATCGCAGGTAATTTTTCCTGGAAACACTCCATAGCGCGTCTTGCGACAAATACCAAATAATCAAGTCTATTGTAGGCTTGAATCATCTCTTCCTTATTCCTGAAACCAGCTTGCAGGTTCCCCGGTTCGTGGACCTCAGTATGGACCCAGCCCACCTTCTTGGTCTCCTTGTGTGGGCAAGATGAAACAATGCGTGTGGGGGAATTCTCCAAATAAGCGATTTCAATATCATATCGGTCGTGGATGAACAATCGGTGCAACAGCTTCCCTGAAAAGAGCTTCATCAATGTGTTGAAACCCTTAAACTCGTTCTTAAAAACGTAACTGAATCTGATATCTTTAGGCACCGACTTTACATATGGGCCTGCACCGAAGATCGTCTTTAAGGTCACATCATATTTATCCCTGCTCAGATATTTGAGCAGGTTCACAAGCACGCGCTCAGCACCGCCAGCCTGTAAATTATAATGCAATATGAGAATCTTCTTTTTCGCCATATCAGTGTATCGCCGATTGTTGACAGTATCGTCTTTTAATCCTCCTGGACATATAACATTCCTGATCTGGAACGAACGATCCTTTTCACCTTTCGAGCTTTCAATTTCATGAACAACTTATAGGTCATCGGCAAATGATAGAAAATCATAAGACCCGATTTCTTGGGAAAGCTTATTTCACTTTTCAGGTATTCCTTAACTGTTGTCTTATAGGCTGAAGAAACAAGGCTTCTCACCAGATCCTCATACTGTGTTCCCTTGGCATTGTATCGAGTGTGAAGCATCACTTTGTACAGTTTCTCCAAACACCACGAACGATAAGTATGCTCCTCTTGAGGAATATTGTTCAAAGAGAAAAGATAGGAATTAATTCTTTCGACCTGTCCAAGACTCATTCCTTGATGTGTTATTGATGATGGATGCTGGATCCAGAAGTACATCCAGGCTTCAACCCAATGAATCTTGTTAATTTTCAAACCTATCTGCAGCGACCATTCCAGATCTTCACTAACACTTTTTGTCTTTCTGAATTGAACACTCCGGGCCAAGTCGCTCTTATACAGCTTATTCCATACAACGATATATTGGAACTCAGAATTACTCGTCCCTAATAGTCCTCGCATGTAATCTCTTTGAGTCAGGATTTTATGATTTGAGGCAAGTCCCAATTCCTTATCGGACATATATTTCTCACAATCTGCCTCAAACAATTGAATGCCTTGCACCATTGACACGTCATAGTCACCTGATTGCATAGCATCCACCAGCACCTGTATCATGTTAGGATGAATCAAGTCATCACCGTCCACAAACATGATGTATTCGCCAGTGGCGTGTGACATGCCTGTGTTTCTTGCATCTGACAAGCCTCCATTCTCCTTGTGGATGACCTTGAAACGGTTATCCGATTCAGCATATTTGTCACAGATAGCACCTGATTGATCTTTCGAGCCATCATCAACCAAGAGAATCTCCAGGTCTTTATAGGTCGAAGCCAGGATACTGTCAATACATGACTCGAGACATTTCTCTAAGTTATAAACTGTTACGATAACCGAAACCATTGGTCACTCAATCAATTTACTGACAGGATAATAAGTAGGGTCACCGACCCTTGTGGGGTTAGCGAACCTGTGGAGAGCGGGTAATGCCGGGACACTCTCTCAGTAGTCATTATCAGCAGCTTACCTTACTTATGTCATGCAGGCGAGATACCTCACAACAGTGCAAATGACGCCCACATTTAAATTGCAAAATTACGTTATTTCTTTGAGGTACGCAAGTATTTGAGGGCAAATTTAGGCCCGCCATTGATAAATAGGTCAGGCCACAGGTACAAGCCTCCGTCATCAAGGTAAATCACCATCAATAACGGGGTAATCTTATCAAGTTTTTTTCTGGAATGTTTTGCTGAACAGTCGATTTTGTCTAATTTTGTGAAAGAATCATCTTTTGGAACCCTTAATGGCCTGAATGTCAAATAGGGAATTGGCAATTTGAAAAATTCAATCAATCATGAGGAAGATATTTTTGACCGTGTTTTGCGCTGTATTAGCGATGGCCAACAGCCATGGAGCCGCTATCGAGGAATTAAGGACACCTGACTTGAATGGCTTGAACGTGACCCAACAGGAAAAAGAGGCACTGGAATTCCTGTATGCCTACATGCCATTGGCCGATGTGACCGATTATCCCGTGCAATTCCATCTCGACAACGTCCGTGCCACGTTTGAGGCGCGCGAACAGATGCCTTGGGGCAAGAAAGTGCCCGACCTGTTGTTCAACCACTTCGTGTTGCCGTTGCGTGTAAACAATGAAGCCCTAGACATGTCCCGTCCCCTGTTTTTCAAGGAATTGCGTGAGCGGGTAAAGGGAATGAGCATGGAGGAGGCGATTCTTGAAGTCAACCACTGGTGTCATGAAC
Organism: uncultured Prevotellaceae bacterium; assembly: GCA_900317835.1. Taxonomy (GTDB): domain Bacteria; phylum Bacteroidota; class Bacteroidia; order Bacteroidales; family Muribaculaceae; genus Sodaliphilus. Next base: position 42,169 of record ONIL01000016.1, on the reverse strand, counting down.
ACGTGACCTATCAGCCAAGTGATGCCCGCACACTGTCACCACTGGCTTGCATGAACACTGCTATTGGACGTTGCGGCGAGGAATCAACCTTCACTGTCGCTGCGCTGCGTTCTATCGGCATCCCCGCCCGCCAAGTGTACACTCCACGCTGGGCACACACCGACGATAACCATGCCTGGGTTGAGGCGTGGGCTGATGGCAAATGGCATTTCATGGGAGCCTGTGAACCTGAGGCAGTCCTTGATTTGGGCTGGTTCAATGCTCCCGCATCACGGGCTTTACTGATGCACACGCGGGCCTTCGGCGACTACAAAGGCCCCGAAGAGGTATTGCTGCGCACCCGCAATTTCACCGAGATCAACCTCATTGGCAACTATGCTGCCACAGCTTCATCCCAGATTCAGGTACTTGATAAGGGCGGTAATCCGGTCAAGGGAGCAAAAGTGGAATTCCGTATCTACAACTACGGCGAGTTCTATCCTGCAGCCACCAAATACACTGACAACAATGGTAAAACCAGCCTCACTGCCGGCAAGGGCGACATGCTTGTGTGGGCAAGTAAGGATGGTTGGTACGGCTACAGCAAGGTGTCGTTCGTTAAGGACAGCAAGGTGGATATCAAGCTCACTCACAGCAATTCACTTAAGGGAGGGCCAACCTACGAAACATTTGATATCGTGCCTCCTGTCGAGAAGGCTATCATGCCCAAAGTCAGTCCTGAGATGGCTGCAGCCAACAAGGAGCGCTTCGCCCGCGAAGATTCCATCCGCAAGGCCTATGAGGCCACTTTCATTCGACCAGAAGACGCTCAAAATCTCTGTCCCGAGGCTGCTGACTATCTGGTCAAGTCACGAGGTAACTGGCGCACGATTTTGGAATTTGTCAACCAGCACAGCGACAATAAAGAGCGCGCCATCGGTGTACTCAAGGGTCTAAATAACAAGGATATGCGTGATGTGACGATGGCGATTCTAGAGGATGCGTTTAACGCCTGCAGCAATCAACTGTCTCAACGCGTGGAATATGAGATGATTACCTCACCGTTCAAGGTGGAGTTGCAGGATGCATTTGACGCTGCTGCCGCAACACAATTCCGAGCCGATCCCGCGAAACTTGTAGCATGGGTGCGCGACAACCTTTCCATCCGTCCCGAAGAGAACGCCCTGCACATCGCCCAGACGCCAATGGGCGTGTGGCGCTCACGCGTTACCGATGAGCGTGGCCGTGACATTTTCTTCGTCGATTTAGCCCGTTCACTTGACATTGAATCCCGGATAGACCCCATTACAGGCAAAGTCCAGTACCAATCAGGCGGGCAGTGGCAAGACGTTAATTTTGAGACCGTTGAACAGACCAATGCCATGACGGGAACACTCAAACTGCGATACACGCCCACCCCAGCTCTTGATGACCCGAAGTACTACCACCATTTCTCCATCTCACGCATCTTGGATGACGGTTCAACGCAACTGCTGAACTATGACGAGGGTGATTCAGGCTTGGAAGAGGGTTCATCGTGGAGCAATACATTCCAGAACGGCACTCCACTTGATGCCGGTACCTATATGCTCACAAGCGGTACACGCGCAGCCAGTGGTAAAGTGCTGGTTGCCAACCGAATCTTCACGGTAAAGCCTGGCGAGACCACAACCATTAACCTGACCATGCGTCAGAACAATGATATTGTCACCGTTATCGGAAACTTCAACTCCGAATCAAAGTTCCAACTGCTTGACGGCAACATGAAACCACTCAGCATCGACGATGTGAGCATCCTTTCCCAAACCGGACGCGGCTATTTCATCGTGGGTCTGTTGGGTGTGGGACAAGAGCCTACTAACCACGCCATGCGCGACATTTCCAAGATGAGAGACGCCCTCAACAAGTGGAGACGCCCGATGTTGCTATTGTTTGAAAATGAGGCCGAATCGCTGAAGTACAGTCATGAGAATTACGGCACCTTGCCGCGCAACATCATCTACGGCATCGACAGGAACGGCAGCATCCGTCACCAGATAGTCCAAGAAATGAAATTACAGAGTGACTCTCAATTGCCCATTTTCATCCTTGCTGACACATTCAACCGAGTCATGTTCAGTTCACAGGGCTACACCATTGGCCTCGGAGAGCAACTCATCAAGGTCATCAACAACCTTGATAAATAGAAAACCAGAAATAAGTATTGAGGCTGGCCGCGATTTCTCACGCGGCCAGCCTCTTAGCTTGGATTCTGCACTAGAATGGATTAGAGCAGGGCGTCAATTTTGGCGGCGAGGGCGTCACGGGTAATGGTACCCACGTGCTTCTCAACCATCTGGCCATCCTTGAAGAACAGCAGCGTGGGAATGTTGCGGATGCCATACTCCACACCCAGGTCGGTGTCATCGTCAACGTTATACTTGCCGATGATGACCTTGCCCTCATAGGCAGCAGCCAGTTCCTCAACAATAGGGGAAACGCTGCGGCAGGGACCGCACCATGGAGCCCAAAAGTCAATCACAACGGGTTTCCCCGATTCCAATAATTCCTTGTAGTTAGCGTCGTTAATTACAGTAGCCATTTTTCTGCGAATTCTTGTTTAAATAAGTTGATATATTATTCTGAATTTAATTGATAGCAAATTCGGTGCCAACAGGCATTATGTCACACGCGGGCATTGACTTTATATCTGATACCCGCTTCTTGCATGGCCTCCATCAACCGCTTGTTCACAGCAATAGGCCGTTTTGAGCGCAACATGACATAATTACCGCTTTGATGATCCTTCATGCGGAAATACAGGTCACAACGATTGTCACCTTTGGCGCCCAGATACGGTTTCAGGAAATCCACATGTCCCAAGTCATCATCCTTCAACGAGATGACCAGATTTTTGAGCATTTTACCCTTCATGTTCTCGAGCAGGTCTATTGAACGGACATTGAACCTGACATTATCATTATAGCCCCTCTCGTAGGCGCCTCGCACCACAATAGCATATCCCGGAACTCCATACTTTTGATAATCAACGAATTTATTACCGAAAAGCATAAACTCAAACGATCCGGAATAGTCCTCAATCTTGAGGATGCCGAATTGTCCCTTTTTGCCCATTCGTGTCTGGAAATCAACGACCAGTCCGCCCATTGTCAATTCCTTGTCAATCTGGTCATCACGGTTCTTCACCTCGGCCAACGGTGTGTCACAGCCATAATTCACCTCTATGTAATAGGGGTCAAGAGGATGGGCTGACAAATACATACCCACCAGGTCACGCTCGCGGTTAAGCCTCTCAAGCTGAGACCACGGTTCGGCTTTAGGGATTGTGGGTGTCGCCACCTCTAATCCGCCAAGGGCGCCGAACAGTGAGTTCTGCATCTCCTGCTGGCTGGTCTGGTAGCGCTGGCCGAAGCGCATCAGTGTCTCACTGAATAACTCTCCACGTGGATTAACCTCAAAAAAGTCCTCGCGCTTGATTTCCTTGAAGTCATCGAATGTGCCAGCCAAGGCCATGGATTCCAGCGCCTTGCGGTTGCAGGCACCCTGGTTGATGCGCTGCACAAAGTCAAAGATATCCTTATAGGGTCCGTTCTTGTCACGTTCCTCAACGATCGACTCAACGCAACCCACGCCAACGCCCTTAATGCCCGCCAAGCCGAAACGAATGCGACCGTCCTTGGTTGCACTGAAGCTCTTGTAACTCTCATTAATGTTTGGCCCCAGCACCTCGATGCCCATCGAGCGGCACTCGTCCATATACTTGGACAGCTTATCCACGTCATTGAGGTTACTGCTCAAGACGGCGGCCATATACTCGCTGGGATAATTGGCCTTGAGGTAAGCGGTCTGATAAGCGACCCAACTGTAACAGGTAGCATGCGACTTGTTAAAGGCGTAGGACGCGAATTTCTTCCAATCTTCCCAAATCTTGTTAAGCACCTTCTTGTCGTAGCCATTTTTCTCTCCTCCCTCATAGAACAAGGCTTCCAGCTCATTCATCTTGTCGATTTGCTTCTTGCCCATCGCCTTGCGCAGGGTGTCGCTCTGGCCGCGGGTGAAGCCTGCCAACTGCCTTGACAGCAGCATGACCTGCTCCTGATACACGGTGATTCCGTAGGTCTCCTTGAGGTACTTCTCCATGCAAGGGATGTCATATTCAATGGGTTCCCTACCCTGCTTGCGGTTGATGAACTGCGGGATATAGTCCATGGGGCCGGGACGATACAGGGCGTTCATGGCAATCAGGTCCTCAAAGCAGGTGGGATGCAACTCGATGAGGTACTTTTGCATACCTGCCGACTCGAACTGGAACGTGCCCGAGGTCATTCCCTTGCAATAGAGTTCATAGGTCTTGGGGTCATCAATGGGAATATTCTCAATGTCGATGTCAACGCCGTGATTGAGCTTGATGTTGGCCAGCGCCTCCTTGATGATGGAGAGGTTCTTCAAACCCAGGAAGTCCATCTTGATGAGGCCTGTGGTCTCGATGACACCACCCTCATACTGTGTTACTATAATGCGCTCGCCATCACTGTCGTTGGCAGTGCTCACAGGCACCCAATCGGTGATATCATCGCGGCCGATGATGACACCACAGGCGTGAACACCAGTACTGCGGATACTTCCCTCGAGTTTCAACGCAAAGCGGATGGTTTCAGCTACTCGGGGATCCTCGTTCTCGAGTTCGTGGCGGAAGTCGGTGAAGCAGTCCAGACAGTTCTGTATCGTGATCTTGTATTTCTTGCCTGATTTATCTTCAGGCATCTCGTTGGGTGAGGTCGGGATGTATTTAGCCAGACGGTTGCTCTCGGCCACCGACAGGTCTTCGACACGCGCCACATCCTTAATGGCACTTTTGGCTGCCATTGTGCCGTATGTCACGATATGAGCCACTTTCTCGGCCCCATACTTCTGTGTCACATAATTGAGCACGGCTGCTCGGCCATCATCGTCAAAGTCGGTGTCGATATCGGGCAGCGATATGCGGTCGGGATTGAGGAAACGCTCAAATAGCAGGTCATACTTCAACGGATCTATCTTGGTGATTCCCAGACAATAAGCCACAGCTGAACCTGCAGCAGATCCACGACCAGGACCTACTGAACAACCCAGTTTGGGAGCCATCCTGATATAATCCTGAACGATCAGGAAGTAACCAGGAAAGCCCATGTTCTTAATCGTTTCCAGCTCAAAATCAAGGCGTTCGCGTTGCTCTTCAGTAAGGTTTGGCCAGCGTTCCCTGGCACCTTCATACACGAGATAACGCAGGTAGTCATCCTCGTTGTCAAAGCCATCAGGCAAGGGGAAATCGGGCAAGATGGGTGCATGGTCGATACTGTAAATCTCCACCTTGTCCAGAATCTCGTTGGTGTTCTTCAGGGCTTCGGGGACATCGGCAAACACTTCGTTCATCTCCTGGGTTGTTTTAAACCATTCCTGCTTGCTGTAGAGCATCACGTTCTCGTCAGTCAATTTCTTGCCTGTTGAGAGGCAGATAAGACGCTCATGGGCGTCGGCATCATCCTCATTGACAAAGTGGGAATCATTGGTACAAATGAGCTTGATACCCAACTCACTGGCAAACTGCATCAGCACCTTGTTCACCTCAACCTGCCGCTCATAGGTCTCGTGATTGGCCCTGGCGACGGTAGCCTTGTGGCGCTGCAACTCCAGATAGTAGTCGTCGCCAAAGACGCTCTTGAACCACTCAACCGTCTCGCGGGCCTTGTTGATTTGCCCGCCCATGATGAGTTGGGGCACCTCTCCGCCCAAGCAAGCCGAGCAGCAAATGATGCCCTCATGGTACTTTTCCAGTTCGCTATGGTCTGTTCGGGGATGGTAATACATGCCCTCGGTCCAAGCGTGGGACACAATCTTGATGAGGTTCTTGTAGCCCGTCAGGTTCTTGGCCAGCAGGATCAAGTGGTTACCGTTATCGCGTTTGTCATGGCGGTCGTGACGTGATTCATTGGCAACATAGACCTCACAACCAAAAATCGGCTTGAATTTCTCGTCATTACCTCGCTTTTTATTGAGTTTGTTGACATAATCGTGAAATTCCTTGATGCCATACATGTTGCCATGGTCGGTAATGGCCATGCCTCTCATGCCGTCGGCTATTGCCTTATCAACCAGCGTCTTGACTGGCGACATGCCGTCAAGAATCGAGTATTGTGAATGTACGTGAAGATGTACAAATGGTATCATAAGTCACTCCTTCTATTTTTACTACAGATATGGAGTGTAAAATTACTGCTATTTTCCCAAGCACACAAAAAAAGTTATTAACACATCACTGCTAAAAGTTGAAATGGAGCTGGACGCGGATGCCGCGACGGTCGGTACCAGCGTTCTCGCGGTAGGTGAGACGCCAGACGTAGTCCACACGCAGGATAGTGAGGATGTTGTCGATGCCGACGCCGGCTTCCATATAGGGTTGGTTGCCCATGGAGCGGCACAGGGCATCGGCCGGGAACAGGAAGACATCATCACATTTTGCTGGATTATTCTTGTCGCTGAGGCGGCCCCAGATGCCGCGCAATGTAATAACCTCGCGCAACCGCAACCGCTTGATGAGCGGCAGACGGTTCATCAGGATGCCGTTGCCCCAACAGGTCAGGTCCCACGACAATGCCTGGTCATTGATGAATTCCATGGGTTTCATCAATGTGTAACTTTCAGGCTGGATAGTGTAACTCAGGTTGACATTAGGCATCAACAGGTCAGGATAGGCCACCTTGCTCCACACCTTCTCGCCCCTCACAATGACATCAGCATAGCCGAAAGCCGAGAACCAGAAACGCTTCTGCAGGCCCAGTTCTGTCTTGTTGAATTCATGCAGACTGCCCATAAACCCCTTGGGCATATAAGTCTGGGTCAAGGTCATGATAGGCGCGTCCATGTTGATGGGGATACGGTAGGAACGAGCTTGATAGAAGGTCTCACCCGGAGCAAAACGCAGCTGTGCCGTAAATCCGGCTTGGGTGTATCGCTGGCGTGATGAACCGTCATTATAAATGAACGGCACATACCGTGTCGCTTCATGGACGTTATGTTCAATACCCAATGCAATTGAGAAATGGTTATACCACTCGTGACGATATTCGAGACGTGTAGTACGCAAGTACTGCATCCTCACATCCTTGTGCCGGCGCAACGTGAGGAACACATTGTCCTGATTGGTGTAGAGATAATGTTGTGCCAGTTTATCCACATCATACTTGTGGGTCAAGCGCAAGCTGTGGATGGGGAATTCCTGGTCAAGAGACTTCTTGGGAATGAAAGAATACTCCAATGAACCCATGTACTTGAATTTCTCGTCACGCGTGCCATAGGCCACATAGCCCCGGGCAAACCAGTGACGGCTCAGGTTCACATTGGTCATTCCGCCAAAGCGCAAACGCACACCCTCAAGCGAATTACCGCTGATAATGGTATTCAACGGGCCAATATCAAACTTGCTCACCTTGCCCGTTGGGAGATAACCATTCACCATAACCACCACGACCTGCTCAGCCCAATAGAACAGTTTTGAGCTACGCAGCCGTTGCATCAAACCGCTGATGGTGGCGGTGGTTGTACGGACATCAGCGGGACGGTATTCCTGCCAAAATTCATCGGGCATATAGGCCGCACTACTCTCCACGGCATGATCTCCCTTGAAATTGAATACCCCACCCTCAGGTCGCTCGAAGTTGTGGTCGCGATAGTTGGTTTCACGACGGGCAAACACCTCGGGGACTCCGGGCATGAGTTTGAAACTCACCTCCACATTATCCCTCATCTTGAGGCGTGCACCATTGGGCGCGCGGTCAAAGTCCTGCTCAATGCTCATGCGTTCCACATAGTTGAGATTGATGTCGTAGGGCACGCCCATCGACACCCGCTTGATAAACATCGTCGTATCCTCGAGTGAAACGAACAAACGCCCCAGGAATCCGAACGTCTGTGGCGTGAACGGTACAAAACTCAACACAGCGCACCATTCGCCATCCACCATAACCGTGTCATTGAGATAGAACTTGTAAAAGTCAACCGCTATGCGCGACAATGGACTCACAAAACGGTTGGTCAGCAAGGTCACATCATTCTGGAAAATATCGACCTCGCCCATGAAATCATCCAGCACCTTCTTGATATTCTCTTGGTCGATACGCTCATCAATACCGGCACTTTTGGATCCCAGGATCAAGTGCTTGTGGATCTCAGGGTTACGGCTGTAGTAGTCGCGCGCGACCGTCTCCTTGATGGAGATGGGCAGTATGCGTTTTCCTGTGAGCATCGAGGTGTCGGCATACTGCTCTATCCACGCCTTGTTTTCTTGTGCATCCTTGACCAGATTATCCAGGTTGCCAAAGCCCAACATCATGCGCTCATACTGTGAGTAGCCATAATGAGGGTATTGCCGCGGGTCATTATCATCGCGACGTGCCCGCAGTTTCTTGATCATTTCCACTGCGGGATTGTTCTTCTTGCTGTATTTCTCTTTACCCTTTCGAACGACAACCTCATCCAGCTCGACACCCGTTGCCACCAGATCGATGAGAACGACGCTCCCCTGCCCCGTTTTCACGTCCACTTCCTTGGTTTTATACCCCATTGCGCTGATGCGCAATTTGGAGAATTTGGCTCGTGTATTGATGGTGAAGCCGCCTTTTTCGGTGGCAAGAGTACCCTCACTGGTGCCTACAAGCGAGATGGATGCCAGTGCAATGCCCTCGTGGGTGACCGAATCACGCACGAGGCCTGTGATTTGGGTCATTGCTGCTTGTTGGCCAGCAGCCGTCAATGCCACGGCAGCCATAACCAGCACCCACATCATATGTCTCAAGAGGTTCATCACAAAGGCGCAAAATTAGGCATTTTTCAGCGATTAGCACACATGTCACCAAATAATTTGTTCCCTGACTCCAGCCCTTATAATAAAAGAATGTAATCAATCGTTTACTTCATATATGGGCATAGAAATTGAACACAAATACCTGGTAAAAGACGACTCTTACAAGCTCGTCGCCAGCAGCAAGAGTGAAATCAGGCAGGGCTTTTTGTCAAGGGACCCTGAGAGGACCGTGCGCGTGAGAACCAGAGACGACAAAGCCTTTCTCACAGTCAAGGGGAAAGGCTCGGGAACGGCACATCCCGAGTTTGAGTATGAAATCCCTGTGGATGAAGCCTTGCAAATGATGCACTTGTGTGAGCCTCCCATCATCGAGAAGACTCGCTATATCGTGATTCACGAGGGCAACCGATGGGAAGTGGACGAGTTTCACGGCACCCTCCAGGGACTCGTCATCGCCGAACTAGAAGTGCCCGATGAGGATTACCGCTTCAACCTGCCGGCATTCATCGGCGACGAGGTCACGGGTGACCGCCGTTTTTACAATTCTCAACTAGGCTTTAACACCTTATAATATTGTTTATATAAAAAAACCACACGGCGCACCAGTTAGCGCCGTTATTTTTTGTACTTTTGCAGGCGTTTTAAAGCAATATCGCTAGCATGTTTAAGATAAAGAAGCTATACCTGTTCATGTTATCAAGATTCCTGCCCAGGTTCTTGATGACCTTCTGCATCTGCTTGTTTATCGTTATCATGCAATTCCTTTGGCGCTATATCGACGAGCTGGTGGGTAAAGGCCTTAGCATCGGTCTCATTGGCGAGTTGTTCTTCCATGCCGCTTTGTCGCTGTTACCGATGGCACTGCCGTTGAGCATCCTGCTGGCAGCGTTAATGACATTTGGCGATCTGGGCGAACACGTCGAGTTGACGGCCCTCAAGTCGTCGGGCATCTCCTTGACCACGATAATGAAGCCATTGGTTATCTTGATGGTTTTTGTCGCCATCGGAGCTTTCTTCTTCATGAACAACGCATTGCCCAAATCCCAGGTCAAGATGTGGACCCTGCTGTTCTCGATGAGGCAGACATCGCCCACCCTGGATATCCCTGAGGGTACCGTATATAGCCAGATTCCAGGCTACAACATTTATGTTAAGCGCAAGGACAAGGAGCGTGACATGTTGTACAACCTGCTCATCTATGATGTCTCTCAAGGCTCCATGTATCCCCGCATCGTCGCCGCCGACTCGGGCCGGCTGAGCATGACCGAGGATAAGCAGCACCTTGTCTTGACGCTGTACAAGGGATCATGGTATGAAGAGATGAAGAGTAGCGGTGGTATAAACGGTATGAGTAACGACCTGTACCGTCGCGAGACATTCCACGATAAGGAAATCCTCATTCCATACGACGCTAACTTCACGCGCATGGATGATGAGACCATGAAATCGCAGTATGTGGGAAAAGACATGGCCGAACTGCAGCAAACCATCGACTCGGTTAGGCTCAGGGTGGATTCGGCAGCTAATGTCCTCATTACCAGAATGCGCACACAGCCTGTTTGTGGAGTGCCTTCTTACCGGACAGTGGTGCATGACGGCAAGTCCTCCGTCGAGCCCGTCAAGGGCGTCCAACTCGACAAGCCCGTCAACCTCGATGAGCTCATCAAGCAACTGTCAGTGAGTGATCAACAACAACTTGTCAATCAGGCACTGATGCGCACCACATCGGTCATGCAGGACGCGCAGTTCCAGGGTTATGCCATCAACGACGACAACTACATCATACGCCGTCACCAGATCGAGCTGATTAAAAAGTTCACCCTGTCACTGGCGTGCCTCATCTTCTTCTTCATCGGTGCGCCGCTGGGAGCCATCATCCGCAAGGGTGGCTTAGGTACCCCGATTGTTGTCTCGGTATTCCTGTTCATTGTCTATTATATTATCGATAATTCAGGATACAAACTGGCTCGTGACGGCCGCTGGGAGGTGTGGCAAGGCATCTGGTTGAGTTCGGCGGTACTGCTTCCGTTAGGCATTTTCCTCACTCACAAAGCCGTCAACGACTCGGCAGTGTTCAACCCCGATGCATGGCTCAACATCCTGCGTCGCTTTACGGGCTTGCACCAAACCCGCAAACTCGAAATCAAGGAAGTCATTATCAACGAGGTGGACAACACCACGGCCATCAACCTTATTGAAGGCCTGAAGGATGCCTGTCAGCAATTCCTCGACAAGTATCCTGGACGGCAAAGTTACCTTGACTATTGTCGTCAAGGCTATGACAAAACCGCCATCAAGGCCCTGGCCAAACAAGTGGACGATGTTGTGGACTACTTGTCCAACTCACGTGACCAGATGGTGCTCAACAAGGCCATGGACTTCCCTATCATCCGGCAGTTGCTCACCTATGCACCCGCCGCTGGCAACAGGAACATCGGGACGGCGCTTGCTGCCCTTTTCCCCATCGGCCTGCCATTGTGGCTGGTAGGATTGCGCCACCAGAAGAACCTCAAGCGTGACGTGAACCAAACCGTCAAGACATGTGACCAATTGGTGGCCATACTCAACGATGAATATGACCGTGAGATGGAGTACATCGAGAACAAAGAATAATAATCAAACTCAAACATAGGAATGGAAGACATTAAACTGAATACCATCGACGAGGCCGTCGAGCAGCTCAAGCGCGGCGAATTTGTCATCGTGGTGGATGATGAGGACCGCGAGAACGAGGGCGACTTCATCATCGCTGCCGAAAAGATTACTGAAGAGAAAGTCAACTTCATGCTGCGAGAGGGTCGCGGAGTGCTATGCGCCCCTGTCACCACCGAGCGTTGCCACGAGCTGGAACTGAACATGCAGGTCGATGACAACACCTCGATGCTGGGGACTCCATTCACGGTAACGGTCGATCTGCTTGACGGATGTACCACGGGCGTGTCGATGCACGACCGCGCCATGACCATCCGTGCCCTGGCCAATCCCCACAGCAAGCCGCAGGACTTTGGCCGACCTGGCCACATCAACCCGCTGCGCGCCGTCGACAAGGGCGTACTCAAGCGTGCCGGACACACCGAGGCATCAATCGACCTGATGCGCATCGCCGGTCTCTACCCTGCCGCCGCCCTCATCGAGATCATCAATCCTGACGGCACAATGGCCCGCCTCCCCCAACTGATGAAAGTGGCCGAGAAGTATAACATGCCCATCATCACGATCAAGGATCTCATTGCCTACCGCTTGCGCACCGAGAAGGTAGTCGAAGTGGGTGATGAGGTGGATTTGCCCACACAATACGGACATTTCAAGTTGATTCCATTCAGGCAGATCAATAACGGACTGGAACACATTGCCCTGATCAAGGGTGAATGGCGTCCCGATGAGCCCATCCTGGTGCGCGTCCACTCATCGTGTGCAACGGGCGACATTTTCGGGTCGTTGCGTTGCGAGTGTGGCGAGCAGTTGCACATGGCGATGCAACGCATTGAGCAAGAAGGCAAAGGACTCATTGTTTATATGAACCAGGAAGGCCGCGGGATTGGCCTGATGAACAAAATCAAGGCTTACAAGCTGCAAGAGCATGGCTATGACACGGTTGATGCCAACGTACACCTGGGTTTCAAGCCCGATGAGCGTGATTACGGCGTGGGAGCCAATATCCTGCGCATCCTGGGCGTGACTAAAATGCGCTTGATGACCAACAACCCCGTCAAGCGAGTCGGTCTGGAGAGTTACGGGCTCGAGGTCGTTGAGAATGTTCCGCTCGAGGTCAAGCCTAACCAGTACAACGAGTTCTACATGCACACCAAGAAGACCCGCATGGGACACGACTTGCACAAGGTGGATTGATGAGGAATCTTGATGAAATAAAAACTTTCCTGGAACAGGAAATCGTTCCACGCTACGACAACTTTGACGCTGGGCATGGCAGGGACCATGCTGAGCACGTCATGGCACAGGCAATGAATCTGGCACAGTTTTATCCCGAGGTGGACCTGTGCATCCTGCTCACTGCCGCCGCCTATCATGACCTTGGGCTGATTAACGGCAGAGAACGGCACCACATCGACAGCGCGGCTATTGTGCACGCCGACAAGCGACTGTGCCAATGGTTCAGCGATGAGGAAATCAACACCATCGCCGATGCCGCCGAGGATCACCGCGCATCGAGTGACCATGAACCGCGCACCATCTATGGCCGCATTGTCGCCGAGGCCGACCGCATCATCGACAGCAATACCATCGTGCGGCGTGCCCTCCAGTACGGCATGTCACACTACCCCGGCCTCGATCGCGAAGAGCAATACCTGCGATTGAAGGAGCACATGCAGGAGAAGTATGCCGAGGGCGGCTACCTTCGCCTGTGGATTCCGCACGGCGACAACGCCCGCCGCTTGGCCGAGTTCCGCTCCATTCTGGCCGATGAAGCAGCCTTCCGCCAACTGTTTGAAAAAACCTATAATACTATCAACCAATAATAATTGCACAATGAAAAAAGTAATTACCTCTTTCCTGACCGTGTTGACCATTGGTATTACAGCTTGGGCCGACATCCCCGTCGGGTACTACAGCAACGCCATCGGCAAGCATGACGAAGCGCTGATGACCGCCCTCGAGGGCATCATCTATACCCACACCCAGTTGTCTTACAACTACATGTGGACAGCCTTTGATACCACCGACCTGGGCAGTGACGGCTACTACATCGACATGTACTCCACATGCAAGTACAACAACCAGTCAGACCATGTGGGAGGGGCTTCCTACGTGGGTGAGGGCATCAACCGCGAGCATTCGTTCCCCAAAAGTTGGTTTGGTGGGGAGGTCTTTCCCATGTTTACTGACCTGACCATGCTCATCCCGACCGATGCCTATGTGAATCAGCGCCGCAACAACCACCCCTATGGCGTGTGTGCCGGTGGCATCACCTACACCAACGAGCAAATGGGTGTGACCATGAAAGGCAAGTTGGGAACCAGCACCTACAATGGCTACACTGCCACCGTGTTTGAGCCCGATGACGAGTATAAGGGTGACTTCGCACGCATCTATTTCTACATGGTCACCTGCTACAAGAGCGATATCTCGAACTGGCCCGGCTGCGATCAGTTGGACTACACGAACAACAATTACAAGGCTTTCTCAAATTGGTCGATGCAGCTGCTCATGGAGTGGCACCGCGCCGACCCAGTGAGCCAAAAGGAAATCAAGCGCAACGAGGCTGTCTACAGTGAGCAGGGTAACCGCAACCCCTTTATAGATCACCCCGAGCTGGCCGAATACATCTGGGGCATCAAGCAGAATGCCAACTGGACGGGCGAGGATACTCCTGATCCAATAGTTAAAGAAGTCCCCGTCATGCTGGCAGTCGATACGACGGCAGTGACCGGCAGTTCATTCCGTGCTGACTGGACCGCTGTCGAGAACGTGTCGAGCTACACGCTGCAGGTCAATCGCATTGCCGTGCCTGGCGATGAGACTACCACACTGTTGATGACCGAGAATTTCTCAAAAATCAATACCACAGTCGACGGCAACCGTGACATCGGTGAGATGCTCGACAACTACACTGACAATCCTGGCTGGACGGGATACAAAGTATACACCGCTGCTGGCCAGAGTGTAAAAATCGGAACATCTAACGAGAGTGGTTATATCACCTCGCCGGAACTCGAGTTAGGCCCCACCATAACGGTCGTTTTCAACGCCAAGAACTGGATCGGCAGTGCAGGTAGCGACGGCAGTTCGGTCATCGTTTCTTGTGGCGATGTGAGCCAGACCATCCCGCTGACCGACACGCCCACCGATTACACCGTTGTGCTGAGGGGCTGCTCCAGCAAGAATGTCAAGCTGGCTATGACTGCTCCCAAGAAACGCTTTTATGTATTTAATGTGAGCATCTACAACGGCGACCTGACTGCCAAGACCAATGGACCCCGACGCGTCATCATCGAGGAGGGTGACTCCACCTGGCGCACAGTGAGCGGTATCACCGACAATCAATATACCGTGCAAGGACTGGCCGGAGGCGTGTATGAATACATGGTCAAGGCCATCTACACCGACGGTGATGCCAGCGTGTGGTCCAATATCCAGCACGTGACCATCGTTGGTAACGGTGACGAGCCGCTCATCGGCGACGTTAATCACGATGGCGAGGTCAACATCATGGACATCACAGCCATCATCGATGTTGTGTTGAAGGGCGCTACAGCCTATGACGAGATATCAGACATCAATCACGATGGCGAGGTGACCATCACTGATGTCACTGAACTCATCGATATCATCCTCGGTAATTAAAGCCGCTTCTCTCACCCACATCCAGGCATGCCATCATCAATGGTTGGTGTGCCTGGTTTTTTCCACTTCTAGATGGATTGGCAGGAGGCTGGCATGGTGTTTGCAATATATACCATGTTAGATAATAAGTGTTAAAAGCAAGAGATATTACAAGATAATGATCAACAACCAGCACGACATTCAACAACAGTACTGGAGGCAGGGCTTCGCCTTGCCCACTGCAGGTGCCGACTTCCCCGATGAAGAGGACGAGGAAGAAGACGACCTGCCCGGTGGCGGTGGTTACTCAGGTGAGGGCGAAAGCGAAAACCCGGCCTACCGCGAAACCCGACAGCGACGAAATGTCAGTCGAGGTGACAATTCGGCCACTCCAGTCATCGACAAATATGGTAAGGATATCACCCGCGAGGCTGCCGAGGGGCGTCTTGACCCCGTCGTGGGCCGTGAGGCTGAAATTGAGCGGTTGGCACAAATCCTTAGCCGCCGCAAGAAGAATAACCCTGTGATGATTGGCGAGCCCGGTGTGGGCAAGAGCGCCATTATCGAGGGATTGGCCAAGCGCATCGTCGAGCGCAAGGTGGCTCGCACCCTACTCGACAAGCGCATTGTTTCGCTCGACATGGCCGCCATTGTAGCGGGTACGAAGTACCGCGGCCAGTTTGAGGAGCGCCTCAAGGCCGTTATCGACGAGGTGAGCGCCAACAAGAACGTCATCATGTTCATTGATGAGATCCACAACATCGTGGGTGCCGGCAATGCCAGCGGGTCGATGGATGCCGCCAATCTGCTCAAGCCAGCACTTGCCCGCGGCGAGTTCCAGTGCATCGGTGCCACCACGCTCGACGAGTACCGCAAGAGCATCGAGAAAGACGGAGCCCTCGAGCGCCGTTTCCAGAAAGTCCTTGTCGAGCCCACCACGCCCGAACAGACACTGGAGATCCTGCACAACATCAAGGAGATGTACGAGAAGCACCATGGCGTGAACTACACCGATGAAGCCCTTAAGGCGTGTGTTACATTGACCGACCGCTACATCAGTGACCGTTTCTTCCCCGACAAGGCCATCGACGCGATGGATGAGGCCGGCTCACGTGTACACATCACAAAAGTGGATACGCCCAAGGAGATTGAGGACCTGGAACGTCGCATCGCCGAGGCTCAGGAGAACAAGTTCAAGGCTGTGCAGGAACAGAACTTCGAGAGCGCTGCCAACTACCGCGACCAGCAGGAGAAACTCAAGGAGGAGCTCCTGACAGCCAAGGAACGTTGGGAAGCAGAACTCGACAGCCGTCGTGTGACAGTCAATGAGGGCCATATCGCCGAGGTTGTCGCCATGATGACCGGCGTTCCCGCCCAACGCATTGCCCAGAGCGAGGGAATCCGCCTGCTGGGTATGACCGACGAACTCAAGAAACAGGTCATCGGGCAGGATGAGGCCATCGACAAGATTGCGCGCAGCATCCGCCGCAACCGCGCTGGCCTGCGTGACCCCAAGCGCCCCATCGGCTCGTTCATGTTCCTGGGACCGACGGGCGTCGGCAAGACCTTGCTTGCCAAGAAACTCGCCCAGTTCCTGTTCAACAGCGATGATGCCCTTATTCGCGTGGACATGAGTGAATACATGGAAAAATTCAATGTTTCCAGGCTTGTGGGTGCGCCTCCGGGCTATGTGGGTTATGAGGAAGGTGGACAATTGACCGAGAAGGTGCGCCGTCACCCCTACAGTGTCGTTCTGCTCGACGAAATCGAGAAGGCTCACCCTGACGTTTTCAACATGCTTCTGCAGGTGCTTGATGAAGGCAATCTGACCGACGGTCTTGGCCGTAAAGTGGATTTCAAGAACACCATCATCATCATGACGAGCAACATCGGCACCAGGGAACTGAAAGACTTCGGAGCCGGTGTGGGTTTCAACACCACCGAGTTGACCAAAGAGCGCAGTGATGCGGTAATCCGCAAAGCACTGAACCGCCAGTTCTCACCCGAGTTCCTGAACCGCGTCGATGACATCGTGACCTTTGGAACCTTGAACCACGAGTGCATCCTCAAGATAGTGGACATCGAGCTAGCCTCGTTCTACAAGCGCGTCGAGGAGAACGGTCTCAAGTTGGAAATCACCGATGCTGCCAAGAATCTGGTCGCCGACCATGGTTTTGACATCCAGTACGGTGCCCGTCCGTTGAAGCGCGCTATCCAAAGTGAAATCGAGGATCCCCTTAGCGAGATGCTCCTGCGCGAGGAGGCCAAACAAGGCGACACCATTGTCATAGATGCTGAAAACGGCAAAATTGTCACCAGCATCAAAAAAGCCAGGGTTAGAAAGAAAGAGGCTGAATGACGCAGTCAATTCAAAAACATCCCGGGGATTCTATCAAGGAATCTCCGGGTTATTATTTTGTTAGACATCCCATGAATGTCTCAAGTTTGCAAATCAGAAGGGATACCCGATGGCAAGGTGGAAAGCCAGGGCTTTCTTAAAGCTGGGAAGATTGAAATAGCCGCTCTTGCCCGTGTCATAGGGGGCATGGATGCCAATACCCAAGTCGGCACGCACAACGAGCATCTGCATGTCAAAACGCAATCCCACACCTGTACCTACAGCCAACTCCTTAAAGAAATTTTTCATCTTCAACTGGCCACCGGGACGATTCTCGTCATTTTCCAATAGCCATATATTGCCGGCATCCAGGAAGACGGCGCCCTTGAAATAGCCCAAAATGGGGAAACGATACTCGGCGTTGGCTTCGAACTTGAACGTACCCGTCTGGTCATAGTAGGAATAGCTGTAAGTGGAATCGGGAAAGTAACTACCAGGACCCAATGTGCGAACCGCAAAAGCTCTTACCGAGTTGGATCCACCTACATAGAACTGTTCCCTGTAAGGCATCTCGCTGCTGTTGCCATAAGCATGGCCGATACCCAGGAACAGACGGGTTGCCAATGCTGAACTGCCCACCAATTGTCGCGTCCACACCACTTGCCCCTGACCCTTGACGAACTGCGAGAACGGTGTACCCAGCAGTTGCTTGGTGCCCTTAGCGCCAAACAGCGACCATAGTCCTGAGGCAATATTTCCCGCCTCGGAAACGCTACCGACAAAGGTAATATGGTCACGATAAGTGATATCGCGGTCAAAGGTATAGGTATATTCAATCTTGGGGATGAAGGTACTACTGAAACTCTGCTCCAATGCCTCGTTATTCCGCATCAACTCCTCAAACTTATCGGTTTTGCTCAGCAGACGGTTATAGGTGAGTTTAAAGGGTGTCAACACATGGCTTGAATAGCGGTCGGCATGCCATTCCCATGTGGCCGCAAACGACAGCTGGGACATCTTGAAGAAACCCGGACGGTTCATCAGGTCGGCACTAAGTGAGAAACGGGTCCAGTTAGTGTAACGGCGCGAGGGATACAGGAACTTGGGGGCTAACAATCGCGGAAATTCCAATTTGGATTCGATACCGAACTCGTAGGAATTGAAGTCGGCACCCTTGTAATTGCCTGAGCCACCCGTCTGCCACTCATAATCGCCATAGATATCCACCGAGAACTTCTCACCAGCACCAAAGGCGTTCTTGTGACTGGCACCGATTTCCACACCAGGGCCGATATAACTGTTACTCTTGGACGTGCCATGCATCTCAAATGTCACCTCCCATGGCTTATCCAGCTGGCAGTTAATGGCCAAGTCGAGTAAACCCTCACCATCAGGAGTCACACTGTCCAAGGCATTCACCTGAATATCAACCATGCTGAAAATGCCTAGGCGCGATAACGCAGCCTGGGTGCGGTCGATGCTGTTGACTCGGAACTGACGACCCTTGCGGGCACGTATGCTGTTAGGAATCACATGGTCCTTGATATGGACTGGCTCATACTTGATGAGGGTGCATCGGTCAGTCTCGATTGTGTCAGGCTCCCCTACTCCATCATCATTGACCACGGTGGCCACAATGTCGTTGGTGACGTAGCGCATACGGGCATTGTTGGGTATATCACCCGATTCAACAAGTCGCATGTGGATGATACCCTTGTCTTGAACGCTATCGGCAAGATACTGTATGTACTCGGGCCTGAAAAAGTAGTAACCGTGATTGCGAACGTAATTAGTGATGTCAATTCTCACGGCGCTCAACGAGTCCAGACAATAACGGCTGCCCGTCTTTAGGTAACGGTTCTCACGGGCCAGCGAGTCCACCATCATCATGAGGGGATCCTTACCACCCGTGTATTGAACATTACCAATGGTGTAAGGCGGATTGACATAGACATCATAAGAAATCTTGGCTTTCTTGGGATTACTCTTAGGAATAATAGCGTAATCGGCCGAGGATGTGAAATAGCCGTTGTTGCGGAGGATCGTGTTGATCATGTCCACACGAGTCTGGGGATTCACACGCTTGATGAGGACGGGTTTGGCGGCAAAATGCTTGTAGAGCCAGCCCTTGAAACCCTTGGCATCCTCATCAATGTTATTGTATATCATCAGGCCAATAGGGAACGGCGTGCGATAATAAGGAGAGTACAGGGGGTTATTGGGTCGAACGTTGATAGCGGTGAAAATATCGTCCTTCACGCCTGCGTCAAGCTTGGTGCCTTCCTCGTGATACTTGAGGTGTTTCACTCCGGTATAGAGCACATCATTCTCGCCCAACTTCTTGGTCGTCGAGCAAGACGCTGCCATCAGGGCGAGTGCTGCAGCAAGCAATATTTGGATATGCCTAATCTTCATCTTCCTTGCGGTTTACGGTAGGTTTGTCAATAGCCTGGCCATCATCGAGGGGAACAACGTAAGTATCGTCATCGCTGGTGATGGCATCAATAGCATCTTCCTGCAGTTTCAAGGCCGCCTTGCGGGCTTTCTCCAGCGAATCACGCAGGAGATATTCACGCGAGTGCTTGAAGGTGAACAGGTTTCTCAGGTCGGTGAGTTTGCGCTTGAGCACATAGGCCACACCCGTCTCGGTCACCGGTCCCTCCAGCACGTTCTCATAGCTCGCATGGCGGAAGAGTTTCAAGTAACGGGTAGCGTTATCGTTGAGGTAGTACTCCAGCGACACGTCGTTGAAGAGGTTGCTGGCAATGTGCTCAGCCTCAACCGCATCGGTGCTGTATTCACCACCCACCACAATCTTGAAGCGGTCGTTGAACAGTGATTTGGCCAAACGGTAGCTGTAGCTAGTTTCGGTTCCGCCACTGTTGCCACCCTCATACTGGTTGATGCCAAATGAGAGGTCGATACCCGGCAAGGTCTGAGCGGCCCAAGCATTAAGTTTGGATTGCAGGAATGAGAACAAGGCCGACGAAGCGGTCATGTTATTGATATTGCCTGCACTATTAGTTCCAGAATAAGTGTTGTAGAGCAACAGGTTGATGGCAGCCTGTGAACGCTGGCTGTCGCTCATCGACTGCAATTCATTCTTCACCGTGGGGCTATTCTCGCAGCTCAAGTCAAACTTCAAGTCGATGTTACTCAGGGTGCCTCCCACATGGGCGTCAATCAGGAAATCCACCGGATCTTTCTCGCCAATCACGCCGGTCTTGATACGCTCTGTTCCCTTGAGGTTAAGTTGGGGATTGAGCATTTCGCCAGTCCATGATATCGTGCTGCCACTATTGATGTTAAAGTTCTTTTGAGAAATCAACGGTGGTGTGTAACGCAGGTTACCACTGGAAATCGTATAAGAGCCCGTCAGGTTGTCACGTCCAGCAAAGTCAAGCGAGTACTTGAGGCGTCCACTTCCGTCAATTGTGGCGCGGTTCTGGCCGTCCTCCGACAGGAAGGCATTGATCTTGGCACCCTGCTCGACATTGAGGTTGACAATGATGCTATTGGCGCTGCTGCCGCGTCCCGTGACGAGGATGGTCTGGCCTTCACTGGTGTTGTTAAAGTCGGTGAAGGTCACCATGTTCTCATCAACAGCGGTCGAGAGCTGTGTGATGTCATTTTTCATCACATAGGTGATGTTGGACCCGCTGAGCAGCGTGGCATCAGCCCTCACCGTCATCATGTCGCCATTGCTCTTGACCGTGGCATTGATGTCGGCCAGTCCCTTGCCGAATATCTGCGTCACATCGTCCTGCTTGCTGTTCATAAACTGCACCTCACGGCCGGTAGCCTTGAGGTCGATAGCCATGTTATTAAGGTCACGCAGGTCAACATGACCGTTAAGGGTAACTGGGCTGCGGTTGGCACCGACGAGCTTATAATTATTGAACGTGATGACATTGTCATTGATGGGAATGCGGTCGCTGGAAAGCCACAGGGAGCTGCCGTAACGGGGCAGGTTGACGGTAGCCGAGTCGGCTGTCAGATAGCCGTGGATGTGCGGATTGTCGGCCGTTCCGCTGATGGCCATATTGCCCACGGCATAACCATCAAGCCAGATGTAGTTGCCTGGGATAAACGCATTGGCACGCGTGAGCGGGAAGCGGTTGAAGCGAGCCTCCATGTTGAGCGGTGTGGCTGCTGTGGCATCGTTGAGTGAGCCCTGGACGGTGATAGCCTCCTTGCCATCGAGCAAGAGGTTAGCTGTCAAGCGGGTGGCTGCGGTTGCGGGATCAAAGTCAAAGTCGGCATTGAGCTTGACATCGCCCTCGGGCTTGCCGTTATAAACGAAGTCCTTGATGTCGATGACACCTTCACCGTCGGCATTGGCGCCGTCCCAGTTGATGTCCACGTCGGCATTGAGCGTGCCACTGGTATTGCTCAAGGCCGGCACAATCTGAGTCCATTCCTGCAGACGCAGGTTCTCAATACCCAGTTTCACGTTCTCGGTATTCTCTCCGGGCAGTCGCGTGGTCAATAAGGAGACACTGCTGCTGTCGCTCTTGAGCATCAAGTTGGCGTCAATCATGCGTGTGCGGTAATCCACATTCACATAGTTGTCCTCGTTGAACTTCCAATGACGGTAGCCGATAACAGGATCCTTGCCAAACAGGCGCATACGCACCTCATCGTCGGCCAATCGAGCATTCACACCCAGCCGGTATCCTGTCTCGTGCTTGATATTCTGCTGGTGCAACATGAAGTCGATGGCAGGCCCCTTGATGCCGCCATTGATGTCAACCTGAGCAAATTCGTCCCATGTGCCTGGACGGTTACCCATGTGGGCATTAAAGGCCAGGTACTTGTTATTGAGCTCATTGGCGTGAATTGAGATTGTGTCAATATTGGTCTCGCCGTAGCTGATGCCGTGGGCGCGACCATCGATATAGATGCTGGTGTCACGGCTCATCTCGCAACTGATGTTGCGGAAGTCGAACTCATATTGCTGCAAATAGCGCTGCACCAATCCATCGGCGCCCATGTGCATATCGAAGTCGAAGCGCGGCATGGGCTCCTTGATTTTCTCGATGTCAAGCCAACGCTCTTTGACCTGACGCTGCACCTCGGCGGCAGTATTCTGGAAGTCCTCAATCAAGGGCATCATTCCGCTCGGGGCATTAAGGTGGGCGTAGTTATCCTCGTTCTCGACCGTGATGCAGGTCACCCACGGGGTGCTGTGGAGCGTGGCATTGGCCTCGTCGGCAACAAGCAGGCTGCTGTCGAGTTGCCAATCGATGTCGCGAAGGGTGAGGTCGGCATCCCACTCTTGGGTGCGCAGGTTGATGTCACCCTCGGCGTGCAATTTGGTGGTTCCGTTGCACTGGCCGTCATAGATGCCCAGGCGGTTGAGGTCCAAATCGCGAACGTTACCGTCGGCCGTGAAGACGTAGTGGTCGTTGCAGATGGTACCGTGGGCATTGGCATCAAAGTCACAGCCGGCATTGGCACTCGAAGCATACACATCGGCATAGCCACCGCGCAGTTTGCCGCTGGCCTTGATATTGCCGTAGTGCGAGCCGTTGTAGCGCACACTGGCCAGGTTAACGGTGGCATCGGTCCAAGTAGAGCCGCAATCGGTGAAATCAAAGCCGTGACCACGGGCTTTCACGCTAGCTGTCAAGTTCTTGACATCATAGTCAGGCAGGAACGACTTGACAGGGAAGTTATTGAAGCTGGCATCCACGTCGTAGTTCTCGTTGCACACGTCATAGTAACCGTCGCCACGCATGGTGCCGCCACCGGTGCTGACACGCAGGTTGCGGGCGACATATCGGCAGCCCTCCTTATTAATCTTGCCGCTGAGCTTCATCGGCGGCAGTTTCACGCCGTCAAGGCCCAGCATCTTATTGAGCACACTGGGGTCCCGCAGGTCCACCTCGGTGTCGAGGTCGGCCTTCATGCGATCCATGTCGGTAGGATTATAGATGGTGCCTTTACCCTTGATGCGACCCACTCCAGGCACATCGGCATCAAGCGAGTGCACGTCGAGGCGCTTGTCGTTGCCACGGGCCTTGGCCTTGATGCGGACGGGCTTGTTGTGAGGGATGTCCTTGAGGGCTTTACGGGCCTCGGGTACGAGTTTCTCGACCTCATTGAGGTCGATCTTGCTATCAGTATCGATGGTGGCCTTTCCGTTGGGCTTCCCGTCAAGCATATCCTGGTCTACATGAGCATCGAGCTTGATGTCGCTGCCCTTGGTCTTGAGTTTCACATCATCGAGGTCAAGACCATTCTTGTTCTTGGTGACGGTGCCGCTGGCATCCTTGACCTGCAGTCCACTGCGTTCCTTTCCCGACAGGTGCTTCACGGGCACCTTCAAGTTATCACCATCCATCTCAAAGTTATCGATGGCGGCATTCACATCCTTTACCTCAATGTTGTCGGGATCAAGGGTCGTCCCAGGCTTATTGGGCTTCTTGCCCGTTTGTGAATACTTACCCTTACTGTTGGTCAGTCGCACCTTGTCGGCCTTGACTTTCCAGGGTTTATCGTCTCCGTCATCCTTGGCTGCATCTTTGGGCATCGGATGATCCTTGCTGTACTGCTTGGCATCCTTCTCGCTGGGGTGCTCATACTTCACGTCAGCCTTATCGACATTCAGCTCACCCACATCAACCGTCTGTTTGTCTGTATCGACCTTGACATTCTTGGCCTCGGCATGGCCAACTTTTGCATCAAGGTTATCGACAGTGGGCTTCATGTCCATCTTGAAGTCCACGTCATCGGCAGTGACCTTGTTGGCATTGACTTTCCAGGGTTTGCTGGGCTCCTTGTCGTTGGGTTTCTTTTTCTCAGGCTTGTAGCTCATCTTTGCCTTGCCCCCCCTGAGAGCCGCATTGTTCACATCGACCTGGTTATTATTCAAATCGACCTTGGTCCCGTCCAAGTTGGCCTCATCCAGATCCACGTCCAGATCCATTGAGCCATCCTCGGTCTTGATTTGGCTTTTAGCACCCTTGAGCGAGGCTTTATCTACCTCTACCTTCTTGTCGATAAGGGGTTTGGGCTTGACGTCGGCTTTGACTTCATCGGCCTTGAACAGGGTATCGCCGTTCTGGTCAATCACCTGCACGTCGGTAGCCGAGATGTCGAGCGGGAACTTGACGCGAACGTCTCCCACGCTGATGTCCATGCCGGTCTTCTTGCTGGCATAATCGGCGGCAATGTCGGCGGCCTTGTTCTGTACCCATGGAATATAGGCGGCAAACGGCAGTGCCGCTACCATTCCCAGTATGCCGGTG
Organism: uncultured Prevotellaceae bacterium; assembly: GCA_900317835.1. Lineage (GTDB taxonomy): Bacteria > Bacteroidota > Bacteroidia > Bacteroidales > Muribaculaceae > Sodaliphilus. The sequence goes on along the minus strand of ONIL01000016.1, from coordinate 17,478 downwards.
CCCACCCAGCGGGCGACCTTGGATAACATATTTCCTTTTCCGCCAAACATTTACTTTCGCATCAAAGCACAATAGTCCATTTTAACCTACAAATATACAAAAGAATCGATAAAGGCAAGCAAAAAAACTATGATTTTTGGCTTTTCGTGTTTTTTATGCTGTTTTGTGTCATCAAAACAGCATAAAAAAGCGGCAAGAACAAGCATGTAAAGCCATGTTGTTCTTGCCGCCGATAAGTTGTTGCGACAGCTGTTTAAGGAACTATCGCTAGACTAGCTTAGAACCACTTGAGGTAAGCGAAGTCCTGACGATGGGGCAGGTTCTCATTCCAAGGATATGCACGGAAAGCATAACGGAAAGTACCGTTCTCGTGGAAAGGAAGCTTGCAGTTGTAGGTGAAGACATTGCCGTCCTCAGCAACGGTCTCAAAGGGAACAGTGCGGTAGAACTTGACTTGACCGTCCTCATCGCGGTTGACGACGAGTTCGAGTTTCACATCCTTGCCCAGACCGGCGGTGTCGAGACGCATGGTGACGTCAATGTCGGCGGTACCATTGGCAATAGCATCACGGTTGCCCATAATCTCACCGACGAGATGCACGTCGTCCCAACGAGCGGCCACTTTCTCCTTCCAAGCGACAATCTCCTTGGCCAGCTTGTAATTCTTGGCCACAAGGCGAGCTGCACGCTCGGCCTGCGGACGATAGAACTTCACGAAGTAATCCTTCATCATGCGCGACATCGTGTAGTTGGGAGCAATGTGGCAGATTGAGTTCTTGATATACTGGATCCACTCGGGTGAGTAGCCCTTGCTGTTCTTGGCAAAGTAGAGCGGAATAATCTCGTTCTCGAGCATCGCATAGATGGTTGCCGAGTCGAGTTTGTCCTGCTGGGCCTGCTCGGTGTAGGTGCGCTTGCTGGTCAACGCCCAGCCGGCACCCTCACGATAACCCTCATACCACCAACCGTCGAGTACCGAGAAGTTAAGCAGACCGTTCATCTCGGCCTTCTCGCCAGAGGTACCCGATGCCTCCAGGGGGCGCGTCGGTGTGTTCAACCACACGTCAACACCCGTGATGAGGCGCTTGGAGAGCGTCATGTCGTAGTTCTCGAGGAAGATGATCTTGCCAAGGAACTCGGGCATCTTGCTGATCTCGATGATGCGCTTGATCAGGCCCTGGCCTGCACCATCGGCGGGATGAGCCTTACCAGCAAAGATGAACTGCACGGGGAACTGCTCGTTGTTGACAATCTTCTTGAGGCGCTCCAGGTCATTGAAAATGAGGTGGGCACGCTTGTAGGTAGCAAAACGGCGGGCAAAGCCAATCAACAGCGCATTGGGATTGATCTTCTCAACAATGCTGGTGATGCGGGTGGGATCACCCTGGTTCTTGAGCCAGTTGTCGCGGAAGTCACGCTTGACAAAGCGGATAAACTTCTGCTTCAACATCATGCGCATCTCCCAGATTTTCTCGTCAGGGACATTCATCAGGGGAGCCCAGGTCGATTCAAGTTCCTGGTTATCCATGAAGTCATCGCCGAGGACCTGCTTGTAGAACACCTTCCACTCGCTGGCGGCCCAGGTGGGCATGTGTACACCGTTGGTGACGTAGCCTACATGAGACTCCTCAGGGGCATAGCCCTTCCAGATGCCGGAGAACATGCGTTTAGACACCTCGCCATGGAGCCAGCTGACGCCGTTGCTCTCCTGGGTGGTGTTTAAGGCAAACGTGCTCATGCAGAAGCGCTCGTTGCTGCCGGGGTTCTCACGGCCCATGTCCATGAGTTCTTGCCAGGTGATGCCCAGGCGCTCGGGATACTCACCCATGTACTTGCCGAAGAGTTCCTCCTCGAAGTAGTCATGACCCGCGGGTACGGGAGTATGAACGGTATAAAGCGAAGTGGCACGCACGATCTCAAGGGCCTCGTTGAAGCTCAGGCCGTCTTCTTGAACCATATCGACCAGACGCTGCAGGTTGAGCAATGCGGCATGGCCCTCGTTGCAGTGATAGATGTCAGCCTTGATGCCCAATCGCTTGAGCAGCAACACGCCACCGATACCCAGCAGGTACTCCTGCTTGATGCGGTTCTCCCAGTCGCCACCATAGAGCTTGTGGGTAATCTCGCGGTCATACTCGCTATTGCGTTCCATGTCGGTATCCAGCAGATAGAGGGTCACGCGACCCACGTTAGCTTTCCACACGTTGGCATAGATGACGCGGCCAGGATAAGGAACCTCATGCACCAGCTGTTGGCCTTTTTCGTCAAGAACGGGCTCGATGGGCAACTGGTGAAAGTTTTGCGCCTCATAGTTGGCAATCTGCTGGCCATCCATCGACAAGGTCTGGGTAAAATAACCATAACGGTAAAGGAAACCCACTGCAGTCATTTGCACACAGCGGTCACTGGCTTCCTTGACATAGTCACCAGCCAGAATGCCCAGGCCACCCGAATAGATCTTGAGGGCGTTACACAGACCATATTCCATGCAGAAGTAAGCCACCGAGGGCAAGTCATTGCGCAGGGGCTTCTTCATGTATTCCTTGTACACCTCGTAGGTGCTGTCGATGCGGGCCATCATGGCGCTGTCGCCTTGAATAGCCGCGATTTTCTCGTTATCGAGGCGCTGAAGCAGCTTCACGGGATTCTCGCTGGTAGCGCGCCAAGTGTCACGGTCCAGGTCATGGAAGAGGGTTTTGCCCTCGCTATTCCATGCCCACCACAGGTTGCGGGACATTTCGTTGAGTTTGTTGAGTTTGCCCGGCAACTGGGACTTTACAGTGATGTTCCTCCACTGAGGATCGTTGCTGTTACTTGCTTGAAATTTCATAATTGAATTGAGTAGTTATGATGTTGTTTTGTTTTTTCGTTATTTTGTTTTCATGCGTTGAGCGGCCATGTCAAGGGCATGGCTGTAGGCCTCGTCATAGCATGAGATGAAGTTGTCCCATGAGGCAGCCTTGCTGGTCGTTCGGTTGGCATTGCGGATGGCACGGTTTTCCTTATCGCTCATCACATACAGGTTCATCATGCTCATCGCAATGGCCCTGACGGTCTCGTCGTAGTTGCTGTCGGTGCGGTGGAGCACCTTCACGCCGTAACGGTCGGAATCGTCACCAAAGCGGTCAAGCACCCACTGGCCAAAGCCAGCAAGATCGGTCGTAATGGTCGGAACTCCAAATGCCGCACTCTCGAGCGGGGTGTAGCCCCACGGCTCATAATAGGACGGGAAGACCGCAGCATCAAGGCCAGCCAACAGGTCATAATAAGACATGTTGAAGATACCGTCATTCCCGTTCAAGTAGCAGGGCACATCGATGAGTGTTACCTTGTCATGAGGCTCGTTGTGGAAACCCAGCACATTGATGCGGTTATAGACTGGATCGCTGTCCTGATTGTGCAGGTGATGGGTAATCACGGGGTCAAACAGGCGGTGAGGCTTGGAGGCATGAAGACTCTCAACCAGATCGGCTCGAGGCGCCTTCATCCATGCGGGAACCAGCACCAGGGCGACCACCTTGCGCGCCTTTGACACAAACCGTAGCGAATCACGCAGCGAGGACACGGAATCCAGATAGACATCAATGCCCTTGTTGCGCATTTCCAAGCGGCCCGAAGTGGCAACAATCAGAGTATCGTCGGCATAATGCTGCCCTGTGAGTCGGCCTGCCACTCGCAGCATGCACTCACGGGCTGCAGCCCGCTTAGCGGTGAACTTGCTGCCTTTGGGAACATAGTTCTGCTCAAAGCCGTTGGGAGTGATCATGGGATAACGCTCCAGCAGCTGACGGCACTCACGCGCCGTGACGCCGCTCACGGTCGTGAAGGCATCGGCGGCATGGGCGGCAGCTTTTTCAAGGGAATGCTTGGACTGCATGTTGAGTTCAGCGGCCATCTGGTCGCCATCGTATCCCTCCATGTAGTCATAAAGCGGCTTGCCATTGCCACAGATGCTGCGGCCGATGCTCGTGGCATGGGTGGTAAACACAGTGGCCACCTGCGGCATGTGGGCCTTGATGTGCAGCAGTCCCATTCCGGTTGTCCATTCGTCAAAATGGGCCACAATCTTCAAATCGGGGTTGTCTTTCCACTTGACAATGCTCTCGATGACGATGGCGGCAGCATAAGCAAACATGCACGACTCGTCATAGTCGCCATAGGCATGCAGCGAATCCACGCGATAGCGGTTCCACATGTCGGAATAGAGGGCATTTTTGTAGGTATACAGCGCGTCATAGGTCACCAGCACCGCGATGGGCTTGCCGGGGATGTCCCAACGCCCGACCCTCACCCGCATGCCGTCGGGAAGCAGCGCCTGGCGTTGCCACTGGGCAAGCGGTGTGCGCATCTCGACAAATGTCGGTGACGGGTTCTCGTCGGTCCACAGGTCGGGGCCGATGAAAATGAGGTTATCTTTGTATTGTTGATGAAGGGTTTTGGCCTTGGTCGAGAGAACGGCATAGATGCCACCCACCTTGTTACAGACCTCCCAACTGGTTTCAAACAGTAAGTCCAACATTAGTTTTAGTATAATATTGAAAATTTGGGCACAAAGGTACAAAAAAACCTTCAATTTCCCACCCTTTTCCATTGATAATCAACAAGCAAAAACGAGAATAATTAGTACACGTCTGATTATCAACAGATTAAGCACAAGGAGCCAAATTCACTAATATTTGCTCTAATCGCTGACTATAAGTTAATTAACCACAGTGCAATCGTTTTACCAACCTATTTGTCAACCGAAACGGCACAACATTACCCCTTTTCAAAAAAAACAAGGCGCGGAGCATTCACTGCTTTGCGCCTTGACACTATTATTAACCCTTAATTTTATTATTTCACTTCCTCGTAGGTTGTGTCTTCAACATTGTCGCCACCCTGATTGGGAGTGCCGCCCTGCTGGGGACCGCCCTGGAAGCCGCCCATGTTATTGGGATCAAAGCCTGCACCGGGCTGGCCTTGTGCTCCACCGGCCTGCTGATACATCTTCTCGAACAGCGAGTTCAACTCGGCGGTTGCTGTGTCGATGGCAGCGAGGTCTTGGTTCTTGTGGGCGTCCTTGAGTTTGCCCAGGGCACCTTCAATCTGTCCCTTGATGTCGGCTGGCAGTTTGTCACCACTGTCCTTGAGCACCTTCTCGGTCTGGAAGATGAGGGCATCGGCGCCGTTGATCTTGTCGATGCGCTCCTTCTCGGCGGCATCGGCGGCAGCGTTGGCGGTAGCCTCGTCCTTCATGCGCTGGATTTCGGCGTCGCTCAGTCCGCTCGAAGCCTCGATGCGGATGCTCTGCTCCTTGCCGGTAGCCTTGTCCTTAGCGCTGACGTTCATGATACCATTGGCATCGACCTCAAAGGTCACCTCAATCTGAGGAATGCCACGGGGAGCGGGAGCGATGCCATCGAGGTGGAAGCGGCCCAGGGTCTTGCAGTCCTTTGCCATGGGACGCTCGCCCTGCAGGACGTGAATCTCTACCTCAGGCTGATTGTCGGCAGCAGTCGAGAACACCTGGCTGCGACGGGCGGGGATGGTGGTGTTGGCCTCGATGAGCTTGGTCATCACGCCACCCAGCGTCTCAATACCCACACTCAGGGGCACCACATCAAGCAGCAGCACGTCCTTAACGTCGCCAGTAAGTACACCGCCCTGAATGGCAGCGCCGACAGCTACTACCTCGTCGGGGTTAACACCCTTAGACGGAGCCTTGCCGAAGAACTTCTCCACTACCTGCTGAACTGCGGGGATACGGGTCGAACCGCCCACGAGGATGACCTCGTTGATGTCGCTGGTGCTCAAGCCGGCGTCGGCAAGAGCCTTGCGGCACGGCTCGATGGTGCTCTGGATAAGGTCGTCGCACAATTGCTCAAATTTGGCACGGGTCAAGGTCTTTACCAGGTGCTTGGGCATACCATCCAACTGGGTGATATAGGGCAGGTTGATCTCGGTGCTCGTCGAGCTCGAGAGTTCAATCTTAGCTTTCTCGGCAGCCTCTTTCAGGCGCTGCAGAGCCATGGGATCTTTGCGCAGGTCCATATTGTTCTCCTGCTGGAACTCTTCGGCCAGCCAGGTGATGATGCGCTGGTCAAAGTCGTCGCCGCCCAGGTGGGTGTCACCATTGGTGGCCTTCACCTCAAACACGCCGTCACCCAATTCCAGGATTGAGATATCAAAAGTACCACCACCCAGGTCGAACACGGCAATGCGCTTGTCGCTGTTGTCCTTGTCCAGGCCGTAAGCCAGAGCGGCTGCGGTGGGCTCGTTCACGATGCGCTGAACCTTCAAGCCTGCCACTTCGCCGGCCTCCTTGGTGGCCTTGCGCTGAGCATCGTTGAAGTAAGCGGGCACGGTAATGACAGCCTCATCAACGGTGGTTCCGAGGTAATCCTCGGCCGTTTTCTTCATCTTCTGGAGAATCATTGCTGAAATCTCCTGCGGCGTGTACTGGCGGCCGGCAATTTCAACACGAGGCTGGTTGCTGCCGTTGTCCACGACCTTATAAGGCATGCGGTTCACATCCTTCAACACATGGTCGAATGTCTCGCCCATGAAACGTTTGATAGAAAATACGGTACCCGTGGGGTTCATGATAGCCTGGCGCTTGGCAGGATCGCCCACGATGCGCTCACCGCCATCCTTGAAGGCGACTACCGAGGGGGTCGTATTGCGGCCCTCGCTGTTGGGAATCACAACAGGCTTTGAACCTTCCAGAACCGAAACACACGAGTTAGTCGTTCCTAAATCGATACCAATAATCTTTCCCATAATAAATGTCTCTCTTTCTTTTATATGTTTTTTAATGTTATTAATTGCAATGTTGATTGGTGACCATTTAACACAGGTCACCGCCGTCATTCATGCAAACCGCGTGCCAAAAGTGGCAGGCTGACACATTGTCAGCAAAACTGACAGGCGCCAACCTTTCTGGGGAGCACCTCACGTCCACGCAAAAAAATGCCCCAGTGCTTAACTCACACTGGGGCATTTCATCCGCTTGACTAGTTCAATGCATAGTCATCGGGTGATATCATCGTTGCCTCATTCTTCGGGATAGATAATGTCAGCCCAGATCCACCATTTCGATTTGTAGACGTCAAGGCTACTGGCGGGAACATATATTGCTTTCAGATTCTTAAAACTGTTAAAGTCGATAGTCGGTGGTGTCGTTGCCTTGCTGTGAATGGTTTTGAGCGAGTTGCAGTCATTATACATACCGATGTATTCGAGGTTTTCGGGGAGGGTAAGGCTCTCAATGGAACAACTCTGGAATGCTTTTTCATCAATGCCCTTGACTGCATCAGGTATTTCAAACGCTTTTAAAGCAAAACAGAAATAGAATGTTCCCATGGGTATATACTCGATTGTGCTTGAAGCGGGAATCACAACGGATTCGATGTTTTTGCAATTAGCAAAGACGTTGATGCCAAGGCTGGTTAATGGATGAGTGAACGTGATGGACGTTAAACTTGCGCATCCATCGAAGGCATAACCTCCCACGGCTTCAAGTTTGCTGTCGTCAGGAATTTCGACAGTTTTAATGCTTGGGCAATTAAAAAAAGCATCGTCCTCAATCGTTTTGACCGATGCAGGAATATTGATGGAAATTAAACTGCTGCATGACCAGAAGCAGCCCTCGCCCAAAACACTCAGGTCACTACCCTCGGGAAAAGTGAATGACTCAAGGCTGGCACAGCCCTTGAACGCATATCCACCTATTTCTTTGATGGGGCTGGTCACATGAAATGCGCTCAAGCTACTACAATAGTAGAATGCCGCACCCTGTATCGAGATAGAAGGACTTGAAGACGGGACGGTGAATGACTTGAGACTTTTACAGTTATAAAAGGCCTTATGGGCAATGGTATCAATCGGTCCTAAGATATGGACTTCTTCAAGTTGAGAGCAATCTTGAAATACGTTTTCGGCTATTCGGGTGATTGCAGCAGGTAAGGTAATGGATTTGAGCCGGGCACATTTATTGAACGCGCCCCCGTAGATTTCCTTCACGCTGCCAGGAATTTCAATCGCCGTCAAAGAAAAACAATCGTAAAATGCAGCATTGTAAATTCTTGTCACTTCATAGGTCTTGCCCTTGATTCTGACCTTGGATGGAATGATGACTGTGCTGTCTGGCGACACATTGCCATATCTCACCACTTGTGCCGATTGTCCGTCGGCGGTCAGGCTGTAGAACAATGTGCCATCAGTATACCGGCCTTCATTATTATCATCAGCCTCCAGACTTTGGACCTCGGGTTCATCACTGCTGCACCCCACCAATGGCAGGACAGCAATGATGGTAAGCATTAAAAGAAACGATTTCAGATATTTCATTAATAAAATATTATATAATTAGATAACGAAAAAATGTTGGCCTTATTGTTAAGACTCACATGCTTATATTCTCATGGCATTTCACTTCAAAACGGGTGCATGAATCCATGTATTATTTTTTTTAAAGTTTTCTCGCAAAATCGGTTTGGGTTTAACTCATTTTTCTTACCTTTGTATGTTTGAATTGTGACAAGCGGTCACGATCCATCTTTTTCAATGACTCTAAAAACAAGTTAATGTTATGATTATCATCGGTATTGCCGGCGGCACCGGCTCTGGTAAAACTACTGTAGTACGCAAAATCATGGAACGTCTTCCCGAGGGCGAGGTCGGCGTGATCTCGCAGGATTCCTATTACAAGGACTCGAGCCATGTCCCACCCGAAGAGCGTCAGAACATCAACTTTGATGAGCCAGCGGCATTTGACTGGAACCTGCTGCTGGAACATGTCAAGATGCTCAAGCGTGGCGAGTCCATCGAGATGCCCACCTATAGCTACCTCACCTGCTCCCGCCAGAAGGAGACCGTCCCCATGGGCCCGCACGACGTAGTGCTCATTGAGGGCATCATGGCACTGGTGGATGCCCGCCTGAGGAAGATGATGGACATTAAGGTGTTTGTTGATGCTGACGGCGACGACCGACTGATTCGCGTCATCTCGCGTGACTGCATCGAGCGCGGACGCACCGCCGAGGCTGTCATCGAGCGTTACCAGCGTGTGTTGAAGCCCATGCACCAGTTACACATCGAGCCAACCAAGAAATTTGCCAACATTATCATCCCCGAAGGCGGCAACAATGAGGTGGCCATTAACCTCATCACCGACTACATCAAGGGTCGCTTGACCACGGCCAAGAAGAAATGAAGCTGCCCTGGCAACACAACGGCAAGGCTGACGAAAGCAGCAGTGCGGACAAGACACCGGTGCGCAAAACATCAAGGCGGACCGACAAGGAGACAGTGGCAAAGCTCAAAGCGTCGGGCGATGCTGGCACTCTTGTGCTCAGCACCGACAATCTGGTGAAGAAATACCGCCAGCGCACGGTTGTGAACCATGTGTCAATCAATGTGCATCAAGGTGAAATTGTCGGTCTATTGGGGCCTAATGGTGCTGGAAAGACCACAACCTTCTACATGACTACAGGTCTTGTCTCGCCCAACGAGGGTCGCGTGTTCCTCAATGACGTGGACATCACCACCCTGCCCGTTTACCGTCGTGCCCAACTGGGTATCGGCTACCTTCCGCAGGAAGCATCGGTATTCCGCACATTGAGCGTTGAGGACAACATCCGCACTGTGCTCGAGATGACCGACCTCACTCCTGCCGAGCAAAAAGACCGTCTGGAGCAACTCATCAGCGAGTTCCACCTGCAAAAGGTGCGAAAGAACCTGGGAAACCGGCTGTCAGGTGGTGAGCGCCGCCGTACCGAGATTGCCCGCGGACTGGCCATCAACCCGCACTTTATCATGCTTGACGAGCCGTTTGCCGGTGTTGACCCCATTGCCGTAGAGGACATCCAGAGCATTGTCTATAGCCTCAAGAGCAAGAACATCGGCATCCTCATCACCGACCATAACGCTCCTGAAACGCTGAGCATCACCGACAGGGCCTATCTGCTGTTCGAAGGAAAAATCCTGTTCCAGGGCACCAGTGAAGAACTTGCCGAGAATCCGACGGTGCGCGACAAATACCTGGGGCACAATTTCGTCTTCCGCCGCAAGCACTTCGACTGATTATACTTCCTGCTTAATTACTTATAACAAATGCATCCGTGTGGATGCATTTGAATTTTATGAAGTCCATTGGTCATTATTATAAGGCTGTTGCCGTTATCACCAAATCTTCAGTTACTACTTTTTCAAACTCGCCATTCTCGCCCAGTTCATAAGGAATATCGCTTCCCCAAATTTTCCTCGACGTAACAGAGCTCATCGTTTTTCCCTCATCTGCCACAATCCTGAAGGATAAGGTTTCACCAAAGTTGATGCCTGTCGTCGGCGCTGAGCCCTCGATGTGGCATCCTGTGAGGTTATAAGTAACCTTCATGGTTTCCCCGTCGAGCTGCGTCACGGTAAACTTATTTTCCATAGCTGCAGCAACTGCTCTTTTGGCAATATCCCGAAACTCATCGGTCACCGCCAGGAAATTGATATTGGTATAGACCGGTGAGATGCCTTTATAATTCACACTGCCTTGGGTGCTCCAGGCAACCGTCGGCGTTGTTGTGTCATCTTGCACGGAAAAACCAAGCGAGAACTCATCTGACAAAGCCTGTGCAATGGCCAAAGATGCGATATACATCGGCAGTCCAGGGGAAAGATGCGTGTTGTCGCTTAGTTTGAAGTTCCTGTTTGCGTTGATTGATGGGTTGGCGTAAGCACGGCACACATACTTCGTCAGCGCATTGCATATTGCTGTTCCGTAGGGCAACAGGACATCTATCCCGTTTTGTTGACAGGCAGATTCCATGCAAGCAAACGACTGTAACGGGTAATTATAGGCTATCTGTCCGTTAGGGTGCGTGATGTTCCACCCGATTTTGCTATCCTTCCCTTCGGTTGATGCCTTAATCAGGTTAACAAGGTTTCCCACATTTGAATAGCTGTCCTGCACAAAACTGACCTGAGAAAATTGCTGTAGCACGAGCAGATCCCAATCATCACTTTCAACAGCCACTTTTGGCTTAATATGTTCACTATGCCACACAGAGTCGGTTTCGGAATCAAAGGTGTAAAGGGTGGGAGCTACCGAGTCCCACGAATTATAAAAATAATCAACACCCTCGCCAGCTGCGAAGAAAAAAGATACCTTGAAATCTACCCCGTTGTTGCCCAGGATGAACGGCAAGTAGAACACACTGTTGGCGGTGTATGAGTTCCCGAAGAAAAGAACCTTTATTTTTTTATTATCAACAGTCCCTTCATCGGGCCATGAGCCGCTCATTACATAATCAATCAAACACGTCACATCTTTGATATTCACTACTCCATCACCATTTGAATCTCCTCGTATGTAGCTTTCATCGGCAGTCATCTTAAAGGGAACGAAGAAAAACACCAAAATAGGAAGCAGATACTGAAGATAATACTTCTTCATTGATCAACAACAATTTTCCAAGCCTTATAACATCCCGAATTTCAGGCAATTAATCAAATAAACGTCGTGGGAAGTTCTCTTATCACCCGTCCTTTTGCGCAAACACTCAAGCATTCCAGAATTGCCAGCCAGTAACGACTCCTCAACAATCCAAGAGAACACCAAAACGCTCACACAACAAAACACAAAGTGTCAAGTAAACGCCGTATCATACTAAATGTATGTTTCCATTACTTCAATCCCACCAATTGTGGTATTCAGTATAGAAACACCGCAAAATTATCCATAAATCAAATAACACACAAACTTTTTCCAGATTTTCCACAAGGCACGGTGAGTTTTATCGAAACTAGTGTTTTTATCTTCCCGAATAATTGACAAAAAACAACATAAACCGGAATCATGTGTCTTTGAGCCTATTATCAACTCCATTGATTCAAGAATGACAAAATAGAATACAAACAACCGAGACAACGGCGATTTGTCCCGGTTGATATATACATGATTATGTCATTAGCAGCATCAGATCATTCTCTGGGGTTGGAGATGCGCCAAATGGTGCCCTCAATGAGAGAACAATAGATGTCGCCTGTTGCGGGATCTAGCTCGAAGCCATTGACTTCGCTGGTGCCCAAGCGATAGGTGAACTCCAACATGTGTGTGCCGGCATTGACCACAGCCAGCATGCCACGGCGAGAACCGCAGTAGATGTACCCGTTATGTTCGAGGACGATGCAGGGGGCATGCTCGTAACCGAAGCCCAAATCCACTTTCCACAAGAACTGATATTGTTCGCCAGTGCTCATGGCGACCAGTTCGCCATCCATCGTCTTGGCGTAAGCCACCTCGCCATCAGCACTATGGCCTAGGCTCTCGCGAACTTTGTTGTCATTTTTCTCGCGCCAAAGTTCCGCTCCATTTTTGCGATCAATGGCAGTTGTCACGCGGTCAGGAGCAACGATAACGACTCGATCAGGAGTAACGACTGGCACCACGTTGCCAGGGCTATAGAGGTTCACATTCTTGCCATTATTCCACTGCCACTTGAGCACACCAGTGCAACGATTGAGGCATCGCAGGTTGGTGTCCCAAGCACCAAAGACGACATCATTGCCATCCACAACGGGAGCGGCCTGACAATAATTGTTGATACTGTCATAGTGCCACAACAGACGGTGCCGCTTCACGTCCCATGCCTGGAAGGTCTTGAATCCGCCTTGATAAAGGATACCATCCTTGACTATGCCATCAGCAACATAGGGTCCATCGGCATCATATTGCCATTTGGACTTACCTGATTTCTTGTCAATCCATACCAGCCGCTTGTCGCTTGTGGGCAGAACAATGTACTTATCACCCACGGCAGGACGGGAAAAGAGCATCGCGTCAGTCTTGTACTGCCAGCGCAATTCGCCCGATTTCTTGTCCACCGCCTTGCAATAGCCCAGCGAGTTGCCGAAGTACAGGTTTTTCTCGTCAACGCCCACCCGTGTGAAAATGGAAGCATTGTCGGCCACCACGCGCTCGATGACGATACCATTGGGCACCGTATAATGCTCCTCGGTGAATTGAGGCGTATAATAATCGGTATTGATGCGGTAAGAGAACATCACCTCGGACTCACGGCCTATCACCTTATTATATACATATATCCATTGGCGGTCAAGGTCGATGTTCATCAACGTGTAGCCATAATTGCCGCCGCCCATGTCAAGGGCGCGCACCATCAAGCCGTTAATGCCGTCGGTCTCATACAAGCGCCAGCGGTGATAATGACCGCATTGGTGAGTGATGACCGGGTATTTCTTGAGGATGTCAACATAGGCGCGGTAATTATCCAAATCGTCGAGTATGGGATAATGGTTGACACTCAGCACCTGCATGCCGGGCTTAACCATCACAGTAAGCGTGCTATCGAGCCACAGCAGGTCCTCCTGCTTGATGTGACCGTCACCCATCTTCATGAACGGGCCGCAATTCATCCCGATGACCACCAGGTTATCGACCGTGAACACAAAGCGGTCACTGCCCCACAGGTCGTTGAACGTCTTGCATGCACTTTGGCTCCAGTTGTTCTCGTGGTTGCCCGGGATAATATAAAACGGATGGGTGATGCCGTCGAGGATATCCTTGATGTTGCGCAACTGCTCATCGCTGCCCTCGTTGGTGAGATCGCCAGTCAGCATGACCGCATCAACGTCGGTAGCGTTAATCTCGGCCACGGCTTCACGCAGTTTGCCCTCGTTGGCATTACCGGGAGAGACATGCACATCACTCAAGATGGCCAGCTTGACTACCCCACCCTGCATGGCAACCGTCATTGCCAGCAATGCAAACAAAATGGTAAATACTCGTTTCATTTTCTATACTAGGATTTTATCGTTTGTGACAACAAAATTAGCAGAAATAATTGAAAAATACACTACCTTTGTGCCTGAAATGAATCATGAAGTCTATATAGCTCGGCGCATGAAACTTGACAACGAGCGGCAGAAAGGCTCTCCCAGCCTGACCGTCGCCCTTGTCGGCATTGTGCTAGCCATTGTCGTGATGATTCTTTCCATCGCCATTGTCATGGGCTTTAAGGGTGAGATTTCAGGCAAGATCATGCACCTGGACGCCCACCTGAGGGTCACTAACGCCGCACTTGGGATAGACGACAACTACGCCAAGGTTAACGGACGCGAGGTTCGTGAGGCAATAGCGAGCGACAACGAGTTTGCCCCTTTGGTCGAGAGCATCAGCCTTGTCGCCGATAAGAGTGCCATCCTCAAGACCGACGAGGACTTCATGGGCATCATCATGCGTGGTGTGGATGAGGGTTACGACTTCCGATACCTTCAAAGCAAGATGGTTGACGGCAGTATTCCCGTCGTGAGCGACACCGCTTCCAGCAACCAGGTCATCATCTCCAAAACTGTCGCCGACCGCCTCAAGCTCCATGCCGGAGACAAGTTGCTCACCTACTTCATCGACAATAGCATCAAGGTGAGGAACCTGACCATCAGCGGCGTGTTTGAGACCGACCTTGAGGCATTTGACAACGCCTATATTGTGGGCGGCATCGGTATCGTGCAGGGCGTCAACGGCTGGAATGGCGACACGGGCACAAGTGTTGCCGTAAACATGCGCAGCACCCGTGACCTGGACAATGATGCTTACCAGCTCTACACCTTGCTGGCTGGCAACACCGTGCAGCAAGAGAGCAAGAACCTGTTCTTCGTCACCACGACACAACAGAACAACCTGCCGTTTTTTGCCTGGCTGCAGATGCTTGACATGAATGTCGTCATCATTCTCACGCTGATGATGATCGTTGCCGCGTTCACGCTCATCTCGGCCATGCTGATGATTGTGCTGGAACGCATCCGTGTTATTGGCAACTTCAAGGCGATGGGCGCCACCAACGGCTCCATCCGCCGCATCTTCATCTACCTGACGGGCAAACTCATCCTCAAGGCGCTCATCATCGGCAACATCATCGGAATCGGCCTGTGCCTGTTGCAAAAGTACGGACACATCGTGCGGCTCGACCCCACTGCCTATTACATGCCCTATGTGCCCATCTCACTCAGTATTCCAGCTTTACTGGCACTCAACCTGGGCATCATCGCGGTGTCCTACCTGACCCTGCTGGGCGCAAGCCACATCATCTCGACCATCAAGCCGACGGCAACCATGCGCTTTGAGTGAGCTCAAACCACTAACAATCAATAGTGTAAATCAACTAAGGACTAAAAACTAAGGACTAAAAACTAAAAAATATGAAAAAGTGTATAATGAACATTCAAGAAGAAGTGGCCCGTTGCCTGCTGTGTGAAAATGCCCCCTGTAGTCACGCTTGCGGCAAGGGAGATGTCGCCAGAGCCTTACGTGCCGTGCGCTTCGGCAACGAAGCCATTGCCCGCAAGTGGCTTGACGGCTGCGATGAGAACGACCTGGAAAAAGCCGAGCAGGCTTGCATCCACTATGACCGCCCCATCCGCATCAGGGAAATCGTGAGCCAGTTGCCCGAGGCGGCCCAAGCCGAGCTGCCGAGCCTGGCCATCGACTTCTGTGGCATGCCCTGCGAGAACCCGTTCTTCCTGGCATCGTCATCAATATGCACAAACTACGAGATGGTGGCCCGCGCCTTTGATGCCGGCTGGGCTGGCGTGTTCTACAAGACCATCTGCCTGGATGACATCAACGAGGTGTCACCAAGGTTTGACGTGTTGCACCGCGAGGGCGACAAAGGAGATTTCACCGCCTTGCGCAACATGGAGCAGTTGAGCGAGAATCCCGCCGAAGTGGACTTTGATATCTTGAGCCGTCTCAAGAAGAACTACCCCAACAAGATTGTCGTTGCCTCTATCATGGGCTCGACCGAGGAGCAATGGATTGAATTGGCCAAAATGGCAGAAGCAGCCGGAGTGGACGCTGTTGAACTGAATTTCTCATGTCCACAGATGCGACTAACCGGTATGGGCAGCGACGTAGGCCAGGACCCCGAGCTGGTAACCTTCTACACAGCCTATGTGAAGCATGCCGTTTCGATACCCGTGATTCCCAAGATGACACCCAATATCACTTTAATGAGTAATCCCGCCATGGGCGCCTACTTCGCCGGCGCCGATGCCATCAGCGCCATCAACACCATCAAGAGCGTGACCATGGATGAACGCGCCGGGGTGTCGGGGATGTGGACCGTGTCGGGACTCTCGGGACGTGCTGTCAAACCCATCGCCCTGCGCTTCATCCTCGAGATGGCCAAGAACCCCGTGATGAACAACCTAAAATTGAGCGGTATCGGCGGCATCGAGACCTGGCGAGACGCGCTTGAGTTCATCCAGCTGGGCTGCAGCAACCTGCAGATATGCACCGCCGTGATGCAATACGGCTATCGCATCATCGATGACCTCAAGTTGGGTCTGCAGCACTACATGGCGAGCCGAGGCATCACCAAACTCTCTACCCTGGTGGGTGAGCGGCTTTCCAGTACGCCCAACGACCTGGACCGCGACACCGTAGTCTTCCCCATCTTCGACAGCGAGAAGTGCATCGGCTGCGGCAGGTGCTATGTTTCCTGCATGGACGGCGGACACCAAGCCATCTCCTTCGGTGACGAACGCAAGCCGCACCTCGTGGGCAGCAAGTGCGTCGGCTGCCACTTGTGCCGCCTCGTTTGCCCCACCGGTGCCATCGGCGTCTCCAAGCGTGTCCCCAAGCGCAAAGCAAAATAAGGACGGTTTTAAATTATTTTTTGAGGAAGGAGAAAATATTTTTGAAAAAAAGTGAAGATTTTTCTTGGTGGTAAGAAAAAAAGCAGTACCTTTGCAGTCGCAATTAGGAATTGTCCTGTGGTGTAATGGTAGCACATCGGATTCTGGTTCCGCTTGCGAGGGTTCGAATCCTTCCAGGACAACAAAGAAAAGTGACCCCTCAACAAGGTCACTTTCTTTATGAGTAAAAACTAAATGATTTAAAAATTTAAACTGTTAGAATTATGGCAACAAAGATCAGATTGCAGCGCCACGGTCACAAGGACTATGCGTTCTATCCCATTGTTATTGCCGATAGCAACCACGAGATGGTAGATTTATTGAGAGGATTGGTTCTTATAACCCCAACACTAATCCTGCTACCATCAGTTTGAATTTCGAGCGTGCACTCTATTGGATTAACGTAGGTGCAATTCCCACCGACACTGTACGTAACATTCTCTCTCGCGAGGGTGTCATGCTGATGAAGCACCTCCAGGGCGGCGTCAAGAAAGGCGCTTTCACCCAGGAAGAGGCTCAGAAGCGTTTCGAGGCTTGGAAGGCCGAGAAGCAGGCTAAGCTCGACGCTATCCGCAACAAGGAGCGCGACGACAAGAAGGCCGATTACAAGAAGACCATCGCCGAGGAGACCAAGAAGAACGAGGCCAAGGCCGAGGCCGTAGCCAAGAAGAAAGCCGAGATCGCTGCCGCTAAGGCCGCTGCCGAGGCTGAGGCTGCCAAGGCTGCTCAGGAGGCCGCTGCTGCCGAGGCTCCCGCTGAGGAGGCACCTGCCGCTGAAGCACCCGCCGA
>ONIL01000018.1 GCA_900317835.1 uncultured Prevotellaceae bacterium | reverse complement strand
CGAACTCGGCTGGTATCCCGAGACGCCCTTTACCGTCGGCATCGAGAAAACCATCCGCTGGAACCTCGACCACCAGCCCTGGGTCAACAGCGTCACCAGTGGCGACTACCAGCGCTACTACGACGACATGTACGGCAACCGGTAAGGCTTTCTTTGAATTCAAAAAATAGTATTGTTTGTACCATTGTCTGGGTGATTAGTATGGCTTGGAACTATCGAAAAAGGGTGAAGGTTTTTTCTGGGGTTCATTTGAATTTCAGTAAGAGTGGTGTAAGTGCTTCCATTGGACCCAAAGGGGCAAAAGTTTCTATAGGCAAAAAGGGCACCTATTTGAATACTAGTATTCCTGGCACGGGACTTTATTCAAGACAAAAAATTACAGGAAATCACGAAGAAATTGAAAAAAAATATGAGAATAAAGCAATTAATAAAAGAGAGAGTATGTTCTCGCTAAAGAATATTTTTAAATATCTATTTATCTTGTTTGGACTAATTGCTATTTTGTTCTTAATAGTTAATTTAGTCCAATGGATGATGGGGCATTTTGATAGTTCGGAAAAGAATCGTGATGCTTTGATTGGATATGGAATTGTAGCTGGGCTATTTATCATTGTATTTTTTGGAAGGATTAAGTCTTTTTTTCATAAGAACACCAACGAAGAATAAAAATCATATAACTGGTAATAATGAAAATTAGGGAAAGGATATTTGAAATAGTTGAACCCAGATATAATAGCCAAGATAGCATTCAAACTCGTGTATATGATTGGTGTATGCTGATTGCAATTGCAATTGGTATTTTGCCTTTAATGTTTAGGGAACAAACTCGATTATTCTATCTTTTTGATCTTATATCATGTGCATTGTTCATCATTGATTATCTTTTGAGGTGGTTCACGGCTGATATTAGAATGAAAAAGAAAGGTCTATTGCCTTTTGTTATATATCCTATTACTCCAATGGCCATTATTGATTTGTTGTCAATTTTGCCAACATTTAATTTTGTTCAAAAGGTATTCAAATTGACAAGAGTCGTTAGGCTACTGAAAATTATCAGAGTAGTAAGGGTTGTTAGGTATTTTGAACCGCTCAGAATTATTGGTGGTGTTATAAAGAATCAGAGGGCAATCTTGTTTACTGTGTTGTCTTTAGCGATTGTTTACGTATTCATCACGGCATTAATTATGTTTAATGCAGAAGAACAAATAAATCCTGATACTGGCACTATCTTATTTCCTACTTTTTTTGATGCATTTTATTGGGCTTCATGTACACTTACCACAGTAGGTTATGGTGATTTGTATCCTGTTTCAACAACAGGTCGAGTCATCAGTATTGTGTCCTCTATTGTAGGCATTGCCATAATTGCCCTTCCGTCAGGAATTATAACTGCAGGATACATGGACGAATTAAAAAAGCGAAGAGAACAACGCAACGGCACAAAAGAGTATGAATGAAAAGGGTAGTGTTGTATGTGCATTGATTGAGTTTTGAAACACAACAAGAAAGGAATATTCCAAAATATCTGATGGAAAAGCGACTGAAAATATCTATTGGAAACACTCGAAGAGCAAGTTGCACATACAAGGCAATGAAGTGGTTGGTACCACTGACCAGTTGAAACTCATAGCTTTT
The DNA here is from genome assembly GCA_900317835.1 of uncultured Prevotellaceae bacterium. Lineage (GTDB taxonomy): Bacteria > Bacteroidota > Bacteroidia > Bacteroidales > Muribaculaceae > Sodaliphilus. Next base: position 53,972 of record ONIL01000018.1, on the reverse strand, counting down.
GGTAGAAAATAAATGACGATTATCATGAAATATCGGGTGGTTTTTGAGTTTCAGAGCGAGGACGGTGCGATGAGCGACGTCTATAACTGCCGTGACGAGCAGCAGGCACGGGAAAAGTTTGCCGAGCTGCGCGACAGCCTCGAGCATGCCATCAATCCTGCCACCAGCAAGATTATCGACGAGCCCGGCGTCTATAGCGTGGTCAACCGCGAGGCGGGCATCATGGGCTACGTCCGCCTCCTCACCGACTGAGCATAACATCCTCTTTTTGTTAACTGCGAATTACACGCATTATACGAAGGCATTCATGTCATTGGAACGCGGATGCCACGTTAACTTCTAACCTTTAACCTTTAACCTGCGAGCAGCGTGAGCAAAAACTGGCAGGTCAGGGTGACGATTTGTCACCTTGGCGTGTGATGGCATATTATTTGAGGTGGAGTGGGGCAGAGACCTTTAAAACTACAAATTCCACGAATTTCACTAATGATAGATCATCATTTGATATGATGGTTAGTGTGATTGACGAAGTTTGTTGTTTGAAAAGATGAAAAAAGAAAAAACAACTTAAAAAGAAAAGATAACATGCCAACCAAAGGAACAATCGGGGTAACGACTAACAACATTTTCCCCGTTATCAAGAAATTTCTGTACAGTGATCACGAGATTTTCCTGCGTGAGCTGGTGAGCAACGCCGTTGACGCCACGCAGAAGTTGAAGACCCTCTCGGGCGCCGGTGAGTTCAAGGGTTCGACCGAGGACCTGAAGGTCAACGTCAGTGTTGATAAGGAAGCTGGAACGCTCACTGTGAGCGATAGCGGCATCGGCATGACCGCCGAGGAAATCGACAAATATATCAACCAAATCGCCTTCTCGGGTGCCGAGGAGTTCCTCGAGAAATACAAGGATACCGCCAACGCCATCATCGGCCACTTCGGCTTGGGCTTCTATTCGGCCTTCATGGTCGCTAAGAAGGTGGAGATCCGCACGCTGAGTTGGCAGGAAGGCGCTAAAGCCGTATCATGGACCTGCGACGGATCGCCCGAGTTTGAAATGGGGGAGTGTGACAAGGCCGAGCGCGGCACCGACATCATCCTGACCCTCGACGATGATGAGAAGGAATTCCTCGAGACCGCCCGCATCGAGGGCTTGCTGAGGAAATATTGCCGCTTCCTGCCCGTGCCCATCATCTTCGGAAAGGAGCAGGAGTGGAAGGACGGCAAGTACCAGGATACCGACAAGGACAAAGTCATAAACGACATCGAGCCGCTGTGGTCGCGCATGCCCACTGACCTCAAAGACGAGGATTACCTCAAGTTCTACCATGCCATCGAGCCTGGCCAGGACGATCCCCTGTTCTGGATTCACCTCAACGTGGACTATCCCTTCACCTTGACAGGTATCCTCTACTTCCCTAAAATCAAGAACAACCTCGACATCCGCAAAGACCGCATCCAGCTCTATTGCAACCAGGTCTATGTCACCGATAGCGTTGAGGGAGTAGTGCCCGATTGGCTGATGCTCCTGCAGGGTGTCATCGACAGCCCCGACATTCCCTTGAACGTTTCGCGCAGCTACCTGCAAAGCGACCGTGCCGTGAAGAAGATTTCGACCTATATCACCAAGAAGGTCGCCGCGCGCCTCGAGGAGATAGCCAAGAACCAGCCCGTCGAGTTCGAGAAGAAATGGAATGACATCAAGATCTTCATCGAGTATGGTATGTTGAGCGACGAGAAGTTCTGTGAGTCGGGCCTCAAATTCGCCCTGCTCGAGAATACTGACGGCAAGTTCTTCAAGATCGAGGACTACCGCAAGCTCATTGAGGCCGAGCAGACCGATAAGGAAGGTAACCTCATCTGCCTGTACGCTACCGATAAGGAGGCGCAGTATGCCTACATTAAGGCTGCAACCGATAAGGGCTACGATGTCTTAATGATGAATGGCGAACTGGATGTGCACTTTGTGGGCATGCTGGAGCAGAAGCAGGAGAAAATGCGCTTTGTGCGCGTTGACAGCGACGTGATCGACAACCTCATCCGCAAACATGACGACAACAAACCTCAGTTTACCCCCGAGCAGCAGGAAATTGCGCAGACGCTGTTCAAGTCGCAGATCCCGCCTGTCGAGAAGGCTGAATTCATGGTCAGCTTCGCTGCCATGTCGCCCGACGACAAGCCCGTGGTCATCACCCAGGCCGAGTACATGCGCCGCATGAAGGAAATGGCGCGTTTCCAGCCAGGTATGAGTTTCTATGGCGAGATGCCTGACATGTACAGCATGGTGCTCAACACCAAGCATCCGATTGTTCAAAAGATCGTGGAGCAAGCCGAGCAAGCGCTTGAAGCAGAAATCAAGCCCGTTGATGAGGAAATCAACGCTACGCAGAACGTGGTAAAAGCCATTCGTGACCTGGACAAGGACAACAAGGGTGTTCCCGAGGACAAGAAGAAAGATCTCGAGGATAACGAGAAGCATCTTGATGAGTTGCGCAAGAAGAAGGAAAACCTGATTATCGCCTATGCAGCCGGCGAGAGCCGTGTTCACCAGCTCATCGATATTGCACTGCTGAGCAACAACATGCTTAAAGGCGAGGGACTCGAGCGTTTCTTGAAGCGCTCAATTGGCCTGCTCAAGTAAAACAGGAGAACCACCCGTTTCGGGTAAATAGTATTGGGGTGCCTAGCAGGCACCTCATTTTTTGTTTCTGCCTTTTGCAGGAGTGGCCAATTCATACTACCTTTGCAGTCAATAATCAACCCTAAATGACCTATAAGATGACGAAGAAGATTGTATTGTTTTTGGTGGCGTGTGTTGTTGCGCTAGCTATGCACTCGCAGGTGCCACAATTCTCTCCTCAGGAATTTGATGGCTGGATTTATACCAATCCGGCAATTGCCCTTAACCAGACTAACATCATGGCCGACCGCATCGTGCTCTACACCACCTCGACAGGCCTTCACCTCACGTTGACCTCTCCACAGTTTAATTGCTATGGCGGGCAATCCATCGACATGAGGGTCACATGGATTACCGACCAGTGGCAGGATCCTGGGTTTGACGTGAAAAAAGTGGCGCTCACCGCCACGTTGCTTGACAATAGTGGAGTTGCGGTAGACTCGGTGACCTATGAGCCCACCAGCGTGAGCCGCACCAACTATATAAACCTTTCCTTGAATGTTCCCGCCGGGATGACCCAGGCCAGCCTGCGCTTTGCGGCCTGGAAGGCCAACGTCAAGAACAGTGGCGCCGTCAAGCAAATCAAGATGACGTCCTATCTCAGGGGGGATGTCAACCTCGACGGCGAGCTCAGTGTAGCCGATATCAACGCCATCCTGCAAGTGCTGCTGGGCGATGATGTTGACGATGGCTTGCGGCAGCGTGCCGATCTCAACGCCGATCAGGAAGTCACCGTGGCCGACATCAATTGCGAAATCGGTTATATCCTGGGTCTTTCCTGATATTAGCCTTATTATTAGGACCGAGAATGGGATTTTGGGCCCGGAAAGCAATATTTATTGATAAAAATTTGCGTAATTCAGAAAATTGCTATAATTTTGCTTGTTAAAGTTCTAACAAAAGCCAAAAAGTGGCTATTTTGGCTGGAAATTTGTGCGAAACGCTAGAAAATAAGCTGTTTTGCTGCGTTTCTATCCTTAATAAACGTTAAATTTTGGCCGTATTAGAAATTTGTATTACTTTTGCCGAAAATTACTAATAATTAGTGTTTAATAAATTTTATTAAAATGAAAAAGATTATCTTGACTTTAGCCCTTCTTATGGGCGTATTTGCTTCGCAGGCTCAGTCTCTGGAGCAGAACAAGTTCTTTGACAACATGTCTGTAACCCTGAAGGGCGGTGCTATCATGCCTTTCCAGGGCTATGCATTCTGGCCCAGCGCTCGTGGCATCTTCGGTATGGAGATCAAGAAGCAGCTGACTCCCGTCTTCGGTCTGGGCGTTGAGGGTGAGGCTACCATCAACACTACCAGCTGGGAGAAGGAACCCAACTACTGGGGACCCAAGAGCCCGAACATCATCGACCACACTCTGGCCGGTATGTTTGGTACCGTAAACCTGGGTAACCTGTTCGCTGGTTATGCTGGCAAGCCCCGCTTCTTCGAGCTCGAGGGTGTAATCGGTGCTGGTTGGCTGCACGCTTTCCACCGCACTGAGAGTGCCAACATGTATGGTAATGACTACAACAGCTGGTACACCAAGGCAGGTGCAAACCTGAACTTCAACTTTGGTGAGAGCCGCGCCTTCACCTTCAGCCTGAAGCCCGCTGTGGTTTGGGACATGAACGGTGACATCATGATTCCTTATCGTTACAACTTGCCCGCCCGCGCTACTTGGGAAGGCGAGCCCCGTAACGGCAAGAGCCAGATGAACGCTAACCACGCTGCTGTTGAGCTCGAGGCTGGTCTGACTTATCACTTCAAGGGTAGCAACGGCGAGCGCTACATCACCTTCTGCCCCTACAAGTACAGCCAGGATGACATCGATGCTCTGAACGGTCAGATCAACGGCCTGCGCAACCAGCTCAATGGTCTGCAGGGTGACCTCGACGCCGCTAACGCTCGCAACGCTCAGTTGCAGCGCGACCTGGATGGTGCTCGCAAGGCTGCTAACCAGAAGCCCGTTAACACCACCGAGGTTATCGACAAGAGCGCTAAGTACATGAATGTTCTCGTTCACTTCAAGGTTAACAAGACCAACATCACCGCTGACCAGCAGCCCAATGTTGAGCGCGTTGCCATGTACCTCAAGAACAACCCCACTGCTACTGTTGAGATCAAGGGTTATGCTTCTCCCGAGGGTCCCAAGGACAACAACATTCGTCTGGCCAATGGCCGTGCCGAGGCTGTTAAGAACATGCTCATCAACAAGTACAAGATTGATGCTAACCGCATCAGCGCTCAGGGTTGTGGTGAGACCGACATGTTCCAGGAGCTGAGCTGGAACCGCGTTTCGATCTGCGAGCTCATCGTTAAGAAGTAATTGCAGACCCGAACAATCGGTTTAATTAACTGAAAAAATCTCCCCGCTGGCATTGCGCCGGCGGGGAGATTTATTTTTTGTAGATGTGTTAGTTGGTTGACATTTGGCGGCTTGCGCTCACTTGAGCTGTCGCATGTGGTCCTGGTCGAGTTGCTTGCCGTAGCGCTCGCGGATGATGCGTCCGACGGCGTCACCTCGATTGATGCGCTCGACAGTCATGCGCTGCAGCGAATCGTTTAAAAGGCTGTCCTGATGCACCATGCGCATCTCATCATCACGCTTGAGCGACGAGTCGGCAGCCATCTTCAGGTATTCCTGCCAGGTGGCAACACGTGAGTCCATGATGCAGTTGCGCTGGTTGATGTAATGTAGGTACTCGCTGTTAGCGGGGCTGCCGGTGATGTCCCATGAACCGGGCTTGATGGTGATGTTGATGTCGCCCCCCTCAAGCACAAAGTAGAATGGGTTTACCGAGTCATTGTCCCAACGGATAAGGGCGACCTTGTCCTTGTCGGTCTGACCAGTGAAGGTGAATGAGCCGTCGTGGACCCGAGCGGTGCCGCAAACCCTCAACTTGTTGTACTCGCCCTCGAGCACCAGCAGGGTGGCGCTGTCGCGATGCAACTGATTGTCAACCGTAATGTTGACACGGTAGTCAACGCCCTGATCATGGTGGTCACAATCGGTCAACGACAGGAGCAGGGCTGCTGCAAAGATGTTTAAAACCAATTTCTTCATGGCGGCAAATTTACAAAAAGTTCCCTAACGTTCATGACCATATCATCAGATAATTCGGTCTTTTTAAGTCCGCTTTTAGGTTTTTTCGGCAGAAAAGCATATCTTTGCGACAAAATAAACCATAACATAACCGATGCAATGAAAATGACAAGACGACATGGCATGGCGTTCTTGCTGATGGCGTTGCTGGCACTTCCAGTAGCGGCTCAGAAGCAATTCACGCTCGAGGATCTGAACTTTGGCGGTAACAATTACCGCAACATGATTCCACAGAACCGTTCCCTCACGTGGTGGGGCGACCAACTGGTGAGGGTGTCCCCCGACACGTGCTGGCTGGTGAATGTAGCCAATGGCAAAGAGAAAGTGTTGTTCACACGTGATAAACTCAACAAGCGGACAGGCGCCAGCGAGAGTTCTTCGCCCGTTATGGGGCTGAATGCTGTATCGTTTCCCTATCCTGACAAGCCACTGGCGCTGATTTACACCAACGACCAGCGCCTGCTCATCAATTTCAAGACAGGCCGGGAGGAGTGGCAACAGCCACTGTGCCTTGGAGCACAGGCCAGCGAGTGGAACGAGCAGAGCCGCGCTGTTGCCTTTGTCAAGGACGATAACCTCTATGTGACCGATGGGGTGGGCAATACCCGTCAGGTGACCAGTGACGGCTCACGTGACCTGGTTTACGGCCAGAGTGTGCACCGCAACGAGTTCGGCATCGAGGGTGGACTGTTCTGGAGTCCCGATGGCAACCGATTGGCCTTCTACCGTATGGATCAGAGCATGGTGGCCGACTATCCGTTGATCGATGTGCCTGAATTGACCGATTCGACGCACGTGATGGCCACTCCAGCCCCCGAGAAGTACCCCATGGCGGGACAGACGTCCCATCTGGTGACTGTTGGCGTGCTGAACCTGTTGACGGGCGACACGGTTTATCTCAAAGCGGGCGATCCCACCGACCGCTATTTCTCCAATATCTCATGGAATCCTAACGGAACTGTCATCTACATGATGGAAGAGAACCGCGACCAGAACGATGTGACACTGATGGCCTATGATGCCATGACAGGCAATCCCATGACTTCGCTCTATCACGAGAGCCATCCCAAGTATGTCGAGCCTCAACACCCCATCACATTCCTGCCGTGGGATAATGACAAGTTCATCTTGTGGAGCGAGAAAGACGGCTACAATCACCTCTATGTGTTTGACATGGCATCACGTGAACTGCGTCAGCTCACTCACGGCGACTGGGTGGTGATGGATTTGCTGGGATTTGATACCGAGCGCAAGTCCGTTATTATAGCGGCTAATGCCGACAATCCCATCCAGCAGAACATCTACAAGGTGGATGTGGCTTCGGGCGAACTCACCCGCATCGACGAGGGCGGCAAGGGTTGGCACAGCGGCCGCTTGAGCGATAGCGGACGTTGGCTCATCGACTACTACCAGGAGCCTGATGTGCCCCGCAATATCGCCATCGTGGATACCCGTGATAACGAGCAGATGCGTTACTTTACTGCTCCCGACCCATGGGAAGGCTATGCCGTGCCCGAGTACCGTTGCGGCACCATCAAGGCTGCTGACGACGTCACCGATCTGTATTACCGCATGGTGATGCCCGTGGACTTTGACCCCGCTAAGAAGTATCCTACTGTGGTCTACGTCTATGGTGGTCCTCATGCCCACAACGTGGATGCGCGCTGGCATTGGGGCAGCCGCAGTTGGGAAACCTACATGGCACAGCGCGGCTATCTGCTTTTCATTCTTGACAATCGGGGCAGTGAGAACCGTGGCCGTGAGTTTGAGCAAGCCACCTTCCGCCGCTTGGGACAAGTTGAAATGGAAGACCAGATGCGTGGCGTGGACTTCCTGCGCACGCTCAACTATGTCGATACGGCGCGCCTGGGCGTGCACGGCTGGAGCTTTGGCGGCTTCATGACCATCAGCCTGATGACCAACTATCCCGACGTCTTCAAGGTGGGTGTGGCCGGTGGACCCGTCATTGACTGGAAATGGTATGAGGTGATGTATGGTGAGCGATACATGGACACCCCGCAGACCAACCCCGAGGGATATGCTGAGACTAGCCTTATCCACAAGGCCAAGGACCTCAAGGGACGCCTCCAAATCATCATCGGCCTCAACGACCCGACCGTGGTTCCCCAGCATGCCTACAGTTTCCTCAAGGCCTGCATCGCTGCCGGCACTCAGCCCGACTTCTACGTTTATCCCGGCCAGGGCCACAACATGATGGGACATCAGAGCGTTCACCTGCATGAGCGCATTACCCGCTACTTCGACGACTACTTGAAGTAATCGGTTGATCAGTAACGAAAAAATGAGGCTGGAAGCATTGTAGCTTCCAGCCTCGTTAACTGTTGTGTCAAGGGTTATTCCTTATTCTCAGGAGTGTCTTTAGGACCCTCATGCTTGCGCACGATGCTGGCCAAATCCACGCCGACGGCGCTCTTGACGGTATCATTGACCTGAGCCAGGACGATGGGCAGGGTACCGGTGATGGTGCCAATGCCAGATCCGTTGTCACCGCCCGTGCTGTAGATGTTCACACCCTGGATGGTGGCTACCTGTTCGGCAACATTGCGGGTGATTTCGGGCAGTTTCTCAATGACCATCTGAGCCACAGCAGCGTCGTTATACTTCTTGAAGGCCTCGGCTTTTTTCTCCATTGCCTGTGCTTCGGCCTCACCTTTCTTCTGTACGGCATAGGCTTCGGCTTCGCCGCGGGCCTTGATACCCTCGGCTTCCTGCATCATGGCAAACTTCTGTGCTTCGGCCTTGGCGCGGATGGCTTCAGCTTCCTGTTCAGCTTCATAGCGCTGAGCTTCGGCTTCGCGTTTGCGCTTTTCCAGATCGGCTTCGGCGTTCTTCTGAATCTGGAATTTCTCGGCCTCGGCCTGTATCTGCTTGGAGTAGCGGTCGGCATCTGCCTGCTTGTTCACCTCGGCGAGAAGTGTGTTCTCGCGAATCTTGATCTGCTCGTTGGTGAGGTCCTGCTCCTTCTTGGTGCGTGCAATTTGGGCATCGACCTCCTTCTCGTTGAGTACCTTCTGCTGTTCCTGCTCTTGGATGCGGTAGGCTGCATCGGCCTGGGCTTGGCGAGTGTCGGCTTCCTGCTTGAGGTCAGCACGGCGGATGGTGAGTTCGTTCTGGCGCTCGGCGATAGCGGTCTGTGAGGCTACCGTGGCGTCATTGGCGAGTTTCTCGTTCTCGGCTTTGGCTTGGGCGATGTCTTTCTCGGCCTGAGCCTTGGTGATGGCGGCATTCTTGCGGATGGTCCAGGTGTTGTCTGCACCCAGGTTCTCAATCAGTCCCAATTCATCGGTGATGTTCTGTACATTGAATGCAAGAATGGAGATACCCAGTTTGGCCATGTCAGGCGCTGCTTTGTCCATGACTTGATTAGAGAAACCGTCGCGGTCCACGTTCAGTTCCTTCAGTCCCTGGCTACCGATGAGCTCGCGCAGGTTGCCTTGAAGGGTGTCCTGCAGCTGGCTCGAGATGGTGGCTGCATCCATGTTCAGGAAGTTGCGCGCTGCCAGGCGCACGCCGTCTGGGGTAGGGGTAACGGCAACCTTGGCCACAGCATCGACGTTAACGTTGATGAAGTCGTTGGTCGGCACGCTTCGCTCGGTGCGGATATCCACTGTCAACTGTCCCAGATAGACCTTGTCAAGGCGCTCAAAGATAGGGATTTTAACACCACCGGCACCGATAAGGATGCGGGGTTCGCGCTTGATGCCCGAGATGACGTAGGCTGTGCTGGGCGGCGCTTTCACATAGCAGGTAAAAAGAATGACTAACAATAGTAGGATAATCACACCTACGATAATTCCAATTTCCAATGTTCCGAATTCAAACGATCCCATAATAGTAAAAATTTAACGGTTTGTATTGCTATAAATTAAACGTATATGATAACCTCTTTCCTACATTTTTTTTGTTAAATTCTGCAAAAATCATGCCAAATTCCGAATTCATTCAGTTGTGATGGCTGCCGCGTGGGGACGGGCGACCCTTTTATCTATGGCCATTGTTGCTCCCCCTTGTGAACCTTTGCTGGGATGAGCAAATCGCTGTGATTATAGCCGTTATCTATGTAATAGATAAAAAGTTGATAAAAAATGGCCTGAAAAGGACTGAAAATGGGGAAAATTTTCTATATTTGCAGCCATTATAGACATAAACCAATAAATTCCAAAACATAAACATTATGAACAAACAAATCACATTGGAACAAGCCGTCGAGAAAGTACAGGACGGCATGACAATCATGTTTGGCGGATTCTTGGGTAACGGCAGTGCCACCCAGATCATCGACGCCATTGTAGAGAAGGGTGTTAAGGACCTCACTATCATTGCTAACGACACCGCCTATGACGAGGTGGCTCACGGCAAGTTGGTCAGCAATCACCAGGTAAAGAAGGCTATCGTGTCCCACACGGGCACCAACAAGCAGACCGCGTTGCAGAAGAATGAGGGTACCCTCATCGTCGAGTATGTTCCCCAGGGCACCCTGGCCGAGCGCATCCGTGCGGCAGGCGCAGGACTGGGCGGCGTGCTGACCCCCACCGGTCTGGGCACCATCATGGCCGACGGTAAGGATATCGTCAACGTGGACGGCAAGGACTATCTGCTGGAGAAGCCGCTGAGGGCCGACATCGCCTTCCTGCGTGCTAACATCGTTGACGAGTTCGGCAACATGGTATTCCTGGGCACCACTAATAACTTCAACCCGCTGATGGCCACCGCTGCCGACTATGTCGTAGTTGAGGCCGAGAAGCTGGTTCCCGTGGGTGAGATCGCTCCCGAGCACGTTCACGCTTCGGGTATCTATGTTGATGGCATTTATGTCGAGAAATAACTAAGGACTGAAATGGAATACAAGACAATGATCAGACTGCGCATGAGCGCAAAGGACGCCCACTACGGCGGCAACCTGGTTGACGGTGCTCACATGGTTCATTTGTTTGGCGACGTGGCTACCGAGTTGTTGATTATGCGTGACGGTGACGAGGGCCTGTTCTGTGCCTATGACAACATCGAGTTCCTGGCACCAGTCTATGCCGGCGATTTCATTGAGGCCGAGGGCTGGATTGACCGTGAGGGCAATACGTCTCGCCACATGGTGTTTGAGGCCCGCAAGGTCGCTCAAGCTCGTCCCGACATCTCGGCATCGGCTGCCGACATCCTCGACGAGCCCGTTGTGGTTTGCCGTGCATCAGGAACATGTGTAACCCCTAAAGACTGCCAACGCAAGAACAAGTAAGTATATGGATAAACTGATTATCACTGCCGCCATCTGCGGCGCCGAGGTCACCAAGGAGCAGAATCCTAACGTACCCTACACCGTTGAAGAAATCGTGCGCGAGGCCAAGTCGGCTGTTGATGCCGGTGCCGCCATCGTTCACCTGCACGTTCGCTGGGACGACGGCACGCCCACCCAGGACCGTGGCCGCTTCCAGGAGTGCGAGGAGGCCATCCTCAAGGTGTGCCCCAATGTCATCCTCATCCCGTCGACAGGCGGTGCTGTGGGTATGACCCCCGACGAGCGTCTGCAATCGACCGATACCACTCCGCTGCCCGAGATGGCAACGCTGGACTGCGGTACTTGCAACTTTGGTGACGAGATTTTCGACAACACCATGCCCACCATGCGTGCCTTCGGCAAGCGCATGATGGAACGTGGCATCAAGCCCGAATATGAGTGCTTTGAGATGGGTCACCTCGACACCATCTTGACCATGGCTCGCAAGGGTGAAGTCCCCGGCAACCCCATGCAGTTCAACTTCGTGCTGGGCGTGCCTGGTTGCACCCCTGCTACTGTGGCTAACCTGTGCTGGCTCGTGAACGGCATCCCCGCCGGTTCTACTTGGACCGTGACGGGCGTTGGCCGCCATGCCTTCCCGATGGCCGCTGCTGCTATCGCCATGGGCGGTAACGTGCGCGTGGGCTTTGAGGATAACCTCTATCTGTCTAAGGGTGTGCTTGCCAAGAGTAATGGCGAGCTCGTTGAGAAGGTCGTTCGCCTGGCTAAGGAACTGGGCCGCCCCATCGCCACCAGCGACGAGGCCCGCGAGATCCTCGGCCTCCCAAAGCGCAACTGAAAACGAAGGACTAAAAACTAAATAACAATAATCGTTTAACAATTAAACCATTTTACAACAATGCAGAAACACGGAAATAGATTCGGTACCCACCGAGTAATCGAGCCCAAGGGCGTTCTTCCCCAGCCCGCTAACAAGTTGGACAACAACATGGACGAGATCTACGACAACGAGATCCTCATCGATGTACAGACCCTGAATATCGACTCCGCTTCATTCACCGATATCCACAACTATGCTAAGCAGCAGGCCAAGGATCCCAACAACGAGGCCGAGGTCATGGAGGAGATCAAGAAGGAGATGCTCCTCAACGTTGAGTTGCAGGGCAAGCACCGCAACCGTCGCACCGGTTCGGGTGGTATGCTCCTGGGTAAGGTGGAGAAGATCGGTGATGCCTTGAAGGGCAAAATCGACCTCCAGGAGGGTGACCGCATCGCAACCCTCGTTTCCCTGTCGCTGACCCCGCTGCGCATCGACGAGATCCTCGAGATCCGCGCCGACGTTGACCAGGTGGACATCAAGGGCAAGGCTATCCTGTTTGAGAGCGGCATCTATGCCAAGATTCCTAACGACATGCCCGAGAAGCTCGCTCTGAGCGCCCTCGACGTGGCAGGTGCTCCCGCCCAGACCGCCAAGTTGTGCCAGTATGGCCAGAACGTTGTTATCCTGGGTGCAGGTGGCAAGAGCGGCATGCTGTGCTGCTACGAGGCCAAGAAGCGCGTAGGCGTTACCGGTAAGGTGATCGGCCTCGCCAACAGCCCCAAATCGACCCAACGCATCAAGGACCTCGGCTTCTGTGACGTGGTTGAGAGCGTTGCAGGCATGACTCCCGTTGAGGTTTACGAGCTGGTTTACAAGCTCACCGACGGCAAGATGGCCGACACTACCATCAACTGCGTGAACGTGCCCGATTGCGAGATGACCGCTGTGCTGTGCACCAAGGATGATGGCATCGTTTACTTCTTCTCAATGGCCACCAGCTTTACCAAGGCTGCCTTGGGTGCTGAGGGTATTGGTGCCGACGTGAACATGATTATCGGTAATGGCTACACCAAGGGTCATGCCGACTTCACCTTGCAGGAGCTGCGCGAGTGCCCCGAGCTGCGCAAGGTCTTTGAGGAACTCTACGCTTAATCCATTTATCATCCGATTATGGCTGAATCAAGAAGAAAACAATTGTTTCCCGATGTCACCGACGAGCAGTGGAATGACTGGAAGTGGCAGGTGAAAAACCGCATCGAGACCCTGGAGGAGCTCAAGAAGTATGTGAGCCTCACCACCGAGGAGGAAGAGGGTGTGAAACAGACCCTCAAGACTCTGCGCATGGCGATTACGCCTTACTACCTGAGCCTCATCAATCCCGATGACCCGCACGATCCCATCCGTCGTCAGTGCATCCCCACAGGCCTTGAGACCCATCAGGCCGCTGCCGACCTGCTCGACCCGTTGCATGAGGATGAGGATTCTCCCACACCCGGATTGACCCACCGTTATCCTGACCGCGTGCTTTTCCTCATCACCGACATGTGCTCGATGTACTGCCGCCACTGCACCCGTCGCCGCTTTGCCGGCCAGACCGATAAAGAGTGTGGCACTGACCGCATCGAGAAGGCGCTTGAGTACATCCGCAACACGCCCACCGTGCGTGACGTCCTGCTCTCGGGTGGTGACGCTCTCATGGTAAGCGACAGCCGCTTGGAATACATCATCTCGGAGTTGAGGAAAATTCCTCATGTCGAGATTGTCCGCCTGGGTACACGTGTTCCCGTGGTTTGCCCGCAACGCATCACGCCCGAACTGTGCAACATGTTGAAGAAGTATCATCCCATCTGGATCAATACCCACTTCAACCACCCCAACGAGGTGACTGCCGAGTCAAGCCGTGCGTGCGAGATGCTGGCCGACGCCGGCATCCCCCTGGGCAACCAGAGCGTGCTGCTGCGCGGTGTGAACGACTGCGTGCACGTGATGAAGAAGCTCGTTCACGAGATCGTCAAGATCCGTGTGCGTCCTTACTACATCTACCAGTGCGACCTGTCGATGGGTCTGGAGCACTTCCGTACCCCCGTCAGCAAGGGTATCGAGATCATCGAGGGCCTGCGCGGCCACACCAGTGGCTACTGCGTGCCCACCTTCGTGGTGGATGCTCCCGGTGGCGGCGGCAAGACGCCCGTCATGCCTCAGTACATCATCTCACAGGCTCCAGGCAGAGTCGTTCTGCGCAACTTCGAGGGCGTGATTACGACTTACACCGAGCCCACCGACTACCACACCGAGTGCAACTGTCCCGAGTGCCAGGCTGCACGCAAGCGCGAGCAGGTGGCCGCCGACAAGGCTGTTGACGGTGTTATCTCGTTGCTCGAGGGTGAGCGCATGAACATTGAGCCCAAGGCGCTGAAGCGTCATGAGCGTAACGAAATCCGCAACAAGAAATAAAGCATGATGTCGGTTCTGTAGAGATGTGCCCGACGGCACATCTCTACGGAGCTGGCTTTTCTTGATGACAGTGCTTCCCTTCATCGATGAAATATTGAAATACGATAGCTTGTCTATCGTGGGGTTGGAAAAGAATACAGGCAAGACCGAGTGTCTCAAGTATGTCCTTGACAACCTCCCCGTCGAGAGAAAACGCATCGCCGTGACCTCGATTGGCATTGATGGAGAAACCGTGGACCAGGTGACACGCACCCAGAAGCCCGAAATCTCGCTGCGCGAGGGCATGTACTTCGGCACCAGCGAGATGCACTACCGCCAGCGGCGGCTGGTTTCGGAACTCATCGACGTGAGCGACGAGACGACCTCACTGGGACGGGTGGTGACGGCAAGAACCCTCACAGGAGGTAAAATCCTCCTCTCAGGGCCTTCATCGGGCAGCAGCCTAAGGCGCTGGATGCAGGATATGAGGCAGTATGGCATCGACCTGGTGGTTATCGATGGAGCATTGTCGCGGTTGAGTTCGGCATCGCCAGCAGTAAGCCAGTCATTGATTCTGGCGACAGGGGCGGCCTATTCGGCCAATCTGACGACGCTGGTTCAGAAGACCGCTCACGTGGTGGATTTGGTCAACCTGGAACTGACTAGCGAGCGCAACATCAATTTGCTCACTCCGCTGGAGAAAGGCGTGTGGTTCATCGATACCGATGGAGCCTTGCATGACTTGAACGCCCTGACCTCTCTGTCCCAGGAGATCCACTTCGACGGTGTGGAGCATTGTGCCTCCCTCTATGTCGCTGGGGCCCTGGTAGGAACTTTCCTCGACAAGGTGAGGCAGCACAAGACCCTGCGTCAGACCGAGATTGTGGTGCGTGACTTTACCAAAATATTTGTCACGCCACAACAATTCAAACTGTTTGTCAAGGGAGGTGGACGCGTGAGCGTGTTGCAGAAGAGCAAACTCATCGCTGTCACCGTTAACCCAACCTCCCCGACAGGTTATGTCCTGGACAGCGACCTGTTGTGCAATAGATTATCTGAAGCCATAGGGCTTCCCGTTTACGACCTGCTAAAGAATAAAGAATGCAACTGAAAAATATCATAGAATCGCCATGCGGCCTGCGTTTCATGCTTGACAAGCTGGAACTGCAATCAGGGTTTGCCCGCCGTTGGCTCCTCGACTCGCCCATGATGACGAGGGCTGAGGAGATTGTGGCTTCCTATGACGAGTTGCGCCGTTTCACCGATTTCCTCAAGCAGGTTGATACTCTTTACATCAATACCCTCCTGCACAAGCTGTGCGACTTGAAAGACATTCGCACAACCATCCGCAACCTCCACCAGAGTGCCGTTCTGGACGATATTGAACTGTTTGAGGTCAAGCACCTTGCCATTCTTGCCGCTGATGTGAAGAAACTGCTCGGTGAGCATGGCATGGATCAGGTTGTAGAGATTCCTGACCTCGACGAGGTCATCAGTATTCTTGACCCCGATGGCATGAAGATAGCCACCTTCTACATCTATGACTCCTACGACGAGCGACTTAAGGACTTGCGCGCCCAGATGCGCCGCCATCCTGAACAGCAGGAGGATTTGTTGTTCCAGGCAGGTGAGATTGAGGAGGTTGTGAGGACTGAACTGAGCAAGCGCCTGCATCCGTTTGCCCCTGTAATTCAGCAGGCCCAAATTGCACTGGCACGCATCGACGTTGATGTGGCCCGTGCCATGCAGGTGCAGCAATTGGGATTGTGTTTCCCAACACTTTCCCAGGATGGGACAAGCCAGTTTGAGGCGATGTTCCATCCCCAGGTACAAGAGGCCTTGGCAAGCCGTGGCCGCGACTTCCAGCCGGTGAGCATTGCATATGGCACCGAGCCAACGCTCATCACAGGTGCCAACATGGGCGGCAAGACCGTCGTGTTAAAGACCTTGACCCTGTGCCAATACCTCTTCCAATTCGGGTTCGGCATTCCTGCCCAGGCGGCTAGGATTGCTGTGAAGGACGATATACACTTCTGCATCGGCGACGAGCAGTCCGTTGAAAAGGGGCTCTCCTCGTTCGCTGCCGAAATGAAGAACATCGATGCCGTTATCAAGGCATCGCGCGAAAACAAGAAACTGTTAGCGTTGATCGACGAACCTGCACGCACTACCAACCCTACCGAGGGGGCTGCCCTTGTGTCGGCGCTGCTGCGGGTGCTGGCAGGCAGGGACATGAGTCTGGTCATGACAACGCACTATGATATAGAGCCAGGTGAAGCCCGTTGCCTGCGGGTGAAAGGCTTTGAGAACGGCTCAATGGACTACACACTGGTTGAAGTTCAGGATGGCGAGGTGCCCCACGAGGCGCTCAACATCGCACAGAGCTTGGGCATCGACCAGGAGTGGATTGAGAAAGCAAGGGAGCTATTACTGGCCACCTTACCAGCCACACTGGATAAGAACAATCACTATTGACACTATATACTATAATACTATAATACGATGCAAAAAAGCAAGTTAGGACTAGATTTTGAAAAAGTTGAGTATGCCAGAGGTTTGGCCAAAGGCATCGCCGAGGATGTACAATCCTTCGTGGAGCAGTACACGACGGTGGCTGTTGAGCGCACCCTGTGCCGCTTGATGGGCATCGACGGTGTTGACGACAACGAGGTGCCTTTGCCCAATGTGGTGGTAGAGGCCTTGAAGGACAAGGGTGTGCTGGGTGAAGGCGCATTGTTCTTTATTGCCAATGCCATGATCAAGACGGGTCTATCACCCCAGCAGATTGCCGAAAAAGTAGCCGCTGACGAACTGGATATCACCCAAGTTGTTACACGCGACCCCAAGCAGATTGCCCAGGCCCTGCAGCCCGTCATTGACGAGAGCATGGCCCGCATCCGCGCCCGTCGCGCCCGTCGCGAGCACTACCTTGAGACCATCGGCGAGGGTCCCAAGCCCTATCTTTACATTATTGTAGCAACGGGTAACATCTATGAGGACGTGGTACAGGCTCAGGCAGGAGCCCGTCAAGGTGCCGACGTCATCGCCGTTATCCGCACCACCGGACAGAGCCTGCTGGACTATGTGCCCTATGGCGCAACGACCGAGGGCTTCGGCGGCACTTTCGCCACCCAGGAGAACTTCCGCATCATGCGCAAGGCGCTCGATGAGGTGGGTGAGGAACAGGGCCGTTACATTCGCCTGTGCAACTACTGCTCCGGCCTGTGCATGCCCGAGATTGCCATCATGGGCGCCTTTGAGGGACTGGATGTGATGCTGAATGATGCCTTGTACGGCATTTTGTTCCGTGACATCAACATGCAGCGCACGCTCGTGGATCAGTACATGAGCCGCATCATCAACGGCTTCGCCGGTGTGATCATTAACACTGGTGAGGACAACTACCTCACTACTGCCGATGCCGTTGAGGCTGCACATACTGTGCTGGCTTCGGACCTCATCAACGAGCAGTTGGCTCTGATGGCTGGTCTGCCCGAGGAGCAGATGGGTCTGGGTCACGCCTTTGAGATGGATCCGATGCTCGAGAATGGCTTCCTGTTGGAGTTGGCTCAGGCACAGATGACTCGTGAAATCTTCCCCAAGGCCACATTGAAGTACATGCCTCCCACCAAGTTCATGACGGGCAATATCTTCCGCGGCCACATCCAGGACGCCCTGTTCAACATGATCGGTATTTGGACCCACCAGGGAATCCAGCTGCTGGGTATGCCCACCGAGGCCATCCACACGCCGTTCATGAGCGACCGTTACCTCTCGATCGAGAACGCCAAGTACATCTTCAACAACATGAAGAGCATTGGCGAGGAGATGGAGTTTGTCGAGGGCGGCATCTGCCGCAACCGCGTCAAGGAAGTACTGGGCAACACCATCAAGTTGCTTGAAGAAATTACCAAGGAAGGCCTGTTCACCGCACTTGAGAAGGGTATCTTCGGTGATGTGAAGCGACCCAAGAATGGTGGTAAGGGCCTTGAGGGCGTCACCATGAAGGGTGAGAACTACTACAACCCGTTTGTGGAGCTGATGAAAGGTAAGAGATAATAAAAATCTATAAGGTTACTATATTACTATGAGCGAAGGATTATATAGCATGGAAGCTAAGGATTTTGACAAAACCTTAGACTTCACCAAGATAAAGCCCTATGGCGACACCATGAACGATGGTAAGGTGCAGCTCAGCTTCACCCTGCCCGTGCCCTGTGGTGCCGAGGCGGTTGAGGCCGCCAAACAATTACTCCGCAGGATGGGTCTCGAGAATCCCAGCGTCGTTTTCTACAAGGAATTGACGCCAGGTTTCACTTTCTTCAACTGCTACGGCAGCTGTACCCACACTGTGGACTACTCCACCATCTATGTGCCCAAGGTAGAGAGCAACACGATGGACATGTATGAGACCGACGAGTACATCAAGGAAAACATCGGCCGCAAGATTGTCATCGTGGGTGCATCGACAGGCACCGACGCCCACACCGTGGGCATCGACGCCATCATGAACATGAAGGGCTACGCTGGCCATTACGGTCTGGAGCGCTACGAGATGATTGAAGCCTACAACCTGGGCTCACAGGTGCCCAACGAGGAGTTTATCGCCAAGGGCATCGAACTCCACGCTGACGCACTGCTCGTGTCGCAGACGGTGACGCAGAAGGACGTTCACATCAAGAACATGACCGAGTTCATCGAGCTCATGGAGGCCGAGGGCCTGCGTGACAAGATGATCTGCTGCTGTGGCGGTGCCCGTGTGACCCATGAGCTGGCCAAAGAGCTCGGCTTTGACGCCGGCTTTGGCATGAACACCTATGCCGACGACGTGGCATCGTTCGTCGTGCAGGAGATGGTCAAGAGAGGAATGAAATAACTTTTTAAAAACATATAATTAATCTCAAAACCGTACTATTATGGATAAATATCAAATGAGAGAAGTCATCGCAAAACGTGCTGCCAAAGAGCTGCATGACGGCGATGTTGTGAATCTGGGTATTGGTATCCCCACCTTAATCCCTAACTACCTTCCCGACGGCGTTTCAGTGACGCTGCAGACCGAGAACGGCGCTATGGGCATGGGCCCGACGCCCGAGGAGGGCAAGGAGGACAAGAACCTCATCAATGCCGGCGGTGGTGCTATCACACTGAATCCCGGTGCCTGCACTTTTGACTCGGCAACCTCGTTTGCCATCATCCGTGGCGGCCACGTGAACGTTTCGTTCCTGGGCGCTTTGCAGGTCGATGAGAAGGGCAACCTCGCCAACTGGATCATCCCTGGCAAGATGGCTCCCGGCATGGGCGGTGCAATGGACCTGGTAGTGGGTGCCAAGCGCGTGATCCTCACCATGGAGCACACCCAGAAGGGTAACCCCAAGATTCTGAAGGAGTGCACCCTGCCGCTGACGGCTGCCGGACAGGTCAACATGATCATTACCGAGATGGGCGTCATGGACATCACCCCTGAGGGTATCGTTCTGCGCGAGCTCCATCCCGAGTTCACTGTTGAGGATGTGCAGGCCGCTACCGAGGCCAAGCTGATCATCGCTCCCGACCTGAAACCCATGGACGTCTAATTCATCACCGTTGTCATGGATTACAACTTCTTGAAAATTGAGCGACAAGACGGAATCACCGTGATGAAAATCTCGGCGCCTAAGTCCCTGAATGCCCTCAATTCAACCATCTTGAAGGAGATTGACTGCTTTGTGAGCGGTTTGGACAACACCACGCGCGTGCTCATTATCACGGGCGATGGTGAGAAGTCCTTTGTCGCCGGTGCCGATATCAGTGAGATGGCCCACCTCAACGAGCCCGAGGGCTTTGAGTTCGGCCGCCTGGGCGCACAGGTCTTCCGCAAGATCGAGACCCTGCCCATCCCCGTCATTGCCGCTGTCAACGGCTTTGCCCTGGGTGGCGGTTGCGAGCTGGCCATGGCCTGCGACATCCGCATCGCTTCGGTAAAGGCCAAGTTCGGCCAGCCCGAGGTCGGTCTGGGCATCATTCCCGGCTTCTCGGGAACCCACCGCTTGCCCAAACTCATCGGCCAGGGCTATGCCAAGGAGATGATTTACACGGGCAAGGTGATCCGCGCCGACGAGGCTCTGCGCATTGGCTTGGTCAATGCCGTGTATGAGCCCGAGGAACTGATGGACAAGGCCATGGAAATGGCCGCCATGATGCTCAAGAATGCTCCCGTGGCCATCAGCTTGGCCAAGCAGAGCATCAACGAGGGTTATGACCTCGATGCCGACGGTGCCATCGGTCTGGAAAACAAACTCTTCGGCAAATGTTTCGCCACCCGAGACCAAAAGGAGGGCATGGACGCTTTCCTGAACAAGCGCAAGGCAGAATTCAAAGGAGAATAATCAATTTTAATCAATAATAAAACAATTCAGAACATGAAAATTTGTGTAATTGGAACAGGAACGATGGCCAAGGGTATCGTCAAGGCGTTTGCCGCCAAGATGCCTGTGGTCATGAAGAGCCGCACCCAGGCCAGCCTTGACAAGGCCATGGCTTCGATTTCTAAGGGCTATAACAAGCTCGTCGAGAAGGGTAAAATCACCGAGGATGCCATGAAGGCTATCCTGGCAAACATCACCACAACGACCGACTATGCTGACTTTGCTGATGCCGACCTTGTTATCGAGGCCGCTGTCGAGAACATGCAGTTGAAGAAGGACGTGTTCATGGAGCTTGATAAGATCTGCAAGCCCGAGACCATCTTTGCCACCAACTCGTCGTCGCTCTCAATCACCGAGATCGCCGCTTGCACCAGCCGCCCCGCTCAGTTCATCGGCTGCCACTTCTTCAACCCCGCCGACCGCATGGCGCTCGTTGAGGTTATCAAGGGCCAGCTCACCAGCGAGGAGACCGCCAAGTGCATCGTTGACTTGACCACCGAGATCGGCAAGACCCCCGTGCCCGTTAACGAGGCTCCCGGCTTTGTCGTTAACCGCATCCTTATCCCGATGATCAACGAGGCAGTAGGTATCCTGGCCGACGGCATCGCCAGCGCCGAGGATATCGACAAGTGCATGATGCTGGGTGCTAACCATCCCATGGGACCCCTCGCCCTGGCCGACCTCATCGGTAACGACGTGAACCTCGCTATCATGGAGGTGCTCTACAACGAGTTTGGCGATCCCAAGTATCGTCCTCACCCGCTGCTGCGCAAGATGGTTCGTGCCGGCCTCCTGGGCCGCAAGACCGGCGAAGGCTTCTATAAATATTAATCATTATTAGTCCTTAGTTCCCAGTTTCTGGTTGGCATCCGCCAACTGCAAGCTAATAGAGGCTAAAGAACTAGGATTATGAACTAAGGACTAAAAACTAGAAACTAGAAACTAATATGGATTTTAGCTATTCAAAGACTGAACAATTGTTCCTGCAGATGGTTCGCTCGTTTGCAGAGAACGAGGTAAAGCCTCTCGCCGCCGAGGTCGATGAGCAGGAGCGCTTCCCCATCGAGACAGTCCAGAAGATGGGCAAGCTCGGCATGATGGGTATTCCTGTTCCCAAGCAGTACGGCGGTGCTGGCGGTACCGTACAGATGTATATCATGGCTGTTGAGGAACTCTCACGCGTGTGCGCAACCACGGGCGTTGTCCTCTCGGCCCACACCTCGCTGTGTATCGCACCCATCCTGGAGAACGGCACCGAGGAGCAAAAGATGAAATACTTGCCCAAGCTCGCTTCGGGTGAGTGGATTGGCGCCTTTGGTCTTACCGAGCCCAATGCCGGTACCGATGCTGCCATGCAGCAGACCACCGCTGTTGACGCTGGTGACCACTGGGTGCTCAACGGCTCCAAAATCTTCATCACCAACGCTTCCTATGCCAACGTGTTCATCGTCATGGCCATGACCGACAAGTCGCTGGGAACCAAGGGTATTTCGGCCTTTATCGTCGAGAGGGACATGCCCGGCTTCTCCATCGGCAAGAAGGAGTTGAAGATGGGTATCCGCGGCAGCGCTACCTGTGAGTTGATTTTCGAGAACTGCATAGTTCCCAAGGAGAACCTCCTCGGCCCGCTCGGCAAGGGCTTCTCTATCGCGATGAAGACCCTCGACGGCGGTCGCATCGGTATCGCTTCTCAGGCCCTCGGCATCGCTCAGGGCGCTATGGACGAGACCGTGAAGTATACCAAGGAGCGCAAGCAGTTTGGCCGCGCTATCGCCAAGTTCCAGAACACCCAGTTCCAGATGGCCGACCTCAAGACCAAGGTCGAGGCTGCCCGTCTGCTCGTGCGCAGTGCTGCCTGGAAGAAGGACATGGGCCTGCCCTACAGTGCCGATGCAGCTATGGCTAAGCTCTTTGCCGCCGAGACCGCTATGGAAGTGACGACCAAGGCCGTACAGTTCCATGGTGGCTATGGTTACACCCGTGAGTATCCTGTTGAGCGCATGATGCGTGACGCCAAGATTACCGAGATTTACGAAGGTACGTCCGAGGTACAGCGCATGGTCATCGCCGGTCATTTATTTAAATAAATAAGGAGGACTGAATATGAATATTATAGTTTGTGTAAAACAAGTTCCCGATACCACGGTTGTCAAGATCGACCCCGTTAAGGGTACCTTGATTCGTGAAGGCGTGCCCAGCATCATGAACCCCGACGACAAGGGTGGTCTGGAGCTCGCATTGAGACTGAAGGACCAGTTTGGCGCTAACGTCACCGTTATCTCGATGGGTCCTCCCCAAGCCGACGTCATGCTGCGTGAGGCTCTCGCAATGGGTGCCGACCGTGCCATCCTGTTGAGTGACCGCAAGTTTGCCGGTGCCGATACGCTGGCTACCTCTTACGCCCTCTCGGGCTTGTGCCGCGTGCTTGACTATGACCTCATCATCGCTGGCCGTCAGGCTATCGACGGTGACACCGCCCAGGTGGGTCCCGAGCTCGCCGAGCACCTTGATTTGCCCCAGATTACCTACGTTGCTGGCGCCAAATTGCTTGACAACGGCAACCTGGAGGTCGAGAAAGAGAACGAGGACGGCGTACAAGTCCTCGAGGTAGAGGGCAAGTGCCTGCTGACCGTGCTCGCTTCGGCTTTCGACGCCCGCTACATGAGCGTGAGCGGCATCATGGAGGCCTATGACAAGGAAGTCGAGGTCTGGAGTGCCGACAAGATCGACGTTGATGAGGGCAAGCTGGGTCTTGCTGGTTCACCCACCAAGGTCTTCAAGTCCTTCCCCAAGGCCATGAAGGCTCCTGGCGAGGTTCACGAGGTAACTCCCGAGGAGGCTGTTGAACTCATCGTTAATCAGCTGAAAGTTAAACACATTATCTAAAACTCACTGCACTATGGATAAGAAAGATTATAAGAACGTATTCGTTTTTGCTGAGCAGCGTGAGGGTGTCATCCAGTCCGTTGCATTTGAGCTTTTAGGTAAAGCCCGCGACCTGGCCGACGCACTCGGCGAGAAAGTCGTGGCTATGTTACTGGGCTGCGGCATCAAGGACCAGGCCCAAGCGCTCATCGAGCAGGGTGCCGACGAGGTCATCGTCGTTGACGCTCCCGAACTTAAAGACTTCCTGAGCGAGCAGTACTCACAGGCTGTCGGCCAGATCATCCTCGACCGCAAGCCCGCCATCGTGCTTTATGGTGCCACCACCATCGGCCGTGACCTGGCTCCGCGCATCGCTTCGCGCCTCAAGACCGGTCTTACCGCCGACTGCACCAAGCTCGACATCGAGCCCGACAAGGACGGCGAACCCGAGTTCCGCATGACCCGTCCCGCCTTTGGCGGCAACCTGATGGCAACCATCATCTGCCCCAACAACCGTCCGCAGATGTCAACCGTCCGCCCCGGTGTGATGCAGAAGATGCAGCGCCAGCCCGGACGCGAGGGTGTTATCACCGAGTTTGCGCCCAAGTTCGACGCTAGCAAGTTCAAGGTAAAACTCGTCAAGACCATCAAGGCCGACAAGCAGATTGCCGACATCGCCGAGGCTAAAGTCCTCGTCAGCGGTGGACGCGGTGTGCATGACAAGGAAGGTTTCGACAAGCTCCAGGCTCTCGCCGACGTTCTCGGCGGACAGGTGGCTTCGTCACGTGCCATGGTCGATAACGGCGTGATGCCTCACGAGTGCCAGGTTGGTCAGACGGGTAAGACCGTTCGTCCCGCCCTTTACATGGCATGCGGTATCAGCGGTGCCATCCAGCACCTTGCAGGTATGGAGGAGAGCGATTTCATCATCGCCATCAACAAGGACAAGTTCGCCCCCATCTTCAGCGTCGCTGACCTGGGCATCGTGGGCGACCTCCACAAGATTGTCCCCATGTTGACTGAGCGCATCAAGAAAGAACTCGAGGCCTAACACATCCTTGACACAATCAACTAACTGAGGGCGGGCGCCACCACGGCACCCGCCCTCAGTCTTACTGTTATTTAAATGCGAATTACGCTAATTAAACCAATTATCGCAAATAATTAATGAGTTCAATTAGTTAAATTCGTGGAATTAGCATTAGTCCCGCAGGGTGAATGCGGATGCCTTCGTACAATTTGTGAAATTCTTAGTTTGTTTCTGTTGTTGCTTGGTTTTGTGCTTGTTGGTTGAAAACACGAGGGCGGGAGACTTAAATAATGGTTGTATTGCTGGTCTTTCTTGTCTTCTGAACGGCTGTGATGTGTGAAAATTCAAGAGTTTTGTTTACCTTTGTGGCAGATTATCAACCAAAATGATTTGAGAAAATGAAGAAATGTAATAGACAGCGGATGTGGGCCGCTATGCTGCTCATTGGCGGCTTGATGACCTCCTGCAAGAGCACTCAGGGGCTGCAGGCCTTGGACCCGACGATGGACTCGAGCCAGTTTGTGAACATTACCGACGTGGTGCCTGACGCGATCCTCGAGATACGCTACCATAGCACCTACAACTTTGTGGGAGCGCGCATCGACGGCTATGAGGAGCCCGTGGCGCTGATGACACGTGTAGCGGCCGACAGCCTGCGCGCCGTGAGCGACGACCTGAAGCGTCATGGCTATTGCCTGAAGATATATGACGCCTACCGCCCGCAGCGTGGCGTTGACCACTTCATGCGCTGGTCTCAGGACATGACCGACACGGTGACCAAAGCCTATTTCTATCCTTACTTGACCAAGAAGCAGG
This sequence comes from uncultured Prevotellaceae bacterium, assembly GCA_900317835.1. Lineage (GTDB taxonomy): Bacteria > Bacteroidota > Bacteroidia > Bacteroidales > Muribaculaceae > Sodaliphilus. Next base: position 28,576 of record ONIL01000018.1, on the reverse strand, counting down.
TGTTTGACGGCGAATATGTGGCCACCAAGAGTGGTCACTCGCGCGGCTCGACGGTGGACCTGACGCTGTTGGACATGAACACGGGCAAGGAACTGGACATGGGCGGCACGTTTGACTGGTTTGGCCGCGAGAGCCATCCCGACTACGGCGGCAACCCCGAGACGCTGGAATATACCGGTCCCGAGTCAGCCATCACATCCGAGCAGTTCTACAACCGCATGGTGCTGCGTTCGGCCATGATGCGCCACGGCTTCAAGCCGCTCGACAACGAGTGGTGGCACTTCACCTTGAAGAACGAACCCTTCCCTGACACTTATTTCAACTTCCCCATCACGAAGTTGAAAACGTCAAAGTAACTGACTGTCCTTTTCAAGACTACGAATTTGTATATATAGTGTTTTATTAACCAATTAAAAATCATCAAAATGAAGAAATTTTACATGATTCTTGCAGCTGTGGCTGCAATGACGATGAGTGCCCAGGCCCAAGACCTGAACTATGGCGCTGTCGAGGTGGGCGATTTTGAGAATGCCGACGAGTTCTATAACGGTTCCTATTTTGACATGGCCCCGACCAACTTCTATCTGGCCCACACTGGCGTACAGATGATCTACTCGGCCGACGAGCTCGGTGAGATCAGCATGCTCGACGACGTGAAGATCACGAAGCTGTCGTTCAAGTTCAACTGCAATGGTGCGTGGGAGGAAATATACCGCGACGTGAAAGTGTATCTTGAGGCAACTGATGCCACCCAGTTTGCCGTTGTCGAGGGCGTGAAGCAGTTCTTCACGTTCGGGGATCCGGTTCTCGAGACCTCGGTTTACTACGACATGGTGGAATTCTTCGGTGAGGACAAGGTGATGGAACTTGACCTGAGTGCTGCTCCATTTGCCCTGGCTGCTGGCAAGAACCTGCTGGTGACGATCGTGTTTGACGCCGTTGATGACGACAACTGCACGATGGGCAGCGACTATGCACCGTTCTACACCTCGGGCATCCGTGGTGGCAAGGCTATGCTCTACACCAACAACTGGACCAGTTTCATTGACTATGCACAAGGCAATGATTTCCCCGATGCTACCGCCATGCTGGGCTGTGGCACCAATGTGGAACTGCCCGTGACCCTGATCAACTACAGTTATCCCGGTTCGTCTAGCGTTAACGAGGTGAACGTTGACCGCATGGGTGACGATGCCTACTACAACCTGATGGGTCAGAAGTTCAGTGCCGGCAATCTGCCCGCAGGCATATACATCCACAATGGAAAGAAGGTGATGGTGAAGTAATCCTTTTCCAGCTATTCTAATTCAACCATTTAGAGGGCATTCCGCCATAGTGGCGGGTGCCCTTTTGTTTTGGAACACTGAAATCAGTCGTTTGTATTTTATTTTAGATGAATAATTTTGCAGAATTAAATAAATGTAGTACTTTTGGCAGCCTAAGTTAGGATAACACTTTTATTAATAACACTTTTTAAATTGTATTACTTATGAAGAAAAGTTTTAAACTCCTGAGTGCAGCGTTTATCGCGCTGGCTAGCTTTACTAATGCACAAGCCACTGACGTGACCGTGTTTGACGGAACTGCAACCAATGATGGTGCCCCCATCTATGCTTACCAGTTTGACAGTGAGGATTACATTACCCAAACGATCTATCCCGCGGCTTCACTGACTGGCTTGCAGGGTCAATCAATCACCGCGATGAAGTTCTACGTTGCTGACGAGGGTGGTGTGGCCGAGAATACCGTTCAATTGGCAGTCTCGATTGGTATGACAACCCAGAGTTCATACTCATCTTGGAGCCCTTCGGCAATTACTGGCCTGACTCACGTTGCTGACATCACGATGAACGCTGGTGACACTGAAATCACGATTAACTTTGATGCCCCCTTCGTTTATGAAGGTGGCAATCTCGTGATTGAAACCAAGGTTGTCTCTGCCGGAAGCTGGACCAACATGTACTTCTATGGCGAGAATGCTGATGTGGATAATGTGCTTCACATTCGCTACAGCAGTAATGTTGATGCCTTCTATCCCAAGACCACCTTTACCTATGACGGTGGCGACACTCCCGAGCCCGAAGTACTGCGTGGTGACGTGAATGGTGACAAGGCTGTGAACATCACTGATGTTACTGCCCTGATCGACTATGTGCTGAATGGTGATCCCACCAACGTTGTGGTTGAAAACGCCGAGTGCACCAATGATGACCTTGTAAACATCGCCGATGTTACAGCCTTGATCGACTTCGTGCTGGGCGGCGCTTGGGCTGACTGATTCTGAAAAGGACATTCACTAAACAAACCTAAAGAGAGTGGGGCAGGTTACAAATGACAGACCTGCCCCTCTCTTAATTTTTTTCGTTAATGATGAGCATTTTATGCAAGATTTTTTTGTCATGTTTAAATCTTGGATTAATTTTGCGTCTGAAATAACGCTTAATCAAGGGTATTACAAGAAATACCGATACTACTTTTATCATTAACATTTAAATTTTTATTTTTCATGAAGAAAAGTTTTAAACTCTTGTCGGCTGCGCTGATGGCGCTGGCTATGTTCGTGCCTGCTCAGGCCGAGACGCTGACTATCTGCAACGCTTCAAACACTTCCAGCTATGTTCCTTTCAGGAATATTGATGCTCAGGACAGTGGTACGCACACTCAGTTTATCTACCCTGCTGAGATGGTTGCCGATATGGACGGCCAGCAGATTAACTCTGTTGTGTTCTACCTCACTGACGGCCTCATGGCTAAGGATGGACAGATCGTCGTTTCGATGGGCGAGACCGATAATGTGACCTATTCGACAGCCCGCGATTTCCGCGAGGGCTTGACCCAAGTGGCTACTTTCTCGATGACCGAGGGCGTTACCGAGTTGGTGATTGACTTTGATTCTCCTTACACCTATGCCGGCGGCAACCTGGTGATGGACTTCTATGTTGCTGTGGGTGGTGATGACAATTATTATGGTTGGAACAGCTTCTACGGCCAGAACACCAGCAACTATGCTGCAATCGGTAGCAACGGTTCGATGGCAACCTTCCTGCCCAAGGCAACCTTTGACTACGGTGTGCCTGCTGAGTGGGGTGCTAAGGTTGCTCCCGTCGAGGTGACCTTCAAGACCATCCGTGCCGAGCGCGAGGACGTGCAGACTATCGTGCTGCGCAACACCGGTTTGAATGCCTTCACTCCCGTGTTTGGTGCTCTTGAGGCTCCTTTTAGCGTTGAGGCTGAGGCTGTTGAGCTGGCAAGTGCTGCTGTGATGGAGATTCCCGTGAAGTTCGCTCCCACTGCCGAGGGTGAGTACAGTGCTACGCTGACCATTGACTGTGGTCAGGCTGGTCTGCTCGAGGTTGCTCTCAACGGTACCGCTCTTGAGGCTGCCAATGAGGTGACCGTTTGTGACAACACTTCCACCAACAACTATGTTCCCACCTACGGTCTGTACTTCGATGACACCATGACTAACGATCAGATGATTTATCCCGCCGATATGCTGACCGATCTGGTGAACAAGGAAATCACTTCTCTCTCGTTCTATGCAACTGCTGCTACTGGTTTGAAGGACGGTACCTTCCAGCTGTCAATGATGATGACCGAGCAGAGTGAGTTTACTGCCGCTGAGATGCTCACTGGCATGACCGTTGTTGCAACCCTGACTCCCGATCCCGAGTCCGACATGCTGACCTTCACCTTCGAAACCCCGTTCCTCTACACTGGTGGCAACCTGGCTATCGAGAATAATGTGATCGCTGCTGGTAACTGGAAGACCAACTCTTTCTACGGCGAGAACGTGGACTACAATGCAAGTGCCTATACCTTCAACAACTGGGGTAGCGAGGTTCGTTTGGTTAGCTTCTTGCCCAAGGTTACCTTCCTGTATAAGGATGGTGGCGACACCCCCGAGCCCGAGGTACTGCGTGGTGACGTGAATGGTGACAAGGCCGTGAACATCACTGATGTTACTTCCCTGATCGACTATGTGCTGAGTGGTGATCCCACCAACGTTGTGGTTGAAAACGCTGAGTGCACCAATGATGATCTTGTAAACATCGCCGATGTTACCGCCTTGATCGACTTCGTTCTGGGTGGTGAGTGGCCCAATTGATTTACCGCACCGGTATTTAATCTATAGAGTATGAAGCAGGCTCCCGCACGGGAGCCTGCTTTGCTATGGAGAATAGACTGCTGAACAAAAACAATAATGAATTTTTTTGTAAAATAACATAATATGATGTAATTTTGCCATCGTGCAAATCACTGGATAATGAATTGGCTTTGCCTGTTCATGTTCTGTTGCAACATCGAGCCTTGTGAAAAGCAAATATATTCAGTTAGCCTTTTATCAGCTTAATAATAACCCGTTAATTTTTATGAATTTATGAAGAAACATTTTACACTTTTGCCGGCAGTGCTCCTTTCTCTAGCTATTGCCATGCCTGCACAGGCCACCAATCAGTTGACCGTGTTTGATGGTGATGAGTCAGCTTATGCGCCTATCGACAATTCCTATCTCGACGAGGTGGGAACGCGTGTCCAGGTGCTCTATCCTGCAGCAAGCCTTACCGAGATGCGTGGCGAGGTCATCAATTCGGTGAAGTTCTACACTTGGGACCCCATCACCGAGGAAGGTGGACTGTTGAGTGTCTCGATCGGTGAGACGACCAAGTCAAACTATGAGGATGTAACTTATGTTGAGGGCTTGACCCAGGTGACCACCTACTCGATGATTAAAGGTGTTACCGAGGTTGAGTTTGTGTTCGACACTCCTTATCTGTACAATGGCGGCAATCTCGTTATTGAGACTGTCGTTACCGAGCCCACGATTTACTGTTTCATCCCATTTATTGGCGACAGGCCTACCAATTATAGCATGATTGGCCGTGGCCAGATTGGAAAATTCCTTCCCAAAACTACGTTTGACTATGGCTCATCTGCCGAGTATTCGGCTAAAGTCGTTCCCAACGAATTGGTTTTCAATACCATCCGTGCTGGCCGCACCGATGTGCAGACTGTTGTGTTGACCAACAATGGCATGAATAGCTTTGAAGTTGGATCTGGTATCGATGTATACTTCAGCGCTGAGTTGCCGATTACCGTTCTCCAGCCGGGCCAGTCGGTTGAGATTCCTGTGACATTCCATCCCGCGGCAGCTGGTACTTACAGTGGTATCCTCTCCCTTGATTGTGGTTTAGCAGGATTCATCGAGGTTCCCCTCTATGGCGAGGCCATTGAGGCTGCCGACGACATCGTGATTGGTGATGAGACCGATTACGCAAGCTATTTGCCAATCTATGGTGCCGATATTGATATTGTGGGCACTCAGGGGCAGATGATTTATCCTGCTGAAATGCTGACCGACATGGTTGGTAAGAATATTATCGCCCTGCGTTTCCACACCAAGGATAACGTTGAAATGAACGGCGGTAAAATCCAGCTGTCCCTCAAGACGGTTGACATGACCGACTTTGCGGTGGCCGAGCCCGTGACCGAGTTGACTGCCGTAGCTACCGTTGTTCCTGTTTATGGCAGTACCGACATGGAGTTCCTTTTTGACGAGCCCTACCATTATGCTGGCGGCAACCTGTTGGTGGAATGCCTCGTGACCGAGGCAGGTGTGACCAACTACAGGGCCACTTATTTCTACGGAACTCCCACCGAGGATTATTATCCTGGTGTTTACACTTCGAGTTGGGGTGGCAGCATGTACACAGAACTCGTTCCCTTCCTGCCTAAGGCCACCTTCTCGGTACAGAAGAGCGATGAGCCCGTGGTTAAACGTGGTGATGTGAACGGTGATGGGTTAGTGAACATTAGCGATGTCACCGCTCTGGTGGACTACGTGCTGAGTGGTGATGCTACTGGCATCGTGCTCGCCAATGCCAACTGCAATGGTGATGAGTCGGTGAACATTTCTGATGTAACCGCCCTGGTTGACTACGTGTTAAACGGATCGTGGGGAATGTAAATCATCTTATAGGAGGATTGTTCCTCTAAAAAATGATCAATGGCAGTATCCGTTAGCGGGTCCTGCCATTGATTTTCTATCGGGAGACACTGAGTAAAAAATGTGCTCTTGGGGCTAAAAGTGTTGTGTAATCGGATTTTTTTGGCGAATTTTGCAATAATTATCATCATCAAAGAAAATGAAACATCAGTTACACGATTCATGCCTGCGCCTCTTGTTGGTTATAGCCCTCGTTTTGACGGCGGTTACTGGCTATAGCCAATATTTGCGCACCTCCTATTTCATGGAAGGAACCCAGTACCGTTTACAACTCAATCCTGCATTGGCTCCCGAGCGGGGATTTGTTCACTTGCCTGGCATCGGCCACATTCAAGCCTCGGTGCATTCTAACTCGATGGGGTTGGATGACGTGGTTGAAATGATAGAGAATAAGGCCGAGTCCGATTTTTTCACTAGTGACAAGTTCTTCAACAACCTTGTTGACGTTAATAATGCGTCACTCAATGCCGGAACCGACTTGCTGGCCGTGGGCTGGTGGAGCGGTAAGGGCTTCTGGACTTTGAGCATGGGCGTTAAGGCCGATGGATATGCCTCGGTGCCCAAGGAATGGTTCTCGTTCATGCGCGACATGAAGGGAATCCAGCCTGTGGATTATTCTCATTATACGCGGCACATCGGCCATGAGGAATTGAACCTTACTACCTATGCCGAGTTGGCTGTGGGCTATTCACGTCAGATTGCCAACCGGTTAACCATCGGTGGACGGCTCAAGGGGTTGTTGGGTATGGGTAACATTAACCTGAAGGTGAGAGAAGCAATAGTGAACATTGACATGGAAAACCTGCCTGCCGACTTCGACTGGAGCCATCCTGACCCGACACAGCTGATAGGTTGCCATGGTACGGCATCATTTGATGTCGATGCCGACTTGGAGAGTTCCTTTGAGGGTTTGTCATTACTGAGCAATGCCGATGGGTATATCGACGACATGGACTTTGAAGCCAAGCACATGGGCATTGCCGGATGTGGCGCTGCGGTAGATTTGGGACTGGATTTCCAGGTCACCGACGCGTTCTCGCTGTCGGCTGCCGTGAATGACCTGGGTTTCATCCAGTGGTCAAAGGGTACTTCCCAGTACGCTCACTCCAACACATCCGACATGAGGTTTGACACCGACAGGCCCAGAGAATTCCCCTATTTCGCTAATGTGGCAGGTTCGAGCAAAACTTTGAACCTGGACTTGCTGCGCCTCGAGAAGGACGAGAGTGCCCATAAGTCGAGAAAGACGAATCTTGCCTCTACAATGGCTGTGGGCGGCGAGTACAAGGTGCTGCGTGACAAACTGAGCTTAGGTGTGCTGTTCACTAACCGTTTCACCAAACCTAAAAATGAGAGCGAGATAACACTGTCGGCCAATTATCATCCAAGCAGTCTTATCGATGTGGCTGTCAGCTATTCGCCCGTGATGTGCAGCGGTAAGGCCTTCGGTGTGGCGGTCAAGCTCGGTCCTTTGTTCGTGGGAACGGATTATGTGTACCTGGATAAGAACACCAAGTGCTGCAACACACTTGTCGGCTTGTCAATTCCCCTGGGCAAGAAGCAAAATGAGAATGATTGATGCTTGACATCTGGCCGTGCGTTAAAAGACTAATTTTTAATTTTTTATCGCCGAGATTCCAGTAAAAGTTTTCCAAAAATATTTTCAACCACCTGAATTTCAGGTGGTTGAATTTTTACATAGTCTAAAAAGTTTTCCAAAAGAAATATTTTTGGTCAAAAATTTGTTGGTTTGTTTGCGTATCACTAATTTTGCAGTCCCAAAGTCGATAGCAAAAATCCTGAAAAATTAACCAACCGAGAATATGATTCAGACAGTTCTGAAACGTGATGGCCGTGTCGTCGGCTATAATGAAGAAAAAATCAAAGCCGCAATCCGCAAAGCGATGCTTGCCACCCCTGCCGGTGAGGACGAGGGGCTCATCCAGCGCATTGCTGACCGCATCGGCCACAAGGGCCGTGCCCAGATGAGTGTCGAGGACATTCAGGACCAGGTAGAGCTGGAACTGATGAAAAGCCCCCGCAAGGAGGTGGCCCGATGCTACATCAACTACCGGCATGCCCGCAGTGTGGCCCGAAAGGCAAAAACCCGTGACCTGTTCCTGGAAATCATCAATGCCAAGAACAATGATGTCACACGCGAGAATGCCAACATGAATGCCGACACTCCTGCTGGCATGATGATGAAGTTTGCCAGTGAGACGACTAAGCCCTTCGTCGATGATTACCTCTTGAGTGAAGAGGCACGCGAGGCTGTGCGCGGTAATTATCTTCACATTCACGATAAGGACTATTATCCCACCAAGAGCCTCACTTGCGTTCAGCATCCGCTGGACAAGGTGCTCAGGCAGGGGTATATGGCAGGCCATGGCGAGTCACGTCCCGCCAAGCGCATCGAGACGGCCGGCGTCATCGCCTGCATCACGATGGAGACCGCCCAGAACGAGATGCACGGCGGCCAGGCGATACCCGCATTCGACTTCTATTTGGCCCCCTACGTGCGCCGCTCGTTTATTGAAGAGGTGAAAAACCTCGAGACGCTCATGGGACAGGATTATAGCCGCCTGTATGATGCGAAACTGGACGATTACATTGAGCGTGAACTTGACTTCCTGCAAGGCGACGAGCGCATCCTGCAGCATGCGGTCAACAAGACGGTGAGACGTGTGCACCAGGCGATGGAAGCTTTCATACACAACATGAACACTATCCATTCGCGAGGTGGCAACCAGGTGGTTTTCAGCTCCATCAACTATGGTACCGACACGAGCGCCGAGGGGCGTTGCATCATCCGCGAACTGTTGAACTCGACCTATGAGGGCGTGGGCAACGGCTCCACCGCCATTTTCCCCATCCAGATCTGGAAAAAGAAGACAGGCGTGAGCTATAAGCCAGGTGATCCCAACTATGACCTCTACCGCTTTGCCTGCAAGGTGACGGCACGCCGTTTCTTCCCCAACTTTGTCAACCTCGATGCCACCTATAATTATCATGAGCAGTGGCGCGAGGATGACCCCGAGCGTTACAAGCATGAGGTGGCGACGATGGGATGCCGTACGCGCGTTTTTGAAAACCGCTTCGGCGAGAAGACGTCCATCGGTCGCGGTAATCTGTCGTTCTCGACGATCAATATCGTGCGTCTTGCTATCGAATGCATGGATATCAAGGACAAGCAGGAGCGCATCGACCGCTTTTTTGCAAAGCTTGATGATATGCTTGAAATTACCGCCCGCCAGCTGGATGACCGCTACCAGTACCAGAAGACGGCGATGGCCAAGCAATTCCCGCTACTCATGTCGCAGTTGTGGAATGGTGCCAGCGAACTGGGTCCCGATGACAAGGTGGAGAGTGTTATCAACCAGGGTACGCTGGGCATCGGCTTCATCGGTCTTGCCGAGTGCCTGATTGCCCTCGTGGGACATCACCACGGCGAGAGCGCAGAGGCACAGGAACTGGGCTTGAAGATTGTGACCTACATGCGTGACCGTGTCAATGAGTTCAGTGAACGCTACAAGCACAATTACAGCGTCTTGGCCACACCCGCCGAGGGCTTGAGTGGCAAATTCACCCGTCGTGACCGCAAGGACTTTGGCGAAATTCCCGGTGTGACCGACAAGATTTATTATACCAACAGTAATCACGTGCCTGTCTATTACAAGTGCAGTCCCAAGCACAAGGCCGAGGTCGAGTCTCCCTATCATGAATTGACGCGCGGCGGTCACATCTTCTATGTCGAGATTGACGGTGATGCTACCCACAACCCCGATGCGATTGCCGCTGTCGTGGACCTCATGGACAAGTACAACATGGGCTATTGCTCAGTGAACCACAACCGCAACCGCTGCATGGATTGTGGCTATGAGGACGCCACCGAGGGGTTGGAGGAGTGCCCTGAATGCCACAGCCACCACATCGACCGCTTGCAGCGCATCACGGGCTATCTGGTGGGCACTACCGACAGGTGGAACAGCGGCAAACTCGCCGAACTCAAGGACCGCGTGGTGCACAAGTAAAAAGGGTGCTTCGCATTTTACATATCGTTGAGGGCACCAGCGTCGATGGGCCCGGATTGCGCACGTCGATTTATCTGGCGGGCTGCAATCACCGTTGCCCCGGTTGCCACAATCCCCAGTCTTGGGACTTCGGGGGTGGGGAAGAGCGCACCATCGAGGAATTGATACAAGTCATCGCCTATAACGAGGCTCCTGTCACCCTGAGTGGCGGCGACCCCCTGCAGCAGCCCGAGGGCACCCGCGCACTTGTTCACCGCATCAAGCAGGAACTGGGCTACAACGTCTGGTGTTACACGGGCTACACTTGGGAGGAAATTGTGGCCGACCACGTGTTGCTTGAGGCGGTGCGCGAGTTGGATGTCCTTGTTGACGGGCCATTCATGCAGTCCGAAAGAGACACCAAGTTGCGCTTTTGCGGCAGCCGCAACCAGCGCCTTATCGATGTGCAACGTTCTCTTGCCGCCTCTTCGGCTCCTGTCCTCTGGAATCAGTAAATCAAACTAATATCTCAAAACACACGGTTATTAACTAAAAAAGTACTACCTTTGTGGCGTGATTCAATGAGTTTGGGGTGTCCCTGAGTAAGAAACATGGGGGCTGAGATCATACCCATCGGATCTGATCCGGACAATGCCGGCGTAGAGAACAACTTATTAATTAAAGCAATGAAGAAGACCTTTTTGACGGTTGCCACCGTGATGGCAACCCTTGTTGCGGCGGCACAGCCTGCGGCAACCGACACAGTGCCCGCTATCGCCCTGAGCGAGGTGGAAGTATTGGGCACGCGTGCATCACAGAGCACACCTGTAGCGTTCACCAACATCACTGGCAAGCAACTGGCTGCCGAAAACCATGGCTTGGACATCCCGTTCCTGTTGACGATGACCCCGTCGGTCATTACCACGAGTGATGCAGGCGCCGGCGTGGGGTACACGTCGATGCGAGTGCGTGGTACCGATGCTACCCGCATCAATATCACGGTGAATGACATTCCTCAGAACGATGCCGAGAGCCACAGCATTTACTGGGTGAACACCCCCGACTTTGCCTCATCGGTGCGCGATATACAGGTGCAACGTGGTGCGGGCACCTCGACCAACGGTTCGGGCGCATTTGGCGGTAGCGTGAACATGAGGACCCAGGGCTTCTCGCGTGACGCCTATGCCGAGGTGACGGGAAGCTATGGCTCTTACAACACCAACAAGGAAACGCTGCGTGTGGGTAGTGGTCTGCTGAATGACCATTGGGCCATTGAAGCCCGACTGTCACACATTGGCAGCGACGGCTATCGTGACCGCGCCAGCAGCGAACTGATCAGTTATTTTGGTCAGTTGGGTTATTTCAATGGTGGGACATCGTTGCGTTTCATCACCTATGGCGGTAAGGAAGACACCTATCATGCTTGGGACGGCATCAGCCGCGATGACCTGAAGGAGAACCGCACCTATAACCCCAACGGCGAAATCAAGCACGACGGCCAGGTGACGGGTTTCTACAAGGACCAAAAGGACATCTACCGCCAAACCCATTACCAACTCATCTTGAACCAGACATTCAACCCGTTGTGGAAACTCAACGTGGCGCTGCATTACACCGACGGCTTCGGCTACTATCAGGAATACAAGAACGCCCGCACCCTCAAGGAATATGCCCTGCTGCCCGTTGAAACAGCCGAGGGTACCCTCAAGAAGGCCAGTCTGGTGCGCAAGAAATGTGTGGATAGCGGCTTTGGTGGAGGCGTTTTCTCCTTGCAGTATAGCGGCGACAGACTGAATGCCTCGCTGGGTGGCGGCATCAACCGTTACAGCAACGATCACTACGGACAGGTCATCTGGGTGGAGAATTACACCAGCCCGCTGGCCCCTGACCACGAGTATTACCGCAATAATGGCCGCAAGACCGATTTCAACATCTACGTCAAGGGTAATTACATGATTACGGGCGGCTTGAGCGCCTATGCCGACCTGCAGTACCGTTACATTGGATACCGCATCACGGGTAATAACGACAAGTGGGACTGGACAGCCAATCCCGAGCATCTGCAGGTGCTCGACATCGACGAGCCGTTCAACTTCTTCAACCCCAAGGCAGGCTTCAACTGGCAGATTAATGCTAATAATCGCGTGTATGCTTCGTTTGCTGTGGCGCAGAAGGAGCCCACACGCAACAACTATACCGACGGCCTGTTTTTGCAGCACCCCACGAGCGAAAAACTCTATGACTGGGAGGCTGGTTACGAGTTCCGTTCTGGCCGTTACCTGTTCAGTGCCAACCTTTACTACATGAACTACAAGGACCAGCTCGTGCTCAACGGCAAGATCAACGAGATTGGTGAGCTGATGGCCGAGAACGTGGACAAGAGCTACCGCATGGGTATCGAGTTGCTGGCAGGAATGCACTTCACCGATTGGTTGGGTTGGGAGGTGAATGCCACGCTGAGCCGAAACCGCATCCAGGACTACGTGGGCTACGTGAGCGACTATGATGCCGATACGTGGGACGACATGTGGACCCAGACCGCCATCGAAAAGGGCAACACCACCATCGCCTTCTCGCCCAGCGTAACCTTGGGCAGTATGTTGATGTTTGACTACAAGGGTTTCACTGCCTCGCTGCACTCGCAGTATGTGTCACGTCAGTATCTGGACAACTTTGAGCGCAAAGAGGACTCACTGGATCCTTACTTCGTCAACAACCTCGATTTGGCCTACACCTTCAAGTTGCCGCACATTCGCAGCATCACCGTGGGCGTAGCCATCTACAACTTGTTTGATGAGAAGTACGAGACCAATGGCTACTCACAGACTTGTGCGCTGTATCCTGGCGGAACAAAGGAGAGTGAATACTCCCTCTATAGCGACCCCCGCTTTTATCCCATGGCAGGCATCAACGCCCTGGGTCACCTGACCTTCCGCTTCTAAAGAGACATACTCCCGCCTGTAGCGATAACCGCCTTGCAGGCGGGAAATAATTATTATTTGATTAATTTCCCGTGCGTCAGCACGGTAAAAGATGATAGAGACGATTGCTCAATATTTCAGTGACATGACCTGGGTCAAGGCCATCGATATGGCTGGTCTGGTGCTCGGGCTTATCTACTTGTGGCTCGAGTTCAAGGCCAGCATCTGGCTGTGGCTCGTGAGCGTCATCATGCCCATTGTTCATGGCTACCTGTATTGGGCGCGGGGGCTGTATGCCGATTTCGGCATGGAGATCTATTACGTCCTCGCTGCCATCTATGGCTACGCCATGTGGCGATGGTCACGCCAGCGCTCCCAGGGCGACGATGTAGAGACGCAAAATCTTGCGTCTTCTTCCGAGGGCGAGCGCCCCATCACCCGTTTCCCGATGCGGCAGGTGTTGCCTGTGACTATTGTGTGGTTGGCACTGTGGGGCATCATCTATTGGATATTGGTTACGTGGACTGACAGCAGCGTCCCTGTATGTGACAGTTTCACGACGGCCCTGAGCATGGTCGCCCTGTGGGCACTGGCCCAGAAGTATGCCGAGCAGTGGCTCTTGTGGCTTGTCGTTGACCTGGTATGCACTGTGCTTTACATCTACAAGCAAATTCCATTCACGGCAGGTCTCTACGCCTTCTATACCGTGATGGCTGTGCTGGGCTACCGCAAATGGCTCGGTATGATGCGTCGGCAAGAGGCGGCTATTTAGAACAGCGGACAGGGTATTTAACAGAAAGAACCGCGCCATGCGCTGAATCCAGGTCAGCACGCGGCGCGGTTTAGTCTGTACGGTATCAATTACCGAAGCTGTTCCCCATTAATTACCGAGCACCAAGTCGATCAATGCCGTCACATCAGAAATGTTGTAGTCACCGTCCCCGTTAACGTCTGCAGCACGCTCGTCATAACGGGCGGGGAGACTCCCCAACACGAGGTCGATGAGCACTGTCACATCGGAGATGTTAACAGCATTGTCAACGTTCACGTCGCCGGGCAGGTATGCGGGGGCGTCATTCACTTCGAGGTAAACGATGTCGGATGAGTTGCGTACCCCATCGACCGTGTAGTAAACCTGAATGCCAATGCGCCAAATGAACTGCGGGTCATTCAAGAAGTGGATTGCTCCCGGTGTCAAATAGCCACTGATGAGCGAGAAAGGCAACTCATCCATGTCGCCGGTCATGCCGCCGAAATAGTCATAGGGGCCATACTCGCTATAGAGGAAGGTGTAGCGCTCGTTGTAGTCAAAGAAGATGCTGTAGGACACATTGGACTGCAACAAGGTGTTGCCATCCACGTCAACGGGCGGAATGATGTCAAATTGGAATAAGGACGACCAAGCGGTGCCATCGCCGGCTGTCCAAGTCAGGTCGGTGGCATTAGCGGGCTTGGCGGGCACGACCTGCTCCAGGTAGGTGTAAACGATGTCGGACGCGGTCTTGGTGCCGTTGTTGTTATAATAGACCTGAATGCCGATGCGCTCTGTGAAGAAAGGAGGATTCTCTTGGTTTGTGCGGTAGAAAAACACGACAGAATCATTCATGCTGTACTTATTAAAACCGTAGGGGATTTCGGTCATATCCTCAGTGATTTCAGCTATACCACCATATTCGGCTACAGTGAAGGTGAAGATCTGGTCATCATCGGTAAAAATGCTGTAACTGAAATTCTCGGCATCAAGAGGTATGCCAAACGTTGCATCCTTGAGAGAAATCTTGAATTTCAAGTTAGACTGACCAAGAAAACTGCTTCCAAAATCCTGCCATCTCACATCAGTAGGATTGGCAGGCTTCAGTTCAAATTGTGCCGAAGCACCAAAAGCCACTGCAACAGCAGCAAAGAATAGTAACAATTTCTTCATAATGAAAAAGAATTTGGTTAATAAAAGTATTAATATGCGTGATTTCTGTTTGCAAAATTAAGAAATATTTTTGAGCAAAAACACATTTTAGATGGAAAAACGTTCTACCGACCTACCATTTTCCAGCATTTTCCGGCAATTCACGCATGAGTTAAAGGCCATAGCAGGCCGGAGGCATGGTCGCCCTGTGGGCGCTGGCCCAGAAGTATGCCGAGCAGTGGCTCAAAAAATCCCTACCGCTGCTGATTAAAGACAACAGTAATTAATAGAAAACAAGAAATACAACGAATACAATTTATAGTCAATCAGTAATTTGTATTTATTGTACTTCTTGTTTTCCTTTTATGTGTTGGCGTAAGCCAATTAGTTTGATTCGCGTAATTCGTAGTTTATTGATTTGTGTGGCCGCGGACGGCATGGATGTAATCAAATAGTTTCTTGTAGAACGGGTGGCGCGTCATCGTGGGGGCGTCGCCCAAAATAAAAAGTTTCATGCGGGCGCGCGTGATGGCGACATTCATGCGGCGCAGGTCGCGCAGGAAGCCGATATGCCCCGCATCGTTAGCCCGCACCAATGAGATAAGGATGACGTCGCGCTCCTGTCCCTGGAAGCCATCGACGGTGTTGATCGATATCAAGTGACGGAAAGGCTTGAAGAAGGCGCGCTTCTTGAGCAGGCGCTTGAGGTACTGGACCTGTGCTCGATAGGGTGAGATGATGCCCACGTCGACGCGGTCGTCAAGGATGCGCTGCTTGCCGATGCGCTGGAAGTAGATTTGCAACAGGCTCAGGGTGAGGTTGGCCTCGCCCTTGTTGACGCGGCCGAACGACTCGCCGATGAATTGCTCCTTGAAGTCGTTGCGCTCGTCTTCGCCCAGGTTGATGGTCGAGGTGTCGAACCACAGGATGGGGGCATCGCCCTCGTGGATGAGGCGATGGGCCACCTCGGGGGCCGACTTCATCAGTCCGTGATAAAAATAGTCGCTGCTGAACTGCATGATTTCGTCATTCATGCGGTATTGCACCTGCAGCAGCGAGACGCACTCGGGTTTGTTCTCGACGATGCGCTCCATGAGCGTCTTGCCCAACCCGCCCTTCAAGGCCTCGAGGCTCTTGACGGTGGGCGGCAACTGGCAGTGGTCACCGGCCAAAATCACGCGGCTAGCACGCCGGATGGGAATCCAGCACGCTGCTTCGAGCGCTTGGGCCGCTTCGTCGATAAAAACGGTGCCGAACCGCTGGCCATCAAGCAGTTTGTTGCCGGCACCCACAAGGGTCGAGGCGATGACGCGTGCTTGCCCGAAGATATCGGCGTTGATGCGCACCTCGAATTCTATGGCTTGCTCCTTGAGCCGCTCTATCTTCTGGTGGAAGCGCTCGCCTGTCTCGCGGCGCCTGCGACGCATCTCGCGGATAGTGCGCCTCAACTGCCACAACTTGGGATAGTCGGGATGGTCGGCAAACCGATGCTCATAGGTGAAACTGAGCATCTTGTCATTGACGCGCGTGGGATTGCCGATGCGCAGTACCGGGATGCCGCAATCCACGAGTTTCTCGCTGATCCAATCGACGGCAGTATTGCTCTGGGCACACACGAGCACCTGGGTCTCACGCCTGAGCGTCTCGTTGATGGCCTCGACCAGCGTCGTTGTCTTGCCCGTGCCAGGAGGGCCATGCAGCACGCGCACGTCCTTGGCGCGCAACACGTCGTTAACGGCGCGTTCCTGACTTGTGTTGAGCCAAGGGAACCGCATCGTGTCGAAGGTATAAGTATCGGCCGGCTGATGTGAGTAGAACAGGTCGCGCAAGTAGGCCAGGCGGGTCCCCTTGGCATTCATCACACGTTCCAGCGCATCAAACATGATGCGGTAGCTGGTCTCGTCGAAAAACAGTTGCACGCCCATGGGCTCTTGTGCATTTTGCAGTTCAAGCGTGTGACCCTCGGGGATAGCGACGACCATGCGGTCGCCGTCAACATAGGAGATAGTCCCTGTGAAGTTGAAATATCGGATTCTCCCGTCCTGCTTCGAGTCGTTGCCTGGTGCTTCGACCCTGAAGAAAACGACAGGCTTGCCATACTCAAAGTTGTGGTCAATCTCCTCGTCGGCCTTGCGCGTCACCTCGATGCAGTACTGGTTCAACGAGTTGTAGTAAGCGCGCCCCACATGCAGCGGATACCAGGCATCGCCCCGTGTCACCTTGCGGGCGAGGCCCATGCTCTGGGTGTGCAGGCGATAGGCCTCCTTCTCCTCCTGGTATTCCACTTGGAGCAGGTGCCGTTGCTGCTGCAGTTGCGCTATGGCCGACGTGTGACTCATTGACGTGACTTTTCAGCCACAAAGGTAATCATTTTTTCTCTCTTGCCGAGGCTTTGTGGCTAAAGCCCGCTTGGGCTGGTTAGGATATAGGCTGGGGTAGAGTGAGGCGAAGCCGAACGGAACCCCAGTGTTGCTTTTTTGTCGTCAAAAGCAAGGTTTCCCATTAAAAATCACTATCTTTGCCCGTGGAAAAGGAATCGTGTTTTTCTTTTCCAAGACATTGCGGTAAAATATTTAGCGTTGGCTATTATTCAAACGTTCAGAAACTTGCAGGTGAAAGAACATGTCTTTAGAATAATGGTGACGCTCACCTTGTGTGGGCGTTTTCCTGATCTAAAGGCATAGGTTTCCTGCAAGTACCTTGAACGTTTGGACGGGGATTCGTCCACCTTCTGTGTCCCGAGGTACTTGCAGGATCGTTTTGTTTACTGGCCCAGCGCATTGATAACTTCAAAAATTATTGATGCAGTTATGGCAAACGAATCCCTATCACGGGCCAAGGAGGCCAAGAATGACGAGTTTTACACTCAATATCCTGACATCGAGAAGGAGATTAACGCCTATCTCGAGTACAACCCCGACGTTTTTCGTGGCAAGACGGTGCTGTTGCCCTGTGACGACCCCGAGTGGAGCAATTTCACCAAGTTTTTTGCTCAAAACTTTGAGACCTTCGGCCTCAAGCGGCTCATTTCCACCAGTTATGCCCCCGAGAGCAAAAAGTACAAGTTTGGCTACCAGCCGTCACTTTTTGAGACCGAGGCGCCACATTATGATGCCGACAAGAGCAAGACCCACGGTAAAATCTTCGTTCTTGACCACGACGTGACGGGCGATGGGCGCATCAATGTCGAAGACCTGCAATGGCAATACCTGGAGGGGGACGGCGACTTTCGCAGCCCTGAAATCTGCGCCCTGCGCGACCAAGCCGATTTTATCATCACCAACCCGCCTTTCTCCCTTTTTCGAACATTCTTGATGTGGATTATAGAGGCAAAGAAACAATTTCTAGTTATTGCTAATAAAAATGGCATAACTTACAAAGAAGTGTTCCCTTTGATAAAAAACAATAGCTTATGGGTTGGACGAACACCCATGAGTGAAGATCTGCTATTTGAAATCCCGGAATCATTTGCTTCTGAGTTAGTTATTGAAGGAAAAGTAGGTAGCAAATATAGAATCGTTGACGGAAAGATTCTTGGCCGATCGTCAAGCATTTGGCTAACTAATATTGACCATGGTCGTCGACATCAACATCTTCCGTTAATGACAATGGCTGATAATCTGAAATTTAGCAAGCATAAGGAAATAAGAGGCAGGAATAACTATATCCATTATGAAAACTACGATGCTATCGAAGTTCCATTTACTGATGCCATTCCATGTGATTACGATGGGAAAATGGGTGTTCCTATTTCTTTTCTCGACAAGTATTGTCCCGAACAATTTGAAATAATTGGACAAACACAAGGCGATTCGGGTAAAGAGCTTGGACTAAAACCATTCCCTCGTGAATTGAAGAAATTAAATCCAAGTTTAAGAGATGGGCAATTGTATTATATTAACGAAAATGGCGTTCCTGAAAAACCATACGCTAGAATTTTAATCCGCAAAAAACAATAAGACGATGGAAACGATACTAAGAACCGATATCACCGTGCGCGACATCTGCGAGGGCTTTGTTTACAATGAGTTGGAGGGCAAGGGCCTGTTTGGCTTGAACGGCAAATTGACGATTCAGCCAGAATACCAGCGAAACTATATCTATGCAAATGGCAAAAAGGATGTGGCGGTCATCGACTCGGTGCTGAAAGGCTATCCTCTGGGCCTGATTTACTTCAACAAGGTAGGTGATCACTATGAGGTGCTCGACGGCCAGCAGCGCATCACCAGCCTGGGCCGCTTCGTGACCCACAAACTCGCCATTAAGGACAAGAACGGCATGCAGCAGTACATCGACGGCTTGAACGAGGAAGACCGCAATAAGGTGCTGAACACCAAGCTGCTCATCTATATCTGTGAGGGCACAGAGGGCGAAATCAAGGAGTGGTTCCAGACCATCAACATCGTGGGCGTGCCGTTGAAGAATCAGGAGAAATTAAACGCCATCTACTCGGGCCCGTTTGTCACAGCCCTGAAAGAGGAATTTAGCAACAGCCAGAATGCCAACATCCAGAAGTGGAGCGCCTATGTCACAGGCTCGGCCAGTCGTCAGGACTATCTCGAGCGTGCCCTGCAATGGGTCAGCCAGGGCAATGTGGAGGGCTACATGAGCCAGCATCGCCAAGAGAGCGACATCACGCCCGTCAAGACCTATTTCAACGCGGTGATCGATTGGGCATCAGGCGTATTCATAGAAGTGTTTCCCGAGATGAAGGGGTTGGAGTGGGGTAGGTTCTATGAACTGTATCACAAGACGCCCTATAACGTGGTAGCCGTATCCAAGCGTGTACGGAAACTCTATACCGATAATTATGTGTACAATCACAAGGGCATCTTTGAATATATCTTGGGCGGAGAGAAAGATAAAAGCCTGCTGGACATCCGCATCTTTGATAGGGCAACCATCAACCGCGTCTACGCAAAGCAAACTCAAGTGGCCAAGAAGAACGGGGTGAGCAACTGCCCCGACTGTGCCTTGCAACAGGGAAACAACAGGACCCGCATCTACAAACTCAATGAGATGGATGCCGACCACGTGACAGCATGGAGCAAGGGCGGCTCCACCGACGAGAGCAACTGCCAGATGCTCTGCCGTCACCACAACCGCTCAAAAGGCAACAAGTAGGGAAAAAGAACTTACTGAATCAAGCGGGTAGGCCCTAGACCAGTCTAAGGCCAGCCCCCCCGAAGGGGGCCACTCATTGTGACATGCTGAACTTTCAAATTACATGATTAATTAAAAATTATCTTCTTTCATTTTGTTCTGTGCTCGACTTGCACTAACGTTGGCTTCGCCGAAGTTAGGCTGCGTCTCGGAAATGCTCAAATAAATTTGGCATTTCGCTCGACTTGCACTAACTTTGCAGGTTAAAATCTGTTGTACTGTTGTAGGGTACAACGCAAACGTTTAATTATCAATAACTTATTATGATTAACATCAAGTTTCCTGACGGCAATGTACGTCAATATGAGGACGGTGTAACGCCTCTGGACATTGCCAAGAGCATTAGCGAAGGCCTGGCGCGTAACATCCTGGCCGCAACATTAAACGACGAGGAATGGGATATCTCACGCCCCATTTGTATGGATGGCGAGATCAAGTTCTTCAAGTGGGAAGACGCCGAGGGCAAGCACGCCTTCTGGCACACGTCGGCTCACCTGCTGGCTGAGGCCTTGCAGGAGCTCTATCCCGGCGTGCAGTTCGGTATCGGACCTGCCATCGAGAACGGTTTCTACTATGACATCGACACCGGCGGCAATCCCCTGACCGACGCTGACTTTGAAAAGATTGAGAAGAAGATGATGGAACTCGTGCAGAAGAACGAGGCCGTTGTCCGTGCCGACATCAGCAAGGCCGACGCCTTGAAGTTCTTCGGCGACAAGGGCCAGACACTCAAGTGCGAGCTCATCAATGACCTGGAAGACGGTCACATCACTACCTATACCCAGGGCAACTTCACCGACCTGTGCCGTGGCCCGCACATCCCCTCGACCAATATCATCAAGGCCGTGAAGGTGATGTCGCTTGCCGGTGCCTACTGGCGCGGTGACGAAACCCGTCCTCAGCTGACCCGCGTCTATGGTATCTCCTTCCCCAAGAAGAAGATGCTCGACGAGTACCTCGTGCTGCTCGAGGAGGCCAAGAAGCGTGACCACCGCAAGATCGGTAAGGAGATGGAGCTGTTCGCGTTCTCACAGAACGTGGGCCAGGGTCTGCCTCTGTGGCTGCCCAAGGGCGCTGCATTGCGCAACCGCCTGCAGGACATGCTTGCCAAGATCCAGAAGCGCTACGGTTACCAGCAGGTGATCACGCCGCACATCGGCAACAAGCTGCTGTATGTGACCAGTGGCCACTATGCCAAGTACGGCAAGGACTCGTTCCGTCCCATCACCACTCCCGAGGAGGGTGAGGAGTACATGCTCAAACCCATGAACTGCCCCCACCACTGCGAGATCTACAAGACTGCTCCCCGCAGCTACCGTGACCTGCCCATCCGCTATGCCGAGTTCGGTACCGTTTACCGTTACGAGCAGAGTGGTGAGCTGCACGGCCTGACCCGCGTGCGCAGCTTCACACAGGACGATGCCCACCTGTTCTGCACCCCTGACCAGTTGAAGCAGGAGTTCCTGGGCGTGATGGACATCATCTCGTTCATCTTTAAGGTGTTCGGCTTCAATTACGAGGCCCAGATTTCGCTGCGTGACCCCAACAACAAGGAGAAGTATGTGGGCACCGACGAGGTGTGGGAGAAGGCCGAGCGTGCCATCATCGAGGCTTGTGAGGAGAAGGGCCTGGTTGCCAAGCAGGTGACTGGCGAGGCCGCTTTCTACGGTCCCAAGCTCGACTTCATGGTTAAGGACGCCCTGGGCCGCCGCTGGCAGTTGGGTACCATCCAGGTGGACTACAACCTGCCCGAGCGCTTCCAGCTCGAGTACACCGGTGCCGACAACCAGAAGCACCGTCCCGTGATGATCCACCGCGCGCCCTTCGGCTCGCTGGAGCGTTTTGTCGCCGTGCTGTTGGAGCACACCGCCGGCAAGTTGCCGCTGTGGCTTGTGCCTGACCAGTGCGTCGTGCTGCCCATTAGCGAGAAGTTCAACGACTACGCCCACCATGTGGCCGACGAGTTGAACAAACTCGACGTGCGCGCCATCGTTGATGACCGCAACGAGAAAATCGGTCGCAAGATCCGTGACAACGAGCTCAAGCGCATCCCCTATCTGCTCATCGTGGGATAAGAAAACAGGGCGAAGGTGATCAAGGTTCGAAAAAAATTACTACCTTTGCAGCCGATATTAATCGCGAAGTGGCAGAAATGACCAACTTTTAAGCCGCTTCCGTGCGACGTGTGCCGTATGGAAGTGCTTGATTGTCACGATAATACTAACTTTTTTAAACTGCTGAATGAACAAAAAACCGTATCGTCCCGGGCCCAAGCGCCCGAGCAATGCCACCAGGCCAAGAGGCCGTAATCGCCAGATGGCCGGCAAAAAAGAAGACACCAATGCGATTAACGATGAAATTCGTGCTAGCGAGGTGCGCCTGGTGGGTGACAACGTGGAGCAGGGCATTTATCCCATCGATGAAGCCCTGAAAATCGCCGAGGAGCAGGGCCTTGACCTGATTTTGATTGCTCCTCAAGCCGAGCCCCCCGTGTGCCGCGTGATGGACTACCAGAAGTTCAAGTTCCAACAGCGCAAGCACGCCAAGGAACAGAAGGCCAAGTCCACCAAACTCGTGGTCAAGGAAATTCGTTTCGGACCACAGACCGACGAGCATGACTACAACTTCAAGTTGAAACATGCCATCGGCTTCCTCAAGGAAGGTGCCAAAGTGAAGAGCTATGTCTTCTTCAAGGGACGTTCCATCCTGTTCAAGGAACAGGGCGAGGTGCTGTTGCTCAGGTTCGCCAACGACCTGGAGGAATATGGTAAGCTGGATCAGATGCCAGTGCTCGAGGGAAAACGCATGACCATCATGCTGTCGCCCAAGAAGCCTGGCGGCAAGAAGAAGGAGGAAAACAGGGAAACCCCGACCGACGCCGTTCAGCAGGATAACACTCCCGCCGAGGAGTAAAGTGAACTGAGAAAAGGAAGAGCATCAGGCTTGGTAAGTGCCTGGTCTCGATTAATTAATAACATTTTTTAAACTAAAACAAAATGCCAAAAGTTAAGACGAATTCCGCTGCGAAGAAAAGGTTTACCTTTACCGGCACCGGAAAGATTAAAAGAAGACATGCTTACAAGAGTCACATCCTGACCAAGAAGAGCAAGAAGCGTAAACGTAACCTGGGTAAGATGAGCATCGTTGACAACGCCAACCTGCCCATCGTTCGCAAGCTCCTGGTGAAGTAAACCACTTTATTTTTCTTTTAATCAAAAAGATTTTTATCATTTTATTTATTAACCGAATGTCTAGCTCAAAGTGCCGGCAACGGCCGCTAGCAATCAAAACAATTACAAAAAATGCCAAGATCAGTTAATCACGTGGCTTCAAGAGCCAAACGCAAGAAAATCTTAAAACTTACAAGGGGTTACTTTGGCGCTCGCAAGAACGTCTGGACCGTTGCTAAGAACACCTGGGAGAAGGGTTTGACCTACGCTTACGCTGACCGTAAGAAGAAAAAACGCAACTTCCGCGCGCTGTGGATCCAGCGTATCAACGCTGCCGCTCGCATGGAGGACCTCTCCTACAGCAAGCTGATGGGCCTGATTCACAAGGCTGGTATCGAGATCAACCGCAAGGTGCTCGCCGACCTGGCTATGAACAATCCCGCCGCTTTCAAGGCTATCGTTGACGAGGCTAAAAAGCACGCCTAACGAGAACGGTTCCTCTAGAAGAACAACCGCAAAATGCAACCAGGCTCCAATGGGTGATCAACCCTGAGGAGCCTGATTTTTTTATCCTTGAAAAACTTATTTCTCGTGGAGCCAGAGTGAATTGACTTTCTTCCTGATGGCCATGATGTTGCCGGTGGTGATGGCTCCCATGATGATAAAGCCGATGAGAATGGCTATGCCGACTCCTGAACCACTGACGCCGAAGGCGTGTATCATGTCCATATAAGCCATGCGCCCGAAGAGCATCAGCACGATAGCCAGCACAAGAACACAGGCGTTCAATGCCACAACCAGCATGATGTAATGCTTGGAAACCTGACTGGGAGAGTATCCCAGCAGCAAGAGGTCTTGCAGCTTGCGGGTATTCTTCTGCAACAGCAGGTAAATGCTGAGCATGAGCACGAAGAAGGACAGCAGGCTGATGATGATTCCCACCGCGATAACGATACCGCTGATGACAGTAAGGAAATAATTGGCCTTGCTGGACGACATCTTGTCGCCGGCGACCTCATAGTGGTGGTCATCCATGTACTGCTCAATCTTGATGTCACCAGGACTGTTGACCTCAACAATGAGTCGTTGGGGTTGCTGTGGAGCGCCTGTGCCGAAGTATTGGTTGGCCCATTCGAGGAATTCCTGTGGCACGATGACCGTGTTCAGGCGATTGGAAAAGCCCACGATGCGCCCTGGCATGACTTGACGCTTGCCATTGCCGCTCATGGTGAACTCCAACGGCAACATCTCGGCCTGGCCTTCGCTGATCTTGGGCATTCCCTGGGTCGCTGCAAAACCAAAGTTGTAGAGCGAGAGATAGTCCCTTGAAATGACGACAGGAACTTCGGGCTTGCCAGGCGTGAATCCCCATGCGTTAGCGTCAACGTCGATGAATTCGTCGGGGATGGCTTCAAAGAAGAACTGTGTGTGCATCGCATGGCCACTGCCGACGCCAAGCCGTGCATCGATGGCAAAATCGCTATTCAGGAACTTGCCCACCTGTCGGCACCATGGCTGCTGAGCCAGCTCGGCTATCTCACTGTCGCTGAACTCCCCATTGTTGCCCATCATTGCACCAGCCCCGGTCACGGCACGGGTAATGATGAGGTAGTCCTTGCTGATGAAACTTTCCTCGTCGTTGAACACCGGTCTCACGTCACGATAGAATTGCACCGCGAGCAAGACAATGGTCAACCCGATAAGGTTGGCGATGGCAAAGCCGATGAGTTGGCCCTTGCTGATGTGTTGCCGAAGCAGTTTCCAGATGATATCGTTCATTTGAGTTCAGAGTTTAAAGTTTGAAGATTTGATCGACTTCCATCTTCAAGTGGTTGCCGACCGATGTGGCAATGATGCCTGCCCCCTGGCGAGCGGCTTCCCTGGTGATGATGTCGCCCACAATGCGGTTGTTCTCCTCGTCAAGGTGGCTCACTGGCTCGTCAAGCATGATGAAATCACAAGGCTGGCACAGGGTGCGGATGATGGCGACACGCTGCTGCTGGCCGATGGAGAGTTTGGCCACAAGGCTATCCTGCTTGTCGGCGATGCCCAGGGCCTGGAACAATTGTTCGATCTCTTGCCGGCTCTTGAAACCAGTGAGGCGGTTTTTCAATTCAACATTCTCCATTGCAGTGAGTTCGCCGAACAACCGCATGTCTTGTGGCAGATAGGCGATGTGAGACTTGCGCAAGTCGCACCATTGGGCGATGGACAGGTTGCTGATGTCCTGTCCGTCAAAAGCAATGACTCCGCTGTAATCCTGCCTGTAGCCATAGATGAAACTGCACATCGATGACTTGCCGGTACCACTCTCGGCACTGATAAGGTATCGTTTGCCGCGTTCCATGACGACGTTTTTCAACCACACATCACTGCTGATGCTATTGTGGCCGGCAAACACGCGCGGCAGCGTGTTATTGAGTTGTATTGTTTCCATTTTTCTCGCAGGTGTTGTGTCCATGATAGGGCTCAACATGGATATTTGTTAATACTTCGCCCAGTTCATTTTGCAGTCGTTGCTCAACATCGCGGGTAATGTTGTGGGACTGCGCGACGGTCAGGCTGCCATCGACCTTGATGTGGATATCCACGACGCGCAGGTTGCCGTTGCGGCGTGTGCGCAGGTTGTGAAACGCTTTCACTCCAGGAGTGCCCGTGACAATGTTGGCGATACAGTCTTGCTCTTCGGGTGGCAACGAGACCTCGAGCAGCTCCTCAACGGCAGGCCGTCCCATGCGGTAGGCGAGGATGAGGATCAGCACACTCACGATGATGGCCGTCAGCGGGTCCAGTATGCGCCAACTCTCTCCCAAAAATACCGCTCCAGCCACGCCTAGCAGGGTCGCTGCTGTTGACATGGCGTCGGCACGGTGGTGCCAGGCATATGCCTTGAGCGCGGTGCTGCCCGTCTTGAGTCCTTTGTGCCGGGTGTAGTGATAGAGCCCTTCCTTGACGATCAGGGCGATGCCTCCCACGATAAGCACCATGGTGTGGGGCCTTTCCAGAGTCTCGCCCTGAAGGGCGTTCCACACATCTTGGACACCCTCAACCATTAGTCCCAATGCGATGATGACCAGGATGATGCTGATGAGGAATGCGGCCAGTGTCTCATACTTTCCCCTGCCGTAGCGGTAACGGTCGTCCACGCCCTTGCCTGACAGCCGCACCATGGTATAGACCAGCACGTCGGTCATCGTGTCGCCGATGGTGTGTATGCCGTCGGCTAGGATGGCACTGGAACGGCCCAGAATGCCTGTGATGATCTTCAATGCCGCCAAGCAGACGTCACTAGCCATGCCCACAATAGTGCACCGTTTCTCCTCGCGGTTGCGTTGGGTCACATCAGATAGTATGTATTGGTTATTGGCCATCGTTGATTGTTTATCAGGGAGTCCATTCCCTATCATGGCGCAAAATTACTCATTTTCTATTATAAAGCTGTTGGATTATGGCGAATTTGTCATTTTGCATATGAATCAGTCTAATTCTCATTCGGTTTGCTTGAAAAATTCGGCGTTATATGTATTTTTTATAACAAATTCGCTGAATTATTTGGAATATTGCTACCGCTTACGTAATTTTGCATATCAAATAATAATCAAAAGACATTAATATACATCGAAACTACTTTCAAATCATATCGCAAAACGTTTATTTATAACCATTAACACCATTACGTTTATGAAAAAAATTCTATTTCTATTAGCAGTCGCCCTCACGACGCTACAGATGTCAGCTGCCGATGTGTCCGTCACGCAGGCGCGCACAGCAGCTAGCGCGTTTCTAACAAAACAAGTCAACGCTGGCCATCTTAGATCTTCAGCTGCTTCTAACCTCACGCTTGTTAGGGCGGAAGCATCAGTCTTCAATCCTTCAGCTGTTGACTATTATATCTTCAACACAGAACATTCCTATGTGGTAGTTGCCGGTGACGACTTGGCACCTGAGATTCTGATGTACGGCGAGGAAGGTGCTCTTGACTTAGACAACATTCCTCCCGGCATGCAGTGGTTGCTCAACAAGTACAAATATCAGATTGATGGCCTCAAGGCTGGTACAATGAAGCCATTGACGATTACCAGGGCATCTACGACTGCCGTTCCACCGCTGGTGACCGCCAATTGGGACCAGACCAAGCCCTATTACAACCACACGCCCACTAGTGGCAGCACCCACGCCTATACTGGCTGTCCCGCCACGTCACTGGCTATGTGCTTCTATCTGTATAAATGGCCCGCAACCTATCCTGCCCTGCCGGCAATTGCTGCCAACTCATATTATGGCTATCTGGCCGCTCCGGCGCTGAGTGAAAAAGCTGCTGACTGGGACAACATGATTGATGAGTACACCGGTCCATCAAACTACAGCTACAACAGTGCACAGGCCGAAGCCGTTTCGTGGCTGATGCGCTATGTGGGCCAGGCATGTAACATGGGCTACAGTACCAGTGGCAGTGGCGCCACCGATCCCGAGATCCTGGAGGCTTGCCACACCTTTGGATATACTGATGCCCAACTGCTCACCCTCACCGAGATCGTTCAATCTGGCTGGAACGGATACACCAATAGCTCACAGAACTACACTGACGCCCAGTGGAACGAATGGATGCTGAATGAGTTGTATAATGGACGTCCCATTGAGTATCTGGCCTGTGACATCACCGGCAGCCAGGTTTCGGGTCACGCTTTCAATGTGTTTGGCTGCAATACCAGTGGCCAGTACTACGTGAACTGGGGTTGGAGCGGCGACAGTAACGGCTATTGCACGCTGCACAACTTCACCACTTCTACTGGTTCAACTGGCCAATCAGGCTCTTACACTTTCAAGTATGGTGAGGCCATGATTATCGGCATCGCTCCTCCCGAAGGCTCACAAGTTCCCACTCCTGTTTTGACTGTTAGCCCTGCGACGTTGGCTTTCTCCACCAACACTAACGGAACCGTAACCAAGACCTTTACCGTAACTGGTACCGATCTCCAAGGCGATGTCAACGTCAGTGTGAGTGGCAGCACATTCTTCACGGTATCTCCCAGCACTATCTCAGCAACTCAGGCTACCGCTGGTGCAACTGTGACCGTGACCTACGCGCCCACCACATCAGGAACACAAACGGCTACTGTGAACGTTTCCAGCACCTCGGCCGAGACTAAGAAAGTGACCCTGACAGGTACCGCAACGAGTGTTCCGAGTATTACTGCAACTCCCAATTCATTGTCATTTAATACCGAGGTTGGCACTCCCGTGACTCAGACGTTCGTCTTGAAGGGTGAAAACTTGACCACCACTACTCCTGTGACCTTGAGCGTCAGTGGCAGTGGCTTCAGTATTGACAAGACCAGTATCACCAGGAGCGCCGTGATGAATGGTTCTACGGTTACCGTGACCTATAATCCCACATCAGT